>JAQWHD010000003.1 GCA_029237915.1 Thalassotalea sp. | reverse complement strand
GCGCCAAGTATTTCACTACTTAAACATAAGCGACCTAAGTCTAAAGCATGGTCTAACGCGTTAAAACCACCACCTAGGGTACCTAATAATGACTCTGCTGGTAGTTTAAGATCACTAAAAGAAAGCTCAGCGTAATTGCGTGAATCAATAAGGTTAATGCGAGTCACCACAACTTGGTCGCTAAATGGCACGATGAATAAGCTACAACCATCTTTATGTTGTGCTGAGACAATCCAACCATCGGGACTCACACCATCAATAACCATGGTTTTTTTACCGTTAAGTATAAAGCCATTGCCATCAATTGTTACCCTTGTATCTATACTCTCTGGCTTATGTCTTGCTTGCTCATCAACCGCTAACGCTAAACGTTTTTCACCGCTAATAATTGCCGTCAACCAAGACTGTTGTTCGCTATTTGCTAACTGTTGTAATAACGAACCACAAAGCACTACTGACGAGAGCATTGGCGAAGCACTAAGGTGCTTACCTGTAGCTTCAAATATCGCACCTAAACCTTTAAAACCAAAATCTAAACCACCTAGTTCTTCAGGAAAAGTAATTGCCCCCCAACCTAATTCCGTCATTTGTTGCCAAATTTTCGGATCATAATTCAGCTCAGCTTTGCTATCTCGCAGGGCACGCTGTGCAGACACAGGGCTTTGAGCAGCAAGAAATTCTTCAGCCGTATCCGCTAACATACGATCATCTTCGCTATACACCATACTCATCAGCTTGTTCCTTTGTTTTCAGGTAATTGTAATACTCGTTTAGCTATTACATTTAGTTGAACTTCAGACGAGCCACCAGCAATGGTTTGAGAAAAGCTGTTTAGCCAGGCACGGTTAATCGCTTGCTCTTGGTCGGTAAAGTTATCATCTTCCCAGCCCAGTGCGCGATACCCCATCGCATCGAGTAATAATTCAAATTTGGTTTTCTCCTGCTCAGTATGTACTAGCTTCATAATGGACATTAAACCAAAATTATTTTGTCCCGCCTGCATTTCGTGACCTAAACGCTGGACCGTCAAGTTGTAAGCTCGCTCTTCCATTTCAGCGGCAGTCGCTTTATCAAGCAACGCAGTTTCGCTAGGGCTGTGAGGTGCAGGCATATAATCATTGATTAATGACATTAGATCAAAGTGTGTTGGTAATTGAAACTCACCAAATTTAGACATTGCGCTACGTTCATGTTGCAGCAATTCCTTAGCAAGCTTCCAGCCATTGTTAAGTTCGCCGATAAGGTTTTCTTTTGCTACAACCACATTATCGAAAAACACTTCACAAAAAGAAGACTTACCACTAATCAAATCAATAGGTACCGCATTTACACCTTCACTATGCATGTCCAACAATAACAAGCTTATACCTTGATGTTTCGGTGCTGTAGGGTCGGTTCGAACTAAGGCATACATCCAGTCGGATTTATCACCGTATGACGTCCAAATTTTACTGCCATTAACTAAATAATGATCGCCCTTATCGACTGCACTAGTACGAATGCTAGCAAGATCAGAGCCTGCATTTGGCTCACTAAATCCCTGACACCAGCGTACTTCACCGCGGGTCATTGGTGTTAGAAACTGCTGTTTCTGTTGCTCGCTACCATGCTGTAAAAGCACAGGGCCTAGCATCCAAATACCCAAATTGATTTGGGGCGGACGACATTTTAGTCGACGTATTTCACTCTCTAATATACTGTTTTCTTTTGAGCTTAAGCCACCACCGCCATATTCAGCTGACCAGCTGGGACAAAACCAATTTTTATCACGCATACGGTCAAACCATAAACGTTGGTCATCAAAGGTAAAGTTGACTTCGCTACCGCCCCAAATAAGCTCTCCATCTGGGGTTGGTGTACGTAATGACATAGGGCAATTAGCCTCTAGCCAAGTACGCACTTCTTGTTTAAATTGGGCTAAATCGCTCATATATTATCCTCTTAGCGTACTGCGCGTGGCATGCCAATACCAAACTGAGCAATAAGCTCACGCTGCAATTCATTCACGCCACCACCAAAGGTCAGTGTTACTGATGCACGTACTTCATACTCAAGTTCACCCATTAAAAATGATGCCGCTGAGTCGTCTTTAACCATGCCATTCATGCCGACAATATCAATCAACTTGCGTAAAATTTCAATCGAAGACTCAGAACCATAAACTTTTGTTACTGAGGCAAGAGCAATATCCATATGACCTTTTTCTAAGTCTGCGGCGATGCGAAAATTAATAAGTCGCATTGCTTCAAGCTTGGCATAACACTCAGCAAGTGCCGAGCGTACCCATGGATTATCAGTTGCACGTTTACCTTGTTCGTCTTTGGTATTGGCCCAAAGATAAATACGGCGATACAAACCAACGACTTTATCTGACCAAGACCCTAAACCTAAACGCTCATGGTTTAGCTGTGAGGTAATAAGTTTCCAACCACCATTTAACTCACCAACCAACATATCTTTTGGGACATTAACATTGTCATAATAAGTTGCTGCAGTTGGATTAGAACAGGTCGGAATAACTGTGCTACTAAAACCTTCACTTTGGGTATCTAAAATCATAATAGAAATCCCCTTGTGACGGGCTAACTCTTGATCGGTGCGTGCTGCTAACCAAATATAATCAGCTGATTCGGCGCCTGAGGTCCATAGCTTATTGCCATTAACCGTAAAGTTATCACCATCAAGCGTGGCTTTAGTTTTCAATGTAGCCAAGTCAGAGCCGGCATTAGGCTCAGAATAGCCAATAGCAAAATGTATTTCACCATTAGCTATGCCAGGTAAAAATTTTTCTTTTTGTAAATCAGTACCATATTGCATTAATGCTGGGCCAACGGTACTAATCGTTACGAAAGGCAATGGCGCACCAGCTATATTTGCTTCTTCAAAGAAGATCAGTTGTTCTGTTGCTTGATAACCCTGGCCACCGTGTTCTTTAGGCCAACCAACGGCTAACCAACCGTCTTTACCCATTTGGCGAACAACGTTACGGAAATCTTCACCACCTTCTTTACCTCTGAGCTTATTGCGTAATTCAGGCGTCATTAATTGAGAAAAATAATCTCGTACTTCTAGGCGTAATGCCCGTTGTTCTGGTGTTAAATCAATAAACATTCTTCAATCCTTACTCTGCGCCTAAAATCAAGCCACTGGTTGGAACGCCAGTACCCGCGGTAACGAGTACATTTTCAACATCGTCAACTTGGTTAACAGAAGTACCACGTACTTGTCTTACGGCTTCAGCTACGCCATTCATACCATGAATGTAAGCTTCACCTAATTGTCCACCGTGTGGGTTAATCGGTAATTTACCGCCACGCTCATGATGGCCAGCACGAATAAAGTCTTTTGCTTTTCCACGCTCAGCAAAACCAAACTCTTCAAGTTGTGGTAATACAAACGGGGTAAAATGATCGTAGATTATGGCCGTTTGGAAATCATTCGGTCCAAGTCCAGACTGCGTATACAACTCTTTCGCAACGATACCCATTTCGGGTAAACCAGTGATATCTTCACGATAATACGAGGTCATAATCTGTTGACCTTCTGCAATGCCTTGAGCGCCAGCTTTAATCACTACTGGTTTTTGTTTTAAGGTCTTGGCACGATCAACACTAGTGATCACCATTGCCACGGCTCCATCAGATTCCTGACAACAATCAAGTAGATGCAAAGGTTCACAAATCCATTTTGATGCTTGATGATCTTCAAGAGTAATAGGTTTTTCATAAAAGAAAGCTGCTGGATTGGTTGCCGCGAAATCTCGTGAAGCAACTGCTACTCGGCCGAAGTCTTCTGAAGTAGCACCAAACTCATGCATATAGCGCTGTGCGAACATACCAACCCAACTTGCAGGGGTATGAAAGCCGTGTGGCATATAATAACCATAGTTAATGTTTTCAAACACAGGTGATGATGCAAAGCCGTAATCGCCTGTACCAAAGCGGTACCAAGAACGTTCGTTCATCGCACGATAAACAACAACTGTTTTTGCAACACCGCTAGCGACAGCCATTGCTGCATGCATTATTGGTGCACATGCTGCGCCGCCGCCATGAGGAATTTGTGAGAAAAATTTCACTTCGTTACAACCAAGTAAGCGTGAAATTTCATATTCAGGCACTTTATCAACCGAATAACTACAGAAACCATCGACTTCACTTGGATCAATACCCGCATCTTCTAATGCAGCTAAAGTTGCTTCCATCGCTAAACGTAATTCAGTACGACCAGAGTTTTTAGAAAATTCGGTGGCACCTAAGCCTGCAATGGCAGCTTTACCGCTAATTGATTCGTTCATATTTTTTCCCCTAATGGCAGTACCAATCGCACTGTGCCAGTGACATGCATGCCGTATTGATTTTTACCCGCCAAACCGATTTCAACCGTACGTTTTTCTGGGTCGATAGCGGTAACTTCACCCATGAAGGTCATGGTGTCACCTGGGTAATTAGGCATACCCAATTTGATGTCGATATCTTGAAAACGACACCCTGGACCAATCCAGCGCTCTATAAAGCTTTGTACCAAGCCATTAGTCGTCAAAATATTCATAAAGATATGTGGTGAACCTAGTTCAATCGCAGCATCTTTATCATGATGGCCCGGAAAGAAATCACGGGTTGCTAAAGCACCGTTAGAGATTAACGCTACGGTAATTGGAATAGCTAGTTCAGGTAATTTATCACCCACCTGAACTTCATTAAATTGCATAGTTTTAGTTTGCATAGTTTTCATCCAGGTCATATTTCCAGCCAAGCTTATCGCTTTCGGTTAAGGCATCGCCAAGTTTTGCCAATAAAGCGGGGCTACCGCCTAAATTTAGGCTAATTGCACGACTCCAGTACAGGTATCTATATATGATATAGCTAACATCTACACCAAATCCGCCATGAACATGCTGTGCTTTGTGGCCAATAGAATGGCCTGCCTCACAAGCCTGCCAAGCGGTTGCTAAAGCTTCATGTTCACAGCCTAAATCGTTATCTAGGCGATAACATAATTGCCATACACTACTGCGTAATGCTTCAAGAGAAATTTTGGTATCAGCCATTGTCATCTGTACCGCTTGAAAGGTACCAATAGCTCGGCCAAACTGTTGACGTTCGCTAATATATTCAACTGTTTTAGTAATTTGAGCTTCGCTAACGCCTAATTGCAAAGAGGCCAATGAAGCTAAAATTCTTGGAACCAACCAGCGGTTAGCGTTATTTTTAAGCAACACGGAGTTGTTAATTACGACATCATTTAGGTGTAAATCAGCAACTTCTTCACCTTGTGTCATTTGTCCTTTAGTTAATGACAAACCAGAGACTTTACTATCGATTAGTGCCCAGCGAGATTCGTTCTCTAGCGTTAGTGGTAGCAAAATATAATCAGCCAAACCAGCGACAGATACCGCCTGAACTAAACCATTAAGTTTGAGTCCAGCACTAGATTTTTCAACACTAACTTGTGCTTCATTACTGGTATTAACTAAACTGAAAGCAAGAGTTAACAGGTTTGTTCCTTCTGCAGCGGCTTGCGCTATTGACTCTAGAGCCGGATCTCCGAATTTAGCAATGGCGGTGGCAGTAACCTGATGTCGCCATAATGGCACTTGGCCTAATGCACCACCTTGAGCTTGTAATACAAGGCTCAACTCAGTCATACCAAGATCAATACCACCCGTAGCTTCAGGAATAATAACCCCTTGCAAACCAGTTTCAATACAGGCTTGCCAAAGATCAGACATAGTACCTTGGCCAGCGTCATCGTAGCCACGAAGAAAATCATCTGTACAGGTATCGGTAAACAGGCTATTCGCCATGTCTGCAATGGCAGATTGTTCTTCTGTTAAGTTAAAATCCATTACGACTCCTTAATTGGCAAAAGTCTAAATTGTGGCAAGGTCAATTCACCATCAAACAGGTGATATTCTACTTCAACCTTTTGACCAATCTTTGGTGACACACCTTCTTCAAGACCGATCAAGCCTGCAGGGATTCGAACACCTTCTTCTAGCTCAATAAGGCCAATTGGATTTGGACTGTCGAATGGTGCAACGTGCGGATAATGCATTATCACAAATGAATACAATTCACCTTTACCACTAGCAACCTTGTAGCCTAAATCGAAAGAATGACAGTGCATACACACAGGGGCTGGTGGATGTTGCAGCTTCTTACAGCTATTACATTCTTGAATACGCATTTCTTTGGCTTCAAAACCTTCCCAAAAGAAGCGGTTATCATCACTGATGCCCGGTTTAGGTCGTTTTCTCTTCGCAGCTTCTTTTGCTGGGGCTTTAGTTTCAGGTTTTTTAGCCGGTTTAAATTTAAACACGCGGAACATCATATCTCCGACTTTTTCATCGTCTTGGCCGTTAGCCTTCTCTGAGAAATAAGTCATTTTTAATGTTACAAAAAAACCAGTACCAAGAGCGGTGGTTTTCTCATCGCTGATGCTATCAAAAACCGTGGTATAATAAAGTTTTTCACCCATAGTAATATAGCGATCGAAATGAAGATTTGAGTTAACCGCTACGACTGCCGGATAACCTTGTTTTTCAAGAAATACTAATGCGCCATAAGGATTCTCTTTCGTTGAACCAGGAGCAAGGATCTCATCACCAAAGCCTGCTAAACACCAACCTTGTAACATTGCTGGTGGAGCAACTAGCTCTCCATATTCGGTAGTTGCAGCATAGTCTGCATCGGTATAAAGAGGGTTTTCAACGCCCATAACTTCACACCACTGTCTAACCATCGCTTCATTAACTTTGTCCCACGCGTAGATACGACCATATTGTCGTCCTACCATCGCTTCTATTTCGGATAACCATTCATGTTTAGCCAATGTCCGTCTCCTACATTTATCAAGATGAATTCTAAAGTTTTAAATTAAATAAATTATTTGTTTTCGCTAGCGTTGAGAAAAGCGGGCATTTCACCACCGCCATTCATCAGTAAATTACAACCACTTGCGTAACTCGCTTCAGCTGAAGCTAAAAATATACAGGCATTAGCAATATCATCAGGTTCAGCCATGCGGCCAGCTGGTATGGTCGCACTTACTGCGGCAATACCATCTTCATCGCCATAATGAAGGTGAGAATTTTCTGTTTTTACTAAGCCGGGACTCACTGCCATAGTGCGAACCTTAGGAGCCCATTCTACCGCGAGTGATTTAACTAACGATAAAATCCCCGCTTTTGCGGCGCCGTAAGCGGCTGTGCCAGGTGAAGCACGCATTGCACTGATACTACCAATGAATATAATGCTGCCACCTTCATTCTCTTGCATAATTTCATTAGCTTGCTGAGCTACATTTAACGGTGCAATCAAGTTGAGTTTGAGTATCGCCTCATGAAAACGAGGAGAAGCCTTGTCCGCAAGTGCAAAAGGACTACCACCGGCATTATTAATTAATACGTCTAATTTACCGTATTTCTGCACTATCGTACTGAACATAGCCGCTGTACTATCAATATCTTTAACATCAGCTTGAATAAAGTGAGCTTGTCTAACACTGCCATCAACGGTTACTTGCGGTAACGACGCTACGTCTTGACGCCCACAAACCACAACTTGCGCTCCGGCCGATAAAAAACCATTGGCAATACCAGCACCAATACCTTTAGTACCTCCGGTTATAAGGACAACCTTACCTTTATATTTTTCATTAAGGAGCATAGCTCAGTCTCGTATTAAAATTAATTCCATGAAAACAGTTTACCTAGAGTTTAAGGTAAACAACTTCGTCTAAATGGACGATGCTGGCATAATGTTTAAAAAGAGAGAATGATATTATATTAATTTTTTACTTTTAACTTTACTGGACCACTTTAATTCCAGTGCTTTGGAGAGACTATGACTGATAAAAAAGAGCCTAGCGTTATATTAAGTTTTCCAGAAGAAGGTGTGGCCGAATTAAGATTAAATCGCCCACACGCGACTAATGCTTTAAGTTTAGAACTTCAAACATTGTTATCAAAATATTTTACTGAATTGGCAGATAATAAAGATGTTCGCTGTATTTTACTCACCGGTGGGGAAAAGGTCTTTGCCGCGGGTGGTGACATAACTGGATTAATCGATGCAGATCCCATTGAAATATATCAACGCCACACCGAACGTTTATGGGCACCGATTGAACAATGTCCAAAACCAGTAGTTGCTGCAATTTGTGGCTATGCCTATGGCGGTGGCTGTGAGTTAGCAATGTTGGCCGATATTATTATTGCCGGTAAAAGCTCAAGCTTTTGCCAACCAGAGATATCGATCGGAATTATGCCTGGCATCGGCGGAACTCAACGCTTAGTGCGTGCGGTAGGTAAAGTAAAAGCAATGCAAATGGCCCTCACGGGTAAACCTATTTCAGCATACGACGCTTGGGTTGGCGGGTTAGTAAGTGAGCTATGCGAAGATGACGAAGTATATAAGCAAGCGCTAAGTAACTGTCGCCGTATAGCGCGTATGCCACCTTTAGCTGCAGAACAAATAAAAGAAGTTATCCTAGCAGGAATGGATGCTCCCCTTGCCAGTGCAATGGCCTTAGAGCGAAAAGCAAATGCAATCTTATTTGCTTCGCAAGATCAACGCGAAGGAATGGAAGCGTTTTTACAAAAACGTCACCCCGAATTTAAGGGAAAATAATCTCCTGGATTTAATAAAACCTGTGTAGTTAGATTTTAAAGATTATATTTTTCCAACCTTCGACAATTAGCCAGCACTACGCTGGCTTTTTTGTCGAGATTTATAGCCATTTAATTAGTTGTACTAGCAATAACTTCACTAGTCATTTGACGTTGACGAATCGCCAAAGGCCCCATAAAACATATTACCGCCACTAAACTGGTAACAAAAGCTAGTGCTAAGACGCCATAATAATCAGAGGATGCGAGCCAACCGCCAAGCGCAGGACCTACCATAGCGCTAACACCAAACGCTGCGGGGATAAGCATTATTGCGCTGCCTTTAGAGTCTAGCCTTGCCACTGCTGCAGTTTGAAATACACAACCCCAAGTAAAGGCGACTTCCCAGATCCATGCCCCCATGGCAAATAATATAAACTGATTAGACAGGCTGGAAAGCGAAAGCCAAATTAAATACAGCCCGATAACTAGTACAGTAAGCACAATAATATAAGGTTTACGCAAGCCTAATTTATTACCGACTAATGCGACTGAAAACGCAGCTGCACCACCGAGTAATTTAAGCACCGCAAACACAAGGCCAAGCTGAGCAGGCTCCAACTGTAGACTATTACCAATACGCTCCAAAAATGCCCATAAGGCTATATTACCGGTGGCAAAAATCAAAAATACCAATAATGCCAACCAAGCAGATATCGGAATATCTAATTGCGATTTTATACTTGTGTGTTCAGTAACTAGGTGGGTATCTTTAGGTAACCAAAATACACTAATACTTAATAGCAAAATAATAATGGACAGGCTTATCGCAACCCCCGCATAGCCAAACTGGCTAATAATAAATGCAGGCAAAGCAAATAACACTATCGATGTTACGCCCAGCTCAATACCTTGGCGTACTCCTAGTGCACGCTCTTTATTCATCATTTGCCCAATAATTCTTAAACCTAAGCAGGTCATTAATGCTGCAAAGAAACCAATTAACGCCCACAAGGGCATTTGCCAATTAGCATCCGACACTGAAGACAGTAACAACAATAAACATGAAGAAACGGCGCTAGTCATCGTTAATTTACGCCAGCAGAAACGATTAATAATCAAGACCGATGACAAAGTCCCAACTAAATAGCCAGCAAAACAAACAGAGCCTAGTAAGCCAATTTCTTGCGGCGTTAAATTAAAAGTATCCGCCAATGAACCCAGAAGAATGGGCAAAGAATTAAAGGGCAAGCCCCCAATAGTAGAAGCAAAACTGGCGGCTAGTATTAATGCCAAGGAATGTTGAGAAACAACGCGCATATGAAACTCCGTGCAAATGAATAGCAATTTATTTTTCATGGAATGATAAATAAATTAAATTGGTAGAGGAGCAACATTGCTCTCGTTCCTTAGATTTGCGTGTAATGGGTATAAATTCATCGTGCGGATGGACTATTGCGTGAATAGCAGAAGGAAATAAAAGTAAAATAATCACAGCTCAAACGGAGTATTTGAGCTGCGATAATTGGGACTCTGAATGCTTGTTATAACAATTAAATTAAATAGCTATTAGCCCTTATTCTTCATCACGGTCATCAAAGCCTAATGCGGCAACACTATTAAGAAACAAGCGTACTAACTCCGTTTGACGGCGAACACCCGTTTTAGAAAATATAGAACGAAGGTGAGCCCTTGCTGTATTACGGCGAATATTCAATGCCTCTGCCGCTTCTTCTAACGACAAGCCATTAGTCAATTGTAAGGACAAGGCAGTTTCTGCGGGGGTCAAATCAAAGAGTTTTTTGGAAATCTCTGTACTCGTAGTAGATTTCCCTACAGAGTCACGTATGTATACCACCGCATGTTTTTTACCTTTACCGTCATCCCAGTTCAAAGAAGGGATCACTTCAATCACCACACCTAGTGCAATTTCACCTGATGGACGAGTAATAGACATAGCTTCAGGCATCGTTTGTTTTTCACCCGCTTGAGCGAAAGCTGTTTTTATCAGACGTTTAAGTTCACGGTTATCGTTTTGATAATGAGCCGTAAGTTTTCCGCCAACTATTTTAAGTCCATCACCGGATTCAAGAATATTACCTGCAAATAAATTTTTGTCTAACACCCGGGAATTTTCATCAATAGTGATAGTAGCAATGGATAACCTACCAATAGCTCGTGAATAAAGAGAACCAAGAGAAACACTATTGTATAATTGTAAAAAGGTAGAAATGGCGCGTCTAATATGAGGAACTAACATATTACAGAGTTCTTTATCAGACTCTGAAAAGTCTTCTTGATCCTCACTTCGAGTGATCCTAAATCTTAAATTACCAACATCAGGGGTGCTAATATCGACAATCATCACATGGTAAACATTGTTACATGCACACCAATGTTGACGATAGGAACTCTTTCGCCAGTCAGCATCATGCATATAGTCGCTAACGGTTAACACGGTATCTGTTGGTTGATCAGAGAAAGGGGTAAGGTTATGTTGGTAAGGTAAATATTCAACGTTTTGCTCACCCTCTAGATTGTCACCTACGGCGATCAACAAACCTAAATCATCTTCTTTGGGTAATTTTAAAATTAAGGTTACATAGTTAGCTTTGAACATATCCTGTACTATTTTGAGAGGTTCACTCCAACTTTTAGTACTATCATCTTTTGCGGCTTCATATAATGAATTAATTAATTCATTATATTGCTCTATTTTTATATTTATTTGTGCCATGTATTATATTCGGCCTATTATTGACTTGTTGTATTTTTGTTATTTCTTGTATATTCAAGATTGCGGCAAAACTACAATACACAGTTAAATATTATTTATCTAGCCCGATATTAATGTTTTATATACGACTTTAGATTTATTGCATTATCAAAATTTCAGCGATTCACAATAGCAGCTAAATATATGCTGCTATTGTGATGCTTGCTATGTCTATGCCTTTGAGTAATCGGTATAACCTTTAGAGCCTGGGGTATAGAGCGTTTTCCGATCAAGTTTAGCTAAAGGTAAATCAGAAGCTATACGCTCGACTAAATCAGGGTTGGCAACATAATGTCGAGCAAAAGACACTGCTTCGGCTTGCTCTGCGGAAACTGCAGCAGTTGCTGATTCTGAACTAAAACCATCATTAATAATAAGTGCGCCTTTGAATGCTTCTCGCCCCATTTTAAAGGCGTCTATTGTTTCTATTGGCGCGCGCATCATATGTAAATAGGCCAAATCTAAATCTGCAATGGCTTCAAGCAGAGCTACATGGCTAACTGCAGGAAATTCATCTTTAGTGTCATTGAAACGATTACCAGGATTTATTCTTAAACCAACTCGACCAGCACCAAAAACTGACGCCATAGCACGAAGACATTCCGCTGCAAATTTAGCTCGACCTTGCACATTTTTACCAAATTCATCTGTGCGTTGATTCGAATCTGAACATAAAAACTGCATTGGTAAGTAGCCGCTAGTACAGTGCAATTCAACACCATCAAAACCAGCTTCTAAGGCATTTTTTGCAGCCTGACGATGCTCATCAATAACTTGCCAAACTTCTTCTGTACTCAACTCAGTAGGCATGTCATAGGGTTGCATACCGGCACTGTCTGTATGAACCTCTCCTCGCGCTTTAATAGCCGAAGGGGCAACAGTAGCCACTTCGCTTCCCTTGATATGATGAGAGCCTATTCGACCTGCATGCATTACTTGTAATACAATTTTACCGCCTTGTTGATGTACAGCATCGGTCACTGCACGCCATCCTTGAATGTGTTTTGGGGTTTCAATACCAGGTTGACGATTGTATGCTTGGCCAGCTGCTACCGGCCAAGTTCCCTCAGCAACAATAAGTCCAGCACTAGCTCGCTGACTATAATGGTCACGCATTAAGCTATTCGGTGTACCATCAGCATCGGCGCGATTACGTGTCATTGGTGCCATCACCACTCGATTCGCTATGTCTATATCACCAAGCTTACAGGCTGTTAGTAGCGCATTAGTTTTACTCATAATAATTCCTTAATCCATCGCCGTAATAAGTACAGCGGCACGGCCGCCATCAACAGGTAAACAAGCACCTGTAATATATGATGCATCATCACTGGCTAAAAAGGCGATAGCACTAGCAAGTTCATCACTACGCCCTACTCGTCCCATTGGGATCAATCTATTTGTATTTTTAAGTGCAGTATCATCTGAAAGCATTCCTGCTGTTGCAGGAGTTTCTACTACAGCCGGAACCACAACATTAACTCGAATGTTATCGACAGCGCCTTCTGCGGCGGCGGCTCGTGAGAAATTAACCACGGCAGCTTTAGATGCGCTATAACCTGCCATCATTGGTGTGCCTAATTCACCACAAATAGAGGATAAGTTCACGATAGCACCACCATTGGCTTTCATTAGCTTCATCGCGGTACGTGTTCCCCAGAAAGTACCATCTACCGAGGTGGTAAAGTTACTGTGCCAATCTTCAGTAGTCATATCTTCAATACTGCCGTACGAAAAAGCCATGGCATTATTTACTAAAATATCTAAACTGCCATGCTCCTTTGCCGTTTGCTCAAGCGCTTGCACAAATGATTGCTCATTACTTACATCAACCTTCATAGCAAAGGCATTTCCGCCTTGCTGTTGAATAGCAGTAACAACCTCATCTAATGGCTCTTGACGACGACCACAGATAACAACCTTGGCACCTTCTTGAGCTAATCGTTGTGCTGTTGCTGCGCCAATACCGCTGCCTCCACCAGTAACAAAAGCTACTTTACCTTTAAAACGTGATTGCATTGCAAATTCCTTATGTTAATAATGCGCAGTCAAGGCTGCACATTTATATATGTTGTTTAGTTCTATAGTAAACTATGAACTTTAGGTATATTTGATCCGAACCTCTGTAGTCAGAGGTACCGCTTGGCAACTTAATGTTAATTTGTTTGCCAGATCTTTTTCATCTAATACGTCGTTATTATTGAGTTTGACATTGCCTTCAACCACCTCGCACATACATGATGCACACATGCCCTCACGACAAGAATAAGGCAATTCAACACCCACTTTCTCAGCGGCATCAAGTACGGTTTGCCCTGGTTCACAAGGAATAACATGATGTTCGCCATCGAGTTCAAGCAACACCGTAGAAGCAGACAATTGGGAGTCATCAATAATGGCTGCAACATCGTCATTTTTACTACTTTCATCGACTGAACTTGTTTCTGTAAGTGGCGCAGAGCTAACAAAGCGTTCAATATGAATACGGCTACTTGGAAATTTAGCTGATTTGACTGCAACTTCCATCGCGTCCATAAATGGTCCAGGACCACAGATGAAAGCACGCCCTTGTTGCATACCATCAGCCAGCGAAGTTAATAACGAAAGTGAAGGAATACCTTGCAGTGAATCTAAAAGATGGATCACTTCAAGACGTTCAGGATACTGCGTAGATAATTCTTTCAGTGTTTGCTTAAATATAACCGATGACTCATCCCGGTTAGCGTATATTAAGCGCACCTTGCCAGTACCATTCATTAATACATGACGTAAAATAGAAAGTACCGGCGTAACACCACTACCACCAGCACATAGCAGATGATCTTCGGCTAAATCTTTTGGAACAAAAAGACCTGCAGGTCGCATGATCTCTAGTTCGCTACCAGCAACTAAATTATCACAAATCCAGTTTGAGCCACGCCCATCATCAACTCGCTTAATTGTCACACGCAAACCATCATCAAGCGTAGGCGTGCTAGACATTGAGTAGCAACGAAGAAGAAAGTCATCCTCATAGGGTAATTTAAGGGTAATAAATTGCCCTGGCTTGTAGCTAAACTGTTCAGCTAACGATGCTGGCACGTCAAACAAAATGGAATGCGCGTCAGCAGTTTCTTTTATTACCTTAGCGACAGTTAGTTTGCTATAGCGACTATTTGACATAAATACTCCGTAAACTAAACGAAAGGGTCTGCATTCGGTAAACCTAACATGACGGTACCGTGAGCGCGGATGTAAGCATCGGTATTATTAGCAATATGCCCTCGAGATTGATGGATATCACGGAAAATTCGTTCAATAGGGTTACTTCGGTACAAACCAGAACCAGCACAAGCACGTAATATTTCATTAACTCTTTCGCCAGCTTGCTTAGACACAGCAGCTGATTGAGCGCGCTGTAATAAACGGTCATTAACTGGCATCATTTCACCATTTTTAGTGTGTTTTACTACTTCAGCAAAGTTACGAAATAAGACAAGTTTTAACTGGTCGCTAGTCATAATTGCTTCTGTTACTGCCATTTGGGCATTAACATCTTCGGCTGTTTTCCCGCCATGTTTACCAACATGTTCTGCACAACGGTCACGAAATTCTGTAATTGCACCGTCAAGCGCGCCAATACAAGCAGTAGATACTGCACGCTGGAAAATTTGAACGAATGGAATTTTGTATAACCAGTTATCATTAATCGCACGCCCTTTACAGGCTTCATCACTATAATCATTAGTCTGATGGGTACGATGATCAGGTACAAATGCACCTTCAACCACAATGTCATGGCTACCGGTGCCGCGCAGTCCATGCACATCCCAGTTTTTAACAATTTTATAATCAGATTTAGGTAATAAAAAGGTTCTATGCTCAAGTTCTTTACTACCAGGTGATTTTGGCACCAAGCCACCTAAGAAAATCCACTTACAGTGTTCAACACCGCTTGAGAAACCCCATCGGCCAGAGAAGTTATAACCACCATCAACTTTTTCTACCTTGCCAACAGGCATATAGGTAGAGGCAATAAGTGTGGCAGAATCTTCACCTAACACTTCAATTTGAGCTTTTTCATCAAATAAGCCTATTTGCCAGTTATGAACACCAATAACGCCATAGATCCAAGCGGTAGACATACAACCTTGTGCTAGTGTCATTTGTATAATGTAAAATACACGTGGGTCAAGCTCAAAGCCGCCCCAACGTTTAGGCTGTAATACGCGGAATAAACCCGCATCATTCATCTCTTTTACCGTTTCATCAGGTACTTTACCTGCAACATCAGTCGCACTAGCTCGCTCCAGTAAACTAGGAACTAACTTCTCTGCTGATTCAATCAGACGAATGGCTTCAGGCGTAAGAAAATCATCATTGATACCTGTGATATTAATTTTATTGGGAACAGTCATGGTTGTTATCCTTTATAAGTTAACGCACGATTATCGTGGGTTAATGCTTACCAGCTTGCTTAATATCAGATTTTCATAACAGCCATAATCTCTCATCGTCAATATGGACTAAACAATAATATTGTTTAGCTATCTTGATTTGTTGCCTATGTAATTGAGCGATGTAGGTAGCAGAACAGTATATTTTTTTGGGTCCGTAATTCATTTTGTGTTTTGTCTAAATTTAGAAAAAACACAAAATCAAAGGAATGCATACCTACTTTAAGAGTTTTTAGATAAAGCCCTCTTAAACGAAGTGACTATTCATAGTATCGACTGGATAGATAAAGATACGCCAAGATAAAACCAATACGACCAAACATAGTACTAATGGATAACACCTAATTTCCTATGAAAGTATTGAATTAGTATAAATACCTATTAAAATGAGGAGCCAACACGGACATATTAACGTTTTTATAAAATAAATTTTACAATAATCAAAAGCTAATTAAGAAGCTAATATAGTGAAAATATGTGCTTAAACTTATGAAACCCAGAGCCTTTAAATCGTATTTCCGATTGTTTTTGGGGGTGAATGAATGATTAAAAAATTTCTTTTATCTACAGTCGAGCAGTAATTTAGCCTGTTATTCGGTACAAATAAAAATATCGACTTAGTCTTCTACACCAAGCTCTGGCCTGTATTTCATAGCAATATAATATTATTAATATCTACACTACGGAGACGTTCATTTACTTAACAACCAAACTAACTAGTCCTAATAGACGATTTCATGTAAGCCCATTTGAATAAATATCAACCAATACTAATAAAAGCAAAAAATATAAAACACAAAATATAAAACACAAAAGAGGCTTGGGATGAATATGAAAATGAATAACCAGAAAAATAGCTTTAATGTAACCATAAAACCACTCGCGTTTGCAGTAGCTTGTGCACTAACGGGCCAAGTAGTTGCAGCAGAAGAACAAGCAGTAGCGGCAGAAGAACAAGCCGTTACACAGGAAAGTGATGCCAATTCAGGAATTGAACGTATTTCTGTTACAGCACAAAAACGTGTTAGTACATTACAAGAAACCCCAATTGCCATTACAGCATTTAATAGCGAGGCGTTAGAAACTCTCGGTATTGAAGATGTTAGTGACATTAGTAGTTATGCGCCCAATACCAAAGTAGTGGTTCCTATTGGTAGTGCATTTAATGTCGGTGTTAATATTCGTGGATTAGGTACTAATGAACCGTCACTAGGTGTAGATCCAAAAGTAGGGATTTATGTTGATGGTGTTTATTTAGCACGTAATACTGGCGCCATTTTTAGCATTATCGATTTAGAACGAATGGAAGTATTGCGTGGCCCTCAGGGTACACTTTGGGGTAAAAACACCACGGGTGGCGCAATCAATATGGTAACTAAAAAACCATCAGAAGATTTTGAATTTCAACAAAAACTTACCTTTGGCTCTGATGGGCTCTTTAACTCAATCACATCAGTAGATACTGGTTCATTTAATGATTTTTCAGCTAAGTTAACTTACATGACCGGTGAAGAAGACGGCTGGGCAAAAAACACTTATGCTGGTGCGAGTGAAAAAAACCTAGGTGCTAAAGAAACCGATGCATTTAGAATTGCCCTACGCTATGAGGGTGACAGCTTTTCAGTTGATTACAGTTACGACGAAACTGACGGCAGCGCAGTAGCAGCCCCAGTTCAAATCAGCAATGTACGCCCTTGGTTTACCGATCCAGCTGTGCCAACAGTTAATATGGGCTCTGGTAAATTTTACGGTGGCAATGTTTTTGCCATGATGGCTGCGAACGAGCATGATAGCAGTCGACAAGAATCTTTCGAATTGGATAACCAAGGGCGTGAGTACGTCGACATATCGGGTCATAACTTAGCACTCGAGTGGGACTATGCCGAGAACCACACTTTTAAATCAATTTCGTCTTACCGTGAATATGATTCTGACTTAACAGAAGGTGTAGACATGGATGGTGGTGCATATTTTGGTGCAGAGCTTGACCAAACCTTCATGCCAAACGGTAATTACGCGCCAAATCCAGCATTTCATTATACAAGTGAAAAGTCGCAAGAACAGACCTCTCAAGAATTTCAGTTCCTTGGTGATTTTATGGATGGCAAACTTAAGTATGTTGCCGGTTATTATTACTTTGAGGAAGAAGGTCAAGAAAATAACCCATGGAGCATTAATATCTTTACTGGCCAGGGAGCAAATTTATTATTTACTGAGCCATTGCCATGGGGCGTTTTCTATAGTGTAGAATCAGAAGCAAACGCAGTATTTACCCAGCTTGATTATCAACTAACTGATTCGCTTAATGTTATTGTCGGTGTTCGTCATACCAAAGATGAAAAGTCGATACTTAATGAGTCTGAAAACGATGTAATGTTGGCCGAGGATATAGGTGCTGAAGAAGAGTGGGATAAAACTGTTGGCTCTTTTATTGTTAACTACGTTTACGATGAAGATTTAACCGTTTACGGTAAAGTAACCCAAGGATATGCTGCTGGTGTATATAACACAGGTGCTGTTGCTCGTTTTCCTTATCTTTCTACTGGTCAAGCAAATTATGAAGGTTCGCTGACGCCTGCCGATCCTGAAGAAACAACGGCTTATGAAATTGGTAGTAAAGCAATGTTGATGGATGATCGCATTATGCTTAATGCTGCCGTTTTTTATAACGACAACACTAACTTACAAATCACCGTACAAGACAACTTGGTTCGCCGTTCATTAAACTCTGGTGAGTCTGAAACTCTTGGTTTCGAACTTGATGCTAAATTTGCAGCGACGAGTGATTTAATATTTTCGGCAACTTATGGCTATAGAGATACAGATTATACTGATGAGACATTCTCTGATGTTGACCGCTTCTCGGCATCATTGGCCATAGACTGGACACTGGTAGAGCTTAGTTTTGGTAACTTAAGCTTCCACACTGACTACACTATGACGGATGAACATCAATTTAGCTTAATTGATCCAAGTATGGTTGCCGATGCTTATGAACTACTCAATGCTCGCCTAACCTTGTCAGATATAAAAATAGGTAAAGATTCAGATCTGAAAATATCAGCATGGGGACGTAATATTACCGATGAAGACTATGTACTTCATGGCGCTAACTTTGGTTTTTACGATACCCAAACTTATGGCGCACCTGCTAGTTATGGTGTTGATGTAATTTATAACTTTTAATTAATTACATTCACCACTAAGTTAAGGTCTTAATATTTGTTTATTAAGACCTTTTTATTTTGCACTCGCCAATCAAAGAACTGATAAAGTTAATACCTCTGCTTGTACATCATTATCTTCATCTAAAAAGGATTAAACATGCAACGATTCAACAATAGAGTCGCGTTTGTCACCGGAGCTGCGTCAGGTATTGGCCGAGAAACGGCCATACGACTTGCGAGTGAAGGCGCAAGTCTGATGATCTGTGATATTGACGAGCAAGGCTTACAAAAAACTTTTGCGGATTGCCTAAAGCATAAAGTAAAGGTAGCCGCACAATATTGTGATGTCGCCGATTATGATTCCTGTGCTGCAGCTATTAATGCCTGTATAGAGCAATACAGTAAACTCGATGTGTTGTGCAATATTGCCGGTATTGCCCAGCTTAAACACTTTACCGACATCAGTGTTGATGAATGGCAACGTATGCTAGGTATTAATTTATCGAGTGTTTTTTATCTTTGCCAGCTAGCAATGCCGCACTTGATTAAAACCCAGGGTAATATAGTGAATATGTCATCATCTGCGGGCTTAGTCGGTCAAGCTTATACCTCAGCTTATTGCACCACCAAAGCTGCAGTGGTTAATTTAAGCAAATCACTGGCGGTAGAGTATTCGGGGCAATCAGTACGGGTAAATGCGCTATGCCCAGGTAGTGTAAAAACGCCACTATCTGCTAACGTAAATTTTCCTGAGAATATAGACAGAATGTTACTAAGTAAGATGTTTCCAATGTTAGATGCAGCCCAACCCAGCGAAATTGCTGCCGCTGTTGCTTACTTGGCCTCAGACGAAGCACGTTTTATAACGGGTGCTGCTTTACCTATTGATGGGGGGCAAACGGCAGGTTAACAATAGTATAATAGCAATTTAATTAGGTTGCTATAGGCCTTCTGCTGCAATTTTTTAGTGTAAAAAACATGATGAAATTCGACTCATTCCCGATCAATCGCTGAAAGTTATCCTTATTCTTTATTTCCTACCTCAAATGGTCGATGCCTAAAGCAACATCATCGGCGTTAATAAGCTAGGTGGCAATTTCTATGTTTCATTAGTCGTAACTGTTCATATTTACCAGCACAAGCTGAATTATTGAATATTGTTTTATGTTATTGCCCTTACTAAATTTAACCATGCGAGCATCTAAGTGCTCCTAAAATATAAGGAATTATCATGCGTGAAGCAGTTATAGTATCAACCGCCAGAACTCCAATGGGCAAAGCCTTTCGTGGTGCCTTTAATGACACTGAAGCACCAGCTTTATCTGGCCATGCGGTTGAGCAAGCCGTTAAGCGTGCTGGTATAGATGGCGCAGAAGTTGATGACGTGATCATCGGCTGTGCAGCACAACAAGGAACTCAAGGTTATAATTTAGGCCGCTTAACAGCAACCGCTGCAGGCCTGCCAAATTCTGTACCGGGCATGACACTAGACCGTCAGTGTTCATCAGGCTTAATGAGTATTGGCTTTGCCGCACAAAATATTATGCTTGGTTCAATGGATACTGTGGTTGCGGGTGGTGTTGAATCAATTTCGATGGTACAAAATAAGCATAAGAATACCTACCGCAATGTTTCAAAAACGGTTCTTTCAAAGTCACAGCACGCTTACATGCAAATGATTGAAACGGCAGAAGTTGTCGCAAAGCGCTATAACATTTCACGTTTAGCCCAAGATGAGTACAGTCTTCAATCTCAACAGCGTATTGCCACAGCACAACAAAATGGCTTATTCGATGATGAAATTGTGCCAATGGCATCCACTAAATCGGTATTCAATCGCGAAACTAAAGAAGTCACCTTTGAAGATGTGCTACTTGGTAAAGATGAGGGAAATCGCCCATCGACAACACTTGAGAGCTTACAAAGTTTAGCCCCAGTATGGAAAGATGGTCGCGTTGTAGCACAAGGTGAATTCATTACTGCAGGTAATGCCAGTCAACTATCTGATGGCGCATCAGCCTGTGTGGTAATGGATTCTCAATTAGCCGCGCAAAAAGGCTTAGCACCAATGGGGATATTCAGAGGCATGACTGTAGCGGGCTGCGAACCTGATGAAATGGGTATTGGCCCAATCTACGCTATTCCTAAGCTATTAAAACAGCATGGACTAGCAATTGAAGATATCGGCTTATGGGAAATTAACGAAGCATTCGCCTGTCAGCTTATTTATTCTCGCGACTACTTAGGTATTGATAACGACAAGCTAAATGTTGATGGCGGCGCAATTGCCATAGGTCATCCCTTTGGTATGAGTGGCGCTCGTATGGTTGGCCATGCGCTAATCGAAGGCAAACGCCGCGGTGTTAAATATGTTGTAGTAAGTATGTGTATCGGTGGCGGAATGGGTGCGGCAGGCCTGTTCGAAGTTTGCCTATAACGTAACACTTATCTGCATTATTCGTTATCTGACTTGCTTTGGTAACGAACAAAAATAGGGCGTTATCGCCCTATTTTATAATCAGCAGAAAAATAACGACCAGTTCCTATTTGATTAATTTGCTATAAATACCCAAAGGAGTTAACCAATGTCTAATATTTTAGATCGCTTTCGCGTAGAAGGCCAAGTTGCTATTGTTACTGGCTCAGGCCGTGGCATAGGCGCGGCCACGGCAATTGCACTGGCAGATGCTGGAGCGGATGTTGTTGTCACAGCAAGAACGGTAGAGCAACTTGAAGACACCGCTGAACAAATACGCAAGCGCGGTAGACGTGCGTTAGTAGTTGCTTGTGATGTACTCGATAAGCAACAACGCCAAGCTTTGGTTGACCAGACTATTGAACATTTTGGTCGTCTTGATATTTTAGTCAATAATGTTGGCGGCTCTGGCGCAATAAAGCCGACATTAATGACCACCGAAGAAGAGTTAGAAGCGTGTTTTAAACTAAATACCACAACCGCATTTGCCATGTCTCGCTTGTGCGCACCTTTAATGGTAAAGACAGCCGAAAAAGGTGCCATTATTAATATTTCTTCTGTGGCTGGGCACTTAGCTCAATCCGGCTTTATTAGTTATGGTATAGGTAAAGCGGCAATGAATTTTATGACCCTTAATTTAGCACAAGATTTTGCGCCTAAAGTACGCGTAAATGCTATCAGCGTTGGCTCAACCCTTACTTCTGCACTGGAAGGGGTCATTAATGATGAGGTAGAGCGCGCTATAGTTGAGCGCACCCCTATGAATCGATTAGGCCAACCTGAAGATGTCGCCGCTTGTGTGCTGTTTTTAGCCTCACCAGCGGCCAGTTACATTACTGGAGAAATTTACGGTGTTAACGGCGGACTCACAGGACCGCCAATGGCAATGCCGCGCAGTAGTTTCTAGTATTAGAGCGAACACTTGGTATTGAACTAATCGCACTTACTTAAACATTTATAACTTAATCAATAATCATAAAAATGGCCTTGTTTTACAACAAGGCCATTTTTGTTACTTCTATAGATGACGTATGCCAATTAATTAAATTGGCATACGTCTATGCTAAAGCTAATTAAAACGCGTAGCTAACTTCTCCGCCGTAAGTAACTGGATCACCGTAGTAATTAATACCTCCAATGAATGCACCTGTCGCATCTCCCATTGGAACACCGTTAATACGATATTCTTCATCCGTAATGTTCTTACCCCAAACAGATAAACTAAATTGGCTGCCGGCAATTTCTTTCAGCGATATGCGCGCGTTAATAACACTGTAACCTTCAATGCTAGTTAAGTCTGCAGCTGGCTGATTATGAAACGCGTAATGATCATCAACGTAGCTATAATCCGCAGAAACGCTAAGATTACCAATATCAAATTCAGAGGCGTAATTTAATCCCAGTGACCATTTATTATCTGGGCTATAAGGGAACACTGCACTATCAGTAATGTCGTTAGGAGCCCCGGTATACACGTTATAAGTTACGAATTCATCATACTCACCATCAAGCATCCCATAGCTAAAGTTAGCCGTGAGTTCGTCGGTAAGTGCAGCTACTAACTCTAATTCAATACCTTTAACTTTTGCAGCACCCGCATTTTGAATGTCAGAGTATGCGCCCAAAAATTCAGACATTTGCATATCAGTGATGTCATTATAAAACACAGCAATATTCGCTTGTACCCGCTGATCTAACCAACGAGATTTTAATCCCCATTCGTAGGCGAGCACCTTTTCTTCATCATAAGGTTTAACCGCAATTTCAGAATTTGGCGCTTCACCATTAAAGCCACCGGCTTTCCAGCCTTGTGATACTTTTACATAGGTCTGCACGTTATCGGCCAACTCATAGTTAAGCGATGCCATTGCAGAAGTATTTTCCCAGGTATCACTTGCCGTTGTATGTGGTAATGGGAAGAAGTAATACATACTAAAGTCATCAGGATGTTCAATGTAGAATGATTTGTCTTCTGTGGTCCAGCGTACACCACCAGCAATAGTAAGTTTGTCTGTTAACTGATAATCAAGATGAGTATAAGCAGCAATTGAGTCTGCTTCTACGCCGTAGTAGTTATTAACGGTGCCAAAACCCAAAATGAATGGGTTATCTACATTAGATTCTTCTTTCATGTAAAATAAGCCCGCTACGTAATTTAATTTATCTTGGTTGCCAATAAATTGAATTTCTTGCGAGGTTTGCTCGTGGTCTACCCTGCGAAAGGTATGAAAACCGACCAAGTCAAAACCATCATAATCACTACCATCTTCGTAATCAATTTCACGAAAGGCCGAAATCGATTTAATCGTTAAGTTATCACTTGATTCCCAAGTAACCGTTAAGGCATGGCCCGAACTTTCTGAGCGGTCGAATTGTACGCCGTCAAGTGCTGCACTTTCCTGCCTTGATTTACTGTCATCAGGCATAAGTCCTGCAATATTCACTTGCCCCATTGATGGCGTAAGATCTTTATCACTATTATCGTACGTGTAATAAAATTCAAGTGCGTCACTATATTCATACAAGGCGCCAAAGCGCAGAGAAGTAGACTCTAACTCTTTGAATTTTTTAACATCTGAGTTAACAGAAAGGTTATCGTAAAAGCCATCACGATCCTTTTTATTGGCGGTAATATTAAAGCTTAGGTTGTCATTAATCTGAGCTGAGTCTGCTGTAATGTAAATATCTGTCATACCATAATTACCCGCACCCACTCGCATCTCACCGCCGAATTCTCCACTTGGCTTACGGGTTAAGATATTCAGCGCCCCACCTATGGTATTTTTACCATAGAGTGTACCTTGCGGTCCTCGTAATACTTCGACCCGATCTATGGCTGCAACATCAAATAAACCACCCACATTTTTTGACACAAAAACACCATCAATATATACCCCTGTGGTTGGCTCCCAAGTTACCGCTGGATTTATTGTCACGGAACCACGAATCGCAATTGTTGCGCCGGTACTGCCACCCGGCGTTTCAGAAATTTGCATATTGGGTGTGTAAATACTGAGATCTTCAATATCGGTTATACCCTTATCATTAATTGATTCACTATTAAACACCGATACTGCCGTTGGTAATTCTTGCAAGTTTTGCACCCTTTTCTGTGCCGTAACCTCGATAACTTCAAGTGTTCCTTTGGTTTTATCTTCTTGTGCGCTAACGGTATTAGTCATACTAAGTAGTGCTAGTGTTAGGGCTATATTTAGTGGTTTTTTATTATAATTCACGCTTTACTCCTTGTTGATTTTAAAGTTAACAACGTTACCCCCATATCAAGACACACGAATTAGCTTAGCTAATAAGGATTAATTAATGGGGTTGCTGTATCTTTATATTAATCATTGTTTTAGGAGCTTACATAGACTAAAGGAACTAGATAATGTATAAATATTAATCAAACTTCTGTAGTAAATAGTAGATTAATTTTTGTAGCAGAATGAAGCCATAAATACGCTAAGATCTACGGCTGTTTTATTCTTTGAAAGGGCTTATTTAATACTTATTTTCGGTTCTTTAGGCATACCTAAACCGCGTTCAGCAATAATATTGCGTTGTATTTCATTAGTGCCACCGTAAATGGTATCGGAGCGAACGAATAAATACATAGATTGCAAACGAGTTAAATCGTACGGGGCAGACATCAAAATTTCGGCTTCAGGGCCGAGAACATCCATCGCCAGCTCACCTAAGTCGCGATGCCAAGTAGACCAGAGTAACTTATAAATAAGTGTTTCCTTATTAGAGCCGCCGTCACTCGATAGCATACGCATGCTGTTATAACGCATGATTTTTAGTCCCACATGAGCATCGGCAATACGCTGACGAATTACAGGGTCTTTATTACTACCATTTTCTTTGGCTATTGCAATAATTTGATTGAGCTCATTCTGGAACTGCATCTGCTGACCTAATGTTGACACCCCGCGTTCGAAGCCGAGTAGCCCCATCGCAACAGCCCAACCTTCACCAGGTTCGCCAACAATATCATCAGCATCACATTCTGCTTCATCAAAAAACACTTCATTAAATTCCGATGTGCCGGTGAGTTGCTCAATACCACGCACTTCAATACCCGGCTGATCCATTTTCATTAAGAAGAAACCTAAACCTTTATGAGCGGTTGATTTAGGATCAGTTCGAGCTATGACGAAAATAAAATCGGATTCATGAGCCAACGAAGTCCATACTTTTTGGCCATTAATAATCCACTTACCTTTTTCTTCGTCAAAATGAGCTTTTGTTCTTACATTAGCTAAATCAGAACCAGCACCGGGTTCAGAATATCCTTGGCACCATAATTCGGTACCCGCAGCGATACCCGGAAGGTATTTTTGTTGCTGAGCTTTATTACCAAAAGCAATAATTGTTGGGCCAGCGAGACCTTCACCAATGTGGCCAACATGCCCTGGCGCACCTGCTCGGGCATATTCTTCATTAAAAATGACTTGCTGCTCAATTGAACAACCGCGACCGCCATGTTCCTTAGGCCAACCAACGCAAGACCAGCCACCTTGTGCGAGTTTTTGCTCCCACTTTTTTCGCTCTTTTGGAAACATATGTTCGTCGCCAGGGCCACCACGAAATTTAAGTTGCTCAAATTCACCAACTAGATTTTCAGTTAACCAGCAAGCGACTTCGGCGCGAAAATTCTCGTCTTCTTGACTAAAACTTAATTTCATTAATATTACCTTTGTTAAGATCCGATTAATCTAATAGCATTTTTGCGACTTGCTCTCGATGGAATGCCGCATTACCTAAAAATAACTCAGAGGACTTAGCGCGTTTAAAGTACAGATGTACATCGTATTCCCAAGTAAAACCAACACCACCATGCAGTTGAATCGCATCACCAGCATTTTTAAAATAACCGTCTGAGCAATAGGATTTCGCCACACTTGCAGCTTCAGCTAACTCGCCAGCTAAAGGGCCACCATTGATGGCTTCTTCAGCTACGCAGGCCGCATAATATACGGCCGAACGAGCAACTTCAGTGCGTAACATCATATCTGCCGCTTGGTGCTTAACCGCTTGAAAACCGGCGACAGGTCGACCAAATTGCACGCGTTCTTTGCTATAGGCAACCGTTAAGTCTAGAGTTTGTTGCGAGCCACCAGTTTGCTCTGCAGCAGTAGCTATGGTCGCTAGCTGAATAACTTTGTTGAGTTGCGGCCAAGCATTTCCTAGCTCAGCCATTAAACTCTCTTCGCTAAGAGTGACATTGTCTAAAATAATTTCGGCTTGCTTGCGGGTTTGATCCATAGTCGGTAGCCAAGTACGTTTTACGCCAGGTGTATTAGCAGGAATGGCAAATAAGCTAATTCCATGCTCACCTATGCTACCTTCATTACGAACAGCTACGATTAATAAGTCAGCAGTATGACCATCAGGTACATATAGGTACGTGCCATTAAGTACATAGTCGTTATTTTGGCTAGCAACTGTGGCTTGTATTGCGCTAGCATCCCATTGGCCATTGTTACCTGTGTAGGCAAGGGTAGCAGTTAAGCTACCTTCACAAATTTGGCTTAAATACTTCTGCTTTTGCTCGTCTGTACCGGCAATAATTAACGCGTTAGCACCTAAACAGACGGTAGAGAAAAATGGTGAACATAATAAATAACGTCCCATTTGCTCCAGCATAACCACTAATTCAACATAGCCTAAACCCAAGCCACCGTATTCTTCGGGGATATGAAGCGCCTGCCAGTACATTTCACCACAAATACGTTGCCATACTTCATCTTCGTAACCTTGTTCGGTTGCCATAGCATTACGTATTGCATTCGATGATGATATTTCAGTTAAGAAGGCTTCCGCGGTATCACGGATCATCTGCTGTTCTTCGGTAAATGAAAAATCCAAATTTTCTCTCCTAAAATAACTCGCGCTTAAACAACGTGCTTAATCAGTTCAGCCTTAACGATTTTGTTAGAGGCGTTTACTGGCATTTCGTCGATAATTTTTACCTGTTTCGGTACTCGGTAGTTAGCCATACGTTCACGGCACCAAGAAATAAGCATAGCTTGATCAAGTATTTGTCCTGGTTTTAAGGTGATAAAGGCACAACCCACCTCACCCATACGTTCATCTTTAATGCCAACAACGGCTGATTGTGCTATCGCTGGATGCTCAGTTAAAACAGCTTCAATTTCAGCGGGGTAACAGTTGAAACCGCCCGAGATATACATATCTTTTAGTCTATCGGTAATACTAAGAAAGCCATTTTTATCAAGGTGACCAATATCACCTGTATGCAGCCAGTTATCATCATCAATTGTTTCAGCGGTTGCCTCAGGCTGCTCAAAATAGCCTTTCATCACATGAAATCCGCGAATACAAATTTCGCCCGTTTCACCCGCGCCAAGCACTTTGCCTTGCTCAGACATGATCACAATTTCGGTACCAGTAATAGCGCGACCACTAGTGCTAGCAATAGTTTCAACATCAGTATCTATATCGCAGATACTGGCTAATCCGCCACATTCAGTTAATCCATAGGCCGTAGTCACCACTTCAAAACCTAACCGACTGCGCATTCGCTCAATCAGAACCGGCGGGATCGTTGCAGCACCAGTAACAGCAACACGTAAACTGTCTACATTGGCACTTTCAAGCCCAGGATGAGCGAGTAGCGATAAATAAAGGGTTGGTGGACCCGGTAATACAGTGACCTTATCTCGACTAATTCTGGCAAATACTTCATCGGCGTCAAACATAGCTTGCGGTAAAATAGTGGCTCCTGCTAACAGGCAACTCACCCAACCGGCTTTATAGCCAAAGGCATGAAAGAATGGATTAACGACCAGATAACGATCACCAGGAATTAAGCCTAACGTTTTAACAAATACACTAAAGGAGCGAATTATCGCACCATGGCGGCTCATCACACCTTTCGGCTTTCCTGTGGTACCAGAGGTAAACATAAGATCAGAAAGATCATTACCATCGATACTCATCGCAAGTTCGCGTGCGCTTTGCTCACTAACATTTTGTTTTTTACATAAAAACGTATCCCAATCGCAACACGATTCAACCGCTTCGCCTTGGCGAGGAGTTAACGTAACGATTGAAAGTTGTTGTGGCTCAAATAATTTAGCTAGTTCGGCTGGGTAATCTTTATTTAGAAAGTCACCAATACTAAAAACCAGTTTTGCACCACTACGATTAATAATTTCAGCCGCCTCAACCGCTTTCATTCGCGTATTGATAGGTACTAAAACGGCTCCAGCCATTTGCAAGCCAATAGCCGCAAGTACCCAAAGACCTGAATTTGCACCCCAGATAGCAACTCTATCGCCAGGCTTAATGCCTGAGGCGATAAGTGCACGACTAACATCCAAACTTAAGCGGGGCAGGTCTTTATAGCTTACAATCAACCCTTCATCTTCAATAGCGGCAAGATCGCCATGACGCTGTGCAGCAGCAAATACCAATTTAGGGATGCTATCGACTGTTATGTTAGCGTTAGCCTCGAATGGGTTAGTGGTGTTCATATTTATTCTCTATTTATTTCGCTGTTGCGGCGCGATTAGCCGTAATATGATTCGCGGCAATGTAACCAAAGGTCATTGCTGGCCCTAGTGTTGCACCGGCTCCTGGATAGCTAATCCCCATAACAGATGATGAAGCGTTCCCAATAGCATAAAGCCCAGCAATAGGATCGCCCGATGGACGCACTACTTGACCAAAATCATTGGTAAGTAAGCCACCTTTTGTACCGATGTCTCCCGGGTTTATTTTCATCGCGTAGAACGGGCCTTTCTTAATCGGTGCTAAACATGGATTAGGTTTAACACTGGTATCACCGTAATAACGATCAAACACATTGCCACCACGTTGGAAGTCTTCATCAATGCCGGTCTGCGCATAATGATTCATTTTTGTCACGGTTTCAGCTAAACCAGCCGCGTCAATATTAATTAATTTCGATAACTCTTCGAGGCTATCTGCTTTCCAATAGACGGACTCTACCCATGCTTTAGGTGCTCTGCTATCAGGCATTATTTTCCCTGGCATTAGCGGTCCCATTGCATATTCATGACGAAAATGACTATCGAAAATCACCCATGATGGAATAGAGTTACCTGTTTCTCGATGATTACGATACATGGCATCGCCAAACTCTAAATAAGGAGCTGCTTCGTTAAAGAATCGTTTACCTAAGCCATCAACTACAATTGCACCGGGAAATGCACGTTCAGCAAATAAACCTCGCGAACTAGACTCTTTAGGCACTTTTATCGTTGGCGCCCACCAACACCAATCAAGTAAATCAGTTGCTGCGCCAATTTTTTGTCCAGCCTCTAATGCTGCGCCAGTATTGCCATCTTTCGGTGTTGCACTCCAACGTTGTTGTGATGGCGCAGGTAAGTATTTTTCGCGTAGACGTTGATTTTGTTCAAAGCCACCACTGCCCATGATCACACCATGGCGAGCATTGAGACTAACTTCTTCGCCATTACGTATCACTTTAATACCAGTGACTTTGTCGTCATTAATAATAAAATCAGTAAACTCAGTATTGCGCCACAAAGGAATGTTGCGATCAGACAGTGAATGACGCAGTGATGCAACTAAGCTCCCACCAAGACCGGCACGACGATCGCGACGGCCCTTTTTACGTTGCTTAAAATCAAGCTTATAACGTAACATTAAACCTATTATCATCAGCATCCAGCCACGATCTTTCGCAACTGCTCTATGTGCTTGTCGAGCGGTCCACGCCATACGACCCATAAGTAAAGTATTGCCTGAAGCGGGTTGTTGATGCTCTATTTCATCACCCAACCCTGTGGTGTCAAATAATTCTGGATCCATACTACGACCACCAGGTAACGAACCCTCTAAGTGTTGGTAGTAATCAGGATATTTTTCTGCGACAGCATAGTTAACTCGGCTGTTTGCTTGCAATTCACGGATCATTTTTGGCGCATTATCTAAATAAGCACGAATTCGTGATTCGTCAACGCTACCTTTACTCGCTGCTTTAATATAAGTTAATGCGCTTTCATAGCTGTCATTACCACCGAGTGCATTAAATTCATCGTTATTCGGGATCCAGATGCCTCCACCAGATATTGCAGAGGTGCCGCCATATTTATCACTTTTTTCGACAATAAGCACAGAGTTGCCCTGATCGGCGGCAAATATAGCGGAAGTCATCGCTCCAGCTCCCGAACCTACAATAATTACATCGTAGTGGTTTTCAATATCATTGGTGGTGGTCATTGATCTTCTCCTTTTCAAAAGTATAAGCGTGCATACGACGACTTATGATCTTGATTAACTAATTTTTAGCAATGGCAGTGGTATTTCAACACACCTGCCTTCGCAAATAATAATGCTACTGGCAAATTGCTTTTTTAAGTTCATTTTTCAAAAGTTTACCGGCTGGATTACGCGGCAGTTTATTTTCTGTAATATAAATTTTTGCCGGTACTTTGTATTTCGCCAATCGCTGTGCAACGTGCTTTAATAAGGTGTTTTCATCGAGGGTCTTACCTACTAACGGATGAATTACCGCAATAATAGCCTCGCCAGTATCTTCATCAGGCATACCAAAAACGGCCGCTTCATCGACGTATTGCTGCTCAAGTAAGCATGACTCCACCTCGGCTGACGAAATGTTTTCACCGGCGCGATTAATTACATCTTTAAGGCGATCAACAATAAATAAGAAGCCTGCGTCATCAATATAACCAAGATCGCCAGTGTGCAACCAACCAGAGCGTATAGCATCTTGTGTCGCTGACTCATTACCCGCATAGCCATCCATTAAGCTGATCCCACGCATACAAATTTCTCCGACTTCATTCGCAGGTAAATTGCTCTCATCGGGTGAACAAATACGTACATCCATGATCGGAGACAAAAGCCCAGAACTTCTAGGCTGATGACGGAATAAGTCACCTGCTGCTGCCGCGCCAACGCCATTAGTTTCAGTCATACCAAAACCAATGCCTATCATTTGCTCATCTAACGTCGATAAGGTTTTATCGACCAAACTTGCAGATAATCCCGCTCCTCCAAAGCCAAGCCCACTAAAGGTCTTCATTACCTCAGAGCTATGAAAACCGGGGTCACGTAGCAGTTGCATTACCATCGACGGTGCGCCATTAAATTGTGTCACTTGCTCTTGTTTTATTAGTTCGATGGCATCGATAGGATCCCATTTATGGGAAAATACTAGGCGACGACCGCCGCGCAATGCTGAAAGCAATTGTGCATGCAGGCCACTAACATGAAATAACGGCACTGCGGTTAAGGTTGTGGGTACCAAGCCTTTTGCCATTATGCCAGCAATAGCTTTAGGCGAAGTCATCGCTGAAACCGCACCAATAAAGTCAATATTATAAAGCCCCTGACATACCGCAATATGGTTTGACACTACCGCTTTAGCTACGCTGCTTGCTCCAGAAGTGAAAAGCACTAAAGCCGGATCTGTATCCTCTATTTGTGGTAGTTCTAGTTCAATAGCTGGATGCTTTAAGGCGAGATAAAGTTCAGTGACTGTCGATAGCGTTGATAAATCAAGATCGATATCATTGAGTACTAAGCTATCAATTTCCTCGCTGTCACTTTGATTAATTCTCTGCCATCTAGGACCATCGCAAATTAATAGTTTAGGTTCAATTGTCGTTAGTGCATCATGCAACTCTTGTGGCATACCAAAACTATTAAGCGGTGCAGGTACTGCGCCGATAAGAGCTGTAGCACAAAAAGCAACCACCCATTCAGGACGATTACGCATAGCAATAGCCACTCGATCGCCTTTAGCAATTCCTCGCTGATGCATCCAGCTAGCTAAACTATCAACCTGCTCAAAGAACTCTTTAAAACTTAAACGTTGCTCTTGATATACTAGAAAGTTAGCTTCATCTGTCCGGCGAGAGTCGTTAATTACCTGTGCTAAATTCACTGGTGCATTACCATACACTTGGAATGTCTCGCCATTGACTTGTTTACTTTTAATTTCGAAAGGTGCACCGGGCGACATCAGTTGCGATTTAGTCTCTGCAACTAAATTGAGTAAGTTCATTGCTTGATCCTGCCTTTTTTTGTAATTGTGGTCGATAAATAGGTGTTAATTCCTGAGTCATTCGAACGCTGACACATTAGGTCACCGTTACTTTCAAGCCAATTAAGATGTGCTAAGGTTTCTCCTAAAGCCATCATAGTTTCAATAGGTGAAAGCGAGCGTTTAAACATAAATTTCATTGCTTGATAAGCATTAAATTCTGTTTCTTGGAGAGTAAATTCTCTTATACTATCCAGCGTGTCTACATGATGTTCGATCAATTGCTGTACTCGTAAATGCATTTGCCTAAACACCGGCCCATGGGCTGGTAAAACAAGCGTTTCCACGTGTAACGATTTTAATTTTTCTAGAGAGTGGAACCAGTTAGTCAAAGGCTGTGCTTGTGGCTCCATCTCGCTAACTAGAATATTTGAACTGATTTCTGGCAGTAATTGATCACCTGCTAACAATAATCGATCTTCTTCACAATATAGGCAAGCATGCTCAGGCGAATGGCCTTCTCCTATTATGATTTGCCAGCGGCGTCTTCCTATTGTTAACACTTCACCTTCTCTGATCCGAATGAAAGATGGCGGACTATATTTTATAAATGGGTCTTTGCGACACTTATCAAAGATTACGTCGACTTGATCTCGGGGTATACCGGTTCGGTGATAAAAATCTAATTGTTGCTCACTGCCTAAATTAGCGATACCGCTACTCATAGATTTTAGGGTGTAAAACTCGCCATAGGTCATATACAGCGGTACATTAAAAGTTTGCATTAACCATGAAGAAAGGCTGCTATGGTCATAATGAAAATGGGTACATATAACCCCTTTAATTGGCTTACCATTGCAGTGACGTTCTACTACAGTGGGCCATAATTCGCGTGTTTTCGCGGTATTTAGGCCGGTATCGATAATAAACCAGCCATCATCATCTTCGACTAAATAAAGATTAATATGATCAAGGGCCATAGGCATCGGCATGCGTAACCATAAAAGACCATCGGCTATTTCCACCACCGAACCATCAGGCATAGGTGGGGTCATTGGATATTCTAGAAAATTATCCCGAACATAGCCTGGTGACTCTTCGGGTAAATTTATAGATTTCATTATGTCTCCAAAAATATGTAATCTTCTTTATCGTTTTGTTACGCTCAGTCAATAAGAAGCCATTTGGCTAAAATGTAATACGTCCAAAAGGACGATGTTCAATTTTTTAGTAAAGTTAAGGTATAGACATTACCTTATGATAAAAGAGTGTTATATATGCAAGAACAAAGCACTAGCAGGACAAATCTGACGCTATTATTGTTGTCGATAATTTACGTTTTTTCGTATATTGATCGTAACTTAATTGCTATCGTCCTCGAACCTATTAAGTTGGAGTTCGAAGTTTCAGATACAGTAATGGGCGCGGTCAGCGGGCTCGCCTTTGCCATTCTCTATTCAGCGGTGAGCCTTCCCCTAAGTCGTATGGCAGATCGTGGCACTAATCGCAAAAACATTATCGCTATTTGTTGTGGCTTGTGGAGTCTTGCTACTATGGCCAGTGGTGCAGTGACTCACTTTTGGCAATTTGTTATCGCTCGTATGACCGTAGCTGTTGGCGAGGCAGGTGGTACTTCTCCTTCTGTTTCAATGTGTTCTGATTTGTATCCTCCAGAGAAACGCTCGTTTGTTATTAGCTTATACATGCTAGGGCCTCATGTTGGTTTATTAGCCGCGATGGCTTTGGGTGGCTGGATAGCACAAGAACACGGCTGGCGCGCAGTATTTATCTTTTTTGGTGCTCCCGGAATTTTACTAGCACTATTACTTTATATCTTTACTAAAGATCCTGGCTTAGGCGTTTATGACACACCAGCCGAACGTAAAATCCGCAACCAGCCTCACGGAAATTTCTTTAACGACGTTCGTAAAATCATGAAGATTAAAGGATTCTTTTTAATCTGTATGGGTACCGCCATCGCAGGCATGGTTGGCTATGGTTATGGCATTTGGGCACCAACGTTTATGGTGCGTAATTTTGATATACCACTAGCACATGCGGGCTTAATTTTTGGTATCTCAAGTGGTATATTCGCTGCCATTGGTTCAATTTTTAGTGGCTATTATTGTGACAAACTTAGCCGAAAAGACAGTCGCTGGCAGCTACGCATGCCAGTAATCAGTGTATTAATCAGCATACCTTTTGGTTTTGGTTTTGTATTATGGCCAGCAGATGCTGCATGGCAACTAGGCAGTATTACAGTGCCTCATGCCATTGTATTTGCAGCAGGCTTTAGCTTATTCAATAGTTGGTGGCCAACACTTGCATTTGCCGCAGTTAGCCACTTAGTGAGCAGCAGCCAACGCGCAACCAGCATCGCAATATTAAGTCTATTTTTAACGTTATTTGGTGCAGGTTTTGGCCCTCTATTAACAGGAACGCTTAGCGATGTATTTTCCACAGGTGATGCTGGTGATGGCCTTCAAATAGCCCTTGTGGTTATGCTAAGCCTATTAACTTTATCTGCTTGGTTTTATTACAAAGCAATCTCTCCTTATCAACAACATATAAGTAAGTTAAAAGCTGACGATGATAGCGAGACTAACGAAGCAATGCTGGACACAGAAAGCCCAGCTGCAACTAAATAAATTACAAGAACATTACAATTAATCAATAACAACTGGAGTACTTATGGCCACAACAAAAGATTACCGCCTAGGCGACTTTACCTTCCCTAGAGGCTGGTTCATGATTGCCACCGCTGATGAAATCAACACTCACAAGCCTATCCCTGTGCGCTTTTTTGGACGTGATTTTGCACTATATCGTGGCCAAGCAACAGGCAGAGTAGTATTACTCGACGCATATTGCCCTCACATGAAAACCCATTTAGCGGCAGAAAATGATACTTCTTACGTTATTATTGATGGCGGTGGTACGAACATTGAAGGCGACAGCATTCGTTGTCCTTATCATGCTTGGCGTTTTGGCCCAGATGGTCAATGTGACGACATTCCATATCACGAAGGACCTATCCCTAAATCAGCTTGTATCAAAGCTTGGCCTGTAGCTGAGAGTATGGGTGCAATCTGGATTTGGCATGACCCTGAAAATGGCGAACCAGAATGGGATCACCCAAGTTTGCCACAATGGGATGATAAATCTTGGGTACACTGGCGTTTTGATGATCTTGGTATACTTGAACAACATCCGCAGGAAGTTATTGATAATATCTGTGATTATGGTCATTTAAGCCCAATTCATGGCTCAACGGTACAACGTTATGAAAATGAATTTGATGGTCACCTAGCCATTCAACGTCAATGTGGTCCTCATCGTACTTTAGTGGGTGATGACGGCGCTAGCCCAGTTCTTCATACTATTACTAAGTATCATGGGCCAGGTGTTTTGCTTTCTCACCTTACTGGCTATTATGAATCTTACTTAATGATCACCCATACGCCAGTAGAAGATGGCTCTGTGCGAGTTTGGCACGCGTTGTTAGTAAAATCGCCTGGCGGCAATGAAGTAGCAACGGTTGAAGATGGCATTGCAGCACGTCAATTCCAAGATGCGAGTAAGTTCGCATTTATGCAAGACTTCCAAGTATGGTCTAATAAAGCACCTTGTCTAAATGGTTTATTTATACCAAGTGATGGGCCATTTATGAAGGCTAGAATTTGGTACAAGCAATTCTTTAATCCAAAAGTACGTAAGGATGAATTCCAAGGCAAGGTTAATGGTGTTTATGTACCGAAAGGGATTCCACCGTATACACAAGACTAACTATTAATTAGTTTAATGTATAAAAATGCGGCCTAGCGCCGCATTTTTTATGCCTAGATAATCACCAAGTAATTACGTTTATTTTATATTTAGGAAATTCAATGACGATGTTAGATAGTGAAAAGTTTTACAACCAAACGTTTTGTGAAATGAATTATTTTCAAGAAAAAATATCGGGTAAAGAGTTTGATGGCTGTCATTTTCAGTCATGTGATTTTAGTGAAGCAACGTTCTTAAATTGTGAGTTTAGTGAATGTAAATTTACCGATTGTAATCTTAGTATTGTCAATGTAAATAATAGCAAATTCTTAGATGTTGACTTTATTGATTGCAAAGTTATTGGGATTAATTGGGTTAAAGCTGATTGGCATGGATTAGCACTTGGTTCTCCTTTAACATTCAAAAAATGCATGATGAACTCATCATCGTTTTACGGACTGAGCCTAGAAAAAACAGTCATCAAAGATTGTCGAGCCCATGATGTGGATTTTGGCGAGGCTAATTTTAGTGGTGCAAGTTTCTCTGGTAGCGATTTAACTAACAGTATATTTCATAAGACAAACCTTACCGGTGCGAATTTTAATGGCGCTGAAAATTACGATATAAATATAAAAAATAATGTCATTAAAAATGCAAAATTTTGTCGTTATGAAGCCGTCAGATTACTAGAGCCGCTTGGCATAATATTGACTGATTAAAAGCGGTTAAGGTGATCAGGTTAAACAAAAATAGATAATGGGGTTACTGAAAAGTAACCCCATTTTTCATGCATAGAACTAATTTACTGAAGACTTTAATTTGTCCTAATAAATTGCATAGAGCGGTATTAATCTGCAATAACCTGCGCGGACATCATAGCTTTAAATTGATCATGATGTGGAGGAAGCAGACCCCACTCACCGCGAGGGTCATGTTTTGGTGCAACAAACACAGTACGTTGATGACTAAAGCTTAAGAAGCCTTCTCGACCGTGATAATGACCCATCCCAGAAGCGCCAACACCACCAAATGGTGCATCATGCATAGCTGCATGCATTAAGCAATCATTAACCGATACGCCGCCAGATGAAGTATTAGCCAAGACCATTTCAAGTTCAAGTTGGTCTTCTCCAAAATAATAAAGGGCTAAAGGCTTTGCACGACTATTGATATCGGTGATCACCTCATGAATGTCATCATAAGGCAGTAATACTAGCGCAGGACCAAAAATTTCTTCCTGCATAATAGCTTCATTTTTAGTAGGCGATATGACCAATTGTAAAGGCAGTCGTTGATCAGCAGAGACTATGGCAGATAAACTATCCACTTTATGGCTACTGCGCACTTCACAACCCGCTGCGCGTGCTTGCTCAACTAAGTCCACAACTCGCTGGCAATGGTGGCGATTAACCATAGGCACAACATCTGAGTTATTACTGACGTGAGGAAAAAAATCACGAAAGTTTTCTAATAACAGTTCGGCAACTTGCTCCAGTTTACTTCTTGGTAAATAGATAATATCGGGGCTCACACACACTTGTCCGCCATTGTTACTTTTTGCCAGTGCTAAGCGTTTGCAGGTTTCGACTAAATCACAACTTTCACTGACGACCACTGGCGATTTGCCACCTAACTCTAATGTTACTGGCACTAAATTATTTGCCGCGGCAGCCATAATTTTTTTACCCACCGTCGTACTACCGGTAAAGACCATATGATCAAAAGGGAGCGCACTAAAAGCAGCGCTTACCTCTACCCCACCAGTTACAACACTCACTAACAATGGGTCGATATGTTGTTTAAACAGTTTTTGCAGTACTTCAGCCGTTTTTGGTGTCACCTCTGACGGTTTTAGAATTGCGCGATTACCAGCACCTAAGGCACAAGCTAATGGTGCAAGCAAAGTATACAAAGGTGCATTCCAAGTACCAATGATGCCTACACTTCCTTTGGGTTGATATTCAACTCGTGCCGTACTTCCTAGCTGATCATAAGGAGAAAATACGTCTCGGTTATCATTTTCAAGCCATGGCGCTAGATTATCCCGCGTATACTTAAGGCATGCCAGCGAACCTAGTATATCGTTCATGATAGAGAAGCCCTGACTGCGACCAGAGAAATCAGTTTCTATTGCCTCAACCAATTCTTGATGGTGGTTAACCAGCAGATTAATTACCTGCTGAATGCGCTCACGCCTTTGTGCTGTACTGACAGTCATTTGCTTTGTATGTGCTTTTTGTTGATGCTCAAGTAAGGCTGCTACAGAGTCTGAATTAATACCATTCATGCGATATATCCTTAGAAAATTGGTGTAGTTGCCAGCATTCGCCAGCACTTGCTTATAGACTACAAATTATTATTGCGTTATTTAGCAACAATAAAACTATTTGATAGTGTATTTTCTATCAGCTTTAATGGCATATTTCCTCGTCCAACTGGACGAGTACTTAATCATACAACTAGAGAAATTCACTAGTGTCGCTAATCCCTATTAAATAACGGACTACCAAAATAACTGATTAACTAAATAGCTTTAATAATCATATGATTATATACAATATATCAATAGGATTGTTAGTTTAGTCCATTAAGACGATGATGAAAAACAGCCTTATCACGATACTGGATCTATATTTTAGTGATAAGGCAGTTAACATGGCACAGGCAGAATTTGATAATCAAGCATTTAGACAAGCTCTTGGGAGCTTTACCACCGGCGTGACTATTATCACTGCCACCGCACCAGATGGCACTCCTATAGGTCTTACAGCGAATAGTTTTAACTCTGTATCGCTCGACCCACCGCTAGTATTGTGGAGCTTGGCAAAAACATCACTCAGTGTAGACGCATTTAATGAAGCGGAGCATTGGAATGTTCATGTTTTGTCTCAGCATCAACAAGATTTATCGAACACGTTTGCTTCACGCGGTGAAGACAAATTTAAAGATATTTCTCTCGAAGATGGTATTAGCAACGCACCATTAATTCCGGATTGTAGTGCTAGGTTCCAGTGCCGTAATACGGTAACTCACGATGGCGGCGATCACCTTATTTTTATCGGTGAAGTACTCGACTTTGATCAGCAAACTTTACCTCCGCTAGTCTTCCAGCAAGGTCAATACGCGATGACCGCACGTAAACCTTGGGAAGACGTTAGTTTATCTTCACAGCCGGCCGCGCCACAATGCAGTTATAACGAAGACTTATTGGGATACCTGATCGGTCGTTCACATTTCCAGATACTTTATCGCATGCGTAAGATATTAGATGAACAAGCACTTGAAGATTCTCACTTCTTTGCTCTGTCGGTAATGAATATTCAGCAACGCTTAACTCTAGAAGAATTAAACACTCATCTTGATTATACCGGCCATAGCTTGTCTGAAATGGACGTTGATTTTCTAGTACGCCAAGACCTTATCAAAAAATTAGATGACGATGTTTATCAGCTCACAAGCTCGGGCCAAGAAGCATCTTTACATCATATAGCTCAAGCTAAAGCAATTGAAGAAGAACTTATTGAAGAGCTTGGTATGGGTGATGTAATGGCACTTAAATTAATGCTAAAACGTCTGATAAACAAAACAGATCCAGGCTTACCAGATCTTTGGCAAGAGCAGGATAAAAAATAATGAGCGAGTTACATAACCAATTAGCACAAGAGCTTTTCTACGCGCAAAATAAAATGCAAGCGGTAGCACCGCTAATCACCCGTCACCAGCAATTAACTATTGATGATGCCTATCAAATTTCATTAAAGACCTTGGCATTACGTACTCAATCGGGTGAAACAGTCATAGGTAAAAAAATTGGTGTCACCAGTGAAGCCGTACAAAAAATGCTTAATGTTCATCAACCTGATTTTGGCTTTTTAACCAACACTATGCATCACCCTGATGGCAGTAATATTAGCCTTAAAAAGTCACACTTAATCCAGCCACGCGCCGAAGGTGAAATTGCTTTTTGTCTTAAGCATGATTTACAAGGCCCGGGAGTTACTGCACAGCAAGTACTCGATGCCACTGAGTGGGTTGCACCTTGTTTTGAGATTGTTGACTCACGTATCGAAGATTGGAATATAACTATTGTTGATACAGTCGCCGATAACGCCTCATGTGGTGTTTTTGTAATAAGTGATCAACATACCGATCCTAACACGCTTGATTTATCAAAAGTAAAAATGTCAGTACACCATAATGGCAAGCTCGCTGGTACTGGCATAGGCGCTGCAGTACAAGGACACCCGGCGCAAGCAGTCGCTTGGTTAGCCAATACCTTAGGTGAATATGGTATTGAATTTAAAAAAGGCGAAATAATCCTATCGGGCGCACTTGCTCCCTTGATAGACGCCAAAGCAGGCGATGAATTTAGTATGGAGATCGAAGGTCTCGGTTCATGCTCAGTCAGTTTTTGTGATTAATAATTAATCCTCGAGGGAAAGTACAATGAAAAAGATAAAATGCGCCCTGATCGGTTCAGGTAACATTGGTACCGATTTACTTTACAAGCTACAGCGTAGTGACATTTTAGAACCAGTTTGGATGGTGGGTATCGACCCAGACTCTGAAGGTTTAGCGCGCGCCAGAGAGTTAGGTATAAAAACTACAGCTGATGGTATCGATGGCTTAATACCTCATATTGAAGCCGATGAAATCAAAATAGCTTTCGATGCAACGTCAGCTTATGTTCACGCCGAAAATTCAGCTAAAGTAAATGAAAAAGGCGTATTGATGATCGATCTTACGCCTGCAGCTATCGGTCCATTCTGTGTACCTCCAGTTAACCTGAGTCAACTTAATAGTGACATTAAAAATGTTAACATGGTGACTTGTGGTGGCCAGGCAACTATCCCTATGGTTGCAGCCGTATCACGGGTTCAACCTGTTGAATATGGTGAAATTGTTGCCACAGTATCGTCTAAATCTGTGGGGCCAGGGACTCGTCAGAACATTGACGAATTTACTCGTACCACTTCAGGTGCAGTTGAAGAAGTTGGCGGTGCTAAAAAAGGCAAAGCCATTATTATCATTAATCCAGCTGAGCCGCCGCTGCTAATGCGTGACACTATTCATTGCTTAACCGAAACAACACCAGATCAAGAAGCTATCACCGAATCTGTACTGCAAATGATCAGTGAAGTGCAAAAATACGTTCCGGGCTACAAGCTTAAAAATGGTCCTGTATTTGACGGGCGAAAAGTATCTATTTTCCTTGAAGTTGAAGGTTTGGGCGATTACCTACCTAAGTACGCGGGTAATCTTGACATCATGACGGCATCAGCTGCACGTACTGCAGAAATGTTTGCCCAACAGATGCTCGATAACACTCAACCTGACAGTCAAAATTAAGGAGTAAACTCATGGATTTAAAAAATAAAAAAGTGACCCTGCACGATATGTCATTACGTGATGGCATGCATGCAAAACAGCATCAAATTAGTCTAGATGAAATGGTATCAATCGCTACAGGTCTTGACCAAGCTGGCATTCCATTAATTGAAGTTACCCATGGCGATGGTTTAGGTGGGTCTTCTCTCAATTATGGCTTCCCTGCCCATACCGATGAAGAGTATCTTAGCGCTGTAATTCCTAAAATGACTCAGGCTAAAGTGTCTGCATTATTAATTCCAGGGATCGGTACCGTCGATCATCTGAAGATGGCATATGACCATGGCGTGAGTACTATTCGTGTCGCTACCCACTGTACCGAAGCAGATGTATCACAGCAGCATATTAGTGCAGCCCGTAAAATGGGACTCGATACTGTCGGCTTCTTGATGATGGGACATATGATAAGCCCTGAAGAATTAGTTGCTCAGGCTAAGTTGATGGAATCTTATGGTGCTAACTGTATCTACTGTACTGATTCAGCTGGTTATATGCTTCCTGACGATGTAAAAGCCCGTATTGGTTTATTCCGTAGCGAGCTACACAAAGACACCGAAATTGGTTTTCACGGCCACCATAATTTAGGTATGAGTATTCCTAACTCGCTTGCCGCTTTAGAAATGGGCGCAAGCCGCATTGATGGCTCTGTTGCTGGGCTAGGTGCAGGTGCAGGTAATACACCACTAGAAGTATTTACCGCAGTACTTGATCGGATGGGGGCCAATCACGGCATTGATCTTTATAAAATAATGGATGTTGCTGAAGACTTAGTTACCCCAATGATGGATCAACCGATCCGTATAGACCGAAACTCTTTAACCTTAGGTTATGCTGGAGTTTATTCATCATTCTTATTATTTGCTGAGCGCGCAGAGAAAAAATATGGTGTGCCGGCTCGTGATATTTTACTTGAACTAGGACGCCTTAAAACCGTTGGTGGGCAAGAAGATATGATTGATGATACCGCGATGACTATGGCTAAAGCACTAAAAGCAGGTAAAGCTTGATCGTAAATAAGACCAATTGGCACCAGCATGCATTGCTGCTGGTGCTAACATTGTTTTATATCGAGACCTTTATCGGTCGACAAATTATGGCGGTGATGATTGAACCCATCAAAGCCGAATTCGGTGCAACTGATGCGCAAATGGGCTTATTAACTGGCCTAGGATTTGCCATAGTATTTGCCCTAGTAGGAATATCTGCAGGTCGTCTTGCCGATAAAGTTAATCGTACCTATTTACTCGCTGCTAGCGCACTGTGTTGGTGTGTCATTACCATATTAAGTGGTTTTGCGACGGGCTTTATCATGTTACTTGCTATTCGCATGCTAATAGCCGTAGCTGAAGCACCAGTGACATCAACCTCATTATCATTACTCGCAGACTCTTACCCTATCGAGCGTCGCTCTTTTGCCATTAGTTGCTTTACCTCTGGCGCTACTTTTGCCGCTATTATAGCACTTACCGTTGGTGCTTATTGGGTCGAGCAATATGGCTGGCGTCAGACTTTTTTTATCATATCCGTTCCAGCATTTTTCATTTCTTTACTGTTCTTTTTTATTATGCCCGAGCCTCGACGCGGTCAATATGATGAAGCGATAGATACAGCAAACTCACCCAAACAAGTAGCGCAATTAAGCAGTTTTCGTGAGTCAACAAAAGCATTATTAAAACGCAAAGATTATCGTCTGCTTGTTAGCTCTAGCGCGATTGCAACAATCGGCGCAAATGCTTTTGGTATGTGGAATGCGACTTTTTTAGTCAGAAGCCATGACATGACATTATCACAAGCAGGCATGATGGCAGGCTTTTTTGGCGGTGGTGCCGCAGCTGTAGGTATTCTTTTGAGTGGTTATCTTGCCGATAGAATAGCCAAACGCAAAGGCGTTTTATGGTTGCCTTTAGTGGGTCATATACTCGGCTGGATTTCCATCATAATTTATTTACTTTGGCCCGAGGGGTTAGGTGATGAATATTCTTTTGCCGGGATCCCTTTTGCTATGCTATTTTGCACCTTAGCCAGCTTCTTTTCAGTGTGGTGGGTTAGCCCTTGCCTGACACTATTAACGGGAATTGTTCCAGGAAGCCAACGGGCACTGGCAATTTCGATGCAAACAGTCCTAATTACACTTTTAGGTCTAGGTGTGGGGCCAATGCTAGTGGGTGTGCTCAGTGACTTATTCAATGACTTAATGGGTGTTGAATCGTTACGCTACGCACTAATAATAACGACTAGCGCTACTTTAATATCAGTGATTCTTCTATTTAAATTAAAGACTTATCAGGCAAATCAAGTACTAGAAAATCAGCCTGTCAGTAATATTTAAAAAAAAATTAACCATTTAACTAACCATTTATCTAATATCGCCAAGGAGTTTATTATGTCAGTTACAGCAGTCACAGGTTCAGCATCAGGTATTGGCGCTGCAGTATGTCAACAATTGCGCGAAGCAGGTCATACCGTGATAGGAATAGATCGCCAACACGCAGAAGTCATTGCTGATTTATCATCAAGTGCAGGCCGAGTTCATGCTGCAGAGCAAGTTATTGCACTTTCCAAAGGAAAGCTTGATGGTCTTGTCTGCTGTGCCGGCCTTGGCGTAACAGCGCCAAGCAGTAGCTTAGTGGTTTCTGTAAATTATTTTGGTTCAACACAGCTGATTGATTTACTTCAACCCGTACTAGCGAAAGGCAACAAGCCAGCTATCACAATTATCGGCTCTGTCGCAGCAAGTCAACAAGCAGAACAACCACATCCAATGGTTGAGCTAATGCTGAATAATGACGAGCAAGAGGCCCGTAAGACAGCCGATGAGTTAGGTCATCCACACATTGCTTATGCAGCATCTAAATACGCATTAACCGTACATTGTCGACGTTTAGCAGTAACAACTGGTAGCACAGGTGTACGCCTGAATATTGTTGCACCAGGCGCTGTAGAAACGCCTTTACATGAAGCGTCTAAAAATGACCCTCGCTTTGGCGAAGCGGTACGCAATTTTATTGCACCAATCGGACGGAACGGTCAGCCAAGTGAAATTGCAGACGCGGTTAGCTTTTTACAATCATCACAAGCATCTTTTGTCCACGGCAGCGTTATTTATGTTGATGGCGGTATGGATGCAATGATCCGAAATGGTAGTCTTTAACTGCACTAATATCAGTATTTCAGTTTAACTGAAAGTATCAAATAAAATGTTTCGGAAAGTATATTTCTCATAAAAAAACTCCTTATATGCAGTTCTGTATTGCAGCATAAGGAGTTTTTCGTTTGTAAGGTACCTACTGACGTTAAGCTAGTCGGCAGATACTCACGTTAAACTTTTTCTTAATTTCTAAATTTAACGTCCGCTTGCGCCGCGAAATAAGCAAATATAGTATAAACAGAAGTGTTTTGCTGAAGGTCTTCTGGCGACACCTTATCTAGCGTGTCATTGTCAGTGTGGTGAACATCAAAGTAACGACTACCATCTGGCGCAAAATTCATTGCAGGAACACCTAAATCCGTCACTGCGCCCATGTCAGATTGGCCTCTCGCTTTATTCGCCGCATTAAAGCCGACTCCAAGTGGCGCAACATAGCTTGCTAACTCAGCAATCGCGGGCTTTGCCGCATCTGACACATTTGCTTGCATACTGTAAATTTTTCCTAAGCCAAAATCCCATTCTACGGCAATAACATGTTTACTCAACTCATCCTTATGATCGATAACATACTGCTTTGCCCCAATTAAACCAACCTCTTCACCAGCGAATAAAATCACTCGTATAGTACGTTTAGGGCGTTGCTCTAATTTGGCAATATGTGCTGTTGCGGCCATTACCATCGCTACACCTAAACCGTCATCAATAGCGCCGGTACCCACATCCCACGAATCAAGATGCGCACCTAAAGCAACGATTTCGTCAGGCAATTCACTACCGGTGATTTCACCAATAACATTAGCACCTTTAACTTGCACACTTTCATTACGCATTGCGGTAACTTTTAAAGAGAATTCAACGGGTTTATTACGGCTAAATTGGTTCACTAATAAATCAGCATCCGGATTTGACAATGCCACTGCAGGAATGCGTTTAACACCATCTTTATAGCGGGTAACACCCGTATGACCTAAACGATTATTATCCGTACCAACCGAACGCATAACGAAAGCTAAAGCACCTTTTTCAGCGGCAACTTGCGCACCAGTAACGCGTGCACCAACTGCTTTACCGTAGCCCTTACCGGCTATATGACGTTCCATGCGATAAGAAACAAATGCAATTTTACCCGTTAAGCTATTACTTTTGGCTGCTTTTAAATCATCTAAGGTTTTAAAATGTACCACTTCTGCCTTTATGGCTTGCTCGCCAGTACCAACACTTTCGCCAAGTGCAATTGCTTCGACTCTATGTGGGAAAGGCGCTAGAATTTGTGCTTTAACATCACCTCTGATCCATTGATAATGAGTGACTTCTTCAGTCCACACTTTATCAAAGCCTAGGGCATTCATTTTATCTACGGCCCACTTTATCGCGCGTTTATCGGCTTCAGTACCGATCATACGAGCGCCAACCTCAGTGGTAAGAGATTCAACAATCTCATAAGATAAATCAGAGTTAGCAGCAGTAGCAGTCAATTGCTCTAATTGCTGCTTATCCGTTGTGCTAATAAAGCTTTTAGATGCTGCATTTGCATTCGTCATTGTAAGCGCCAGCATGAGCGATGACAGCACTAAACTATTTAATATTTTGTACGTGACAGATTTTTTCATAAACATAATTTTTCCTAAGGAAAGTATAGTGAAGTTAATGTAATTATTGAGAATTTAAACTTCTTCATACACAGGTGCAGGGACATAATTAGCACTAATGGCTGTTGGTTTTTCTTTTATTTTATTGGCGCGTTTATTTTCTTTTCGGTTATCTCGAAGCGCTAATAAACAAGGGGTAAGTACGAGTGTTAATAAAGTCGCAAAGGTAAGTCCGCCAGCGATAGCTGTAGCTAATTGTACCCACAACTGAGTTGATGGTGCGCCAAAGCTGATATCTCTACTGATAAAATCAATATTCATCTGCAGTACCATTGGCATCAAACCTAAAACAGTCGTTATTGTCGTTAGCAATACTGGACGCAGGCGCTGCGCACCAGTTCGTAATACTGCGTCGCGAACTTTAAAGCCTTCCTTTCTCAGCACGTTATAGGTATCAATTAATACAATATTATTGTTCACTACAATACCGGCTAAAGCGATAATCCCTAAACCGGACATAACAATACTAAAGGCTTGTCCTGTCATTAAAAGTGCGAAAAACACTCCAACGCTGGAAAATAAAACAGCAGATAAAATAAGTGATGCTTGATAAAAACTATTAAATTGCGTAACTAAAATAATGGCCATAACAAACAATGCAACCGCAAATGCATTCATTAAGAAATCTTCCGATTCTTGCTGATCTTCAGTCTGGCCTTTAAAGGTTATTGCGACACTAGACCAGTCGATATCTAGCTGCTCTAATTCTTGCTGCAATATAGGTAAAACTTTACCTAGTTGTGCACCGCTAATTAAATCAGCTTGCAAAGTTACCACTTGCTTAGCATCAACACGGCGGATAATATCGACTTTTTGTGCGGCACTCTTTTTAACAAAATTAGTAACCGGTACTAAACCATCATTGGTTTTTAAACGTAATTCATCTAGGCGACTAATACTGCGTTTGTCTGCAGGAAAGCGTACCCGAATGTCGAGTTCGTCATCAACATCATCTGGGCGATATTCGCCAAGTTTTAAACCATTAGTCACCATTTGTACTGATGTACCAACTAAAGTAGCATCAGCATTAAAGGTCGCAGCCAGTGTTCTATCAACTTTTAATTGCCATTCGATACCAGGTTTAGAGCCGCCGTCTTCAACATTAATTAATTGACTATTAGCTTGCATCGCCTTGCGAATAATAATTATCGCTTCTTGCAACTTATCGGAAAAGCGAGACGATAACTCTAACTCGAGGTCTTTACCTTGTATAGGTCCACTTTCATCTTTGCGTATTTCAATTTCAACACCGGCAAAGTTGTCCAAACGTTGATGTAACTCATTAATAATGTCATTAGCGTTTGGACGAAATTGCCAATTAAGTAAATTCATTCGTAAACGACCCACTAAATCAGTGCCGCCAGTTTTAGAATATAAAGATTTAATTTCTTCCATATCTAAAATTCGGCGCTCCACTTCTTTCATAATGGTATCTTTTTCTGTAATTGATAAATCACCCAAAGAACGTACTTTAATATTAAGACCTTCCGGCTCTACATTAGGAAAAAATTCGGCACCCAGTCCAGATTGGGCATAATTAACCATTACCGCGATCGAGAATAATATGGTGACTAATAACACTTTAATAGGATGTGAGATGGCAACGTTAAGTACATTAACGTACTTGCCCATTAAGCCTTTTAGTTTAGTTAAGTCACCTTCTTCGGCTTCAATTAATTGTTGCTTTTCTTGCTCTGAAATAATTCGGCTTTTACCCCATAAGGTACCCATAGTAGGAACAAATACTAATGCCATAATCAGTGATGCCGATAAAACCGCAATTAAAGTAATCGGCAGATACTTCATAAATTCGCCCATAATTCCTGGCCAAAATAGAAGCGGAGCAAATGCAGCTAAAGTGGTTGCCGTTGAAGCAATTATCGGTAATGCCATACGACGAGCAGCAAGTGTATAAGCTTGTTTTCTGTGCATGCCTTCACTCATTTGCCTGTCAGCAAATTCAGTCACAACAATGGCACCATCAACCAACAGCCCCACCGACATAATCAAACCAAACAGTACTACTATGTTGATGGTGAAACCAAAAATAGATAACACTAATATCCCAGTCAAGAAGGAACCAGGGATCGATAAACCGACTAATGATGCAGTTCTCACACCTAATGCGGCAATAACCACAATAACAACGAGAAGCACTGCTGATATGACATTATTTTGTAAATCACTCAACATGGTTTTAACTTTGTCTGATTTATCACCGGTGTAATTAACTAAAATATGTTTAGGCCAAAACTTACGCTGTGCTTCGATAAGCGTTTTTACATTTTCAACTGTTTCAATAATGTTTTGACCAGGGCGTTTTTTCACTTCAATAGAAATAGCTCGTTCACCATTTAAACGTGCAAAACTGGTAGGGTCTTTATAGGCGCGGCGAACTACGGCAACATCTTGGAAGGTGATCACTCGATCGCCATCGACTTTAATTGGCAGTTCCATTAAGTCTTTAATATTTTCAAATACAGACGGTACTTTAATGGCAAAGCGACCTTTACCAGTATCCATAGTACCAGCAGGGATCAAGCGATTGTTGCGCTCAACTAAATTAAAAATATCATTTTGGTCAAGACCATAGCTTTCCATTAATAACGGATCAACGATGATCTCCAACATATCTTCTCGGTCGCCACCAATGTCAACTTCAAGCACTTGCGCCATACTGGCAATTTTATCTTCTAAATTACGCGCAATGGTAATAAGCCCTCGCTCACTAACAGCACCAGATAAAAATACCGTAACCGCAGGATTTGTATTTGCCAGAGTTACTTCACTAACAACAGGCTCTTCCGTTTCATTGGGTAATTTAGCTTTGGCGAGGGTAACTTTGTCACGTACATCAGCAAGCGCCGTTTTAGAGTCAAAGCCGGCAATAAATTCAAGCGTAACACTAGCATGACCTTCACTAGCGACCGACCTCATTTCCTTTACCCCTTCAATGGCTTTAAGCTCATTTTCCATGGGTCTTACTAACATACGTTCGGCATCTTCAGGGGAAATGCCATCATGTATCATAGACACATAAATATTAGGAATAGTAATGTCTGGTTCCGCTTCCTTTGGAATAGACAAATAAGTCAGCATGCCGCTAATTAGTAGCAAGACAAAAACCATCATTACTGAACGGGTTCTAGAAAGACAAGACTCAATTAAAGACAACATCAGGGGTTATTGCCCTTCACGGATTGGATTGACTTTATCGCCTGGCCTAACAAAGCCTTGGCCTAAGGTAATAATTTCAGCGCGCTCACCTATGCCGGTTAACCACACGCCGCTTTCATCCGATTTGGCAATATTAATTTTAGTAAATACAACGCTGTCATCAATAACAGACTTAACACCGATATTGCCACTTTCATCTAGCGCTAATAATGCCGGAGATAACTTAATAGCGGAAACGGTATTTATTGGTAGCTCTACTTCAGAACTTATACCCGCAAGATATTTATAATTAAGATTAGTGATCGCTATTTCAACTTTGAAGGTATTAGTGTTTTCATTAGCAACACTGGCTATGTATCGTAATTTACCATTTATTTCACGTTCATTTAGTAAATTTATCTTAGCTTTTTGGCCTTCTTTAATTGAGCTTATTTGATTTTCAGTGATATGCGCACGAATCACTAGAGGGTCTAAGTCAGCGACAACAGCAATATCATCGCCAACTTTAAGGTAATCTCCTACCTCAACAAAGCGTTCATTTAAAATGCCATCAAAAGGCGCAATAATGGTGGTGTTAGCAATATCATATTCAGTTTGCGCAAGCTGCGCTTTCGCTGCCGTTACCGCAGATAATCTTTCAGCTAATGCAGACTCTCCTTGATAACCACCCTTAAATAATTCTTTAGCACCGTAGTAATCAATACGACGTTGTTTAACTAAGGTTTGATAATGTTCTAATTGTGAAGGTAGTTCATTCAACGCTATAGTGGCAATTACATCGCCCTTTTTAACAAAACTGCCGCGGTGTGCATAAATTTTAGTGATCGCACCTTTAACCTGAGCTTGCAGAGTAACAACACGATCTGGCTCGGTTCGGCCATATAAATTAATGGTGTTTTCGATAGACTCAGCGACAAATGTCTCAACTTTTACTTGCGGTAATAAGATTTTCCTTTCGGCAAGTTCATCTGGGTTGGTTTTAACATTATTAAAGCCTGAGGCAAGCCAAAGCAACAATAACACAGAGATAAACACAGCAATAAATGTAGGCTTTTGATATAGCTTTTGTTGGTCTAGATCCCCTGAACTCATACTTATCCTTGATGAAGTAATACCAAACTAAATAAGCACCGGTTCAAATAAAATAAGTGAACACGATAATTCATCATTATGACGTTGGTATAAAATATTTATTGTTATGTTAACAGTATAAAACGAACAGGTGATATTAAGCACCAATTTATTCACAATTTATGCGATAAATTAGTGCTTTATTTAAGCAGAGATGATTCTAAGGGAATAAACGAATTAGATTAGATAGAGAAAGAAGAACCACAGCCACATGTACTTTCGGCATTAGGGTTATCAACTAAGAATCGAGAACCTTCTAATCCTTCGATATAATCCACGGTACCACCAACTAGGTATTGTAAACTCATCGGGTCAACAACCATAACAACACCTTGTTTTTCGATAGTCATATCACCATCATTCACTTTTTCATCAAAAGTAAAACCGTATTGAAAGCCTGAACAACCACCACCGGTTACGTAAACACGTAATTTAAGCTCTGGATTTTCTTCTTCGCTAATTAAAACTTTAACTTTAGTGGCTGCTGCATCACTAAATTTTATTGGCATTTCCGGGGTAGACATAATCATCTTCTTACATAGTTACTACTCAATTAAGCGAATTATCTTAAACCTGAGCAATTTAATCAAGTATTACCTGTTTATTTAAATTAAGATTTATCCGGCCATGGATAACTTTCATCTAAACGTAAGCCTTTTTGCCAACGCCCAGCAGGCATAATTGCGGCGATTTCTATTTGCTCTGGTACAAAATCTTTCGGTAAAGTAAATTCACCTTCGAGTACTTGGAAATATTGAAAGCTAAATGAAAGTTGTTTTTTATCCATAGCAGAGACACTTTCTAACTTGATGGTGGCAGGTCGATTTAATAAGCTGCCATCAAATTTAACTTCAATATGACCTTTGGCATAGCGCTTACTTTTTTGTTGCTGCACTAACACCACCCGAATTCGGTAGTGATTTTCACTAGCACTAGAAGACACTTCGATTTCATCGATAATCACACCATTTACTTGTTTTTCTGGCGCCATGATTTTTTCATAAAAAGCGAGTTCTTTCTTTAGCGCGAAATGATCATCTTCAATACTGCGTAATGTTTGTTGTGCTTTTAGGTTGGCAAGCTTTTCGATTTCTAACTCCACATTTAAAGTGTTAATTTGGCTTTGTGCTGATTCATGTTTTTGATAGAGCCTATCTAACCGCTGCGTTTGCTCGGCAATGATCTTACTTTGATGTTTTTGATAAAAATTACCGGCTTTGTAGGCTAATACCATGAGCAGAAGTAGTAACACTGCAGCCGCAATAAGTAATTTAAATGCGCCGAAACGCTGATGTAGGTCTGATATTTTTATTGTTTTTAACCAATTCATTTTTAACGTATTATCTATTTTAAGTATGTTAAACTTTACCGAAAAGAATATTAATCTGACAGGATAACTATGTCTCTAGTTGCGCTAAGGAAAAAACTTGCACAGCCACAACCCTCTTGGCAATTATGTTTGCTCGGATTGATTGGCGGCACCTTAGCATCGATATTTATTATTATTTTTCGCTTCAGTGTGGATAAAATTCAATTATTGTTTTTAGACAAAACTGATGATTACAGCACTTTATCAGATTTTTACATTTTTATAACCCCATTAATTGCAGTTAGTGCAATTCTTATCGTTGCCAAGATTTTAGGCTTTAAATACACCCGCATGGGTATTCCTTTTGTTATTCATCGCTTAAAGGTGGCTTACGGCTCTATCCCTTTTAAAAATACCCTCACCCAATACTTCGGTGGTATTTTTGCCCTTGCTGGTGGTTTTTCAGTTGGTAAAGAAGGCCCAGCGGTTCATATAGGTGCGGCCAGTAGTAGTTTCTTTGGTTCATATTTTTCATTACCTAAAAACTCTGTAAGAACTTTATGTGCCTGTGGTATTGCTGCAGGTATTTCAACTAGTTTTAACACACCTTTAGCCGCGGTTATCTTTGTTATGGAAGTTATCCTTCGAGAATACAAATTACATGTATTCGTGCCGGTTATTTTAGCGTCAATTATTGGCTCGATAATGTCTAATGCTTTTTTTGGCCCTTATCATGAGTATGAATTCTTTGCATTTATTGACCTTGACCTTTGGCATTATCCATTTTTAATCATTGCCGGCATGATGTTAGGCACCTTAGCAACAGCCTTTAATAAAAGTTTAATGGCCGTAGTTAAATTATCCGATAAACTGCATATGGTTAAGCGCTTATCTTTAGCCGCAATCATAATGGCAAGCATCGCAGTACTAGTCCCACAAAGTATGGGCTCAGGTTTAAATTCAGTTGGTTTTCTATTTGAGCAAAATCCACACGTATGGTTAATATTTAGTTTATTGATTGCCAAATTTATTGCCACAGTCGTCGTATTAGGTTTAGGTGTGCCCGGCGGGATAATTGGCCCTACATTGAGTATCGGCGCTATTGCCGGAGCTTTAATGGGTTTTGGTGTGAGCTTTATTTATGCTGATATTCACTTTGTTAGTGATTATGCATTGCTAGGAATGGCGGGCATGTTAGCTGCAACATTAAATGCTCCTTTAGCCGCCTTACTTGCGGTAATTGAGTTATCAAATCAATTACAACTTGCTCTGCCGGCAATGGTGGTGATCACTTCTGCGTTTTTAACTTCAAGCCAATTTTTTAAAAATCGCTCTATATTTTTACAGCAACTTGACTATCAAGGTTTAGCTTATCAATTAGCACCGGTAGAGCGCACCTTACAAAAACATGGCGTTATTAGCCAGATGGAAACCGATTTCACTGTGCTAGAGCATAATGAGAATGCCATTATCCGCCAACAGTTTATCGAGCTGGAAAATAACCTGCAATTAATTATCAAGCCGGCAATAAGTGGTGGCGAATATCGTACCGTTGAAATTGATCTAAATATTCACCCTTTTGCCGATGAAGACCAAGCACTTAGGTATATCAGTATGCCGGGCATTGATAGTCAAGCAACCTTAGCGGAAGCCTATTTTGCTCTTTATGAAAATCGTCAAGGCGCAGTGTATATTTATCATCGCCATCAGGATAAAATCATTGGCTATCTAACCTTTGATAAAATTCGCAAAATATTAACCCATGGAGATAATTAAATGACCACGATTCTTTGGTTAAAAGCATTGCACATTGCTTTTATGGTGGCTTGGTTCGCTGGAATATTCTATTTGCCCCGTCTATTCGTTTATCATGCAGAATCTGATAACAAAGACGTGCAAGCACAATTAAAAATAATGGAGCGTAGGTTATTATTTTTCATTTCTCCTTTTGCCATTCTTACATTAGTTTTTGGTGTATGGTTGATTGCCTTAATGGGTCCAGAGTGGTTTCTGGCTAGTAGTTGGTTACACATAAAATTAGTTCTTGTAACCGCGCTATTTATTTATCACGGCTATTGCTTTAAATTGCTGGCTGATTTTAAAAACGATAAAAACACTCGTTCAGGAAAATTTTATCGAGTATTTAATGAAATGCCGGTTCTAGTTTTATTTGCAGTGATTATTTTAGCTATTTTAAAGCCAACGATTTGGTAAATTAGTAATAGCAATTTGTTCTATAAAAAGACTAATTATGCTAAAGTTCTGCGCAATTAATTTAGAGTATCAGCAATGCGTTTCCTCTCCAGCAAAGCATTTATTAGATACCCTGTGGTCACAAACAATTTTATTAAAAAGATCAGGTAGTTAACCATGATGAATTTTCAAGGTGAGCATATTTTATCGGTTTCACAGTTTGATCGTGAATCGGTATCTCGCATCCTTCAAGTAGCGCAAAGCATGATCCCTTATGCGGCAAGACAAAAACGTTGCAACGTTTTAGAAGGTGCGATTTTAAATAATTTGTTCTTCGAACCAAGTACTCGTACCCGCATTTCATTTGGTACTGCTTTCCAATTGCTTGGTGGTTTTGTTCATGAAACAGTTGGCCAAGAAAGCTCATCGCTTTCAAAAGGCGAATCCCTATTTGATACAGCAAAAGTTATTAGCGGTTATAGTGATGTTATTGCCATGCGTCATCCAGATATGGGCTCTGTTGCCGAGTTTTCCCAAGGTAGTTCAGTACCAGTAATCAACGGCGGCGACGGTGCTAATGAACACCCTACTCAAGCATTATTAGACTTGTTCACTATTCAAGCTGAAATGCAACGCTTCGGTAAAGGGATTGACGGTTTAAACATAGTATTAATGGGCGACTTAAAACACGGTCGTACAGTGCATTCACTATCAAAGCTATTGAGTCTTTATAAAGACATCAACGTTACTATGCTTGCTCCTAAAGAATTACAAATGCCAGATTCAGTGGTAGCAGTACTTGCAGATGCAGGTCACAAAGTTACTATTACTGACACCATGGCGGGTAACTTAGCTAGTGACGTTGTTTATCAAACACGAATTCAACAAGAGCGCTTCTCTAGCAAAGCGGAAGCCGATATGTACCGCGGCCACTTTAGCTTAAACAAAACCGTGTATGAGCAATACTGTAAAGATCACACGGTGATCATGCACCCGCTACCTCGCGATTCAAGACCAGAAGCAAACGAGTTAGACATAGATTTAAACGACAACACCAACTTGGCTATTTTCCGTCAAGCTCAAAACGGTGTGTTAGTTCGTATGGCGTTATTTGCATTGACCTTAGGTGTTGATGAAAAACTAACTCAATACGAAAAACCAGTTACTTGGTTTACTAATAAGTAACCCTTATTTGTAACCCTAATATTTATCAAAATTATTAAATAGGCAGAACATGTCACATTCACAAGAATTATTTGAACAAGCTCAAAAAACTATCCCTGGTGGCGTAAACTCACCAGTTCGTGCATTCACTGGCGTAGGTGGAACACCATGTTTCATCGAACGTGCAGAAGGATCTAATATTTTTGACGCCGATGGTAAAAAGTACATTGATTACGTAGGCTCATGGGGACCAATGATCTTAGGTCATAACCACCCTGCAATCTTAGATGCCGTGATCACCACAGCTAAAAATGGTTTAAGCTTTGGCGCACCAACGGCCCTTGAAATTACCATGGCTGAAAAAGTACGTGAACTTGTCCCTTCAATGGAAAAGTTACGTATGGTTAGCTCTGGTACAGAAGCGACTATGAGTGCGATACGTTTAGCTCGTGGTTACACTGGCCGTGACAAAATATTAAAGTTTGAAGGTTGTTACCATGGCCATGCTGACTCGTTATTAGTAAAAGCTGGTTCTGGAGCGTTAACTTTAGGTGTACCTAATTCTCCTGGTATCCCTGCAGATTTTGCCAAGCATACATTAACAGTAAACTATAACGACATTCAGTCGGTTAAAGATATCTTTGCTGAACTAGGCGATGAAATTGCTTGTATTATAGTTGAGCCAGTTGCTGGCAACATGAACTGTATACCTCCAGTAGCAGGCTTTTTAGAAGGCTTGCGCGAAATCTGTAATGAATATAAATCTGTACTTATTTTAGATGAAGTAATGACAGGTTTCCGTGTTGCTTTAGGCTGTGCACAAGCACACTACAATATTGTTCCAGACTTAACTACTTTAGGTAAAGTTATCGGTGGCGGTATGCCAGTAGGCGCATTTGGCGGTAAAGCTGAAATCATGGATTATATTGCACCAGTAGGCCCAGTTTACCAAGCAGGTACATTATCGGGTAACCCTATCGCTATGGCAGCAGGATTTGCAGCACTAAACGAGCTAAGCAGCAAAGATCATCACACGCAGTTAACGGCCAACACTAAAGCTATCGCTGAAGGTTTTAAAGCAGCAGCAAAACGTCAAGGCGTTGATATGTGTGTTAACTATGTTGGCGCAATGTTTGGCTTCTTCTTTACTGACCAAGAACGTGTAGATACGTTTGCACAAGTAATGAAATGTGATACTGAAAAATTCAATAAATTCTTCCACCTAATGTTAGATGAAGGCATTTACTTAGCTCCTTCTGCTTTTGAAACAGGCTTCTTATCAACAGCGCATACAGAGCAAGATATTGCTGACACTATTGCTGCTGCTGAACGTTGTTTTGCTAAATTATAAAATTATTTACTAATAACAAAAAAACGCCCACAAATGTGGGCGTTTTTATTGTTCTTCTAATTTAATTGAGTTGTTCTTACTCGTCACCCAAACCAAACAACTTTTCTAACCACGATGGTGGCTCTGGTTTTTTCTCTAAACATTCAGTCGAGTAAAAGATACCTTCAGTGATAGCTGGGTATTCGGCTACTTTCGCACATTCATCTGATACCGCATTACCTGTAGCAAGTTCAAAGGTGGCAAATTCTACACCTTCAGGCATAAAATCATAACGGCTGTGGCTGCCTTGCTTCTTTAAATAATTAGCAAATAGTGTCAATGCACCGCTACTGCCGGTTAATCCGGTAGATGCGTTATCATCGCGGCCGATCCAAGTTGTGACGACACTTTCTTGATCGTAACCAACAAACCATGAGTCACGTAAGTCATTACTCGTGCCTGTTTTTCCTGAAAGTACTTTTTCCGGGAAACGCCATGAAAGTGACTTAGCAGTACCTTCGGTTGCTACTTTTGTTAGAGCGTAGTCAATAAGATAAGCTCCTTGCTGTGACAACCTAGCATCCACTACACTATCTCGTTGCCAAAGAACTTGGCCATCTCCAGAAATTACTTTGTTAATCGCTAAGGCTTCATTATAAATGCCAGTATTGGCTAAAGTGTTGTACCACTGGTTAACCTCGAAAGCGGACATATCTGTTGAACCTAGCAACATACTTGGTACAAGTTTAACATCGCCTGGGTAACCTAATGTATTAAGTGTGTCAGCGACATCTGCTAAACCTAATTTTAAGCCTAGATTAACCGTTGGAATATTTAATGATTTAACTAAACCATCAATTAACGGAACATGGCCGCGGTATTTACCATCATAATTTTTTGGCTGCCAGCGTTTTCCTTTTGAGCTTTTTAACGAAATCGGCGCATCGGCCAAAGGAGTTGCTAGATTATATTCTTGATAGCGCTCAAGTGCGGCCAAATATATCACGGGTTTAATCAATGAACCGATTGGGCGTTTTGCATCTAATGCGCGATTAAATCCTGCGTACTTAACCTCTTTACCACCTACGACAGCTTGAATTTGACCAGTGCGAATATCACTAATGATCACTGCAGTTTCTAAGTTAGAACTATCTTTGCCTTTTTCCAGTGCGGCTAACTGTTCAGTCACCGCTTTTTCTGCATTTTGTTGGCGAACAAGATCGAAACCAGTAAATACTTTAATACCCGATTGCAATGCATTACCTGCCCCTATGTCTTTAAGTTCGCGACGAACTAATTGCATATAAGCGGGATACGAGTGCTTGGTGAATCGGCGTTCACTACGAATACTTAACGGTTGTTCAATAGCATTTAAATAAGTGTTTTTAGTTAGCGTATGGTTTTCGAACATAACGCGTAAAATTAAATCTCGACGTTCACTCGCTCGCTCAGGTTTACGCCAAGGATCGTAATAAGAAGGGCCTTTTACTTGTGCAATAAGCAAAGCTACTTGTGCATCATCTAACTCACTCAGTGGCTTACCAAAGTAAAATTGTGACGCTAAACCAAAACCATAAATACCATTCGCGTAATGTTGCCCTAAATAGACCTCGTTAATGTAAGCCTCTAATAACTGATCTTTGGAGTAACGGATCTCTAAAATTACCGAAATGATGGCTTCATTAACTTTGCGCCAGATTGTTTTTTGACGACTCAAGTACATGTTTTTGGCAAGTTGTTGAGTTAAAGTGCTACCACCTTGTACTGTTGCGCCAGCGAGAATGTTTTTCCAAAAAGCTCGAAGGATACCGGTAGGTGAAATACCATGATGGCTATAAAAATCACGATCTTCAATGAGTAATAAGGTGTCGATTAACTGCTGTGGTACTTGATCTAAAGACAAAAACACGCGATCTTCAGCATCTGCTGAAAGAATTCTGTCGATTAAAATAGGCTCTAATTTGACGCTATGTTTGCTTTCGCTATTCTCAGTTAAGCGATATACCTCACCATGCTTTTGTTCAATGGTAATTAATGATGGCTCTTGTAAGCCATAACCGAAATCAAATTCGCGGCGAAATATGGTGACTTTTGAACCTTGACGAGAAAACTGCCCCGGAGAGCTAACTCTGGAAACTCGTTGATAGTTTAAGTGAACTAATTCACTTTCAATTTTGCCTAAATCGACTGGTTTATCAGCATTTATTACAGGTATATTTGCGAACACTTGTGCTGGTATTTGCCAGCGCTGCCCTTCAAATGTTTGCCTAACTTTACCATCAAGGTAAATACTGTATAAGCCAATCAGAGCAACAAAAATAATTGATATCTTTATTGAAGTGACAATCAACCAACGACTAAAACCTTGTTTTACTCTAGTATCTTTTACTTTACCTTTGGTAAAGCCTTTCTTTTTTATTGCTTTAGATTTAGTCATTATTCATATATTTTTTTGTTTTATTAGTCGGTTTGGCGTTCGCCGGATCATCTGGCCAAAAGTGTCTCGGATAATTGGCCTTCATATCCTTTTGCACATCTTTATAACTGCCTTGCCAAAACCGGGCCAAGTCTTGGGTAACTTGAATGGGTCTTTTAGCAGGAGAAAGTAATTCTAATAGTACCGCAACTTGCCCATTGGCAACATAGGGAGAACCACTTAAACCATACACTTGTTGCATAGGTAAAGCCAACTTAGGTTGAGGTTGTTCACTATATTGATATACAAATTCTCGGCCAAGAGTACTTGTATAAGTTTTTGGTGCCCAAGATTTTACCAGTTTTTGCTGCTCAAAATCTAAGGCATTATTGATAATTTCAGTAAAGTTAAGCTTTTGTAGTGCCGCTAACTTTTTAATTGATATTACATAAGGAGCAAGCCAATTTTCAAGTTGTGTAAGTAAGCCTGTTTCTGAAAAGTCAGGTAGGTTTAAATCAGGGAAGTATTGGTTTAGCCAACGAACTCGGTTAATAAAATTATCGGTAGCCTCATCAAACTTTAAAATAGCTAAGCCTTTTTGGCGAATAAAATCGCACCATAATTGGCTAAGCGTTTCGCTATTAATCTGCGCATTACTAACTTCTCTTTTGAGTACTAAGCTAAACAATCGAGTTTGTTTTTCACTGCTTATTTTTTGCTGTTTTTCATCGTACTTAAGAATATCACTAGTTTGAATATGCTGTGAAAAATGCTCAAAGATATCCGCTTCATCAACAGGCGTGGCTAAAGTGATATTGAGTTTTTTCTGGTAACTGTGCAACTGAGCACATACTAAATAAGTTTCGCCGTTTAACTTATCGTTTTCAGATAGTTCAGCTCCTTTACCATTAGTACATAAATAGCTACCAACTTTATCGCGGGCTAGGGCAATTCGTTCCGGGTATGCAAATGCGAGTAATAAGCCACAACAATTTATCGGCCAGTCATTATCATTCAAGCTGAGTTTAAATTTAGGTAAGCTTGAATTACGGCTAATGGTGCTCAATTTTTTAGATAGATTAGTTGCTTGTAAAATAATACGCGACTCTATACCTCTGGCTTTGTTTTTACTATGTGCAATTTGGTACAGGCGACTTCTTATATCGCAATTATCAGCCGACTGTTCACGATTAAATATATCTCGCTCTTCTAACAGCGCAGCCATTAAACAAGCTAGCGACAAACAATGTATTGGTTGATGTTTTTGTTCGACAAGGTCCAGTGCCTTAATCAGCATGTGAGCAAATCTTGGATGACAAGGAAAATTAGCAACCAAGCTACCATGCTTAGTTAAACGGTTATCTTTATTTACCACGTCCAAGGCTTGCAGGGTTTGCCAGTTATGCTGCTCGCTGGATTTAGTCGGAAATTCTAGAAAATCTAATTGCGAAAACTTACTCACTCCCCAATTAGCTACATCTATAGTCATAGGTAGCAAGTCAGCTTGGTTTATTTCACTAACGCTGTGCTCACTTCGACGTTGGAAGTCATCATTGCCATATAAACGAATACATTTTCCGGCTTGCACTCGACCCGCACGGCCTGCTCTTTGAGTAGCAGATGCTTTAGATATCTTTTGCTGGCTTAATTCATTAATTAAACTGTCTTGATTAAAACGGGCAACTTTTTCATAACCGCTATCAATCACCATAGATATGCCATCGATAGTAAGTGATGTTTCAGCAATATTAGTTGCTAGCACAACTTTTCTGCGACCACTAAGCGAGGGAGCTATGGCTTGTTGTTGCTGCTTAATATCTAAATCACCATACAAGGCAAACAAGTCGACATTACTTGGCAATTGATCAAGCAAGGCATTATAAACAAAACGAATATCAGCAGTGCCCGGTAAAAACACCAATATTGAACCAGTCTCACTTAAAGCATTTTGACGGATCACAGTAATGGCATTATTGCGCCAGTTACGTTCAATATTTGGCGCACTGTAGGAGATCTCTATCGGGAAAGTTCTACCTTCACAACCAAGAGTAACAGCATCAGGTAAAAACTTAGCAAGATAGTCATTATCTAAGGTGGCTGACATTAATAACAGTTGTAAGTCATCGCGCAGGCCTTGCTGGATATCGAGTGATAAAGCAAAAGCTAAATCGGCATGAATAGAGCGCTCATGAAATTCATCAAAGATTATTAAACCTACACCATTTAGCTCATTATCATTTTGAATAAGGCGGGTTAATATACCTTCAGTAACCACTTCTAAACGGGTGCTAGATGAGACCTTAGTGTCGTTGCGCATACGATAACCAACTGTTTCACCAACTTTCTCACCAAGCTGACTAGCAAGACGAGTTGCCACCGATTTAGCAGCAATTCGGCGTGGTTGTAACATGATGATTTTTTGTTTGCTATATCGTTCTAGCTTTAATAGCCATAGCGGTAAAGAGGTTGATTTACCAGCACCTGGTGGTGCTGACAAAATAACTGCAGGTATATTACTCTGCACAGCAGCCAATAATGGCTGCTTAATGGTATCGATAGGAAGAGTATTAGTTTGTTCTATGGTCATATATAAAATGCCAATCTAATTGGCATTATGAGGCTACTAAGCAATAGCTATTTATACCATAGAACTTATGCCTTTGTTATCACCCGCGACTAAATCTGCAACTTTATCTTTGTTAAAAACAATATACAGAGATGGCAAGACTAATAAACATACGAAAGTAGTAAACAAGATGCCAAAACCGAGCGATACAGCCATAGGTACAACAAATTGAGCCTGTCTTGAGGTTTCAAATACCATAGGAGCTAAACCGCCGAAGGTAGTCAACGTAGTTAATATAATTGGCCTAAAACGACGCTGACAAGCAAGAGTTATAGCTTGTAAAGAATTAAGCCCTTGTGCGGTTTTCTTATTCGCATATTCAACTAAAATCAAGCTGTCATTTACCACAACCCCAGCAAGCGCTAACATGCCCATCAAACTTACCACACTCAAACTAAGGCCAAGAAACATGTGTCCCAAGATAGCGCCAACAGCGCCAAAAGGGATAACCGCCATAATGAGTAATTGTTGGCCATAACTTTTAAATGCAATAGCTAATAAAATATAAATTGCTGCCAGGGCAAAGCCTGTGCCTAACTCTAAACTAGACACACTTTCTGCGATTTGTTCTTGGTTACCACCAAAATGAATGGTTAACCCCGGATAACGGCCTTCTAATTCGGTAACTAAATGACTTTTAACCGCTTGCGTAACTGCAGGAATTGCTTCTTCTGGTAGTACTTCCGCACCGACAGTTTCAATACGCTGACCTTTACGTCTTTGTATTCGTGAAGGAGCTAATACTTTTTCAATCGTAGCGACACTGCCTAAAGGCGCATAACCACCACCTTTAGTTTGTATAAGTAAGCTTTCAATATCATTAGCAACTTCTCGCTCTTCTCTAGGCAAGCGCACCAATGTGGTAACTTCATTTCTTAACCTGTGCTGTCTTTGTGCTTTAGCGCCATATAAAGAAGCTCGCATTTGGCTTGCTAGATCTGCAGCATCTAGACCTAGTGAACGGCCATTTTCATTTAATTTTAATTTCCACTCCGGCTTACCCTCTTCCATAGAATTAACCGTGGCAACAACATTATCAATGCCTTCTAAAAATGCTGCGGCGTCTTGTGATGCAGCAAGTAACACATCAGCATCGCTATGACGTAATTCAATAGTTACTGAGGTAGCGGCTACGGCGCTACTACCGCGGCGGGCACCACTAAAGCGTAATTTGCCTTTTTTATTAAGATCGCTTGAGCTTTCTCGCCACCACATACGAACTTCTTCAGTACTAACCTCACGCTCTTCACTTTCAACCAGCAGTAAACTTACTTCTACGCCAGTATCGGTGATCAAGCTACGGGTGCTAACCAAAATATCTTCCGCGTTATTTTTTTTGAGCATTTCTTGGCTACTGCGTTCTAAAATATCTCTAAGCATAATTGCCTGTGAAAGTGGTTCACTTTCTGATATTTCAAAACTGGCTTTAACCCAACGGCCATCCATTTTTGGATATAAACCGAAACCCATTTTTCCGCTAAATGCATAAGCCATTACCAGCACAAAAATCATGGTAGCTATGGCTAAGGTCAAACTTGGCCACGCTAAACACCTTTTTAATAACGGCGTGTAATAATCAGTAATAAGCTTTTGTAAGCCTTTATTACAATACCTTTGTAACGCTTTAAATTTGGCTGTTACTGCATTAGGTTTTTTCTCTTTTATATTGGCAAGATGCGACGGTAATATAAATAATGCCTCTACCCAAGAAACAACAAAACAAAGCACCACCACTACAGGTATTGCGCCAAACAGTAACTTCATAAAACCGGGTAAGAGTAATAAAGGCAAGAAAGCGACAATGTTGGTTAAAATGGCAAAGGTTAGTGGCTTAGCAACTTCTTTTGCCCCCAAAATTGCTGCTTCGGGATAAGACATGCCATCTTCCATGTGGGCATAAATATTTTCACCCGCAATAATAGCGTCATCAACGACAATACCGAGCGCAATAATAAAACCAAACATAGATACCATGTTGATAGACACATCAAAACTAGGCATTAATAAAATAGCGCCTAAGAACGCACTTGGAATACCGGCGACAACCCAAAAGGCTAACCTGAATTCTAAAAACAAACTCATTAAAATCAGCACCAGTAATAAGCCCATAAAGGCATTATTAAGCAATAATCCTAAGCGTTTTTGATAATTGGTGGCGTCGTCATCGACAATAGAAAGCCCCGCATTAGGCGGCAGCATAGCTTCTAACTCTGGCCACATGCCTTTTACTGAGTCAGCAATATCACTAGGGCTTTGATCGCCAACACGGTAAATATTTAATCGTGCCGATAACTGCTTATTGTAAGTAACTAAGTAACGTTCATCAGCAAAACCTTCACTTACTGTCGCGATATCACCGAGTAATAGTTGGTCCCCTTGATCAGATGATAATAACGGCATTTGCGCTAATTCGTCAGCCCAATAGGTACGCTCATCAATGGATAATATAATATCGCCATTGTCGGCTTTTATTTTCCCGGCGGATTGCTCAATAACACCTCGTTTAATTTTTGCTGATACTTGGGTTAGCGTTAAGTTATAGGCTTGTAGGGTACTTTGCGGTATTTCAACATGGATCTCTTCGCGCGGAATACCACTTAGTTTAACCTGAGAAATATAAGGTGATTGTAAGATCCGATCGCGTATTTGTTCTGCCACTCGCTTAACACTAAATTTATCAAGGTCGGCATGAACAACAATTTCCATTACATCAATTATTCGCTTACTTAAATTAACTTTAGGTCTTTCCATTCCCGATGGAAATGAAGCAATACGATTAACTGCTTGCTGAGCATCTAGTGCAACTTGCTGCGCATCTGCGCCAGCTTCAAGCTCACCTCGAATTCGAACATAGCCCGCAAAGATACTGGTTCTTACACTTCTGATACCCGATAGACTATCAAGGGAGTCTTCAATAGGCACAGCGATAGAGTTTTCCATTTCACTTGGCGCAGCTCCAGGATAAGACACGGTAACAGAGATACTATCAAGGGTGGTTTCCGGCATATATTCTTTGCGAATAACTACCGACATCACTAGACCGCCAAGCAACAAAGCAAACATCAATAAATTAGGGGCAATTCCATGACGGATCATCCATGTCATTGGATTAAAGCTCATTACAACTTACCTCGTTCAAGGCGTTTTTGTTGTTTCTTATCGATAGCTTCACTGTCATCTGCTGGTAATGGTTTTACTTTTCTAGGCTTATTTATATCTATTGGTTTAACGGGCAAGCCTTCACTAGCAATACCAGGTTTTTCACTTAACCCTCTATCACCATCGATAAAATCCGCTTTGATGTAAATAAATTCACGCCCTTTAAATAGCACATCAACAGAGCGTTTTTGTAGTGTATTATTTGTATCCACTACCCAGATAGAATTGTCAGCTTGCAGCAAGTTACTTTTAATAACCCAAGCATCATTAATTGCCTTACCCTGTAATTCAATATTTAAGAAATCATTAATAAATATCGGCGGATTAATGGCATCAACCTCATTATTTGCGTTTAAGGATAGCGGGTTATCAATGGCTAATAACACTTTAACTTGTCGGTCTCGTGCATCTAACTCAGGTAAAATGGATACGAACTTAGCGGTGCGACTAACGCCTTCACCCCAAAGCTTGGGCTGAGTTATAATTGCATCTTTAGTGCTATCAAATAGTCCTAAAAAAGCACGAGGAATCTTGACTTCAACCCAAAAGGTCTCAACGCTAACAACTTTAAATAAATTACTATTTTGCCCTACTCGGCTGCCGCGTCCGACAGACTTACTCACTACTTTGCCTTTAAAAGGCATAACAATATTGGTGCGCTGTAATGCAACTTCGGCTTTTTCAACATTAGTTTTAGCTATGTCTACTTTTGCTTGCGCCATTAATAACTGTGGCTCGCGCAGTACTAAGGTAGTTTCTAAGGTGGCTTGGTCAATATCTTCTAATAATGCCAGCTCTTCTTTAGCCAGTATTTGATCGCCTCGCTCTAACTCTAAACTCGCTTGTGCTTGTACCAATTGGCTTTGTTGAGTGCGCAATGCTAATGCATAGTCAGTGTTGTCAACTTTAGCCAATAACGCACCAACATCTAAAAGTGCGCCGGGTCTAGCAACAGGGTTAAGATGAGCAATTTTGCCTGAAACCTCAGCTAATACGTTAACTGATTCATTGGCTTTAACTAAACCGGAAGAGTTCCATGTGGGAGTAACAGAGCCTTTAGTTAATTCAACAACTCTTACTATTCTCTGCCTTTTTTTATTGTCTTTTTTCCATGCTGGCTTTTCCATTTTGCCAGAATCTAAAAGGTAAAATGCCAAAGGAACCGAGATGATAACTAAGATTAGTGGGATAGATTTTTTCAGTAAAGAGGTTAAATTATTCATTAGGTATTTTCATCGATTATGGTTTTAGCAGAAAAGTTTGTCTCTTGTTCTTTGTCTTGCTCTACAGCACTGTCTTGAGTAAAGTTGCCATGACTTAATTCACGATACAAACTCACCCGATTATTTATTAATTCTTTTTGTGCATCAACGACTTGGCGTTCAAGATTAAGGCTGGTCTCTTGCGCTTTAAGTAGTGTTAAATAACTGGCTTTACCATTTAAATACTTTGACGAGATCACTCGTTCAGTTTTTTTAGCTAATGACATTTGCAAATCGATATTAGTAGCAACTTTAGCTAATTGTTGTTCGGTAATTAATGATGACTCAACCGCATAAATTGCATCTAACCAGGTTTGCTTATAATCGGCAAAACTAGCTTCTAGGGCGTATTCTTTTTGTTTTACCACAGCTTTTTTCGCGCCAGCATCAAATAGTGGCAAAACAAGTGATGAAATTAATGAGCCACTCCAGTCATCAAACAAGTCTTGGACATTATTTTTATTGGTTGAATAACTAGCCCTTAGGGTAATTCGGGGAAATCTGTCGGTAACTGCCGCTGCCATAGTTGCGTTAGATGCTTGTAGCTCGGCAAAGGCTTGTTGAATATCAGGGCGATATTGCAACGTACTTAAAGGTAAACCCATGCTTGGTAAGGGTGGGATTTTTGGTAATGATGTTTGGGTTAATTGCGGTAACTGAGATGATTTAACGCCAAGCCATAAGGCTAATTGTTTAGTAAAAATAGCTAAACGAGCATCATTGACCGCCTGCTGAGCAACAATAGACTCTAATAATCTTTGCTGTTGCCAAATATCGGTAATTGAATTTTTACCGAGGGCAAAACGACGGTTTATTACTTTTAAAGCTGAATTGGTACGCTTATATTGATCCGCGAACAATCTCTGTTTATCCGATGCAGCTATCCAACCAAACCAAGCCTTTGCGATAGATCCAGCGACAGCATTTGCTCTTATTTTGTAAAGTGCTTGCTTAGCGACAACATCCCAAACAGCTCTTTGCTCAAGCGAGGCGATGCGCCCCCATAAATCTAGCTCCCAAGAAGACGTTAAACCAACAGAAGCACTATCTGCTCGATCAAAGTCGTCAAAATCATTTCGACTACTCGCAGTTAAATTTAAATCGGGATATTTATCAGACTGACTTACCGTTAAACCTGCAGAGGCACTGTTTACTCTCGCCAAGCTAGAAACTAAGGATTGATTACTTTCTAAACCTATGGCGATAAGTTCATTTAATTTGTCGTCATCGAACGACTGCCACCAGTTTGCGGCAAGCTCAACTTGACCTTCATCAATGAACGAGCTTTCAAGATCAGGAGTGACATCTAATTTTTTAGTTTGAATACTGCAAGAACACAGTAAAAGCACTAAACAGACAACCCTTAATAGAAGATGCATTGCGTTGATTTAATCCTTAAACTCATGGGGATATTGAAATAATGAAAAGGTAAATATATTAGCTTCTATTATTAACAAACTTTAAGGAAGTTTATATCCCCTTTACGAAACATTTACTTAATAAATTGCTGTAAAAATTTAAAATAAAAAATGCCCCTATAGATATTAAATTTCTATAGGGGCAATTACTTTATAAATAGTCTAATTTAAACGTTATAGGTTGTAGAAGCGGTATCGCCACCTCGTCCGGTCCAATTAGTATGGAAGAACTCACCTCTTGGTTTATCGATACGCTCATAAGTATGCGCGCCAAAATAATCTCGTTGGGCTTGCAGAAGATTAGCCGGTAGCCTTGCCGTTCTAAAGCCATCAAAATAGGTAAGCGCTGAACTTAAACAAGGCACTGCAATACCATTAGTTACAGCAGTACATATCACTTTACGCCAACCTTGTTGGGCACTAACCACTTTATTCTGGAAGTATGGGGCAAATAATAGATTAGATAATTCAGGGTCTACATCATAAGCATCTTTAATATTACCTAAAAATGCCGAGCGAATAATACAGCCACCACGCCACATTAAGGCGATGCCACCATAGTTTAATTCCCACTTAAACTCTTTAGCCGCTTCTTGCATCAATACATAACCCTGTGCATATGAAACCATTTTTGCAGCGAGTAATGCTTGACGTAAATTTTCAATGAACTCTGCTTTTTCACCAGTAAAGGTAATTTCTGGACCTGAGATAACCTTAGAGGCGGCAACACGTTGATCTTTTTGCGCAGAAATACATCGGGCAAATACTGAATCAGCAATTAAGGTTAATGGTACGCCTAAATCAAGCGCCGTTATGCCAGTCCATTTACCTGTGCCTTTTTGTCCTGCAGTATCGAGAATTTTTTCAACTAAAGGTTCCCCATCTTCATCTTTATAAGCAAAGATGTCGCGAGTAATTTCAATTAAATAACTGTCGAGTTCAGTTTCATTCCAATCGGCGAATACCTGATGAATTTCATCGGCATTTAATCCAAGTACATGCTTCATTAACTGATAGGCTTCACAAATTAATTGCATATCGCCATATTCAATTCCGTTATGAACCATTTTTACAAAGTGACCAGCGCCGGCATCACCAACCCAATCACAACAGGGTACTACCGCTTCACCTTGTTCATTATCGACTTTCGCAGAAATTGACTGAAAGATATCTTTAACCGCTGGCCATGCAGCTTTTGATCCGCCAGGCATAATTGAAGGACCTTTTAAGGCGCCCTCTTCACCACCAGACACACCAGTACCAATATATAATAAGCCTTTGCTTTCTAAGTATTCGGTACGGCGGTTTGAATCTGGAAAATGGGTATTACCGCCATCAATAATAATATCACCAGGCTCTAAATGAGGAATAAGTAGTTCGATAAAGTCATCAACTGGCTGACCTGCTTTAACCATTAGCATAATTTTTCGTGGCGTTGCTAATGAGGCAACTAACGATTCAATGCTGTCGGCACCACGGATATTTTTACCCGCTGCTCGGCCTTCTAAAAATTTTTCAACCTTGGCATAACTGCGGTTAAAGGCGGTTACGGTAAAACCTTTAGATTCCATGTTTAGAACTAAGTTTTCACCCATAACAGCTAGGCCGACTAAGCCAATATCAGATTTATCTTTCATGCCAGTTCCTTTAATTATAATTGGCGTGCTTAGATTGCGGTTCAATACAAGCCAAGCGCTTTATATTTATGCTAATTCGATAAAACAGAATTACGTGTTTAATAATTTATAATCTTTAGGGGGTAAACTGCAATGATTTATCACTAATAGTCGTAATTTAATCACTATAGTTAACGAATAAAGTGTATTATTTTTCAATAAGTACATTTTTTAGAGAAAAAACGACTAAACAACTACCAATTACTAGTGATATTATTAATAATAACACCTAACACTAAGGTTACATTTAGACTCTCAAAAATAAGGTTCATACTGTGAGTAAAAAAACGTATCTATTTAAAAAATCAATTAACAGCATGTTAAAGTTAATTACTGATTTACCCTCAGGCCAGAGTAGTATGCCCAATGATATTGAGCTAACTCGTTTATTAGGTATAAGTAGAACAACGGTAAGAACTTGTGTTGAGCACCTTTGCGAGCTTGGCATAATTAAAAGAGATGGCGCAAATAAAGTTGTGTTACGCCAACCTATTGCAAAAGATTATTATGACATTGAAAATAAAAACTCTACTAAAGATGAGCAAATAGAGAAGTATTTTCTTAATCTTATTAATACCGGACAGCTATTACCCGGCGATAGATTTTCAGAATTGAGCCTAGCTAAAAATTCAGGTTGTACCACAATTACAGTTCGTGAATTTTTAATCAAATTTTCAAATTACGGTTTAATCGAGAAAATTCCTCGCGGCCGTTGGGTTATGGTCACCTTTGATGAAGAGTTTGCTAGAGAGCTTATTTCATTTAGAGAAATGGTTGAAATGAAAGCCATAACCGAATTATTAAAGCTACCTAAAGAACACTCTGTTTGGCAGGAATTGAATGAGTTATTACTTAAACATCAAGAGGTTCGAGCTGATTTAGATAATCGTTATCTTGAGTTTCCAGATTTAGATAGAGACCTGCATCTAAGTATTCAAAAAGGCTGTAAAAACCGTTTTACTAGCCAATTTTTTGATATTGCTTCTTTTATTTGCCATTACCATTATCAATGGGATAAAACTGGCGAGCTTGAGCGATTTGCAGCCGCCATTGATGAGCATATCGATTTATTGAATAACTTGATAACTCATAACAATGCCGGTGCAATTATGAGTATGGAAAAACATTTGGCCAGCGCCGAAAGTACTTTGCTACGCTGTGTCCATGGCTTAGAAAGCTAGTAAATAGTTAGATAAAAATACTAAAAGGCAATTTTACAATTGCCTTTTTTTTGCTTTTAAAACTACAAATTTACAGCCTGATATGCTGCTTAAATATTGCTAAATGTTCATCTTTACGATGGCTAACCAAAATCATGGTACTGTGTTTTTGCTGTGCTAGCTGCTCAATAAAATTAAGTACTCGATGTCTATTTAATTCATCCAAACCTTGCGTTGGTTCATCCAATATCAATAAATAAGGGGACTTAACTAACGCCCTGGCAATAAGTGCAAGTCGCTGTTCTCCATAACTTAAGTCTTTAAAGCTTGTGTATTGATGCTCAAGTAAGCCAACTTTGTCTAACCATTGACGAGCAAGCTCTATCTGATAACGCTCAGGTTGTTTATACAATCCAATAGAGTCATAAAATCCGGAAGTGACCACAGTGAGTAACTCACCATTTACTCGATACTGTCGATGTAATTCAGAGCTAACAATACCCATGTGTGCTTTTAGCTGCCAAATACTCTCACCCGAGCCGCGCTTGTGCCCTAACACTTCAATATCATTGCTATAACACTGAGTACAATCTCCGGTAATTAATTGCATGAGGGTCGACTTGCCACTGCCGTTCGATCCGGTGATCAAGGTGTGCTGTAATGGTTTAATACTTACATTTAAATCAGCAAAAACATCTACCCCGCCATAATGCACCTTGCCCTTATTTAACTTTACTAAATAAGGGTGCTGATAATCAGACAGTTGATGACTAGATTCAGGCCAAGCAAGATCATCACTTATGGGCGTTAACAAAGCATCTAGCTGGCGTTTTGTCGATGCATTAGTAAGGTCGCCAATCACATCGAGTTGACCTCGCTCAATAAAGGCAATTTTATTACACCATTGCGGAATATCAGCGCGATTACTAAGCATCATCAATACATTGATACCCGTTGTTGATAAGCGCTTTAGGGCCGCAGACAAAGCGACACAAGATGCTTCATCGAGACTGTCGAAAGGGTTATCACAGACAAGTAGTTCAGCGCCATTGAATATAGCTTGCAGAATAAGTAATTTACGTCCCTCTCCAGTACTAAGTTGACGGTAACCAGTTTCTAGGCGATGACTTAAAGAAAATTCACTTATAAGCGGATGATCAAGTTTGTCTTTTGGCAAAAAGTCTTTCGCTTTAGTGCCCACATCATTAGCATCGAGGTAGTCTGTAGCATCAAGCTTTAATTCATTTTCATAAATTTGTTGTTGCGCTTCAAATGACACTAGGGCGATTTTAGCTACGCTAGGCAATGTTAATTCATCGACTGAATCAGCAATTATTTCACCAGCGAGCAATTGATCTAAATATTGTTTACCTGAGCCATTCCTGCCTAGTACGCACCAACTTTCATTTTTAGTTATCTGCCAATGACGAATACTTAGTTTGCTATGTTTAAAATTTACAATATTTATCATTGGCATTAACCGCTATAAATTCGTTTTAGCTTTATTTAAGAGCTTGTATTAATGAACTTTGATTAATATCGGCAATAGATTTAGCGCCAGTTAAAGTCATTGCAACTCGCATCTCTTTGTCATAAAGGTCGAGTAAATGTTCAACTCCAGCTTGCCCTTGAGCTGCTAACGCATAAATATACGAACGACCTAACATAGTAAGATCAGCGCCTAGTGCGAGCATACGAACAACATCAAGCCCTGAACGAATACCTGAATCTACAATAATTTTCATATCACCTTTTACTGCATCAGCAATAGAAGGTAATGCTTTTGCTGTAGACAATACACCGTCTAACTGACGTCCACCATGATTAGACACAACAATACCATCAGCACCAAATCTCACGGCATCTTTTGCGTCTTCAACATCAAGAATGCCCTTAATCACCATAGGACCATCCCAATATTCTCGAATCCATTCTAAATCTTGCCATGATATTGACGGGTCAAAATTGTTACCCAACCAACCAATATAGTCTTCAAGATTTGTTGCTTCGCCGCGATAGGCTGATACATTGCCTAAATCGTGCGGTTTACCAAATACACCTACATCAAATGCCCATTTAGGATGCTTCATTGCTTGAAAAATACGGCGCATAGAAGAAAATGAGCCACTCATACCAGAATGCATATCGCGATAACGTGCACCTGGGATAGGCATATCAACGGTAAAAACAAGTGTTTTAACCCCTGCCGCTTTTGCTCGCTCTAAGACATTCTTCATAAAGCCACGGTCTTTAAGCACGTAAAGCTGGAACCACATAGGTCTTTGAATTTCTGGCGCCACTTCTTCTATAGGGCAAACAGACACAGTAGACATGGTAAATGGAATACCTTTGCTTTGGGCTGCTTTTGCTGCTTGTACTTCGCCTCGCCTAGCATACATACCCGTTAATCCAACAGGAGATAGCGCGATAGGCAAGCTAAGCTTTTCACCAAAAATCTCTGTAGATAAATCTAAACCAGTCATGTTATTTAACACGCGCTGTTTTAATGCAACATCAGCTAAATCATCAACATTACGTCGAAGTGTATGCTCATTATAAGATCCACCATCAATGTAATGAAACAAGAATGGGGGTAGAGTTTTCTTAGCAGCCGCTCGGTAATCGCTAGGGGACGAGATAATCATTTTACTTTTCCTAAGGGTTAAACTTTGTAACGTTCAACCGTTTGTAACTGTTCGCCAAGACCATCGATACCAAGGCGCATTACGTCACCTTCTTTAAGGTACTTAGGTGGTGTCATACCTAAACCTACACCAGGTGGTGTACCTGTGCTAATTATATCGCCAGGTTGCAAGCTCATAAATTGGCTGATGTAATGCACAAGAAATGGTACTTTGTATACCATAGTATTGGTATTGCCATCTTGTACGCGTTCACCATTTAACTCTAACCAAAGGCCTAAGTTACCGGTATCTTTTACTTCGTCAGTAGTCACTAAATATGGACCGATTGGGCCAAAAGTGTCACAACCTTTACCTTTACACCATTGACCTTGGCGTTCAATTTGATATTCGCGCTCTGATATGTCGTTAACAACACAATAACCAGCTACATAGTCTAAAGCGTCTGCTTCTGATACATATTTAGCTTCTTTGCCTATGACCACACCTAGCTCAACTTCCCAATCAGATTTTTCTGATTTTGGCGGTAATTCAACTGTGTCATTTGGACCGATAATTGATGAGGTTGCTTTCATAAACAATACTGGCTCAGAAGGTACATCCATACCTGATTCTGCAGCATGATCAGCGTAGTTCAAGCCGACACAAATAAATTTACCTACCTTAGAAATAATAGCGCCTTTACGTAAGTTGCTATCAAGAATTGGCAGAGAGTTAAGGTCAAGGTCAGCAATTTTTTGCTGATTATCTTGTGCAAAAAAATCACCGTCAATATCTGCAACATGGGCTGATAAGTCGCGAATTACACCTTCACTATCTAATATTGCAGGTTTTTCCTGACCTAAGTCGCCCACTCGTAATAATTTCATTTTTCTTCCTATTTTATAACTATTTATAACATTTAAACTAAAGAGTGAAAATTTTATCCATCAACAACCACTTTTCATCACCTTTGGCCCAAGGTAATTGTTGTTGAAATTTCCACATAAGATCTTCCCAAGCGACCACTTTGGGGTTGTTTAAGTCAGCAGTTTGTTTTGCTGAAAATGAAAAACTTTCATTCACATCCATGATCATAAACAAACGATTACCCACTAAATAAATATCAAGTGACTCAATACCTGAACCTTTAATGCTTTTGATAATTTCAGGCCAAACATTGTTAGCTTCATGGTGATGTTTATATTGTGTAATTAAGGCTGGATCATTTTTAAGATCCAGCGCAAAACAATGCCTGATGGTCATATAATTACGCCTGACTTGCTAACTGTTTTTGTGCTCTTTTACCGTAAATTGCGATAAACACAAAACAAAGCAATGGCAATATAAATGAAGCTTTAGTTGCTGAGAAGCTACCAAAAACGACATCTAAATCAATAATTGTCGCTTGTGCCATCGGTAAGAAAGTACCACCGACAATGGCCATAATAAGTCCTGCTGCACCTAATTTAGCGTCATCACCAGAACCAGTTAATGCAATACCGTAAATGGTTGGGAACATTAATGACATACAAGCAGAAATACATACAAGTGCGTAAACACCTAGTACACCATCAAGCAAAATAGTTGCTGCGGCAAAGAATATACCACCTGATGAAAGCATCATTAACAGTTTGCCTTGATTGACGTATTTTAATAAGAAGGTACAAATGAATCGACCTGCACAGAAAAATACCATGGCATAAATATTAAACATTTGCGATTTAGCTTCTGCATCTTGTTCGCTCATGCCGAGTTCCATAAAGACTTCGGTGCCGTAATGAATAATGAAGGTCCAACACATAATTTGTGCACCAACACAAAACATTTGCGCAATGACCCCTTCACGATAGTTTTGATTTGCTAATAGGCGTTTGAATGTACCTTTTACATCTAAATCTTTTGATTCTGACTCTGTTCTAGGTAATTTCTTAAAACCAATAACAACTAACATAATGGTTACGACTATAGCGATGCCAATATATGGATCGCGGATCACCGCTAAATCGTTGGCGGTTATGGCAAAGAGTTGATCAATAGCCGTTTGTGACGTGTCTGCAGCTAATTCACGGCGCTCTGCATCAGATGCTGGGTTTAGTCTTTGAATAATAAACTGAGTGGCGACAAACATACCAAGTAACGAGCCGATAGGATTAAATGCTTGTGCCAAATTTAAACGCTGTGTTGCAGTAGAAGCCGGTCCCATCGAAAGAATATATGGATTAGCGCTGGTTTCTAAAAATGATAAACCACAGGTCATTACAAAAAATGCAAACAGAAAGGCTGTGAACGATTGTGCACCAGCAGCAGGAAGAAATAACAAAGCGCCTAAGGCATAAAAAGCAAGCCCGGTTAATAAACCGGCTTTGTAAGTATATTTTTTAATAAATAATGCCGCGGGAATAGCCATGGCGCCATAGCCGCCGTAAAAGGCAACTTGTACCCAAGTACCTTCTGCTGTGCTCATTTGTAATATTTTAGAAAACGCCTTTACTAGCGGGTTAGTAATATCATTGGCAAAACCCCATAAAGGAAAACACAGAGTGATTAAAATAAATGAGATTAAATACTTTTTTGGTACCACTTCGACTGGAGGTGTTACCGCCTTATTATCTTGCACAGTGCTAGCATCATCAACGCTAGAGATAGCTTGTTCAGTCATTAGAAACCCTTATTGTAATTTTGGTATTTTTATTTTTATTTTTATTTTTATTTTGTATGGAACATATTAATTATTAAGGGTGACAAAACCGCCATCAATAGGGAAGTTACTTCCGGTGATAAATGCTGCATCATCAGAACATAAGTAACTAATTAACGCTGCTATTTCTTCTACTTTACCCATACGCCCAATCGGTTGGCTTTTTGATAACTTAGCAAATACTTCTTCTTGATTATCTGGGTAGTTTTTCTCGATGAAATTATCGACAAATGGTGTATGTACTCGGCCCGGTGAAATACAGTTACAACGAATACCGTCATTAATGTAATCTCTAGCAACTGAGTAGGTCATGGTAAGCACCGCGCCTTTACTCATTGAATAGGCAAATCGGTCTTCAATACCTACTGAGGCAGCAATTGACGCTAAATTAAGAATTACCCCAGACTTACGCTCTTTCATAGAACCTATCACAGCAGACATCATATTGTATGCGCCTTTAACATTTACATTGTAAATTCTGTCTAAATCTTCTTCTGTGGTATTTTCTAGATTACCTACATGAGCAATACCAGCATTGTTAACAAGAATATCGATAGTATTATTTTTTAATATCTGACCAACAACCTCTTTAACTTGTGCATTATTAGCAACATTACACTGATAAACACTGGCTATTGCACCTAAATTTTGTATCATTTTCAGGGTGTTATTAGCGGCATCAATATCTAAATCGACAATAACTATATGCGCGCCTTGCTCCGCAAGTTTCAGTGCGGTACTTTGACCAATGCCACTGCCTGCGCCAGTAATTAATGCAAATTTACCTTCAAACTTATTACTCATCTTAAACCTTACTTGTTATTTTATTGTTAAGAATTAATTGTGTAGAATTTTTGCGCCGTTGTGGCCCAAATATTTTGCTGTTCTTGTGTCGTTAATGGTTTAACGAATGTTTCAACTTGCTCTACCCAGCTTGGGTAGCTAGCACTAAGATTAACCACAGGCCAATCACTGCCCCACATCAATCGCTCAGCGCCAAAACAAGCGAGCAAGTGATGCATATAAGGACTTAGTGTTGCCAATTCTGGATTATCGCCAGCCTCAGTCACCAAGCCAGATAACTTGCAATGAACTAAACTGTTACTAGCAATCTCTGCTATTTTTTCGTACCAATCTTGAGTTAAGCCGGTTGTTATTGTTGGCTTAGCGCCATGATCAATTACCACTTTTAATTTAGGATATCGCTTGATTAAAGTATGTAAGACATCTAAATGTTTAGGTAATACTAACGCATCGAAGGTTAGATTTTTATCAACTAACATAGCAAAAATGGGGGCGAATTCTGGCTTTAAGACCCAGTTAATATCTTCGATTTCTTGCAGCATAGGTCTTATGCCTTTAAATAAAGGATTTTGACTCAGTCGCTGTAAATCAATTAATCCTTGCGCACTTTCCATATCTACCCAGCCAACAACGCCAGCAATAAAGTCATTTTCAGCGGCAAGCTTTAACATAAAGTCTGTTTCAGCTGTCGTTTCGGCCGCTTGCACTAAAATAGTTTTAGCTACCTGCGCCTGATCCAATAATGGTTTAATATCTGCGGGTAAAAAATCTTTATATAAAGTTTCTAATTCTGGCGTTAACCAATCATAGTCGCCGCGGCTAACTTGCCAAAAATGTTGATGTGCATCGATACGCATTATTTATCTACCTTAAGTTGCCGAAGGTACTGGAATATCAGCGGCTAATAAACCTGCATTTTTCAGTGCAGACCAAAATTCACTCGGGATAACGTGTTGCATTTGCAGAGCCGTAGTTTCCACTCGACTGGCTGAACTCAATCCAGGAATAACACTAACGACACTTGGGTGAGCTAGAGGAAATTGCAGTGCAGCAGCAGCTAGAGGGACATTGTGTTCTTGGCAAATATCTTCAATTCTACGCACTGTGTTAATTATATCTTCATTCGCTGGGGCATAATTATAATGAGGTATTACCCCTTCACGTTTAACACCAGTTGCCAAAATACCAGAATTGTATGGACCGCCTAAGACAATAGAACTGTTTTCTTTTAGACAACGAGGTAAAAAGCTTTCAATCGCTTTTTGTTCTAATAAGGTATATCGACCCGCTAATAGAAAACAGTCAAAGTAACCGTGATCCATTGCTTGTTCACATACTTCATATTCATTAACGCCTAAACCTATCGCAGAAACTAAACCTTGAGAACGCAATTCGTCCATGGCTTTATAGCCACCTTGCATTGCGATTTTAAATAATCGGTCATGATCATCACCATGGGTTACACGGCCAATGTCATGCATATATAATATATCAATTTTTGACAAACCAAGGCGTTGAATACTGTGTTCAAATGAGCGCATAACACCATCATATGAATAATCATATTTCGGTTCAAACGGCATTGGTGAACAAAAACCGTATTTATCTTCTGCTTTAGCGCAAGGCTCTAGAATACGACCGACTTTGGTTGAAATGATATAGTCGTTACTATCATAACCTCTTAACGCGTTACCAACACGGCGCTCACTTAAACCAAAGCCATAAAAAGGCGCTGTATCAAATTGATTTAAACCAAGTTCCATAGCTTTAGCTATACTTTGCTGAGCATCTTCATCAGGCATTACATGATATAAATTACCCAAAGTAGCTGCGCCAAAGCCAAGTTCTGTAACCTTTAAATTGGTATTGCCTATTTGTCTTTTTTTAAACATTTTTAATACTCAGTTATCGTATTGTTGGTAAACACGAAGGTCCGATGGCATCAAACCTTTTGTAAGTAATGACACTTTCTTGATGGCCTAATTCTTCAGATTTTGATTGTTGACCACTGGCAACTAATTTTACTAATTCAAAGACTTCATCGCCAACTTGGGCAATGGTCGCTTCGCCTTTAATCACTTTACCGGCATTAATATCCATGTCTTCTGATAAATTTTCATAGGTTTCAGGATTTGCACATATTTTTATAACCGGCGAAATAGCTGAGCCAACCACAGAGCCGCGGCCGGTAGTAAATAAGGTAAGATGCGCTCCTGATGCGATCATTTCCATTATTTCAGCATTATCTGAAATATTAGGGAAACCAAATAGAGGCGTATCATCGGGTACAACATCCATTAGATAAAGGCCGCCTTGGCTAGGAATATCACCTGGTTTAATTAAACCATGTATTTTCGAGCTACCCGATTTAGCATAGGCGCCCATAGACTTTTCTTCTTGAGTTGTTAACCCGCCTTCAGCATTGCCGGGCGCAAAACTACCATAGCCCATGTGGGTATAGTAATTTTCAGCTTTTTCAACCGACTTCATAATTTCTTCACCAAGCTCTGGCGTTATTGCACGGTCTGCCATGATTTGTTCACAGCCGATAAGCTCACCTGTTTCTTCAAAAATACAAGCAGCGCCTTGCTCAATTAATTTATCAAAACAATGTCCTACCGCTGGGTTAGCACCAATACCACTAGTACCGTCAGAGCCACCACAAATAGTACCAACGATTAGCTCGTTAATATCCATAGTAACTATTTCGCTTTGTTTAGCTACATCGACAAGGCTATTAATTCGCTCTAAGCCTGCGGCAATAGTACTTTTTGTACCGCCTGATTTTTGAATAACTAAGGTTTCAACTGGCCTGCCACTTGCTGCAACAGTTTTTGCTAGTTGCTCTCTGTTAAAGCCTTCACAACCCAAAGAAACAATAAGTACGCCGGCAATATTGGGGTGAGTGCAGAGCCTTTCCATTATGTTTAAAGAGTACTCATTAGGGTAACAACCTTGAAACCCAATTAATTGCACGTCTTCAGATTCACTTTGAGTAACAATTGCTCTAGCAACATGATGCGCACATTCAACTAAATACGTAACTAAGACGATATTGCGAATACCTTTACGACCGTCTGCTCTTAAATATCCTTGCATTATTCTTCTCCTGATCGACGTTGACGGGTATGACTAGCTATGTAGTCACTTTTCATATTGTGCATATGCACATGCTCGCCAAAGCCAACGCTCTGTGTCGTTGAACCAATTGGAGCGCCATACTTAATCACTTTTTCACCTTGAGGTAACTCATTTCTTGCAATTTTATGGCCTACATCAATATCGGTTTTAATAAAAATTGAATGCTCTTCTAAACACACTTCATCACCTGCGAATACTTGCTCACAGCAAACAAACACATTATCTTCATTACTTAGTAGCACAAAACGCTTATCTAACATTTACTCAAAACCTATAAAATCAATTCCACACCTAAGCTATTTATTCTCTTAAAAGAAGAAACAAATAAAAAAAGTGCTAATTTAAAACATTACCCGATTTAAGCATTTACCTTTATCGAGGTCAATGTTTTTATGTATTTTTATATAAATAAATACAGTTAATTATTAGGAGCAATAAAAAATATCAAATAATTGATTATATTTGACGCTTACTATAAATATATAAACATGTGTATGGGGGAGTCGCTAGAATCCAAACGAGTGCTTATTCCTATTTAATGAACCATTAATATGGTTTTTATGCTTTGAGGTAAAGTGACTTAAGTTGCGATTACTGCGATAAGAGCAATAAATAATATAAACGACATTCCTTGCCAAAACTGCACTGGATTGCGTTTAATGATCGGCTGTTTTTGATATTCTTTTATTCCTGTAGTTGTATTTACCTTAATCGGCTTTTTATATTAAATTCTTCTTTTGATTATAAAGTTTTTTACCATAAATATATTTCCATATGAAACAGGTGGTAAAGCATAAACTGCAACTATAATTAAATAAATCATGTAGGGTTTGATTAGTTTTGATGTAATGATGAACTAAAGTGGATAGTGGAATATCACAAAAATGAAAAGGTTATTTATTGGTTTAAGCCCTTCTGATGAGGAAAAACAGCAGATAGCACTGTGGCGCCATCATCATTTAAGCAGTAACTTTGGGGAAAAATTTAGAAGTGTTGATAAAGGCAACTTTCACATTACGTTAAGTTTTATTGGTGCAATTGAGAGCGAACAGCTAGTAAATTTGATCGATACAATTGAGCGAATAGAAAAGCCTAAATGCTCTATAAGTTTAAACCAGCTGGATTGCTGGGCCAAACCCAAAGTGTTATTTTTAACTTCTATATCCACTGTAGAAAGCATACAAAAGTTGGCGGCTAATGTTATCGCGGCAGTAAGAAGCAATGATATTTTTCAAGAAGAACGCCCATACATTCCTCATTTAACCTTATGTAGAAAAGCTAAAACTGCCCCAATCGTTACTGAGGCATTTAAATTTAAATTAGATTTTCAGCAGTGCCATTTATTTGAATCAGTGCCGACTGACACAGGAGTGCAATACAATATTATTTATACTTGGCCACTGAGTTAGTATTAACTAATTACTTATGACTAATTAACTTCGCCAGCTCGATTGGTGAATGCTTTCAAGCGATTCAAAAGGTAATGAACACTGTGATAAACAATAGCTGAAGCAAGCGCAATTATTGTACCAAACAGAGTAGGTAATACTGCGCCAAAGACAATAGACATACTCAGAATAAAGCCTAGTATGTACTCTTCTCGATAAACCTTAAAAAACAAAGCAATGCCTAAAATCCCCGGAAACATAACAGAAGAAATTTCAGAGTATCCTGTAGCAAAAGCCATCGACATTCCAGCGCCATAGAGTAGTGCTAAACAAAAACCTACCAGTACATTCGTAGAATATCCAGTGCTTGTATCACGGCCTTCCAGTAATATTCTATTATGTACACGCCCAACTAACACCCAAGTCAGAACAGGTAAAAGTAAAGCTCCCCACCAGTTAGAAACTGCCGGATAATCAGCACTTTGTAATAAATGATGGCTAGGCACACCATCATGGAAAAATTGCCAGCTGAGTAGCGCTAACATTGCCAATGTAATTACGCCGGTAAAGTATATTCTAATTTTTGAAAGTTGCGGTTGGTTCATCGTAGAGGCCTTCGTTTATTTTATATAACGTAACTGCAGCAAATAGCATACCAACTAATATATCCCAATTTTAAAGGGATACAGAAAGGGGCTATAAAATTAATTGTCAATAAACCTAAATACTGAGTAATTTGACGAGAAAAACAGCAACCCCGAAATCTAGGTTGAGCCATATTAGAATCTATGGAATTTAAGCAATAGTAATCTGTGCCACAAATAGGTAAAATAATCTCACTTAAAACCCTTATATCCTCATAAGTAGTTATGCCAATTTTCATTAATTTATTATTATCAGCCATACGCCCGATCACTTTTTTCTTACCTTGTGCTGCAGTTATATTAGGCGCTGGATTTTCGGCTTTTCATGGCATTGTTGATGGTGGCTTATTTGTATCTTTACTTATGCTTACTGTTTTAGGCCAAGTCACTATTAACTTAGCGAATGACTATCAACGAGCATTTATTACCGCAGCGCAAAAAGCTAATATTAAAGCCAACAGCGAAGTACTTTATAAAACTCGCAAGCAAATGTTGCAGCTTATTTTAGGCTGTTTTTTAACATTGGTACTAAGTTTAGGCTTATTAAGTTTTGCGGCAATTAACGGTTCAGGCTTGGCTTTATTAATTATCGGTATATGCGCTTTATTACTGCTTGCTGTGCTAAGAGAAAAAACTCGAAAAGCAAAACCGTTATACGAAAAATTAACCATCACAAACACATTATCTTATGCAACTTTGAGTGCAATAGTTCCTTTGACACTAACCTATTACTTACACACATCTCAACTGCCATTAAGCATAGTATTGATAGCTGTTATTGCCGGTTTAGTCACTTTAATGCATTTGCTTAGCGAACAAATCAGTGAACAAATAGCTGAGAAATCACCTGTTGTGGCTGACAATATGCCAAAGGAAATAAGCACACTATTGCTAACTCAGAAAGTAATTATTATTAGTGCAGCTCTAGCAACGTTTTTATATATTTATTTTGCCTATATCCCATTAACTGCTGGTCTATTTATAATGGCTTTACCATCACTGTATGCACCAATAATGACATTAGAGCACTACCCTGAAAGTGATGTAGCAAAAAGCCAGACCACTAAAATAGCGATTGCTGGCTTTGCTTATTGGGTATTATTTACGATTGGCCTAATGCTGTAGAGCTTGCTTGGTTTATTGATATATTCTGCTGCGGGATCGCAATTTTTATATCAAGCTCGGCGAGTAGTTCTAGTAATTGTAAATTAAGTATTTCCTCTAGTTCTTTATACTTGATACGCCCGCCAGTATTAAAATACACATTGATGACGATAATAAATGCATCTTCGCCGATCTCTTCTAGACGAGCATATCGCTCTAATTCAATTATATTAGGGTGATGCTCTAGTAAATCTCTCATTTTATTTAGCAACACTTTGAGTTTATCTAATGGTGTTTCTAATCGAATTCTCAGTCTTTTTTCAAACTGACGATTATCTATTTCAGTAATATTTTCTAAGTCCATCGAAGCGATGACTGAATTAGGGACATGTACCACAGCGCGATTTAGCTTTCGTATTTTAGTTGAGCGCAAACCAATCTCTTCCACACGACCACGGGTAGAGCCAAACTTACACATATCACCAGGTTTTATTGGCCTTGCAATAAACAATGTAAACGCACCAAACACATTTTCTAGCGACTTTTGCGCGGCCAAAGCCACAGCCAAACTACCAATACCTAAACCAGTCACTATGGTGGTTATATTAAAGCCGGCATCAGAAAACCAATTAAGTATGATAACTATCACCATGATAATTTTTAAGGTAGTTACCAAGGGCTTTAATATTGCTATTACATTTTGACTTTGATCAGCCCTACTTACATACAAGGCAAAAGTGAATTCGATAATGCCTAGAGATAAAAATACTGATGCTAAATAACTTAGTGTGCCGCTATCAAGCCAAACCCTAGCCGTTAGTGATAAACCAAGATAACCCACGGCCCATTGCAACAAAATAAAGAATAAAAACAAACGCAGTGGCACTCTTATAAAACGACGCATAGTTTTACTGTACACATCGGAATAAGATACCAGTTGCAGCATTAACCAACGAAATATGGCGGTTATGTACCATGCACCTAGAAGAATAAAAATGAAGCTGACAAATTGCCAGTTTTGCATATCTGCGATAGTAAAATCAGGTAAATATTGTCCAATGGATTCTGCTACTGGGTGATAACCAAACTCTTGCCATAGAACAGGAATTTTAGCGACACTATTACTCGATATTTTCCACGTTTTATTACCATTATCATCGGTCACACGTTGTAAATAGATAACTAAGTTTTCATCTTTTGATTTCAACACCCCAAGTAAGTCACGATATTTAGGCAGACCATCATCCAAGTGACCTTCGGGCTCATCGCTTATGGTTGAAATGTCGAGCATACGCTGCTGTGACCAAACAATAACAAGCTGCCTTACAAGATCTTCTGCGGAGAGGTGTTTATACTCTTCGGGCACATACCGTAAATCAAGATATTTACTTGCTTTCGTATAGTCCTTATCTTTAACTGCTTCCCCCAAAGCTAATAAAGTAGATAGTGGCGTACTGCCAACTATGGTATTAGCTCTTTGATTAAGCTGTGCTTGTGCTACCGCCTCTTTAGCAGTTTCCTCTCGCTCCTTAACTTGCTTTAAGGTTAATTCTTGGGTGTTAACCTGCAAACTTGCAGTCAAGAAAATTAAAGCTAAAAAAACTCTTGTTACCAGTGAGATATATTTATGCATTTATGATCCGAATAATTCTTATTAGCATAAGTATAGATAAAAATTTCAGAAACAAAAAAAGCACCAGAAAGACTCTTTTTTAAGGTTTGGATATAAAACAGCAGGGATTATGTAAGCACGCTGTCAAACATGGGGGTTCCGCACAAAAGCACTGCGGAATGACGTGCATGGAAGCACTAATGCAAATAGGTTCATGAATGAACGTTTTCTATTTGTGACGGTGTACTTTTTCGAAATGTATTGAATATCTACACAGCTTGTTTACCTACACCACGTCATCCTGTGAAGATAGCTCGCTGTCAATTTTGGAGGTCCCACATCTCACTAATGCTCGTGATGGGATGACGGTGTATTTTTTAAATATGGATTCATCAAACAACAGCTTGTTTACTTACACCACGTCATCCCGTCGTGCTTTTGGACGGGACCTCCCTAATTGACAGCGTGCTTACTCAATTTAAGGCAATAAAAAAGGCCGCGTTAGCGACCTTTTTTTGTATTGTTTAAAATTATTGATTAGTCAATGATTTTAGAAACAACACCAGCACCAACAGTACGGCTCTAGAAAATCATAAATGATTTTTATTAAATCCGGAGGATTTAAGCAAATACTAAAAATACTCCATTAGGAGTATTTTCTTAACGTATTTGTCATCACGGAACACCGTGAAGCTGGTAGAACAGGCAATAAAAAAGGCCGCTACGCGACCTTTCTTTATTCAGCTAGGCTGTATGAAAATTATTAGTCAATAATTTTAGATACAACGCCTGCGCCTACTGTTCTACCACCTTCACGGATAGCGAAGCGTAAACCTTCTTCCATCGCGATTGGGTTGATTAGCTCAACAACAAACTTAAGGTTGTCACCAGGCATTACCATTTCAACACCTTCAGGAAGCTCTACAGCACCTGTGATATCTGTTGTA
>JAQWHD010000061.1 GCA_029237915.1 Thalassotalea sp. | reverse complement strand
GAAAAGTTCCTGGTGCTTTTTTAGGAGGGATAACCTCTGTTGACACACCTTTGTCGGGTACTATTGCAGGTTTACTTGGAGGTGGTTTTGCTGATGTTGGAAAAGGGAGTTCTGTTAATCAAGGCCGAAAATTTTTAACTAATTTGAAGAAAGGAACAAAAATGGGTTTAGCTTCAGATGGTGCTGTAGCGGGTGCTGAACTATTCATTAAGTGGCTCGAATATGGAGATAATTGTGATTGTGAATAAGGACTTTAAAAAGACTATTTTATTTATATTAAAAGTTATTTCTATTTTTGTTATTGGTAAAATAGTTTTAGATGTATTTGATTACTTTATTGAAAATGAAAATGTCATCGAGATAATCAAGAAAGTGATTTTCTCGGTCGTAATAATATTATTTGTGTTGTTACTCATTCGTTTTAATGAAAGTTTTAATAATACAAATAAACGCTAGGATGTATTTGTAATAAATTAAAGCTATTAAAGAGAACTTCGGTTCTCTTTTTTTATATGGAATACCTCACATCGTCGTCCTCGCGAATGCGGGGATCCATTTTATTAAATATTTGGATTCCCTCCTTCGAGGGAACGACGAAAGGTGCTTTAAAACAATATGCATAAATAGCCCATAAAAGTCATTGTGGCGTATCGTTACATGGACGTAACTTATTAGAACACTGCACTAATACAGGATGTATGTAGGTAGAATAATGCAGGAGCAATTATCGAGGAGCAAGTGTCGAGACCGCAATCTTATTCTTTTAAGATCCTGAACTAAATTCAGGATGACATAGTTAATTTTAACTCTGGTCGCAATATTAAAAGAAAGATACTGACCTTCGTCAGCATGACCTAGTTAATTGTCGCTATGGCCGCAATATGGATCCCCGCATGCGCGAGGACGACGATAATTACCCCATGGCTACAGTTTATTTCGGCGAGCGTGAATAGCCTCTCCTAGGAACAAAAGCACTTACTTAACAAAATGCTACAAAAAGTAACCAATACCAGTTATTATGGCGTCATAAGCGCTATAAAAAAGATGAACATCACAGGTAATGCCGTTATGACTGATAAAGAAACAAGTCAAATTACTACAGAAATAAGTAATATGAATGCTGAAGCGTCCCCAGAAAATACTCGTCGAAATTTTATAAAAAAATTTGGTAAGTTAGCAACAGTAACCCCAATTGTTCTCACCACATTAATGACACCTGCGATGTCTAACCCGATTAAATCGGACGGTCACCCTAGTTGTGATAATGGTCAAAGTAAACATTGTCCTGACGCGCCAAGTGCATTTTAACTGAAATTTCAGGCTGTTAATTTTAATTAATAAGAACTTACTTAGAGGTCAACTTGGAAAGATTTAATTTTAAAAAGTTGAAAGAATACATGAAACGTAAAACAACCGTATTGCTACTGTCGTTATTTTTTGTATCGTCAGTAGTTGCTATTTCGAGTGTTAATAATGGCTCACAAATGGCGATTATTGCTGATTATGACCCAAGCGTAGAGGACTATGCTGTAGATAGTTATGTTCAAGTTGATAGCAACCAAGCAAATGTTAATGAAGAAAATACTTACACTGACACAAACGAAGATTTAGTGGCACAAGTAGAAAGTACTGAGCAAGTAGATATCGATTACCAAACTGACTCAGATATTCTTTTGGTTGAAAGCAAAGCAGATAAAGCGCGCTTAAAAAAACAAAAGCAAGAAGCAGAAAGACAAAGACAAGCAAAGTTAACCCAACAGTTAAATGAAGAAACTAAGATTGCTTTACAAAAGCGCCTTCAACAAAACGGTGAACCAGCTAAAAGCCTAGGTACAGAGCAAGCGGTTGCTAGTGCTGCTCAATCAGAAGAAATAAACAGACTGACTAGCCAAACAACAAATCAACCACAAGTTGCTGCATTAACTACCGAGCAACAGGTAACACTTAAGCGCAAAGCATTAAACCTTGCGCCGCCAATCCCACCAGGTACTTTAGGTGGCGGTAATGGCAACGGCGGACCAGGTGCTGCAAGTACCACATCAGCTTCAGCTAATTAATAAAGGCCCATCAGGGCCTTTTTACCACTTGTTTGAGTAAATAATAATAATCGTGAATATTCCATCGTCTGCCTTAAACAAAACTAAGCAAAGTATGTTTTGGCTGTTACTTGCCTTGCTGTTTTTATTACCTATTCCGTTAGGTTCAAACAGACCTTGGGCTTGGGCAATGATGGAAGCAGTAAGCTTTATATTAATTATCGGCATACTCATCAGCCATCCTTGGCAGCAATTAAAACAACACCTCAAACCTTTCAAGTTTTTAATTATTGCTATTGGTATTTTTGTGCTCTACCAAATGCTGCAGTTAATGCCATTGCCTTTAAATGTTATAAATGCGATAAGCCCGAATACTGCGTTAATCATAAATAGCTCGTTACAGCCTAGTGATAGTTGGTATGCAATCGCCCTAGATCCACAACAGGCTAAAATAGCCACCCTCAAAGCCATAAGCTATTTTTGTATTATGCTTGCAACTTTAGTGCTGGTTAACGACTTTAAACGTTTACGCATTCTGTTGTTATGCATTATTTTTGCAGGTACTTGGCAAGCATTTTATGGCGCAACGCTCGCATTATCTAACTTACCAATTACACCATTTTTAAGTTTGAAAAATAGCGATATAGCCAATGGCACTTTTGTTTATAAAAACCATTTTGCTAATTTTTTGATTTTAACCTTATCAATAGGTATAGGTTATTTAGTTGCAACGCTTGATAAACACAAACTAAAACAGCGAGGCAATATAGCCTTACGGTTCTTACAAACATTAATTTCGGGTAAAGGCGCATTGCGTATCGCTTTAGCTATTATGGTTATTGCTATTGTGCTGTCACGTTCACGAATGGGTAATACTGCCTTTTTTGTCGCTCTCACGCTTACCGGTATTATCGCTTTGTGGTTTATGAAAACAAAAAGTAAAAGCTTAATGATACTAATTGTAAGCTTACTGGTAATAGATACGTTTATTTTAGGTGCCTATTTTGGCCTCGATAAGGTAAAGCAGCGGTTAGAGCAAACCACAGTCGCAACGGAACAACGAGTTGACGTAAATGAGTATTCATTAGATCTGATCAGGGCATTTCCCTTAACCGGAACCGGTGGTGGCAGCTTTTATTCAACATTCCCAATAGTTCAAGGGGATGATATTAAAGCTTTTTTTGATCATGCTCATAATGAATATGTACAGTTTGCCAGTGAATATGGCATTCCAAGTTTAATTTGGTTGGGTGTGTTAGTTTTTTACTCACTCATTATTGCCATTAATGCCATGCGGCAACGTAATAGTCGCTTTTTACGTGGGCTCGGCTTTGGCTGTGCTATGGCGATTATAGGTATGTTAATTCATATATCGGTGGACTTTAATTTACAAGCACCGGCAAATGCTGCTTATTTTCATGTGGTATTAGCGTTAGCCTGGATAGCGAATTATGGTTTACATTCATCAAAAACTGTAAATAAATTTTGACTTCGATATCAATAACTAAAGCCACTAGGGCAACAAAAAATTAACATGTTTTTGGGGTGGTCTAATGTCTAATGTTTATGATAATATTGATTCATACATGGCATATAGTGCCACAAAAATAAAATAAAACACTCGATGTTAACTAGTCAAACGGAATCCTTGACGAATATATAATTACTCCCTAACTAAACTTAGGAAAAAAGTATAGTAATTGTAAATTATAATAATAAAATTCAGGGTTTAGAACATTAATGAAGTTCTGTGGTAAATCATCAAAAGTATTACTTTGTCTAATGCAAGCAATTGCAATAGCGCCTAGTTATGCCATTGAACCACAAAACTTTGACCTTGGTGATTTTAAATTTACCCCACAAGTTAACGCTAAACTGAGCTACCAAGATAACTTCCTTCATAACGACGACAATAAACAAGACTCTTGGATTGCAACGGTTGCCCCGCAGTTTGAAATATCGCAAGCGCGCGGTTTAAACGCTTACCGTATTAATTATCAAATAAGCAACAACACCTACTTACAAAGTAGTGAAGACAACTACACCGCACATAAACTAAGTGCTATAGCTGCGTTAGACTTACAAACACGACACCGTGTTAATTTTGATGTTAGCTACAACCGCGATTATGAAGAACGTGGTAAAGAATACTCAATTGGTTTTGCTAATCTTTTAAAAGAGCCAACCGGCTATGAAATGTATAACCTTAAAGGCTTATATAGCTATGGCGCGACCACGGCACAAGCCAATGTTGATTTTGTTTACCGATTCTCAAAAATCAACTGGGATAGTTTGTATCGAGATGATTTAAGCGTGCAGTTACCTGGCGATAATATCGATGTTACTGCTAACCGAGAATACGAGTCGAATCAAATAGGCAGCACTTTTAATTATAAAACTGGCGCCTTTACCAAAGTTACCTTCAGTATCAATATTGGTGAAGTAGATTATCAAAATGCCAGGGCCAATGAAGCAGAGCTTGATAGTGACAACGCCAATGCCTTTGTTGGCTTTGAATGGCAGGGCAGTGCAATCACTACCGGCTATGCACGAGTGGGTTATTCAGAAAAATCATTCGATAATGACGCATGGGATGACACTTCCGGCTTTCGCTGGCAAGTAGGTATTCTATGGACGCCGCTTACCTATTCAAATTTTGACTTTTCAACTGCGCGCGAAGTTTCAGAAACCAAAGGCCAAGGTAGTTATATAGAAAACACCAACTATAACCTAGCCTGGCATCATCAATGGCTAGACCGAGTTGCCAGTAAATTAACTATTCAGTTTAGTGATGACATCTACGGTGATTCACCACGTGAAGACGATAACACTAGCTATAGTGCAAGCCTATACTATAAAATGCATCGTAATATTGATTTGTCGGCATCCTATATTCATTCAAAACGTGAAAGTAATTTTAATGTGCTTGAATATCAAGGCAATACCATTGAAGTTGGTATTACCGCATCTTTTTAATTTGGAACTTTATGACTCTCACAGCAAAACTGTTCTCTAAATTTCTCTCTCGAACTATCAATACAGTCAAATTATTTATCAGCCTGATTGTAGTTGCAACTAGTTTCCAGACTTTAGCAAATGATGAATATCGTTTAGACGCGGGTGACACTATTAGTATTAGCGTATTTGGTGAGCCTGAATTAGGAAAACAAACATTATTGTCAGACAGCGGTAAAATTACTTACCCATTTTAGGGGAGTTAACCGTGCGTGGTTTAACCGTAGTAGAGCTTGAAAGAGCCATTCATGACGGCTTAAAAGGCGACTACTTAGTAAACCCTAATGTATCGGTTGCCATTGTTATTTATCGGCCATTCTTTATTGATGGTGAAGTTAAAAAAGATGGCGCTTATCCATACCAACCAGGGTTAACAGTTGCTAAAGCTATTACCCTTGCTGGCGGATTAACCGAGCGAGCATCCACCGATAAAATATATCTTATTCGCAGTAACGACAAAACAAATACCTTAGTGCCTGTTAAGTTAAATGACAAAGTAGGCCCAGGTGATGTTATCAATATTAAACAGAGCTTCTTTTAGGAATTATTATGAGCGAGCAGTTTCCTAAACAAGACATGCATAATGATGAAATAGATTTAAAGCATTTATGGCAAATTATCTATCGCAGTAAATGGCGCATAATTGCGCTTTCTGTGGTGGTAACCTTATTCGCTATTATCTTTGCCCAATCGCGCACGCCTATTTATGTTGCTAGTAGCACGTTACTTATCGAGCAAGAACAGTCAAAGGTGGTTGAACTTAACGACATTTATAACGAAACCGACTCTCGCCAAGAGTATTACTACACCCAGCTTGAAATCATCACCTCAACACCTATCGCTGAAAAAGTGGTAACCGATCTTAACTTAGTTGAGCATCCTTTATTTAATCAGCCGCTAAAGCCTAAAAGTGGCTGGCAAAAATTTAAAGAATTACTCAATCCACCAAAACCTCGGGTTGAGCTATCAGTTGAGCAACAACAGCAACAAAAATTCGACTCTATCGTTGGATATATACTTGGTGGGATCTCCGCTTCACCAATAACAAAAACCGAGTTAGTGATCATATCCTTTCAATCTCACGATCCTGAATTTGCAGCGCTAGCGGCAAATGGCGTAGCACAAGCTTATATCAACAATCACATGGAAGTTAATTTACAGCGCGTTGAAAAATCTGCTGTGTGGTTAAACCGCTCTCTGTCTGGCTTAAAAGAAAAGCTAATAGCAGCAGAAGATAGGTTACAAGATTTTGAAGAAGACAATTCACTTGTCGATTTAGGCGGCATTAAAAGCTTAGCAGCAAAAGAGATTGAGGAGCGTTCAAAAAATGTATTAACCGCGCAAAAATATGAAAAAGAAATAGAACAAGTTTATCAATTACTTAATGACAACAAAGATGACTTTGAGCAGCTAGCCAATTTACCAGAGGTGTTAGATCACCCAAATTTAAAAGTAAGCCAACAAAAAAAGCGTGAAGTAGAAAAGAAAATATTAGAACTAAGCATTACCTACGGCCCTAAGCATCCAAAAATGATCGCCGCCAATGCCGAACAAAACAAAATATTAGCCAATATGAATGAGCAAGTGCAGCGCTTAATCGCAACGATTGGCAGTGACTACCGTAAAGCACAGCGCGCGACCAAACGAGCCAGAGTTGCCGTTGATGAAGCCAAAAATAAATACCAAAAGCTTACTCGAGTAGACAGTACTCGTCGAGAGTTAATACAAGACGTTGAAACGAATAGTAATTTATATCAAGCATTCTTTAAGCGTTTAAAAGAAACCGCCGAATTACAAGGTTTTGAAACTTCTGTAGGTCGTGTTATTGACCCCGCGACGGTACCGTTTTCACCAAGTAAACCGAATAAAAAACTTATCGTAGTATTAGCCTTTATGTTAAGTGTAATGGTGGGCGTGGGCGCAACATTACTG
>JAQWHD010000043.1 GCA_029237915.1 Thalassotalea sp. | reverse complement strand
TCTTCAACTAAAAACTCAGCAACATCAAAACCAATACCGCCAGCGCCAATGATTGCAACACGCTTACCCACTTCCACTTTGTCGCGCAGCACATCTAAATAACTTAACACCTTGCTATGTTCTACGCCTTCAATTGCAGGTGTTCTTGGCGCGATACCAGTGGCAACAACTACATCATCAAAATCAGAATCCTTTAATGAATCTGCATTTTGCTCATTGTTTAAGTGTAACTGTACGCCCATCAGTTTAATTTGATTGTTAAAGTATCTGATTGTTTCAAAGAATTCTTCTTTACCTGGTACTTGCTTGGCGTAATTAAACTGGCCACCGATTTCAGTCGATTTATCAAATAAATGTACTTCATGTCCACGCTCGGCGGCATAACATGAAAACGCTAAACCTGCGGGACCAGCACCTATTACTGCAATTTTCTTTTTATTTGGGGTCTGTTCAAAGTTTAGTTCTGTTTCATAACACGCTCTTGGATTAACTAAACAAGAAGCACGTTTCTTTTGGAAGATATGATCTAAACACGCTTGATTACAGCCTATACAGGTATTGATATTTTCAGATTTATTAGCAGCCGCTTTATTAACAAAATCAGCATCTGCTAAGAATGGACGAGCCATCGACACCATATCGGCATGACCATCAGCGAGTACCTGCTCGGCAACTTCAGGTGTATTTATACGATTTGAGGTAATTAAAGGAATAGATACTTCCTTTTTCATTCGCTCGGTCACCCATGTAAATGCCGCACGAGGAACCGACGTTGCAATAGTTGGTACGCGAGCTTCATGCCAGCCGATACCGGTATTGATAATGGTTGCGCCAGCTTTCTCAATTTCTTTCGCTAGGTAAACCACTTCATCCCAGCTCGCTCCGCCTTCGACTAAATCAATCATCGACAGGCGATAAATAATAATAAATTTCTCGCCAACTTTTGCGCGAGTCGTTTTCACTGTTTCAATGGCTAAACGTGCGCGGTTTTCTAGACTTCCACCCCACTCATCGGTTCGATGATTTGTGCGTTCACAGAAAAACTGGTTAATTAAATAGCCTTCCGAGCCCATAATCTCTACACCATCATAACCAGCAAGTTGTGCCATAGCGGCAGAATTTGCGTAATCATCAATGGTTTTTGATACTTTTTTAGAACTTAAAGCTCGCGGTTTAAACGGATTAATTGGCGCTTGAATTTTTGATGGAGCAACACTAAAAGGGTGATAACCATAACGGCCAGTATGCAGAATTTGCATACATATAACACCACCTTCCTTATGCACAGCTTCGGTTATTACTTTATGATGTTTGGCATGACGCTTTGAGCTCATGCGACCAGCAAATGGCATTACCCAACCAGCAACATTAGGCGCGATACCACCAGTAACAATTATGCCGGCACCACCGCGAGCACGTTCAGCATAAAACGCTGCCATTTTATCCATACCACCCTTTTCTTCTTCGAGGCCAATATGCATTGATCCCATTAAAGTACGGTTTCTAATTTTGATAAAGCCTAAATCTAGAGGCTCTAATAAGTGTGGAAATGGAGAAGTGTTAGCAGTCATATGTTACCTATTTAAATTTTTATCCGTGAATAACTGGGTACATTAGCCGTTACTCACATTCATCTTGACAATGTCAAGTTACCTAGGTATTTTGACATTGTCAAGATTGAGTTGATATTTCAATTACTAAATGAGTTAAAATTAAGTGTACAGGTTATGGCTAAAGTCGTTAAAAAAATAAAAACAAATGCTGGTTATCATCACGGAGAGTTAAGGGAAACCTTACTTAAAGAAGCGACATTAATGGTAAATGCAACAGGTACGCAATCTCTATCGATGAGAGCTCTAGGAGAAAGCATAGGGGTATCACGAACGGCTTTATATCATCACTTTAAAAATAAAAATGACCTTTTAAGCGCTATCGCGGAATCAGGCTTTGATACTTGGCAAGGTTTGGTTGATAAAATCATTAGTAATAATGATAGCTCTGAGCAACAAATTCTACGCAACTACATTAAAGGTTATATTGAATTTTCCACCGAAAATGCCTTTATCTATGAGCTAATGTTTGGCTCGGCATTATGGAAAGAGCAAGCTAGCTCAGAGTCACTAAAAAATACTGCATACAAAAGTTTTCAATTCCATTTGAGCTTAACTGCGCGTTGGCAGAAATCGGGGATACTAAATTCGGATGTTGATACGCTGCGCTTAGCACAAGTTACATGGGGCACTCTACACGGGATATGTAAGCTGATCATTGACGGCATTTACGCTGACAATAAAAATATCGACCATTTAGTCGATACTATCATCGCCAGCCAAGTGCACTAGTTACCTTGAAGCCTGATATCTAAAATCTGAGACCTATTTAGCATTAAAGGTTACCGTATATTTACCTAGATTCTCATATTCAATCTCAGTAACTTTTTCAAAGTCAACTTCCACAATACCTGCGTACGATGCAGTAATGATTGCTTGCCCTGCTTTAAAGCTAACACCACGTTTTCTCATATAATTGATCAACCAATATAAAGGTTTAATCGGCGATTGGTTCGGGTGTTTACCAGCAAACTTTTGTACATTGTCACCTTGAGTAAAGCTAATATTAAAATTCGCGGCTTTGTACGCTTGCTCTAAATTAATTTCAGGTCCTAAATAGATGCCTTGGTTAACTAAACAGTCAGCTAGCCTTTCATAGTAATCAACACCACAATCACTCACAAACCTATCTTGCATAAGCTCAAGTGCCATATGAGCACTATCGATAGCATCATCAATTTCAACTTGGGTATAATCATCTTCTTGTGCAGGCAAATCTTTAGCTAATACAAAGGCTATTTCAGGCTCTAATCTTGCCATACCATTATCAACAAATAGCTCACACTCTTCGCCAGACTCGATACTTGCACTTAAAATTGGCGCGACAATAACCTGTTCATCATTTAGCGGTAATAAACATTTCCAGCCACCGATAGAGTCTTTACTTTGATTCACCATTTCAGTTTGGATAGCTAGGCCATCTTCTACGCTTTTAGGGCGAATACTTTCTTCAAGTCGAATGGATTTATATAATGCACAGCGACGATTAAGTAATTCTGTCGCTGCTAAGTTTATTGCTGATGGTGATAACATAAAAAAAGCCTATTTTTATTGTATTAAAAAAGGGAATAAAAATTATTCCCTTTATGTACGTCAAGGTTTATACCTTGATAATTATTTACGTTTACGTCGAGTGGGCGTTGCATTTGCCTGTTGACGTTGTTGATGTTTTTTCACATTCTTGCGAATTTTTCGACTTTGCGTGTTATCGATTTTCTTAGCATCAACTTTTACTTTTGACTTGGTTTCAGGCTTTAACTCAACCAACTTACGGTAGTAGTTAACATCTTTTAAACCTAATTCAATCCAACCACCAAGAGGTAGTCGACGTTCCATCGCAAAATCACCATAACGCACACGGATCAAGCGACTAACTTGTACGCCTTGGCTTTCCCATAAACGACGAACTTCACGGTTACGACCTTCGGTAAGGACTACGTGGAACCAATGGTTACGACCTTCACCGCCTTTATAAGTCAGCTTATTAAATTTGGCCATGCCATCTTCAAGCTTAACACCATGGCGAAGAGTTTGTAGCATTGCTTCGTTAATTTCACCAAACACACGTACTGCGTATTCACGCTCAACTTCGTGTGAAGGATGCATTAAACGGTTAGCTAATTCACCGTCATTGGTAAAAAGTAACATACCTGAGGTATTAATATCTAAACGGCCAACGGCTATCCAACGACTGCCTTCAATAGGAGGTAGGCGATCAAATACGGTTGGGCGACCTTCAGGGTCTTTTCGAGTACACATTTCACCTTCAGGCTTGTTGTATACGATAACACGACATGCTTCATCTTCATCTTGAGCAATTTTTACCGCATGGCCATCAAGGCGAATTTGTTCAGTACCGTCAACGCGATCACCTAAAAAGGCAACTTTACCGTCAACACTAACTCGGCCACCGCTGATCACTGTTTCCATCTCACGACGAGAACCTTTACCAGCTCGGGCTAGTACTTTCTGTAATTTTTCAGACATTTAATAAACTCATTCTGTTTCGACAGCATTATTGCTAGTCGAAGGGGCTTCACCCTTCTCAGGGTTAAGGTCTAGTTGATTAACCTGCATAAGTTCAGGCAGTTCAGCTAGTGATTTTAAAGAGAAATAATCTAAGAATTCATTAGTGGTAGCAAACAGTCCAGGACGTCCTGGAACTTCTTTGTGACCAACTACGTGGATCCAATCTCTTTCTTGTAATGTTTTAATTATATAACTACTTACCGCAACTCCGCGAATATCTTCTATTTCACCGCGAGTTATTGGTTGGCGATAAGCGATTAACGCTAAGGTTTCCATTAACGCTCTTGAATAACGTGGTGCTTTTTCCTTAAATAATAAGGCAATTAGCTCACTGTATTCACCTCTTGCTTGAAAACGATAACCTGAGGCAACTTCAATTAATTCAATACCGCGCTGATCATAGTCTTTTTCTAGGTCTTGTAAAGCAGCAAGTATACGTTTTTTTGTTAATGTAAGTTCTTCTGCTAGTGTTTTTTGTATTTCTTTTACTTTCAAAGGTACAGCCGATACAAATAGCATAGCTTCAATTAATGATTTTAGTTGTTGTTCTGATAATTTTTTCATTCTTGTAATTTCGCTAGCTTCACCTGAATTTGACCAAATACTTGTGCTTGCACAAATTCAATTAAGGATTCTTTTAATAGTTCTAATACCGCTAAAAAGGTAACGACTACACCACCTCGACCTTCTTCAATGGTAAATAGCGAACTGAACTCTTTATAACTATCATGCTCAAGTGTGGCCAATATTTGGCTCATACGTTCACGTGTGGATAAATTTTCTCGCTTTATATGGTGATGTTCAAACGCCTGCGCTCTTTTTATTACCCCTTGCAGGGCAAAAACCAGATCATCAAGGCTGACATCCGCTTCAACAAATCTAGGTTTGTAGCTTTCGGGTAAACTTGCTTTACCTTCAAAATTATCACGCTCTAAGCGCGGGATCGTATCGAGCTTATCAGCGGCATCTTTAATCACTTCATATTCTTGCAAGCGTCTGACTAATTCGGCTCGGGGATCTTCTTCGTCATCAACAACATCGGTTTTAGGCAGTAACAATCTTGATTTTATTTCCGCTAAAATAGCGGCCATCACCAAATACTCAGCTGCAAGTTCAATTTTAACGTCTTTTATTAATTCAACATAAACCATGTATTGACGAGTTATTTCGGCAATAGGTAAGTCGACAATATCAAATTTTTGTTTACGAATAAGATAGAGTAATAAATCAAGAGGACCTTCAAAAGATTCAAGAATAATTTCTAGTGCATCTGGAGGAATAAATAAATCGAGTGGTTGCTTAACTAATGCTTCACCGCGCACCATAGCGAGAGGCAATACTTGCTGCACCATGTCTCGTATAGTGCTTTTGCTATTAGAAATAGCCTCTGTCGTTTTGTCGGTAATATTAATTGCCACTAGGTTGTTACGTCTGTAATTATGTTAGTTTACTAGCAAGTAGCTAGAAGACTTATTCAAATGGTGTTGGGTCGCCCTCACCCACGCGAATTATTTCGGCAAAACCTTCGGAGAAATCAACAACCGTCGTTGGTTTTTCACCTAAATAACCACCATTTAAAATTAAGTCTACTTGTTTTTCTAAGTTGTCACGAATGATTTCAGGGTCAAATTCCGCCATATCATTACCTGGTAACAACAGCGTTGTTGACATCAAAGGCTCACCGAGCTCCTCAAGTAAAGCCATAGCAATATTGTTGTCAGGAATGCGAATACCGATTGTTTTCTTTTTCGGATTAAGTAAACGTTTAGGCACTTCTTTCGTGCCCTTAAAGACAAACGTATAAGCACCGGGGGTATTATTTTTCAATAAGCGGAAATTGGCATTATCAACTCGAGCATAAACCGATAACTCGGATAAATCTCGGCATAACAAGGTAAAATTGTGTTCTTTGCTGATGTCTCGAATTTGGCAAATTCTATCCAGGGCTTTTTTATCTCCGGTATGGCAACCAAGAGCATAGCCAGAATCGGTAGGATAAACCACGACCCCACCTTGATGAATAATCTCAACCGCTTGTTTAATTAAACGCGCTTGCGGATTATCTGGATGCATGTAAAAAAACTGACTCATAATCTTATCCTTTTATTATTCACACTAAAGATTAGTTAATTCCAATGTTGCCATACTACCGGTGTATTTTCAGGTAGTGCTAAGTGCTTGCCCAGATCGCTCCAGCGATTTGGAAAATGAAAATCAGATCCAACAGAAGCTTCTAGCTGATACTCATGACAAAGTTCAATTAAAAAATCTCGTTGTTGATCATTTCGCTGCCCAGAAACCACTTCCATGCCGTTACCATTTGCGTCTTTAAAGTCGACAATTAAACGGCGTAACCATTTTGCCGATAAATCATATTTCTTCGGATGAGCAATAACACTACGACCACCCGCTTTATTAATAACCTCGATAGCTTCCTCAAGAGAACACCATAAAGGCTTTACATAGGCTCGGTTACCTTTACCAATATACTTGTCAAAAGCTTTCTGTAATGTACTCACCACACCGCGATTAAATAAAACACGAGCAAAATGGGAACGCGTTATTGAGCCGCCTTGTGCTAAGTCTTTTGCATCTTGGTAGCAATTCTCAAAACCGGCTTTTGTCAGCTTTTCAGCCATTAAAATAGCGCGTTGTTCTCGCCCTTCTTGTTGTTTGGCAATTAGCGCTAACAACTCAGGGTTATTGCAATCAATATTTAAACCTAGCACATGGATTTCAAAGTTTTGCCAAAGGGTAGAAAATTCAATACCGGAAACTAAACGGATGTTAAATTGTTGTTGGTCGATATAATCTTGTGCAAGGCTTATTGCATTAACCGTGTCGTGGTCAGTTATAGCAATTTGGTCAATCTGATAGTTCGTTGCTCTATCGATAATTTCTTTAGGTGATAGATGACCATCCGAACAAGTGGTGTGACAATGGAAGTCAACTCGTAACGAATTGTTAATATTGCTTGTTTTTTCTTCAGGATCTGTTGACATCATTAACAAATTGCGGTCTTCTATAGGTATAAGTAATAGTGTACTTAGATGTGGCTAAAATTGATAGCCATTTAGTTGCCCTAAAGCGCAATACTCAAGCATCTAATTACAATGAATCAATTTAAAGAATAGACAATAAAATGCATATACAACAGCAAGATACATTCAATATTTGGTGGTGGCATAACTCTACATAGTGGGTTATGGCATTTGCTGTTGGCAAAAAGTTTATTAAACCCGCTTATTTCTGGCGGGTTTTTTTGTTTTACACAAGATTAAAGTTGCCATAAAAGTGAAAAATAGAATTAAGCATAAGATAGACCAAACAATCACTAAACACAGAGTAAAAACAACTTTAATATAGAGTAAATTATGTTTTTAGAAAACCAAATTAACAGGCATATGATAAGTTATACAGTTAGCTTAAGCGCAGATGAATATAATCACAAAAATAACCTAACTAAGGAAGGTTAGAGATGATCCAAACAAATTTACAAGTACCAGGTTTTGTTGCCAGTACAATTATTGATGCAAAGTATCAAGATGACCCATTATCTCTGTATAAAAGTCTGACTGAAAACAAAACTAACAGCTTATTGTTAGAGTCTGCAGAGATCAGCGATAAACGAGCCCTTAAAAGTTTATTATTGGTTGATGCGGCAGTAAAGATTGAATGTTCAGGATTTAATGTCACCGTCAGTGCTAAATCTTTAAATGGTCAATCTGTTATTGATTTATTAACTTCAAGATTCAGCCAAGCAGAATATAAATCATCGGTGATTATTAATAATCAATCTGAGCAATTTCTATCATTAACTTTTGTTGAAAATGATGAGCAACAAGATGAATTAAGCCGCTTGTTAGCCGTTAACCCAATGCAAGTTTTACGTGAACTGCAAACCATTGAAAGCATAGAGCAACATCCTTTCGCGGTATTCATTGGCGGCGCTTTTGCGTTTGACTTAATTACCATTAGCGAGCAATTACCAGAGGTTGAAGATAGCACCAATACCTGTCCAGATTATGTTTATTACTTAGCTGAAACGTTAATCATTATCGATCACCAAAAGCAACATACTGAAATTATTGGCAATGTTTTTAGTGGCAAAGAACAAGCTCAAAGCCAAAATCAAATATTAAAGCGTATCGCACAACTTCAAGAGAGCTGCGAACAACCTTGCATTGCTAATGACATCAAGCTTGATGTAACGATTACCCCTGCAGATGTTAAAGTTAATATTAGCGATAGCGAGTTTTGCCAACAAGTAGATGACTTAAAAGAGCACATTCGCGCTGGTGATATATTCCAAGTGGTACCATCAAGAACATTCTCACTACCTTGTCCGGATCCTATTGCAGCATACCAAGCGCTGAAGTTAACCAACCCAAGTCCTTATATGTTCTTTTTAAAGGATGATGATTTTTGTTTATTTGGTGCCTCTCCTGAATCTGCATTAAAGTTTTCAGCAGATAATCGCCAAGTAGAACTCTACCCAATAGCTGGTACTCGTCCACGTGGATTTGATATAGAGGGCAATTATTCTCTCGATCTCGATGGCCGTATTGAACTTGAACTGCGCAACGATGAAAAAGAAAAATCGGAACATTTAATGTTAGTCGATTTAGCGCGTAACGATATTGCTCGTGTGTCTAAAGGTGGTACTCGCCATGTAGCTGAACTATTAAAAGTTGACCGTTACTCACACGTTATGCATTTGGTTTCTCGTGTTTGTGGCACTTTATCAGATGAACTCGATGCACTGCATGCGTATCAAGCATGTATGAATATGGGCACCCTTTCAGGCGCGCCAAAAGTTAAAGCAACCCAGTTAATCCGGGAAATAGAAGGTAAGCGACGAGGTAGTTATGGCGGCGCAGTTGGTTATTTAAATGGTGAAGGTGATATGGATACGTGTATTGTTATCCGCTCAGCCTTTGTTAAATCTAGCGTTGCTTATGTACAAGCTGGTGCAGGTGTTGTTTATGATTCTGACCCGCAAAATGAAGCCGATGAAACCAAACAAAAAGCGCAAGCGGTAATTAAAGCTGTGCAAATTGCTAACGCCACTGAAAACCTACTAAGTAAGTAACCATGGAGTCTAAAATGAAAACAAAATTATATATGTTAGATAACTTAGATTCTTTTACTTACAACTTAGTAGATGAATTTAAAACCTTAGGCTTTGAACCTATCATTTACCGTAATACCGTATCTGCGGAATTTATTATTGATAAAATGGCAGCTGAAACAGCCCCAGTTATTTTAGTGTTATCACCCGGTCCAGGCGATCCAAAAAGTGCGGGCTGTCTAATGAATTTAATCGATTTAGCTGTCGGTAAATATCCTATCCTAGGTATTTGTTTAGGCCATCAAGCTTTGGTTGAGCACTACGGCGGTAAAGTTGATAGAGCCGGGGAAATTGTCCACGGTAAAGCTTCGCTAATAAATCATAACGGAGTTGGGCCATTCGCCAATTTACCATCGCCATTACCCGTTGCTCGTTATCATTCTCTGGTTGCTACTATAATGCCTAAAGGCTTAGAGTTACTGGCCTACTACAATGATTTACCTATGGCAGTAGCAAATGTAAAAGATAAAACCTTAGGTTTTCAATTTCATCCAGAATCGTTACTAACATCAAAAGGTAGCCAATTATTAAAGCAAAGTTTTGCTTACCTTCTACAAGATATAGAATCACAAGGAAATGCCGATGAGTAAGATACTTGAACAATTAATTGCTGGGCATGATCTAAGCCCTATTGATGCCAATGAATTTTTTACCCAAGTTGTACAAGGTGAAGTAGAACCGGCGTTAATGGCAGCCGTATTAACCGCATTAAAAATTAAAGGCGAGACTCCACAAGAAATAGCTGGAGCGGCGCTTGCTATTCGTAATGCAGCAACAGGATTTCCTGAAATCGACGGCCCATTAGTTGATTGTGTTGGTACTGGCGGCGATGGTGCAAATACCATCAACATTTCAACCACAGCAGCGATTGTAGCTGCCGCTTGTGGCTTGAATGTAGCAAAACACGGTAATCGTAGTGTTTCCAGTAAATCTGGCTCAGCCGATTTATTAGAAGCCTTTGGTGTTAACTTAACTATGGAACCTGAAACTGCAGCAGAGTGTATCAGCCAAAGCGGTTTATGTTTCTTATTTGCTCCTAAGTATCATAGTGGTTTTCGCCATGCAGCACCTGTGCGACAAGCCCTAGGGGTACGCACTTTATTCAATATTTTAGGGCCATTAGTAAACCCAGCTAAACCCTCAGTTATGTTGTTAGGTGTTTACACTCCTGAACTATTAATGCCAATGGCAAAAGCTCTACAACTTACCGGGGTAAAACGCGCGTGGGTTGTACATGGTAGTGGCTTAGATGAAGTTGCTGTGCACGGCGAAACTCAAATTGTCGAAATTGACGGCGATACTTTAACAAAACGTGACGTTATTCCTGCCGACTTTGGTTTAGAAACTCATACACTAGAAAGTATCAAAGGCGGAGAGCCTTCTGAAAATGCCGGTTACTCTATGGCTATTTTACAAGGCCAAGGTCAACAAGCTCATAAAGATGCAGTGATTATTAATACCGCAGCATTATTATATCTAAGCGGTGTAGCAAGTAACTTAAGAGACGCAAGCGACAAAGTAAAACAAGTTTTAGCTTCTGGCCAAGCAGCTAAAACATTGGCCAAAATGGTTGAGGTAAGTAATGGCTAATATATTAGAGAAAATTGTTGCGGATAAACGCATCGAAGTTGAACAGTTAAAGCAAAGCATACCACTGGCAAGTTTTATAAATAATTTAAAACCAACCAATAAAGACATGTATGCCGCACTTGCTAAAGATAACGCCGGCTTTATTTTTGAATGTAAAAAAGCCTCTCCGTCAAAAGGCTTAATTCGCCCAGTTTTTGATGTGCTTGAGATCAGCTCAGTTTACAATAAATACGCTAGCGCAATTTCAGTATTAACCGATGCTAAATACTTCCAAGGCAATCATGATTACCTAAAAGCGGTGTCTGAAAATGTCGATTGTCCGGTTTTGAATAAAGATTTTTTTGTCGATAGCTACCAAATCCACTTAGGACGACATTACGGCGCAGATGCTATTTTATTGATGCTTAGCGTATTATCCGATGAAGAATACCTTGAGCTTGCCAAAGTTGCCAATAGCTACAACATGGCGATTTTAACGGAAGTATCTAACGTTGAAGAAACCGTGCGAGCCATCGATTTAGACGCAAAATTAATTGGCATAAATAATCGCAACTTACGTGATCTTTCTACCGACTTAACTCGTACATTTGAATTGGCGCCAATGATCCCTGACGACAGATTAATCATTTCTGAATCAGGCATATACACGAATAAACAAGTTCGAGAACTTGCCCCTGCAGTAAATGGCTTTTTAGTGGGTAGTTCAATTATGTCTGAAGACGATATCGACTTAGCTTGTCGACAAGTAGTTTTTGGTGGCCATAAAGTATGTGGTTTAACTAACGCCGACGATGTAGTAAATACAATTAACGCGGGCGCTGCTTTTGCTGGTTTAATCTTTACTGAGAAATCACCTCGATGCATTTCAGTAGAGCAAGCACAAAGTATAATTGCACAAGTAAACGCATCGGTAGCAGCAAGCATCAATTATGTTGGTGTATTTGTGAATGAGAGCATAGACAAAGTTGCAGCAACAGCGAATCAACTTAACTTAAGCGCAGTGCAACTGCACGGCTCAGAGAGTAGTGATTACATAAATGAATTACGTGCCCAGTTAAATGCTAGCTGCGTTATCGTCAAAGCCATTAGCGTTAAAGATGATATAGCACCATTAAATTTAGGCGCAGATAAGTATTTACTCGACAGTAAGCAAGGTGGCAGTGGCGAAGCGTTTAATTGGCAACTGTTAGCCAATTGCGAGCAAGACTTATCCAAGACTATGTTAGCCGGTGGTTTAAACGCTGATAACTTAGCAGACGCAATTAGATTAATGAACGACAGTGATATCAGTGGCCTAGATTTAAACTCTGGTATTGAAGTATCACCGGGCATTAAAGATAAAACAAAACTCGAGCAAGCCTTTAGCTTGCTACGAAATTATTAATTTCAAGATTAATTAAGACTCACTGAGCAAAGGTAGATAAATGACTCAAGATACCTCAAAAAATATTAGCCCATACTTTGGCGACTTTGGTGGCATGTATGTAAGCGAGCTTTTAGTTCCTGCATTAGAGCAGCTAGAAGCCGCTTTTATCGACTCGCAAACAGACGCGGCATTTCAAGCTGAATTTGATAAGTTACTAACCTCTTATGCTGGCCGCCCTACGCCGCTAACACTATGTCGTAACTTAGTAAAAAACCCATTAGCTAAAATTTATTTAAAGCGTGAAGATTTACTGCACGGCGGCGCTCATAAAACCAACCAAGTACTTGGCCAAGCTTTACTTGCCAAAAAAATGGGCAAAACAGAAATTATTGCAGAAACAGGTGCTGGCCAACATGGTGTAGCTACAGCGCTCGCCTGCGCATTGTTAGGTTTAAAATGTAAAGTTTATATGGGTCAAGTGGATTGTGAACGCCAGCAACCAAATGTATTTCGTATGGAATTGATGGGCGCCGAAGTTATTCCGGTAACGGCAGGCTCTGGCACATTAAAAGATGCCGTTAATGAAGCTCTACGAGATTGGTCAGCAAACTATGAAAATGCCCATTACTTGTTAGGTACTGCTGCGGGTCCTCACCCGTTCCCTACCATAGTACGTGAATTTCAAAAAATGATCGGCATCGAAGCCAAACAACAAATTTTAGATGAGCAAGGTAGCTTACCTGATTATGTTATCGCCTGTGTTGGTGGTGGTTCAAATGCAATTGGTATGTTCCATGACTTTATTGAAGAAACAGATGTAAAATTAATCGGTGTTGAAGCCGGTGGTAAAGGTATTGAAACCGATCGTCATGGCGCTACATTAGTTGCTGGGACAAAAGGTATGCTCCATGGTGCTTATACTTACATTATGCAAGATAAGTACGGGCAAATTGAAGAATCGTATTCAGTATCTGCAGGTCTTGATTACCCAGGTGTTGGCCCGCAGCATTCGTTATTAAAAGATAGTGGCCGTGCTACCTACGTGCCTATTAATGATGATGAAGCCATTGCAGCATTCCAAGCATTATCTCGCGCTGAAGGTATCATTCCTGCCCTTGAATCATCACATGCACTAGCACAAGCGATGAAAATGGCAGAAGCAGCAACCGAAGAAACGGTGATTTTAGTTAACTTATCTGGACGTGGCGATAAAGACTTAACTCATGTACACAGTATATTAAATGGCGAAAACTACCGGGAGAACAAATAATGACACAATTAAACTCGGCTAGTGCCAATCGCTATGAGCAAAGCTTTGCCAATTTAGAAATGAAACAGCAAGGGGCTTTTATTCCGTTTGTAACCATTGGCGACCCTAATGCTGAGCAATCATTCGAGATAATTAAAACCTTAATCGATAATGGCGCTGATGCATTAGAGCTTGGTATTCCATTTTCAGATCCAAGCGCTGATGGTTTAACCATTCAATTTGCCGCACAGCGTGCATTAGCTGCAAATATCAATACTGATGTTTGTATTGAGATCATCAAAAAAGTACGTGAATATAATGCCAATATTCCTATTGGTTTATTGCTTTACGCAAATTTAGTCTTTGCTCGCGGCATAGAGACTTTCTACCGAGATATGAGCGCTGCTGGCGTTGATTCAGTATTAATTGCCGATGTGCCAATTCGTGAAGGTAAACACTTTAGAGAAGCAGCAATTAAACATAGTATTGCTCCTATCTTTATTGCGCCGCCAAACGCTTCAAATGCAACCTTGCAAAAAGTTGCAACTCTTGGCGAAGGTTACACCTACGTATTAAGCCGTGCCGGTGTTACCGGTACCGAAGTTGTTGCTAACATGCCTGGTAAAGAGCTAATTGATTCACTTAATCAATACAATGCACCAGCACCCGTATTAGGTTTTGGTATTTCAACGCCGCAGCATGTAAAAGAAGCAATTGCCAACGGCGCTAAAGGTGCTATTAGTGGTAGTGCTGTAGTTAAAATTATTGAAAACAATCTTGATAATAACCAACAGATGCTTGTTGAATTAGCGGATTTTGTTCGAGCTATGAAAGCCGCAACTTAAGCGCTACAATAATATTAATACAACAAAAGGAATGCTCAGCATTCCTTTTTTATTTTAATCTCGACAAAAACTGAGAATGCAATGTCGCTGTCTATTTGGTTATTAATTATATTTATTTTACTGTTTATCATTAGCGGTATATATATGCTTTATAAAAGTGCACGAAAGTTTAATTTAACCCCAGAGCAACTTGAAAAAATAAAGCAACACAACAAAGAATTAGAGCAAGAAGATAAGTAGAACCGCAAAATATGATTTGCAGCTTATATTGTTTAAAGACCTAATTATTATGTTATTAAATTGATTTATAACATTTTAATTAGATATTGATTACACTGTAGTTATAAGGTTATTTATTCATCAAAGGAAGACTTCCATTACATGACGTTATTAATTGTTTATTTGAGCATTGCCATTGGGGTATCTTTTTTATGTTCAATATTAGAAGCTGTGCTGTTATCAATCACGCCTAGTTACATTGCGCAAGTAAACAGAAGCGGTAATAGTGGCGGCGGCAAGGTTCTTAGTCATGTAAAAGGTAATCTAGACCAGTCAATTGCCAGTATTCTAATATTAAACACTTTTGCTCATACCATGGGGGCCGCTGGCGTTGGTGCACAGGCTATTCGAGTATTTGGCGAAAAATGGGAAACATTAATTGCCTTTTTATTAACTCTCGCCATTTTATATTTATCTGAAATCATTCCAAAAACCATAGGTGCGACATTTTGGCGTAGCCTTGCCATTCCTTGCGCTTATATTATTCGTATTCTAGTTAAGTTGGTCTATCCATTAGTGTGGCTATCAACTCATTTAACCAAACTGTTTTCATCAAAACACAGCAATGAAACATCAAGAGAAGAAGTGCTAGCAGTTGCTTCACTAAGCTATAAAGATGGCGCCATCGTTAGCCAAGAAAATGAGTTGGTTGAAAACATCTTAAAGATGCGTGATGCAGCTACTAAAGATATTCTCACCCCAAGAAGTGTGGTTCATGCCTTCGATGAAAACATGAAAATAGTCGATGCGCTAAACGCCGAGCAAACCGAGAACTTTACTCGTATACCTATTTACAAAGGCAGCATCGACAACATTACTGGTGTAATAATAAAAAACAACCTCTATCAGCATGAGCGAAAAGGCAATGGTGATGCTAGCTTAAAAGATATTGCTAGCCCTGTGTTTCGAATTTCCGAAAGTTTTCCTGTATTAAACTTATTGGATTTATTTATAAAGCGCAGTGAACACATTTTTTTAGTCGAAGATCAGTTTGGGCAAACTGCTGGTATTGTCACTTTAGAAGATGCGATTGAAACATTTTTAGGGCAAGAAATTGTCGATGAAAGTGATAAGGTTGCCGACATGCAAAAATTAGCAAAAGCTAAATATAGACAAAGATTAAGAGAAACTTCACATAAACAAGGTAGTGAATAAGTGAGGTAATACCAATTTGATTAATTAAATTGGTATTGCAACTATTCTTTCTGGTCACTAAGTACGATATAGCGTTTTTACAATATGGTAGCCAAACCTAGTTTTAACGATAGTAGGTGTTAATATTTCACCTTTAAATACGAACTTATCAAACGCAGGTACCATTTGTCCTTGTCTAAATTCCCCTAAGTCACCACCTTTTTTACCTGATGGGCAGGTTGAGTACTTCTTTGCTAAGGTTTGAAATTTAGCGCCTTTATCCAATTGCTTAAGAATATCTTCCGCTTTGTCCAAGTGTTTAACAAGTATATGTAATGCGTGTGCTGAACTGGCCATTTAAAAAACCTATTTAGTAGAATTAAATATAAAAAATTTATTGTTATAGATTATAAACTAAAACCTCTTTACAAGATCAATGCTTTTTCAGACAATAGCTAAAATTTTATAACAAGTGATTAATATTTATGCCTACACTAAAACAGTTATTTGAACATAATAAAATTTGGGCCGATAAAATAACCAAAGAACAGCCAGATTTTTTTGATAAATTATCACAGCAGCAATCTCCAGAATATTTATGGATTGGTTGTTCCGATTCTCGCGTACCAGCTAATGAATTATTAGGCATGTTACCCGGTGAGATTTTTGTACACCGTAATATTGCCAACCAAGTTATTCATACCGATTTAAACTGTTTATCGGTAATTCAATACGCTGTCGAAATACTTAAAGTTAAACACATCATTGTCTGTGGCCATTATGGTTGTGGTGGTGTTGCTGCTTCACTTGATGATAACCAACATGGTTTAATTGATAACTGGTTACGTCATATTAGTGACGTTTATAGATTCCATAAAGATGAGTTAGCACAACTTAGCGGTGATAACTTAACCAACCGCTTATGTGAATTAAATGTAGTTGAGCAAGTTGCCAATGTTGCTAATACAACGACATTGATTAATGCTTGGGCTGCAAATCAAAATATTGCTGTGCATGGTTTTGTTTATAATTTACATGATGGTATTTTAAAAGATTTAAAAGTAAGCATTTCCAGCTCGTAACGCCTAGATTACTGGGTAAGAAAAGATTTATTCGGTATAAATTGTAATCAGGGATCCTTAGGATCCCTTTTTTGATTTTCAATGTTTATTCCGCATGATTATTTACTTAAAACATAAATACCCCTGACACTCTGAGCTAAAGCCCACTCTAAGATTCATACGTAAATAAATTTTCACTGTATTCAAGTGAATAGATTACCTCCGCTTCAAACTCAAACAACATAGCCACTTACTATATTTAGTACTATACAGTAGGTGGTTATTTTTATTTTATTTACTAAAATTAAAGTTATTATTGGCCAAGTTAAAAATATTATATTTCCACTACTAAAAATCGGATTTATGAATTTAATATCAAAATAACTTATCCTTATCTAAGGAGAATTTTATGAAAATCATATTAAAAACATTCTGTTTTATTACGATGGTTTTATTTAGCCTAGTCAGTTATGCCCATGATGGCCATGCTGACGAAGATATGGTCCTTAAAGATCTGGGCAATTTAGGTACCGTCAACTTTACCACTTCGTGTAACGCAGACGCGCAAAAAGCGATTAATACTGGTGTTGGATTACTTCATCATATGATGTATGCCCAAGCTGAAATGTTCTTTAATCAATGGAAGAAGAAAGCCCCTAAGTGCGCCATGATGTATTGGGGTTATTCTATGAGTCTTTTTCACCCTTTATGGCCAGACACTATTAAAGATGAGGCTTTAGTTCGAGGTCATTCAGCGCTTACTAAAGCGCAACAACTACAATCAACAAAACGAGAAAAAAGTTATATCAGTGCAGCCGCGCAGTACTATCAAAACTGGGAAAATCTCACAAATAAAGAACGAACAGCTAAGTGGGCTGAAGCTCAATCATTTGTCTACCAACAAAACCCTGATGACATAGATGCAACAGCATTTTTCGCACTATCTCAACTTGTGATGGCACCTAAAAACGATCCTACGTTCAAACAAAATCAATTGGCCGGAGAACTTTTAGGGAAACTTAGAAAAGTATCCCCATATCATCCAGGAGCAATTCATTACACTATCCATGCCTATGATAATCCGCTTCAAGCTGAACTTGCGATAGATGCAGCTAGATCTTATGACAAAATAGCACCTGATGTACCTCACTCTTTGCATATGCCGAGCCATATTTTTGTTCGATTAGGAATGTGGAATGATGCTATAAGTTGGAATATTCGCTCCGCAAACGCGGCATTAAAATATCCAACAAAAGAGGCAACCTCTCTACATTATGCCCATGCTATGGATTATTTAATTTATGGATATTTGCAACTTGGTAAAGGTAATAAAGCCAAGCAAGCATTAGAACAACTTGAATCTCACCATCCTATTCAACCGATTTTCCCTACAGCATATGCACTTGCAGCAATACCCGCAAGAATTGTTCTAGAGCAAAAGCAATGGCAGCAAGCCAGTCAACTAAAGTTAGAATACCCTAACTACATTCCGTGGAAAAAGTTTCCACAAGTAGAAGCTATTACCTACTTTGCTCGTGGGCTTGGTGCTGCTAGAAGTGGTGATTTAAGCTTGGCGCAACAAAACGTGGAAGTACTCAATAATTTATATGATAAAACGAAAGTATCTAGCCCTGATTATTGGGCTCAGCTTGTTGATGCACAACGTAAGGTTATCATTGCATGGATAAGCTTTGCCAAGGGTGAAAAAAATCAAGCCTTAACCCAACTTCGCCAAGCTGCGGATATTGAAGATTCAATTGATAAAAATCCAGTAACACCAGGAGCGGTCATTCCAGCGAGGGAGTTACTTGCAGATATGCTATTACTCAATGGCGATTATTCAGGAGCACTAACAGCATATAAATCAACTTTAGCCATTAGTCCAAATCGACTGAATAGTGTGAAGGGTGTAAGCGACACAAACTTAAAACTATCAAAAAAATAACAATGAATACATTTAAGCACCGCTAAACGGTGCTTATTTTTTATTATAGCAATTAAATTTCTATTATTTACCAATAAAACCCATTCGATAGTTCATTCGTAAATAAATCTCACGCTTACTGGTAAAGTCATCACCAATTTCATTATCCTTTTCACGGGTATATTTAAGCCCTGATAAAAAAGTTAAATTCTTTGTATATTCATGAGAATAGGTTAATTCAGCTTCTACTTCTCGTTCAAACGATAGTTCATCACCACGCCATCGATTAATATCTCTATCAGTATCATCGTATTTAACTAAAAAACGCAAAACTCGTGTATCATCTGGGCGCCAATTAACGGTATAAGTGCTGAAGTTTTCTTTGTAGAGCGTAGAATCTTCATAATCAAAATTACGATAAGTATGTTGTACGCTAAAGTTAAAATCACCAAGTTGATAACGCACTCTAGGCTTTAACTCTTGCATATCGCCAAGCACAATATTTTCAGCATCGGCAATTTCACCAAATTTACCATCTAAATTAAAAGTCCATGAAGGCAGTGGTGATGTTTCTAAGTACCACTGAAAATATTGCTCATCAAATTTCGGAGCGTTACCCTTTAAATCTAAAGTATTTTGCTGGATACGGTTAACCGCTCTTTCTTTGATACGAAATCCCGGGCGAAATACAGTTTGATATGAGCCTCTAAATTCCGCCCATAAATCAAAACCTGTTTCTATTTTTTCACCTTTTTGCGATTCAACTTGAGTAGCAACTAGATAAACTCTGCCTCGTGATTTACCACCATCACCCCGAAGGGTTTCAAAATACCAGTTGCGTCCATAAGCAAGGTTGTACATTTTATAATCGGTTCTTTTCACAAAACCTAAGTCCGCACGAAAGTCTTTACCTACATCAAAATAATTAGCCCAAAACAAGGATTTTGGCCCAGTATGTTTATACTTCACCTGAATAGCATAGTCTTCTAAGGTTTCATCTGTAGGTGTTCTTAAAACCGAGGTGTTAGTGTCACAATACCCCAATTCACAATCGTCAGCTTCGGTTACATTTAAACAGTTGTCGCCATCACATAAATCTTCAGCAAAATTAATTGGATATTCTGTTTGGGAATACATGATTTGGTAACGTAATTTATCATCAATACCTAAATTAACTAGACTATCAAACGAAACTACACCGTTTTTATAATCATCAGCTGTTCTTACCGTGCCCAAAACGCCATAAGCACTCCCTCCGCTAGCGGTAACATAACGAGCGGCCATTGATTCATTTTCAAGTCCGGTAATCTCAACTTTTTCTGAACCTAGATTATCCGGCATAATAACTTCAGTATCTGTATCCCGAGACCAAAAGGTACCCGAGGCAGCCTCTTTAGTTTCATTAGATACACTTACCCCGAGATCTGGGTTAATAATGTTTCGGGTATATACCAAAGGCATTAAGGTTGAATACAAATCCATATCTTCTTGGAAAAAGCGACGTTTTTCAGGTTGGAATACATTGAATGGATTGTTAATGCTGTCACGAGCAATATCGGCTTCAACTTCGGTAAAGTTAGGGTTAATGGTGGCTGAAATTTTAGTTGCAGAATCTATGGTCAAGCTTAAATCCATACCGGCTTCTGTTTCTTCTATCTCTTCATCTTGTTCGAAGCTATTACCATATTTTCGTTTCTCAGCTGGATGCCAAATTGCATAAGGATATAATTCTAAGTTTTGAGTAACATCTTGCTCAACAACACCTTGCTCATTGGTGGTAACTATACGCTCTTTTGCCGCAGGATTTGGGGGAGTAATTAGATAAATTCCGCCCATGGTTCTATCTATTTGTCTGGGATAACTACGCTTTAAAATAACCGCCCACTGGTTTTTCTCATCACCATCAACAGAAGGTTGTTTAAGAGAATCAATAGGAATAGCCATTTCGACTAACCAACCCTTTTCGGTAATTTTTGCTGCGGCTTCCCATTCAGTATCCCAATCATAAATATAACGGTCGCTAACGGTATTTTGTAGAACATCCGATGTACTACCACTAGGATTAACCCTAAATTCATATTTTCGGCGTAAGTTTCCTGTTGGGTCGATAACCACCGACACGTAATCATCGTCTTTGACCCCGTCCTCATCTCGAACCGCTGTTCTTAATTCAGAAAGGTTGTCATCATATGCATTAAATGCGAAGTAAACGTGTGTTTTGGTCACACCGATAAGGGCATCAGTGTTCACTTTAGCTTTAGCAAAACGCTCTGGGTACATTTCTAAGTCGATGCTTAGAATACTTGATGAAGCCCAGAATTTGTCCGTTAAGTCACCATCTATCGTCGGTGGCGACTCCAGCACTTGCAATTCAAGTGCTTTGATCATATCCGATGAAAATTCACTCGCCGCTTTATCTACCGCTTCTAAGTCTTCATCGGGAGAATCTTCTAAGTCTTGGGCATAGGCAAATACACTAGTATTAATAAAAGTAAGCAACAGGAGAATAAATACAGATAAATAGGTTTTATTATTAAACATTGCTCGTGGTCAATTGTTAATTTTATATTAATTTAATAATAGCCTGTTTGTGTTGATAGTGTAATGTTTTTAAAATGTTATTAAGGTGAGTGTTTAAATATGTGTCATTAATTGACACTTCATGGTTTAAAGCATCGAAATATATTGAAAAGCAAAGAAATTTTCTTGTCCAAATTTGCATACCTTCATCCTTGAAGGCAAAAAAAAAGAGAAGCTAGTTAGCTTCTCTTTTTAGTAGTTAAGAACTACTGATTAGTTACGTGGACGGTCATTGCGTGGACGGTCATTACGTGGACGGTCGCTACGAGAATCGTTACGTGGACGACGAGCTTGTACTTCAACTACTGCATCAGATACAGAAATATCTAACTGTTGACGACGAACACGAACACTACGTAATTTCTCAAATGCATCTTTTGGCATGCCTTTAGGTAACTGCACAATAGTGTGGTTATCTTGAAGGTTAATTTGACCAATGTAAGCACTGTCTAATGAAATTTCATTCGCAATTGCACCAACGATATCACCAGGACGAGCGCCGTGCTCTTTACCTACTTCAATGCGGTATGACTGCCAATCAACGTCAGGACGTGCACCTGAAGACTGTTTACGTTCACGTTGTGGACGATCACCTCTTTCAGAACGCTCACCACGACCACCGCGGTCATCACGGCCTCTGCCACGACTATCACGAGAACCACGGTCATTATCACGACCACGAGCATCACGATCTGAACGCTCTTTACGAGGTTTAGGATCTTCTTTTGGCTCGAACGGTTGCTTAAGTTGTTTTTCAAACAATAACGCAGCAGCTAAGTCTTCAATAGTTACTTCTGAATCAGTAGCCATTTTTTCTAATGCTGCACGCATTACTTTTAAATCTTTGTTTTGCGCAGTTTCAACTAACGACTTACGACAACGTTCGATACGGATAGCACCTAACTCGCTTACTGTTGGTAATTCAAACGTATTGATTGTACCAGCAGTTAAACGTTCATAGTGACGTATGTTGTACATTTCACGAGGACGAATAAAAGTGATTGCTGTACCTTCACGACCAGCACGACCAGTACGACCGATACGGTGAACGTAAGACTCATGATCACCTGGAATATCATAGTTTAAAACTAAGTCTAAACGAGGAATATCTAAACCACGAGCAACAACATCGGTTGCTACTACGATTGATATCTTACCGTTTTTAAGTTGCTCAACAGTACGTTCACGTTGTGCTTGGTTTAAGTCACCATTTAATGCTGCACATGGGTAACCTAAACGTTCAATTTGCTCTGAGATAGTGATGGTATCATTACGAGTACGTACGAAAATAATCATAGCTTCGTAATCGAAAGTTTCAACGATACGCTCAATAGCTGTATTTTTGTTGATACCTGATACTTTCCAAGCTAACTGAGTAATATTTGCTTTCGCTTTAGTTACTGCAGCAACTTTAATGTGTACAGGATCAACTAAGAAACGGTTAGCAACTTTACGAATTGCTGGTGGCATCGTCGCCGAGAATAATGCCATTTGCGCTTCTTTCGGCAAATGTTCAAGGATCCATTCAATATCTTCTAAAAAGCCCATGTTTAACATTTCATCTGCTTCATCAAGTGCACAGAATGATAAGCTATCTAGCTTTAATGTTTTACGGCGTAAGTGATCCATTAAACGACCAGGAGTACCAACAACAACTTGAGCACCACGCTCTAATTGTGATAATTGTGGACCGTATGATTGGCCGCCGTATAATGTAGCAACACGTAAACCTTTCATGTCTTTACCGAAAGATTCAATTGCTTCTGCAACTTGCATTGCTAGCTCACGAGTTGGCGCTAAAACCATCATTTGTGGTTTGCGAATGCTCATGTCTAATTTGGCTAATGCAGGTAAACCAAAAGCAGCCGTTTTACCAGTACCTGTTTGCGCTTCACCTAATACATGCTTACCTTCTAATAAAGGCGGGATAGTTTGTGCTTGGATTGGTGTTGGGTTATTAAAACCCATTTTAGTTAGCGTGCTTAATAAAAAGTCAGGCAAGCCTAATACGTCAAAACCAGGTAAGGTATTGTTTAATTCAGTCATTTATTTGTTTTCTCAATAGGCAGAAAAATACAAAAACAGAAATTTGGTCTGTCGATGGTATAAAACTGCGAAAAATTTCGAGTTAACCACCGGGAGACTCATGGCACGATCAAAACTCTATTTGATCTTAAGCTAATATGAAAATTAGCTGGGCAAGTCAGTTGGCGGAAGTAACCCCACTGTTGTAGCAAGCTCATTAAGGAGCCTGTTACGATTCAATCATTCTCGAGAAATCTGTCTCGGAACTTGAAAGTTGGCGCATGATACCCTTTTGTAAAAATAATGCAAGTAACATAGTGTAATAATTAACCACAAATACGTAAATAGGCACGGTTTTTGCTTTTCAGTTCATAAACTTAGCCCAGTTACATTAATTTCACAAATTTTCTCTATTTAACTTGTTATTTTAATTTCGCTTGTCCAATTGTATTTGCATCGGTGCCAAACCAAACAGAATCAGTAGCTTGATGGTAGATCATATAGCGAATTGAACCACCGCCACTTGCTATATCCTGCGATGCTATAAATCCCCTACTATTACTATCAAATATTCTTAGCTTATTTGGTTTAATCCCAGTTAGTGCTAGCCAAACCCTGTCATTATCATCAATCGCTGAGCCATAAAGTTTGGCGTTACTACCCTCTGGTATTAACCAGCGTTCAAATACTCTCATCTGCGGCTTGTACTTTACTAGATAACCTAGTTTATGATCTAAATAAAAAATGTCATTATTTTGACTTACTTCTAACCGTCGAGGCCGCTCTTGCGGGTCTAATAAGTCGATTATTTCAAGGGAAAATTCAGTCACATTAACTCGAGCTATTTTATTCGTGCCAAAAAGAACAATCCATGGCACATCATCGTGGTCAACTTTAATGCCATAAGGCCTTGCTCTATCAATACCAACATCAATCAATTTTATTTGCTTACTTTTTGTATCTAAAAAACCAATTTTGTTACCCCATTGAGCGGTAAACCAAATATCTTGGTTAGAATTAAACACTAAGGTATGTGGGTCGATAGTCACCTCGCCGGGCATAACTATTTTCTCTATATTCCCAGTGTTAGGATCTAATACTCCAATATGATTGTTGCGGTTACCCGCATACCAAATTCGGTCTTGGTTATCGATAATTAGATTATGGGGATGGGTACTGTCACTTAATTCAAAGCGCTTGAATTTACCCGAAATAGGATCTAGGCTAGCAATATAATTACCCGCTTGGCCACAAAACCAAACAAGCCCTTTGGAATCCACAGCGGGGTCTCTTGGCCGAGTGTTAGGCCAAGGCACTTGCCATTCTTTTATCTCAATTGTTGGTACCTTCTGCCCAGCCAATAGGCTAGAACTATACAAACAAAGAAATAAAATGAGTAATATAAGTACAGTTTTTTTCAATTTTCACACCTGGAACAACAACATCCTTATATAAAATATAGTCAACAGATGCTCAGTACTCAAAATATTGCTCAGTTATAGCAATTTGATTAATTAATTTTTATAGTCGCGCCGCCTATATAAAGCAAAAAACCCTAACCAGATAACCAGTTAGGGTATTTGCAGTAATTCAAAGAGTGATTGACAGATCAGGTCTCTAATTAACTAAACATAAAATTAATGAACTTGGTATAAGGTTAACTATCAATATTAAACTCACCTTTTACGTCTTTCACTTTAAGGCCGCCAGAGCCACTTTCGGTAATAGTTAAACCTCCAGCATCAGATAAATTTATATCACCCGAACCATCATCAATTGTTACGCTACCACCAACATGATGAATATCCATATCACCAGAGCCGTCGACGACTGATACCGCGCCACTAATGTCAGCAATAGACATTTCGCCTGAACCGTCATCAATATCAACATTACCACTAATATTACTTACTTCTAATTCACCCGAGCCGTCTTCAATTGTTAAGTCACCTTGGATATTCTTAACAGACATATCGCCAGAGCCATCTTCTATAGTTACTTTGTTGTTTATATTTTTAATATCAATAGAGCCAGAGCCATCATCAATATCTAATGCCAATGACTTAGGTACGGTTACATGTAGATCAATACTTGGTGAACTGCCATTCCAAAAACCACTAGTTGAGCTATTTTTTGCAACTAAAACCGCTCGTGAACCAATCTTTTTCAGGCTTAAATCATAATTGGAATCTTTATCAGTATAAATATCTGCTTTAACGGTGATTTCGTTGACGTTATCAACACCAATAATCACTAGTTCACCAGAGCCAGATTCAACCTCTAACATCTTTAATTGATCAGTGCTGATAATTAGTGACTCTTCTAAATGAATATCTGCAGAGCGAGCATTACTTGAACCAACGTGGAAAACACAACCACTTAAAGAGATTGCGGCTGTTAATAAGGCGGTAGATTTGATTAATTTCATTATTCGGTATCCCTGATAAAATTAGTAAATTTTAATTATTTAACTAATGACCTACAAGATACGCGCCAACTTTATAACACATTGTTTATCAACAACTTTACATTAAATCAATCAAATAATAACTAACTTACGGTAGTCAATAACACCAGTTATTAGTGTTTTTAATCAATTAGTTAATTTCATTTTTAAATAAAAATATATAAATCCGGATAAATACCTAAGGCCAGAAGAAGCAGAGTTAAGGAAAATAGTAAAACATGAGACAAGCTACTATTTATTGATATTTCAGACTCTTGCGAACTAGACTCACGGTTAACCGGTTGGCTAAATATAATAAAAATTATACGTAAATAGTAGTACAAGCCAATAGCACTACCGGTAACTAAACTCGCTAATAATAGCCAACTTTGATTAGTTAAAGCGGAAGTTATTAAATAGAACTTACCGATAAATCCTATGGTCAATGGGATGCCCGCTAACGATAAAAGTGCAAACACGATTGCGCTAGCCTGTATCGGTGAAAGCCAAAACAATCCTTGCCAATTGTGGCAATCATCGAAATCAGTACTTTGGTTAGATTTCGAAGTTTCACAAATAAAAGTAAACAATATTAAGGTCGCTAAAGCGTATGCGGTGATATAAAACAAAGCACTTTGTTTAGCGAGCTCAATAGATACCTCAGAAATAACCGGTAAAATAATAAGTAAGTAGCCCATATGAGCAATAGAAGAATAAGCTAGTAAGCGTTTAATATTATTTTGTTTCAAAGCTAATAAATTACCGACTAACATAGACAGCACAGCGATAATACTGATAACGCTAAGCATAGTTTGATCTAGATACTGATTGGATATAAACCAAAATTTTATTAATACCGTAAACATCGCTATCTTTGATACCGTAGCTAACAACATAGTTACTGGCGCAGGAGCTCCTTGATAGACATCAGGGGTCCAAAAATGAAATGGCGCAAGCGAGAGTTTAAATGCGATACCAACTAAGAGTAATATGCTTCCTGCTTGTGCTAAAAATTTAAAATCTTTGCCTGGCTCAACTGCGACAGAATCAATATAGGCCGAACTGACATAATGAGGTTCAATTGAATTAAAACTCATATCGCCGCTGTAGGCATAAAGCATTGCCATGCCTAATAGCAAGATACTCGATGCTGTAGCACTTAATATTAAATACTTAAAACTTGCTTCCAATGTCTGCCGACGATCTCTCAAATATCCTACAAGCCCTACAAGGGAGATACTGAGCAGCTCTAATCCTAAAAATACACTAGCAAAGTGATCACTAATGCTTAAGATCAGCGCACCTAAGGTAACTAACATCACTAGCAAATAATATTCATCATGAACTTCATGACTAATTTTTAGATAATTACCGCTGACTAACACAACAATTGCAGAGCAGAATAAGACGCTATTCATAACGGAAAATGAGAAGCCGTCTAAGTAAAACAGCAATGTAATTTGGCTATTTAATGCTGGGAGAGTGAATACAGAAGAGGCAATAGCTAACAAAATACTGGCCAAGGTAAAGCTTTGAATTAAGTACGTTGAGCGTTTAAAAGCAATTAACAACATTTGTAGCACTATTGCCAAAGAGATAATCAGCTGTGGTGATATGGCTAACAGTTCAAAACTACTCATGACAGTAACTCCACATAAGTTTGACTTGTTGAAAGTGAATTCAGTAAATCATGACTTATTACATCATTACTTATTAAATCATAGCTCATACTATATTCTTGAAAATGATTAAGAATTAACTCTGGAAATAAGCCGAATAACAATAATAACAGCAATAAACTGCTACAAATAAATAGCTCTCGCGTATCTAAATCAATGATCTGATGTTGCACTTTACCTTGAAAACTTTGTTGAAATAAGTACATACCATAAATTGCTGAACCAATTAAGCCTATCGCAGCAAGGATCACCTGCAATGGATACACTTTAAATGCGCCTGTTAAACTTAAAAATTCACCAACAAAATTTACTAATCCTGGCAATCCAAACGCCGCAGCAACAAAAGCTAATAACATCCCCCCCATTCTAGGCGCACTACTAAATAATCCCCCCATGGTAGAAAGATCTCGTGAATGTAAACGTGAGTACATCATACCTGCCATAGTAAAGAGAGCTGCGCTGCTTAAACCATGAGCCACTATGACTAATAACGCGCCGTGGTAAGCGACTTGTTCAAAGGAAAATAACGCCAGCATTACAAAGCCCATATGTGAAATAGAGCTATAAGCAACTAAGCGTTTAAAATCTGTTTGTGCAAACGCTAACTTTGCGCCATATAAAATGCTAATTACAGCAAGCCAAACCGCGATATTGGCAAACTCTAAACTCGCTTCAGGAAATAATCCTAAAACAAAGCGAATAAGACCATAAGCCCCAGTTTTTAATAACACCCCGGCAAGTAGTACGCTACCCGCTGTTGGAGCTTGAGTATGAGCATCTGGCAACCAAGTATGAAATGGGAACGATGGCAACTTAACCGCAAAAGCAATAAAGAAACCAAGCATTAGATAATATTCAGTTTGACTATCAATGGAGAGCTTTTGCAGAACAAAATAATCAAAGCTCCACACGCCTGTATGCTGTAGGTTTATCAGCGCTAACGCGATAATTGCAAACAGCATTAATAAACTGCTTACTTGGGTAAAAATAAAAAACTTTATCGCCGCATAATGCCTATGTTCATGTCCCCAAATAGCAATAAGAGCCGTCATAGGTAATAGCATGACTTCCCAGAAGAAGAAGAATAAAAATAAGTCTGTCGCGCAAAAAACACCAACAATACCGGCAATACTGGCCATTAAGTTAAAGTAATAAAATCCGATATTTTCTGTGATCTCTTGCCAAGAAACGAGCACACAAACTAAACCTAAAAATAAAGTTAAAGCAATTAGAATAAAGCTTAAGCTGTCAATCCCCATGGCGTAATGAATGCCAAATTTAGTGATCCAAGGGAGCTGGCTTATTTGTACATACTGATAAAATATTTCGTGATTATCATTCGCAAATGATATTAATAATACAAAGCTAAATACTATGGCGATAAGGCTGATCCACCTAGCACTTTGCGGCCGTTGTAATTCAATGCGCCAGGCAAGAAAACCACCAATAAAAAGCACTAGGATTATTTGCGTTAAGATCATGCTAATTCTCCTGGCATTTGTCCTAATAATACGGCGAGTAATATAATCACACCTAAACCAAGCATGGCCAAGTACCACCTTAGATTAGCGCTTTGAGTTGCTTTTAATACTTCATGCCAAGCAACTACGTTCCAACTAATTGCCTTAATAAATTGATCAATTACATCGTTTTTATTTACCTTACTGATAAAGACAAAAGGTTTTACTAACAGCCATGAATATAGTCCATTAAAGCCAAGGCCATTCTGCATAAATAAAGTCAACTTAGAGTGGTTTTCAGTAATATTGTTTGCAGAGTTTTTACCTGAATGTGGAAAATAAAAGAGGTAGGCAATCACAATACCAACAAACGGTGTAGCTATGGCAACTGTATGTAACCAGTTCGGTTCAGCAGATTTGTCAATATCCTCACTGATAAATAAAGCACTCAAATCTAAAGCTATCAAGCCACCTACCAGCGCTAATACAGCTAATAAAAATAGCGGCATTATTAATAAGTAACTGTTTGGTTTTTCAATGCTTGCTGTACCTCGGTATTGACCAAAGAAAGTAAGAAAAATCATTCTTAAGCTATAAATACTGGTAATTAATGCACCTATAATAGCTGCCCACCAAAACATTGGCCCGGCAGTACTTGATGAGTAGAGTTCGGCGATAATTGCTTCCTTAGAAACAAATCCAGAGGTTCCCGGTAACGCAATAAGAGCCGCCACACCAATAAAAAACAAGCTACTTATCATTGGCAACTTCTTAATTAAACCGCCCATTTTGAACATATTTTGCTGATGATGCAGAGCGAGTATTATGGCGCCAGCAGTTAAAAATAATAACGCTTTAAAAAATGCGTGAGTCATTAAATGCATCACCCCAGCGCTAAATGCACCTGCGCCAAGCGCTAACATCATGTAGCCAATTTGACTCATAGTAGAGTATGCCAATACTCGCTTGATATCACTTTGCGCAAGCGCCGCAATACCGGCAAGTAATAAAGTTAACGCACCAATAGTTGCAACTATCGTCATGACTTGCGGTGTTAATAAAAACAAATTATTCATCCGCGCAATTAAATAAACACCAGCGGTAACCATAGTTGCTGCATGAATTAACGCGCTCACCGGAGTAGGCCCAGCCATTGCATCAGGTAACCAAGTTTGTAGTGGTAACTGGGCCGATTTACCAACCGCGCCGCCGACAAATAATAAGCAAATCCAAAATGCCATATCATTATTTGCCAATGTCGATAGATCTGGATTAGACATAATATCAGTTATGGTTAAGCTCCCTACTTCTCGAAACAGTAAAAATAAACCTATGGCTAAAAACGTATCGCCGACTCTGGTAACAATAAACGCTTTTTTAGCGGCCATCGCATTTTCAGGTTTTTGGTACCAAAAACCTATGAGTAGAAAGCTGCATAAACCAACCCCTTCCCAGCCTAAATACAGCAGAACTAAATTATCAGCTAGGACGAGTAATAACATGGCGGTGATAAACAGGTTCATGTAGGACATAAATCGACTGAAATTTTCATCATCTTTCATGTAGGCAGCCGCAAACGCGTGAATTAAAAAGCCAACACCACTAACCACACTTATCATCACAGCGGACAGACTATCTAAGCGCAGTGCAAAATTAACATCGCTATCACCTAATTTAAACCATTGCCATAAATGCGCCTCAACGATACTTTCAGGGGTTAACATAAAGGTATGTATTAAGTAGCCTGCCGATAATGCACTTAGTGCAACTGAGCCAACAGAAATAATGCTAGCTTGCAGCCAAGTTAATCGCTTACTAAGTAAAATGAGTAGTAGAAAACTAATTAAAGGATAAAAAGGTAAATAAGCTAAAACCTGCATGTTATTCCCTCAGCTCATTTAACGCGTCTATATCTAAGCATTGGCGCTGTTGCTGTAAGCGGATCAGTAAGGCTAAACCAACAGCAACTTCAGCTGCTGCTAAGGTTAAGATCAAAATAAACATTACTTGGCCATCAGCCTCCCCCCATGCACTTCCGGCACTAATAAATGCTAAGCCAACAGCATTAAGCATGACCTCTAAACTCATCAACATAAATAAAGTATTACGACGGGCAACCACGCCAACAAAACCAATAACAAAAAGAATACAGGCGAGGATAAATATATGCGTTAAAGGTATTTGCATCATGGTCTTCCTCCCTGCACATCAGGTTTGGCGAAGTGATAGCCGGCAACTAGGCCTGCGAGTAATAAAAATGAAGCTATTTCAACCGCAAGTAGGTAAGGACCATAAAGTAATATGCCAACTTGTTTGGCTTCAATTACATTGGATGCAAGTAGCTGCTCAGAGTCACTAACAACAATGATATAAACGAGCTCAACTAATAATAATAACGCCAATACACTTGGCCCGAACCACGCAGAAAACCACCCTTCATTGCCGGCTCTACCAAAATGTTTTGCTTCATCTTCGCCTTGTAAGTCAAACATCATTACTGCAAACACAAATAACACTAAGATAGCGCCTGCATAAACAATCACTTCAAGCCCAGCGGCAAATGGCGCGCCAATAAAATAAAAACATACGGCTACGGCAAGTAAGGAAACCACTAAATATAACAATGCATGAATAGCATTACTGCCAGTTACTACTCGTAAACTGGCGATAATGGCAATTGCTGCTGCAAAGTAAAATGGTACTTCTACACTCATTACATTCCCTTCCGTTCTTTATTTTAAGATCCTGAACTCAATTCAGGATGACGATACTTTCTAAGATCCTGAACTCAATTCAGGATGAAGTTACCTTTTTAAGATCCTGAACTAAATTCAGGATGACGTTACTTTCTAAGATCCTGAACTAAATTCAGGATGACGTTATGCCTTCTCAATGACGTTGTTTTTTCATTAAGACGCTACGGCATAAGATCTTTTACATTAACGGGTGCTTTTTCATGCTGCCCTTGGCCTTTATTTTTAACGCTGGTTTTAACTCCAGATTGTTGATAAAAGTTGTAATCAGGGTATTTTCCAGGGCCATTTATCAGTAAGTTTTCTTTTTCATAAACCAAATTTTGTCTATCGTATTCAGCAAGCTCGACATCGGGTGTTAATTGAATGGCATATGTCGGACAAGCTTCTTCACAAAAACCACATAAAATACAACGAGAAAAGTTAATACGGAAAAACTCAGCTCGCTTGCGTCCGTCAGCATCGATAGTTTGCTGCAACGAGATACAATCTACAGGACAAGCAACCGCGCATAAGTTACAAGCAACGCAGCGCTCACTGCCATCGGGATCTCTCGTTAATACAATACGGCCTCGATAACGCGGCGCTAAATACGGTTTTTGCTCGGGATATTGCACCGTATCGGCTTTAGTAAATGTGTGCTTTAGCACCATCCACATGGTTCTAAATTGGGTAAAGAATAATCTAACCATGAATATCTCCTGCGCCAGAGTACATATACCCAGTTAATCTAAGCTCAGTGATAACTAATAAATTAAATGATCTAACCATGATTAATATCTCCTGCGCCAGATATAACTCCAGTAAGCCTAAGAACCGCAGTAAGCAATAAATTAAACAGGGCTAGTGGTAGCATTACTTTCCAGCCAAAAGCGAGTAGTTGATCAAACCTTGGGCGCGGCAGTGAGGTTCGCAATAAAATAAAGAACATGATCAAAATAAATACTTTGCCGATAAACCACACTAATGCAGGGATCATATTGGCAATATTTGCAGGTAAGAAACTCGGCGCTAAATAACCGCCAAAGAATAACGTTACTGACATTGCAGAGATTAATGTTACCCCTAGATATTCGCCTAAGAAAAATAGTGCAAACTTTAAGCCTGAGTATTCAGTATGAAACCCCGCGGTAAGTTCAGTTTCAGCTTCAGGTAAATCAAACGGCAAGCGATGACTTTCGGCAATACCGGCAATTAAAAATACAATAAAACCGATAATTTGAGTGGATATAAACCAACCATCTTGCTGAGCAAGGACGATATCTCGCAAGTTAAAACTGCCAGTTAGAAGCACAACCCCCATTAGTGACAACCCCATAAACACTTCATAACTTATGGTTTGAGCGGCGGCGCGCATACTCCCTAACAAGGCATACTTATTTTTAGATGCCCAACCGGCAAGTACAACACCGTAGACAGCGAGGGATGTCATTGCCAAAAAGAATAAAACCCCAATATTTAAATTAGAGACGCCAATGGTGTCAGAAAAAGGAATCACCGCAAAACTCATTAATACGGTTACGGCAGCAATAATAGGTGCGGCAATAAAGGTAAATCTATCAGCAAATTTAGGCGTAAATTCATCCTTACCTAATATTTTTAATAAATCGGCAAGTGATTGTAAAATACCACCGGGGCCAACACGATTTGGCCCATGTCGGTCTTGCCATATACCGATCATTCGACGCTCTACCCACACTAACATCGCAGCGATTGGGATCAACAAACCTAAGATCACCGCAATTTCGATTAACTTAAATAACGTTTGTGTATTTATAAAGTCAACAGGCATTAAATCAGCCATCATCTAATCCTCCAGCGATTAAGCGAATAGGAATAAATTGGTCTTGCTGTTTTAAGCGCTGTAATTGCAGCTCTTTATCCTGATTAATGCTTGCAACTTGCTGGTGTAATTGCTGTTCAAACTCCGTAGCTTGTGCAGCTGTTGCTGGCTTTATATTTATCGATAAATATTCAAATTGTTGCGTAACTTGTTCATTTAAAAACAAGGTGGCGCAATTTTTAGCGTGCTCGCTATTAACCTTAACCTGAGTGATATATTCATTATCATCTATAACAATCTGTGCATGGGATGCCTGTGTTAGTTGATATTTATCAGCATCCTCAGGAGTAAATTCAATAAAAGGAATTAACGCGGTAAGTTTAAACTCACTGGTTTTTAAACCTAAATAATCATTAGCAAAAATGTGCTTTGCTGGATAAATAGTGAGTTGTTTATTATCATTTTTGTCAGCAGTATTGTTAAACGCTCCAAGATCCAAGGTTTGCTCTTTATTAGGATCAAAGATCTGAACAACCGGTTGCACCTTAGTTAACTTACCACCAGCATGTTCTTGGTACTTATTTATTGACTGATTAGAGTTCCAGCCTGGCGCCCAGGTAAATGGCATTGCTGAACTATTGCCTGGCTTACCACCTTCCATCGAAAAGTTAAAATTAGAATTTACATCTATTGTGGCTTTAGTTTCATGCACAGATTGGTTGGCCATCATCGCCGTACGACCTGATGAACGATGAGTTTGCCTGGCAGTTTTAAGTAAAAATTGTTCTGCTAAAAATACCGAAGTATCAGGAAAGCTTAATTCTAACTGCGCTAGAGATGCTCTAAAATCATTTAATGTATCGCCAGCAGTTACCAAATTACCTTGGCCTAAGATACCATCTAGCATTTGCAAATAACGCCAACTTGGTAATATCGGCAGTTTGCCATTTAATGCTGAATAAAAGCACTGCACATTGCCGGTATAATTAACGACTAAACCTTGCGACTCTGTAAACGTAGCTACTGGTAAAATAACATCGGCGTGTTCACTAACAATACTTTGGTTATGATCTAGAGCAATAACAGTTTGTGCATCGCACAGTAGTTGTTGTTGCTGGGCTTTGCTTAAATTAGCTAATTCATTTTCAGCAATAATAAGACTGTCACTAGTATTAGCCTTTAAGCTAGCAATAACTTGTTCCAGTGATAGGGTATGTTCATCAATTAAGCTTGCCAGCCCTAAGCTGCTTGCAGCCGCTGGCATAATAGCAAAATTGAATTTATCTTTATGGGTGTTAGCTAGTGCTAAGCATTGTTGCAGTATTTGTACATTAGCCAAGCTATGCCCGCTAACAATTAACGGTTTTTTCGCATATGACAATGCCTCAATGATGCTTTCGACAAAGTTGGTTTGTTGCGTATTTAAAAAATTAATTTCCGCATCAGGTGTTGTTAACTTATCACTGATAGCCTTAGCAATTAATGCTATATCATCGGCACTAGAGTAACTAATATTGCTAGCAACATCGTCAAGTTTACTTTGACTTACTTGCGCAATAAATAATGGTGAAAGTGTTTTACCTGCTGCGGTGCGCACCGCTTCATCTTGCCAGCGCGGAATACGTAGTCTATCAGCAATGATTAAACCGGCATTACGTACTGATTGTCTTAAAGCCAGCGCGATACGAGGCGCTGTTTGGGTAACATCTTCGCCGAGAATAATAACGCAATCCGCTTGCTCTATCTCATCGATATCAACACAAGAATGTTGTGTAACTAATTGCTGATTCAATAGCAACATCTGCATTTGCTTTTCGGTTAACCCAGCGCAAAAACTTTCTTTGCCTAACAATTGTTTTAATGCGGTGTTGGTTTCTAATGAAGCACGAGGTGAGCCTATGGCGACAAATTTTTCTGCTTTGTATTTAGCTAAAGAAATATGAATATCTTTATTGCTAACATTGGTATTTTGTTGATTGTCATTTTGTACATTAACACCTTTGCAGGCAGTTAACCTGTCAGCGTTGTTAACATAGCCAAAACCAAAACGACCTCGGTCGCAAAGAAAATAACCATTAATACTGTCGTTATAACGATTAACGATACGGCGCACACTGCCATAACGTTCACCAACACTAATATTACAGCCAACAGAACAGCCCTGACAAATAGAAGGTGCAGATTGTAAGTCCCACTTTCTGGAATAATGTGCTGAAAATGGTTTATCGGTGAATACGCCTGTAGGGCAAACTTCGACTAAATTACCAGAAAATTCACTTTCTAACACGCCATCTTGTTGACGGCCAAAATATACTTTATTACGTGAGCCATAAACGCCAAAATCAGTGCCACCAGCATAGTCTTTATAATATCTAACGCAGCGATAACAAGTAATACAGCGATTCATTTCGTGGCCGATATATGGACCTAAATCTTGATTTTCAAAAGTGCGTTTATCACCTTTATATTCACGGACACTATGACCTGTCATCACAGTCATATCTTGTAAATGACATTCACCGCCTTCGGCGCAAACGGGGCAATCATGAGGGTGATTCGTCATCATAGCGCTGATCACCTGCTCTCTAAAAACGCTAGAGTAATGATCACCTAAACCTATATACATGCCATCGGATACTGGCGTCATACACGCCATAGCAATACGACCACGAGTTTGGCTTTCATCATCAAACACAGTCACCGCACATTGGCGACAAGCACCAACAGAGCCCATTGAAGGGTGCCAGCAAAAATAAGGTAGATTCAACTTATTAGATAATACGCCAGCGAGTAAGTTGTCAGTACGATCAACTTGCAACTTAATGCCATCAACGTAAATGCTGATTAAATTGCTATCAATCGTATTAGACGTATTTTTATCAGAGCTACTCATGCTCAAACCCCTTATAGATTTGCGGGGATTCTTGCATAGGATTTGGATCTTTAAATCCGACACCAATTTGATCTTTCTTTAAAGGGCAACAACCTTGCTCGATATGCTGTATAAAATCATCTTGAAAATATTTTAAACCACTCCTTAACGGCTCTACCGCACCTGGCGCTAAGGCACAGTGAGTTTTACCTAACCACATGAAATCACATAGTTTATTTAAAGTATCAATATCATCAATTGTGCCTTGGCCGTTTTCTATACGAGTTAAAATTTCAACTACCCAAGGAGTACCATCACGACAAGGGGTGCAATAACCGCAAGACTCTTGGGCAAAGAATTTTAATAAGTTGAGGATCATTCCTACAGGGCAATTTTGATCATCTAAGACAATAATACCTGCGGTGCCTAAGCGACTACCGACTTTAGATATATTGTCGTAATCCATGGGAACATCTAAATGCTGCTCAGTTAAAAAATCAGTAGAGGCGCCGCCCGGTAAAAATCCCCGTAGCTTTAAACCATCTTGCAAGCCACCGGCTTTGCCATAAAGCACTTCACGTACCGTCATGCCCATAGGCATTTCCCAAAGTCCGGTATGTTTAACTCGGCCACTGGCACCATATATTTTTGTACCGGGGTCGCTATCTGGTGATAATGCTTTAAACCAGTCTGCGCCGTGTTTTAAAATATGTGGCAAGTTACTCAGTGTTTCGACATTGTTTACTATGGTTGGTTTGCCAAATAAACCACTGACTTGTGGGAATGGTGGTTTCGCTCTTGGGTTGGCACGCTTACCTTCTAAGGCATTAATTAATGCGGTTTCTTCGCCGCAAATATAACGCCCAGCACTGGTATGCAGATACAAATCTAGATGATAATTACTGCCCTGAATCTTACTGCCAAGCCAACCATTTTCATAAGCTTGATCTATTGCAGCCTGTAATCGTTTGGCACATAAGAAGTACTCTCCACGCAGGAATATATAAGCTTTGTTGGCATTAATGGTATAAGCCGCGATGATCATAGCTTCGACTAACTGATGAGGCACTCCTTCAAGTAAGTATCGGTCTTTAAAGGTGCCAGGCTCCATTTCATCGGCATTACAGACTAAATATTTATTATCCGGTTTATGCTCATCATCATCAGCAAACATAGGTACGAAACTCCATTTCATCCCAGTTGGAAAACCAGCGCCGCCTCGGCCTTTTAATCCAGAGTCTTTTACCAGATCGAGAACATCCGAGGGCTGCATTTCTAAAATGGCTTTCCGCGCACCTTGATAACCGCCAGCATCAACATAACCTTGATAATCTAAAGGTTTATCTAAATTAATTAGAGCCGTTAGCGGCATGGCATTAGGATCGTAACTAGGCATTATTGCTCACCTTCTTTTGATCCATTCGCTTTTGCTTTAAGTTCAGCCAATATTGCTTTAATCGAATCTGTTGTCAGGCTCTGGTAATGATTTTCACCTATCATCATCACCGGCGCTTTATCACAGCCGCCTAAACAGGCATTGGTTAATAAGGTAAATAAGCCATCGGCGCTTGTTTGACCAAAGCCAATTCCTAACTCTTGCTGTAAATAGTCTGCGATGGATTCAAACCCAGTTAAATAACAACTTATGCTATCGCAAAGGTGGATCACATAAGTGCCAACCGGTTGACGATAAATAAGATTATAAAAAGTCGCGACACCTTCAAGTTGGCTAACCGGCATTTGCAATAAGTCAGCGATGGCATACAAGCTATCATCAGATATCCAGCCACGATTTTTTTGTACTATTTTTAATGCTTCAATACCGGCAGCTTCTCGATATTCTAATAGGGTCGTTTCATGCTCAATTTCACTGATCTCCTCAGCACTGAGGTAACTTCGATGATCGATATTGACCGCTTTAATTTGCTGATATTTTAAAGATGCTAGCGTCATAATTCCCTACCTATCCACATCAGCCATTACGTAGTCAATGCTACCTAATGTTGCAATTAAATCGGCGACCATTTGACCCTGTGAGATCAGGGGCAACATTTGTAAATGAGCAAATGATGGCGTGCGAATACGGGTACGATAACTCATGGTGCTACCGTCACTGACTAAGTGATAAGCCATAATGCCTTTAGTTGCTTCAACACTTACCGATACTTCGCCAGCCGGGATCACCGGTCCCCATGACACATTAACAAAGTGCGGTATTAAGCTGTCGATATCCATCATGGTTCTGCTTTTATCGGGTGGCGTAGTTTGAGGATGATCTGCTTTGTAAGGCCCTTCGGGCATGTTATTTAAGCATTGTTCAATAATACGAATACTTTGGCGCATTTCCTCTACACGTACTCGACATCTGTCATAACAATCGCCCTTATGGCCAACGGGCACTTCAAAATCGAATTGATCATAACCACCGTACGGTCTTTGTTTGCGTAAATCCCATGAATAACCTGTTGCGCGAAGTCCAGGTCCAGTAATACCCCACTCTATTGCTTCACTTGATGAGTAAGCACCTATGTCAACCGTTCTGGCTTTTAATAAGCTATTTTGCATCACCATTTTTTCATATTCATCTAGACGTTTAGGAAGGTAATTAACGTACTCACGAACTAGAGTATCCCAACCTTTAGGTAAGTCTTGCGCAACTCCGCCGATACGAAAATAACTCGGATGCATACGTGCGCCAGTAAAGGCTTCGATAATGCCAAAAAGTTTTTCCCGGTCGATAAACATATAGAAGATTGGTGACAACGCGCCGATATCTTGCGCGAACGTGCCGTAAAATAACAAATGACTTAATATACGGAACATCTCTGCAGTCATGATGCGGATAGTTTTCGCTCTATCGGGAACCGTAATACCAGCAAGCTGTTCAACCGCCATAACATACGGAAAATTATTCATTACCCCGCCAAGGTAATCGATGCGGTCGGTATAAGGAATATAGCTATGCCAAGATTGGCGTTCGCCCATTTTTTCTGCGCCGCGATGGTGATAACCAATGTCAGGCACGCAATCAATGATCTCCTCACCCTCCATTTGCAACACAATACGAAAAGCACCATGCACACTGGGATGATTAGGACCTAAATTTAAGAAGCTAAAATCACTGGTTTTACTTTGTCGCTTCATGCCCCACTCTTCAGGTTTGAACTGTAGAGCTTGTTGTTCGATATCTTGTTGAGTATCAGATAACGTAAAAGGATCCATTTCGGTAGCCCGAGCCGGATGATCCTTTAATAAAGGGTGACCTATCCAAGTTGTAGGCATTAATATTCGTGCTAAATGCGGATGATTATTAAAGGTTATGCCAAACATATCCCATACTTCACGCTCGTACCAATTAGCGTTTGACCAGATAGAACTAACACTATCTAAGCTTTTATCACTAGCAGATAAAGCCACTTTGATGCGTACATCACGATTACGAAAATAGCTACGCAGGTGATACACCACAGTAAAATCGGAAACTTGTTCAGCTAATTTATTTTCACGAACGCGTTCATCAATAGCGGTTAAATCGAAACATAAATCAAAACCATGCATTAATTCAAACCGCAAAATATGCATCAACATGACAAGGTGTTGTTTATCAATCCAATAGGTTTCAGTAGCATCAATCAGTAGTTGTCGCTCTAATTTTAAACCCGCATTAATCGCATGTATTTCATCAAGTAATGGAAATGGCGCTTGTACTTGCCAGTCTTTTGAATTTTTCAAAAAAGAATTGCTCATTAGACGCTATCCGGCTCATCTAAAAAGGTAGTGGCAATGCGGCCTTCATGCTTAATATCTCGAAGTGACGGTTGCGCTATAGCAGTTGGGCCTTGTTCGCCAACCATCCAACTAAGAGGACGCGGCTGATTCGCTATTTTTGTTTGTAATAATAATAACCCTTCCAATAAGGCTTCCGGACGCGGTGGACAACCGGGTACATAGACATCGACGGGGATAAATTTATCAACGCCTTGTACTACAGAATAAATATCGTACATACCTCCCGAATTAGCACAAGATCCCATAGAGATGATCCACTTAGGCTCGAGTAATTGATCGTATAAGTGGCGAATTACGGGCGCCATTTTACGAAAACAGGTACCGGATATAACCATTAAATCAGCTTGTCTCGGCGTCGCTCTAATGACTTCAGCGCCAAAGCGAGCAATGTCATGGCGAGAGGTAAAACTGGTCGCCATTTCTACATAACAACAAGACAAGCCAAAGTTAAACGGCCAAATTGAATTTTTTCGACCCCAATTAACCATGTCATCAAGTTTGGCAAACAATACGTTACGCTTTAATTCTTCCTCACTAATATTTCTGGAGGCTAACATTTCTTTATCTATAGCGGCTTTAGTTATCGACCATTCCATATTAGTTATGCTCCTTGGTTTGCATGCTTGCTGATAAACGCATCCGTTGTGGTACATGCTTACGTGGAATTTCCAAGGCACCTATTCGCCACACATAGATCAAAGCAACGAATAAAATAGTGATAAATATTGTTGCTTCAATAAAACCAGCAACACCAACTTCATCAAAAGCGATGACCCAAGCAAATAGGAATATGGTTTCTAAATCGAAGATAACGAAGAAAATGGCGTATAAGAAAAAATGATTAGTAAATCGGCTTTTACCGGCTTTTACTGCAACAATGCCAGATTCATAAGGCGTGTGGGTTTTTCTAGCTTTTGTTTTAGGGCCAAGCACATAGGAAAGAGCCAGCATAATTGCTAACAAAATAATAAGTAAGACAAAATAGGCGGCAATGGGCCAAAGCTCAGTTAAGCTTTGTACATTTGCTTGTGGTAACTGATTCATTGCTTTGTAGCAACTCCCCATGATTACCGATAGAAAACAATGCTTGAACAGCAAATACCAATGATTGTTAAGCTTGGTATAACAGCATACTTACCAGTCTCAATTACGAATATCTTTCTTAGGAGCTAGCATTAGAGCTTAAATGACGGGACTTTTTGCTTGGTTCTTAAGAAAATAACGCAACTGAATAAGTTTTTGTTATTAGTACAAATAATAGCCAAGTTTTAGAGGAAAGCAATTCGCATAAACAGTTATTTATATCTCAAAAAGGTTTATGCGAATTGTATCGATAGATCTTTATTTTTCGGGGCTAGAAGGCGAAACGTACACCGGCACCAACAAGTTCAGATTCTACTTCATTATCGAACACTAGGTATTCAACATATACATCGATTGTATCTAAGATATCTAGTGATGCGCCAACACCGCCAAAAGCTTCTTCACCGTCAACGTCTTTTTTAAAGCCGTTAATAGTTACATCACCTGAAGTAGATGATACACCCGCCTTTGCATAGACTTCAAAGATAGGACCAATCGGTAAGTAAGCAACACCGGCAAGAGTGATTGCTTCAACTTCAGAAGATGCTGTATTACCATTAACGGTAACGCTATAATCGCCTAAGTCATAGTAACCAGCTTCCACTGAAAACATAAAAATATTTGTATCTAATAAATTATAACCAACGAAAAATGCCGGCACAGTATCGTCTGTACTGACTTCATCGTTATCCGATTCGTATACACCAGCGCCGATATATAAATTTGCCATTGCTGTACTTGGTAGCGCAAGTGATAGTGCAAATGCAGTTGCTAATAGAGACTTTTTCATAAGTATTTCCTTGTAAAATTCTTGTAATGATATGAAAGATTTTATTGTTATTATTATGAGTTTAGATGAAATTTACTTAAAACGCTGTAACTAAACGCTTAAACATGTATTTTTTGCTTATATTTTATGCACATAGAGTCTAAATGAGGTTGATTAAAATTAAATTACCTCTCAATAGGAAACAAATCAACCCGCTATAAATTATTTCCACTTTAAGTTAAGCCCTCAATCTGTCATTATTATCACACTTATTTTGTTAAATAATCGAACCAACTTTTATGGCCATCACAGCAAAACAATTTCACTATTTAGAGACCATGGGAGTTAGCCTTTGGCAACGCCGTGATGGTTTTTATACAGATGAATTATCGACTGTAGCCAAGCCAAAAAACAAGGTTAAAGCAACGACAACTGCTGAATCTAAACTTAGCAAGGTCGCTGATATTGAAATTGCTAAAAAGCCTGAAATACAGCCGCAAGTAAAGCCTGACACTCTTGCAATAAATATCCCTTTAAGCGAATTAATTACCAGTGACTTTTTTGCTGATATATTAATGGCCCTTGATATTAAAGCTGAACAGCTATCGCAGAGCCAATCAGGCATAGTCTTACCTAGCTTCAGATGGCAATTTAGCGAAGCAAACATAATATCTTTTGCAGATGGAACTTTAACGAGCCCAATCACAGCTAAGATAGCTGAAAGCGCAGAATTAAAGCATCAACTTTGGCTTGTATTCACCCAGATATTAAATAGTAAAATTACAACAGATAGTTAACTCACAGTTCTAACGACGAGCTAACAATACCTAACCTAAATCGATAATACCTATGCCTAAAACGCAAATAACAACGTTCAACAATAATGATGTAGACAGTATTTATCTAATTGAATGCGCAGCAAATCCATTCCCTTGGACATTAAAAACATTACAAAGCTGTATTGGTGGTCGCTATGTGACTAAGCAACTGCTTGTTGATAGTAAGGTTGTCGGCTTTTATGTAGGTGATTTAGTTATTGATGAATTAACCTTAATGGAAATCTGTGTTCATCCAGATCATCAAGGTAAAGGTTATGGGCAATTATTGGTTGATGACTTTCTAAAACAGGCAAAAAGTAATGACGTAGTAAAATGCCACCTAGAAGTTCGCGCCAAAAATATCGCAGCGCAAATGCTTTACATAAAAAATGGTTTTATGCAGGTTCATCGCCGCACGGGTTATTACCCAGCAAAATTTGGCTATGAAGATGCTTTAGTAATGTCATTAAGTCTGTAATAAACGTTAACCTCACTAACAGCAAAAATTTGACTTAATATCTTGAGTTTAAAGATAAATTACGAATAAAAACATACCTAAATTAATACAACTATCTACTTTCGGCATACCCCACATCCTGTGGGGTAAAAAAATTACTAGTTTTCACAACAAACTACGCCATAATTACTGCTTATATCCGTGTATTTCTGTATAATACCGATTTTTTATGTCTGTATACTTTTCAAACACAGGCAACACGAAATAATCAATTTAGCAGCGAGTAATTGTAAAACATGACAATTCAACAGCAGGAAGTCAACAAACGTAGGACTTTCGCCATCATATCGCATCCCGATGCGGGTAAAACCACCATTACTGAAAAGGTATTACTTTTCGGTCAAGCTTTACAAAAAGCAGGTACGGTTAAAGGTAAAAAATCAGGCCAACATGCCAAGTCAGATTGGATGGAGATGGAAAAAGACCGTGGTATTTCAATTACTACCTCGGTAATGCAATTTCCGTATCAAGACTGTTTAGTTAATCTTTTAGATACTCCAGGGCATGAAGACTTCTCTGAAGATACTTACCGTACCCTTACCGCTGTTGATTCATGTTTAATGGTTATTGATACCGCTAAAGGTGTAGAAGATCGCACCATTAAATTAATGGAAGTAACTCGCCTGCGTGATACGCCAATCATTACCTTCATGAACAAAATGGACCGCGATGTACGTGACCCTGTGGAAGTGATGGATGAAGTTGAAGACATCTTAAAAATAAAATGTTCACCAATTACTTGGCCTATTGGCATGGGTAAAGAATTTAAAGGTGTTTACAACATTTTAGATGACGAAATAATTTTATACCAAACAGGTCAAGGCCATACCATTCAAGACCGAGTTGTTATTAAAGGTATTGATAACCCAGAGTTAGACACTGTGCTTGGCGCCTTTGCTGAAGATTTACGTGAAGAGCTTGAACTTGTTGTTGGTGCTTGTCATGACTTTAACCACGATGAATTTTTACGCGGTGAGTTAACGCCAGTATATTTTGGTACAGCCTTGGGTAACTTCGGTGTTGATCATATGCTTGATGGATTAACAAAATGGGCACCTAAACCACTGCCTCGCGTTACCGATTTACGTGAAATAAGAGCAGAAGAAGAAAAGTTCTCAGGTTTCGTATTTAAAATCCAAGCCAACATGGATCCAAAACATCGTGACCGTATTGCTTTTATGCGTATTTGTTCAGGCAAGTACGAGAAAGGCATGAAAATGAAACAAGTACGTATTGGCAAAGACGTAAGAATTGCTGATGCGGTAACCTTTATGGCCGGTGATCGTTCTAACGTTGAAGAAGCCTATGCTGGTGACATTATCGGTTTACATAATCATGGTTCAATTCAAATTGGTGATACCTTTACCGCAGGTGAAAATTTTAAATTTAAAGGTATTCCAAACTTTGCACCAGAAATGTTCCGTCGTATTAGACTGCGCGATCCATTAAAAGCTAAACAATTGCAGAAAGGTCTTATTCAATTATCTGAAGAAGGTGCTGTACAAGTATTTAGACCATTAAGTAATAACGATATGATCGTTGGCGCCGTTGGTGTTCTGCAATTTGAAGTAGTGGTACATCGCTTAAAGAATGAATACAATGTTGACGCTATATATGAGCCGATTTCAGTTGCAACCGCTCGCTGGGTAACCTGTAGCGATGAACGTAAGTTGGCAGAGTTTCAGAAAAAGGCATTTGATCACGTAGCACTAGATGGTGGTGATAATTTAACTTATATCGCACCAACTATGGTTAACCTTAATTTAATGCACGAACGTTATCCGGATATTGAATTCCATAAAACGCGTGAGCACTAAGCATAAATAAACAGTAGTTATAGCAAGGTTTACCCTGAAGTTGCTATTAACATTGATAAACACAATTAGACCGAAGACATTATGAATATTCGTCACATTTTAAGTGAAAAAGTAAAAGCAGCTATGGTTGCTGCAGGACTTCCTGAAGATACGAACCCAGCGGTAAGTGCTTCTACTCGTGCAAATTTTGGTGATTACCAAGCAAATGGTGTTATGGGCGCAGCCAAGAAGTTAAAAACGAATCCAAGAGCATTAGCACAAACGGTTGTTGATAACCTTGAGTTAGAAGGTATTGCTGAATTGGTTGAATTAGCCGGTCCTGGTTTTATCAATATTCATTTGGATAAGGCATGGTTAGCAGCGCAATTAGCGACGGCTAATAATGACGAAAGATTAAATGTAAGCCAAAGTGCAGTACCACAAACTGTAGTGGTTGACTATTCAGCGCCTAACTTAGCTAAAGAAATGCACGTAGGACATTTACGCTCAACCATTATTGGTGATGCGGTGGTTCGTGCATTAGAGTTTCGCGGTGAAAAAGTTATCCGTCAAAATCACATGGGTGATTGGGGCACGCAGTTTGGTATGTTATTAGCGCACTTAAATGACAAACTAAACAGCAATGAAGTGGCTGAAACGGCACTTGCCGATTTAGAAAACTTTTACCGTGAAGCGAAAGTTCGTTTTGATGAAGAAGAAGGTTTTGCCGACCGAGCTCGTGATTTCGTAGTAAAATTACAAGGTGGCGATGCCGACTGTTTAGTGCTTTGGAAACTGTTCATCGATATTTCAATTCACCACAGTGAAGATATTTACAATACATTAAACGTTACCTTAACTCGTGACGATATCATGGGTGAAAGTGCATATAACCCAGATTTAGCAAATGTAGTAAACGAGCTAATGGCAAAAAATATTGCCAAAGAATCTGAGGGTGCAAAAGCTGTATTTATTGAAGAAATGGCCAATAAAGATGGCGAGCCTTCGGTATTAATCGTACAAAAATCTGGTGGTGGTTACTTATACGCAACTACCGATTTAGCAGCCTGTCGTTACCGCAGCGGTGAATTAGGTGCCGACCGCATCATTATTTTCACTGATGCTCGTCAATCGCTACACTTTAAACAAGTTGAAATTACCGCTCGTAATGCGGATTTATTACCAGAGACAACAGCATACGATCATTGTCCCTTCGGTATGATGATGGGTGATGACGGCAAACCATTTAAAACTCGCACCGGTGGAACAGTTAAGTTAGCAGAACTGTTAGAAGAAGCGGTTAATCGTGCAGAAGAGTTAATGGCTGAAAAAATAGCTGACTTCTCAGTAGAAGAGCGCAGCGAAATTGCTCGTAAAGTAGGTATTGGCGCGGTTAAATACGCTGATTTATCGAAAAATCGCACCAGTGATTATATCTTTAGTTGGGACTCAATGCTTAGCTTTGAAGGTGCTACTGCGCCATACTTACAGTACGCTTATACACGTATTCAAAGTATCTTCAGAAAATCAGGTGTTGATTTAAACAAGCAAACACAAGCGATAATAATTGCCGAGCCTCAAGAAAAAGCTCTTGCGGTTAAGTTACTGCAGTTTGAGGAAGTACTTGATGCGGTAATTAGTGAGTGTACGCCTAACTTATTGTGTAACTACTTATACGAGCTAGCCAGCTTATATATGACATTCTACGAAGCTTGCCCAATTCTAAAAGAAGGCATTAGCGAAGAAGTTAAAGTCTCACGTCTACAATTATGTACATTGATAGCGAAAACATTACAGCAAGGCCTTGATGTATTAGGTATTGAAGTGATGGACCGTATGTAAATTTAAGAGCAATGCAGATTAACTCGTTTTATTTTAACTAATAAAACGAGTTACATACTGTACTTAAGCTCTATTAAAGAGCACTTGATCATCACTTTATTGCATATATATAAAATTAAAACTGGCAAGATAAAATAACTATTCTAAGATTAATTGTTACCGCGCCACATAAATTAAAAGTATTTTTCAACAAGGATGTAAAATGAATACTGAAAAATTCGGAAAGTTGTTTCTATACACCGTCATTTTATTTTTTGCAACGATGACTGTAGTTTACTACTTTTGGTTCTTTGATGCTTTTATGGAGATCTCTAAGTTACAAGGGATAAGCTTATTACTCATGCTCATCTTTACTACTACTTTTTTCGTTTATTATACAATCGATTTTTCAAAAAACTCCAATTCTTGGCAAGAGAAATGTGATTGAACATTTCCCTCTGATCTGTCAATTTAGATACATTATCTTTCAAATTAATGGTATCAACTGCAATTATGTTTTTTACAGATAGCCACTGCCATATAGATTTTATCGAATTTGATGATAATCTAAATAATCTGCTGCAAAAGTGTAAAAAATCAAATATTCACCGGATTATAGTACCAGGCATTACCGCTAAGTCTTGGCCGAGACTATTAAAAACGTGTCAATTACATCCTTGCCTTTATCCTTGTTTAGGTCTTCACCCATGGTGGATTAACAAAGCCAGTCAATCCGATTTAGATACCTTGGAAAACAACTTACATCAGCACAAATTACTCGCACTAGGTGAAATTGGCATTGATGGCGGTATCGAAGACATTGATAAACAAACTCACTTTTTTGATCAACAACTCGAACTAGCCAATCAATTTAACTTACCTGTGCTTATTCATCATCGTAAAAGTCATCATTTAATCGTGCCTATTTTAAAACAAAAACAGCAGCAACAAGGTGGGGTAATCCATGCTTTTTCTGGAAACTATCAACAAGCTAAGGCTTATATAGACCTTGGTTATAAACTAGGGATTGGCGGTACTATCACCTATGAACGAGCAAAAAAAACCAGAGAAGCAATACAAAAAATACCGGTAGAGAGCATTTTACTAGAAACTTACGCCCCAGCTATGCCTATTTCAGGACATCAAGGAGAGCACAACTCGCCTTTAATGCTGCTTCCCATATTTGAGCACTTGTGCCAACTGCGAGTAGAAAAACCAGTAAATTTAGCTGAGCAAATAGAAAACAATATTGAGCAGTTATTTTTTCTTAACGAATCGAATACCTTGACGTGAAAAACGACTAGAGCCACGCGTTAATAAAAAGCCGGCAGCCACCGCAATTAACAACATAATTCTAAACAACTCATTTTGTGAGAATAGTTGTTTTTCTAATGGCTTAACTAGCACATCTCTAACAACATTTAAGCGTAAATAGCCCTGCAATTCATCGCCTCTGATCTCATGAGTAAAAGTAACATATTGTTTAGAAGTATCTTCACTACCTTGAGCGATTCCATAGAGTTCATTAACCGAACTAAAATTGTCAGAATGAGCAATAAGTTGCCCGCTCACATCATATAACAAAGCTTCAGCGACAGCGTCAGACTCAGTTAAACTTTGCATAAACTGTTGCTGCTGTTTTTTATTATTTGTCGCCAAGATTATTTTACTGGTATTAACCGCTTGTTTAACGAAGGCATTTGAAACGCCACTAAAATGCTGCTCTAGCTGCACTTTGCTGTCGTTGGCATTCATAACAGATAAATTCAAGATCAAAAATAGCAAAATTACCCCTACACCGATCTGCAGGAGTTTATTGTAGATGGAAGTAACCTGTGGGTATAAAATTTCGTTTGGATCTGTCATATGAAAAAAAAATCGTTTAAATCTATATACACTATAGAGGGTTATTTGCCATTATAGAATCAATTTTTTAACATCGAAACCAAGAAATAGTTCTTTGGTTTAAATCACATCAGGAAAATATTGTTTTGGCTACCTCTCAAACATTATCTGCTAATGACTTAAATGTAACAATTGGCGAGTATTTAAACCCATATTTAACTCAATTACCTGTAAAGGTAGAAGTATCTGAAACGTCCATTGCTTTTGCTCAGCACGAACTCGGTTATAAACCGACCATCGAGTTGGTGCTATTTTGTGATTCGACAATGCAACAGTTACTCAACCTTATAGATACACTGGACGCAGAAGTGAATAGTATCATTCAATTTACAGATCGAGTGGGCCAACAAAGCCTTAGATTTGGTGTCGAATGCGTAAATTTATCTGAGTGCAAAAGCCAAGTAAATAACTTTGCCTTAGAAAACAATATTGAAGCAGCATTAATAGCAAACGCCCCTTCATTATCTATTCCTGGCTTATTAGTGATGGACATGGATTCAACTACCATTGAAATAGAGTGTATTGATGAAATAGCTAAACTTGCTGGTGTTGGTGAGCAAGTAAGCGCCGTAACTGAAAGAGCAATGCAAGGTGAGTTAGATTTTGCAGAAAGCTTGCGTGAACGCGTAGGAACACTCAAAGATGCGCCTGAAGCTATCCTATCAGCAGTAGGTAATAAGTTACCCTTAATGCCAGGCTTAGAAGTATTGGTAAAAGAGTTACATCAGCATGACTGGAAAATAGCAGTTGCATCGGGTGGCTTTACTTACTTTACGCAAATATTAAAAGAACAACTAAACCTTGATGCGACACAAGCAAACGTATTAGAAATCGTTGATGGTAAACTCACTGGAAAAGTCATTGGCGATATCACCGATGCACAGGTTAAAGCAGATACATTGCTAAGATTAGCCGATGAATTTTTTACCCCACAAGGGCAAATGGTGGCTATGGGCGATGGTGCTAATGACTTAGCTATGCTGGCTGTAGCTGATTTAGGCGTTGCTTATAAAGCTAAACCGGTTGTTTTACAACAAGCGCAGTCGAGTATAAATAGTTCTGGCTTAGACTGCTTATTGCACTGGTTGAAATAGCCAAGTTAAAAATAGTACTTCAAGTTAAAAATATTAGATGATCTACTTGCTAGATCATCTACCTAACAATATACTGTATATTCATACATCACTTGTAAGAATTCCATATGGCCAAAACTAAATCTAAAATCACTTTTATCTGTAACGACTGCGGTGCTGACTTCTCAAGATGGCAAGGCCAATGCGGTGAGTGTAAAGAATGGAACACCATTAAAGAATTCAAAGAAGCTGCGCCAACCAACAAAGCCGTTGCAACCTTAGGCAAGGGCTATTCAGTTCAAGATAGTGGCATTGAAAAACTATCAAACGTATCAGAGCAAAAACTTACTCGCTTTAAAACCGGTAGTACCGAATTAGACCGTGTATTAGGTGAAGGTTTAGTGCAAGGCTCGGTAGTATTACTTTCTGGTGCTCCTGGTGCAGGTAAATCTACATTATTAATTGACGTAATTGCCAATTTATCAAAAACATCGCCTGCCCTTTATGTCTCTGGCGAAGAAAGTAAGATTCAAATAAAAGATAGAGGGGAGCGACTTGGTTTAGATTTAACCAATATCGATATTATGACCTCTGGTAACATCGAGTTAATTTGCCAAACCATGTTAAAACATGGCCATAAATTTGCGATTATTGATTCAATACAAACCATGTTTTTAGAAAGTATTGATGGCTCACCAGGTAATGTAACGCAAGTAAGAGAATCGGCAGCCTACTTAAACCGCACCGCAAAAGAACATGGCTTAACTTTAATATTAGTTGTTCACGAATCAAAAGCAGGTGCTGTAGCTGGCCCGCAAACTCTTTCACACATTGGTGATTGCACCTTAAAACTAAGCAGAGAATCGGATAGTAAATACCGTACCTTGCGAGCATTAAAAAATCGTTTTGGTAGTGCCGAAGAAATTGGCACATTTGCAATGATGACCAATGGTATGAAGTCAGTAAGCAACCCTTCAGCAATATTCTTACAGCAAGCAATTGAAGCATCAGGCAACATAGCTTATGCATCTTATGAAGGTGGCAGAACCTTATTAGTGAATATGCAAGCTTTAGTCGATACCAGCATGGCAGAGCAACCTCAGCGCGCTGTTGTTGGTGTTGACCCGCGCAGGCTGTCAATGCTTCTGGCGGTAATAAATAAACGTATGAATATCACCATAAGCGATCAAGACATCTATATAAACGTAGTTGGCGGTTTAAAATTAAATGATGAAACCGGCAGCGACTTACCTATGGTATTAGCCATCTTATCGTCATTTAGAAACATCACTTTGCCAGCAACAACTATAGCGTTAGGGGAAATTGGCTTAGGGGGTGAAATTCGCGGTGTGCCTATGGGGCAAGAGCGCATAAAAGAAGCTGCACGTAATGGCTTTGATACCATCATAGTACCTAGGGCAAACTACCCAGCTAAGCATGATAATGCAAAGGTTAAAATTATTGCGGTAGATAACGTAAACGATCTTCTGCAGTTCTTTTAAGCTGACACAAAAAAGCCAGATTCGTGATCTGGCTTGTTAATGAAAATTAAGATCCTGAACTAAATTCAGGATGACGCATGAAATAATGATGCATTGAATAATGACTCATAAAATAATGACTCATAAATTAATGACTCATAAATTAATTACTCATAAAATAATGACTCATGAAAGGATGACTTAACCGTCAGAGAAATAATACCAATGTGATTAATAGGTATTACTTTCTTAAATCAGCAGTTAAGGTTTTTATCCAACGCTCTTCATTAATAAATTGCCAGCCCCATGATTTATATTTCTCACCAATACCCGCTTTTAAAATTTCATCATCGCTAGTACCTGCTGCAATTGCTTTTTCAATTCTAGTTACCGAGAACTCCAGCATAGCAATAAACTCAGCTAAACCAGCCATATCAGATAACTCACCATGACCAGGGATAATTTTTATATCTTGAGGATAGCTATTTGCTACTTTTTTAATATTCGCTAAATAACCTTTAACCGAACCACCGCCTTTTAAATCGATATAAGGAAAGCGACCTTGAAAGAATAAATCCCCCATATGAAGAACATTAGCCTGTTTAAAATACACCACACTGTCACCGTCAGTATGGCCGCTAGGGAAATGTAATAATTGAATTTCCTCACTCGCTAAATGAATTGTCACCCCTTGTTCATAAGTAACAACAGGTAAGTCGGCACCTGATTTTTTATTGTCTTGTTGTACACGTTTGCGAACGTTAGTATGGGCAAATATAGGCGCATGTTTAGCAAAGTGAGCATTGGCACCTGTATGGTCGCCGTGATAGTGAGTATTCACAACATACTTTAATGGTACTGATTTAATTGCCGTCATTGCTTGTTCTATTTTAGTCGCTAATGGAGAGAATTTATCATCGACTAACAACAAACCGTCATCAGTTGCAAGTACGCCAATATTACCGCCAGGCCCTTCTAACAAGTAAACATCTCCAGATACTTGCTTAGCTTTAATTTCTACATTCGAAAAGTCTTGCGCTGCATTGACTTGCATAGAGCTAAGTAAGAAGAATAGAGGAAGTAAGGATATTTTTTTCATATTAGATCTTTTTATTAATTTTTAAGTATTAATAATATGATGCATAATTAAAAAAATTACCAGTAAGATCAATATCTCCGGTTAGCCTACAAACAAAGCGATAATTGATTAATCTGTTCATCATTCTTTTTGTGGGGTTCAAAACCTAGAGTTAAACCAATTAATCTTATCTTTTTGCCCTCACCTCTTTTTAAGGCCTGCTCTAATAAAGGTTTAATTAAAGTAACATCAAAACAGCCATTTTTTTGTTCTACCGTAGTTTGCGAAAAATCTGAAAATTTAATCTTTATACCTTGGCGCACTATGTCTAAATCGGAAATTTTTTCTAGACGTTGATAGAATTTAGGTAATAAATTTTCAATGACATCCAAGCAACCGTGTAATTGCTCTTTATTAATATCCTCACTTAAGGTCGTTTCTATAGCTAATGATTTACGTATCCTACTAGGCTCAACATTGCGTGTGTCTTCACCAAAACTGCGAGTGTATATAACAGGGCCAAACTTGCCCATAATATTAGCCATTGCCTCAATAGAGCTAGCTCGTACATCAGCACAAGTATACAAACCTTGGCCTTGGAGCTTCTCTAGCGTTTTCGGCCCGACACCAGGTATTTTCTTCAATGGCATTGTCTCAACAAAATCAGCCACGGTATCAGGCGTTACCACACACTGACCGTTAGGCTTATGTTCATCAGAGGCTATTTTTGCTAAAAACTTATTAGGGGCAACGCCAGCAGAAGCAGTTAAATTAAGTTCTTTGAAGATATCAAAGCGAATTTTTTCGGCTATTAAGGTAGCACTACCTTGATATAAAGGGCAATCGGTCACATCAAGGTAAGCTTCATCTAACGAAAGCGGTTCAACTAAGTCGGTGTAGCGAGAGAAAATCTTTCGGATCTGATCAGATACTTCTTTATAAACCGACATCCGGCCAGGGACTAGCTCCAAATGCGGACATAACTTTAAAGCTTGAGTTACCGACATGGCCGAGCGCACGCCGTATTCACGAGCAAGATAATTACAAGTAGATACCACACTTCTTGCACTGCGTCCGGCAATAGCAATAGGGATATTAGCTAACGCGGGGTTGTCACGCATTTCTACCGCGGCAAAATAGCAGTCCATATCTATGTGAATTATTTTTCGCATAATGACTAACTTAACCATAAACCAAACAACTGTATATTATACCAGTATAGTGTACTATTATTTTAAAGGCTAGGAAATAACCTCTTTATTTTAGGCAAAAAAATAGCGCTTAAGAGCGCTATTTATTGTCAAACAAGAACATTAATTACAAAATTTAATAACGCCACAGAGCATTGAAAGCTAAAAACATCGCATTATATTCAGTGTATTCACCTTTAAGTGCAATTCTGTCGCCTGTTACAGAGTCTATATCGCCACTGCCTAAGTCAGCGTACACAAACTGAACTCCATATGAAAAGTCTTTATCATAATCTTTTTGCAAACCGACAGCATACTTCATTGTTCTATCAACAGGTAACTGTGCATTTCGGTCTGTTTTTGACACGGGGCTTGTATCATAAGAAATACCTGATGAGATTTTCCAGCTTTTTATACCATTATATTCAATACCAAAAGCATAATGATAAGTATCTTCCCAGTTTGTTGTGATTGAAGCACCGTTATCTACGGTTGATAAATTAACCTTATCCAACACACTCCAATCATCCCATCCTAACGTAGCATGAATAGAAAAATCAGAATTTAAGGTATGGTTAATAGCAAGACGAACATTTTGAGCTAATGGCAATTCACTTTCTACGCTAACTTCATTTGTAGGAGTATTAATGTCCCCCTCAAATGTAAAATCCCATTCTGATTGGTAAGTTAAACCTAATTCAGTTTTTTCAGAAAGCTTTAACGCCATTCCTAATTGATAGGCAAGTATTTGATCGTCACCATCTATAGATGAAGTTGATTTTGGCACTCCGTCTCTAGTTGGTGGGGCAACTTTAAGTTCAAGTTGCCCATGAACAAACTGTAGCGATGCGCCAAGGGATAATACATCATTCACTTTATATGATACTGCAGGTGCTATAGCAACTGCGACTAACTCAACAGAAGTTGCTTGATAACTTCCTCCCCAATCTTTTCCGTAATCTAATGCACTTCCGGCTAGGGCTCCGCTACTTATCCCCCAACTCCATTTATCATCTATTTTATGGGTATAATAAAACGAAGCAGCTGGAGCAAGCCCCCCTGCATCATCTGGGTTTTTATCACCATTTAACGAGCCAGCACTTTCAATTTCAAATTCAGCTTGGGAATATATAGCCATTGCGCCAAGCAGGTATTGAGAGCCATCTAACCTTCCCATTGTTGCTGGATTACGAACTACTGTGGAAGCATCGTTAACACCCGCTTGCGAACCTGCACCCGCCTTACCCATCGCAGGGTCGGCATATTCATTTAACCAAAGACCTCCGGCTTGAGTTGACAAGCTTAATGTTAAAGCTAAAAACGACAAACTCTTGCTAAAATTATTCACTATATTTTCCTCAAATTAAGCACGTGTGCTCAGTTTAATTTTTATTATTGATTACTATTTACGAAATACTGCCTACGAAATACGGTATGCGCCGTACTCAAGATACAAAGTTCAGTGTTGAAAACGTTTTAATACTGATATTTATGGGAGAGCTATCATAGACATAATTAACATTCTCTTTACCAGAAGTATATAGTAATTGATTATCGTTTTATCCATTATCATGGAGGAAACTGCAAATTAAACCCTTTACATATTTAGAAGGTCATATAAATTATGATTTAAACCTACCTTTAACACTATAAAATGAACAATAAAACGATAACCTGTATAAATAATTAAACTGCCAATAAATTCGGTAACACACTGTTACCATTATAGTTTGGACAATTTAACATTTACTCTGCTAGTATCCTTTTTTCATAGATTATAGGAAAATTCCAATGAGCATAGGTTTAAGAAAAGTAGATTTAAATTTACTTAACGTTTTTGCAGAGCTCATCAAGAATCCGCACTTAACCAATACAGCCAAACGATTAAACATGACGCAACCTGCAGTTTCTATGGCATTGCAGCGTTTACGTTCATTATATGATGATTCATTATTTATTCGTGAAGGCCGAGCTATGGTAGCAACAGCTAAAGCATTAGAAATTGCTCCAGAAATAGAGCAAGCACTTGAACTGATCACTAGCACCTTACCTAACACCGAAAGCTTTGTACCAGCAACCGCCAAAGTTAAATTTAAAATGAATATCTTCGGTTATGCAGAACAGGTTTTAGCAGCCGACTTTGTTAAAAAATTACACAATGAATCACCAAACTCAGCATTATATATATCTTCAGAATATATGGTTGATGCCGATAAACTGTTACGCGACCGCCGTACTGATATTCATATTGATTATAAGCCAGTATTACACCCTGATTTTAAGTATTATGAAGCAAGTCGTGAAGATTTAGTTGTAATAGCAAATAAAAACCATCCAAGACTAAAGCAAAAGAAAATAATGACTATGGATGATTTTTTTCGAGAAAAGCATGCTGTAGCGCTTTCTCCTGATGGTTCAGAATTCATTTCCGATAAGGTAATAAAAGATTTCGATTATATTACTAAAAAAAGAGAAATCGGTTATCACGGTTCTTCAGCGTTGGGCGTTTTATCCATTATCGCAAAATCAGATATGATAACTTTAGTGCCTAAGCACTTGGTTAAATCGATTAATGAATATAAAGAGTTCTTACAATTTACACCACCATTTGAGTGTAATGAGTTAGTTACCTATATTAATTGGTATGTGGGTATGCAGTATGATCCTAGCCATTTATGGTTTAAAGAATTTGTAATTAAAAACACTCATGAATATTATTTAAATGGGTAATAAGCGCCTCTTAAAATTATTTAACTAATTTAATTAATCGATATTATTTTACCAAAGTTAATCCCCCCGTTGCGGCCTACTAAATAACAATAGCAAAATATTATACAAAAAAGGCCAAGAACTTACGTTCTTGGCCTTTCTTTCATTACTCTAGGAGTAGCGTATATTGTTTAAATTATTTAAGTTAGATTAAAATAATTTAGGTACAACTGGCATTGCGAAGAATCGGATACCAAAATCTGCACCAAATTGATCATTTTGTTTAACGTAGTGGTAAACTTCAACACCAAATTTAACTGGTAACTTACCAAACATAACTAATTTATCAACACCTATACCGATAGGTACTGAGTACTTGTCGCTACCACTCTTGTTCCAATCAATTTGGATATTTGGCGCGAAACCAACTTGCATTGTAGGTGATATTTTGTGACGGTAAATGTATTGAATATCAGTTAAGTTAAGGTCTTCTTCATTGCCGTGTCTATCAACTATTGCAGAATCGCCGTAACCATCGAAATGTTGAGCTACTACACCGTAAGTATCAACATCACCTACTTTTAAGGCAATAAGAACAGGACCCGCGGCAATTTGGTCATAACCACCAGTGGTAATTTCTTTCTCTGCTGCTGTAGGAAGTAAGGTCGTAACACCAGCACCTAGGATCCAACCATTTACAGGCTCTTTAGTACCCCATGCGGCAAAACCACCGACATCACCGAAACCACTAGTTCTAGTAGAACTGTCGAAAATTGGATTACCACCCTCATCAACACCACTAATTGATGATGGATCAGGAGTTTCTAAGCTCATGTGTTGAATCGTAGGACGAACAATTAAATTGTAGTTCTCTGAAAAATCAAATGACATAACTGGTTGAAATTTAAAGTTATTGATTTGATATTCATCGCCATGACCATCATTATATACAGTATAGTCATTTTGAAAGAATAAAAGCCATAAATCAGCTAATGGGTTATTTAGCTTTTTTTGCATTTCAGCAATTTCTTCTGGTGACATACCAGCGTTGCCAGCATTAGCTGGTTGTTCATTAGTAGCTGAAGCAACTTCTTTGCCAGATGCTTCGTCTGCCGCTTGAACATTGAAGCATAACAATGATGCTGCAAGTATTGGTAATGCAAATTTTTTCATAGTTTTACCTTTGATATTGATATACAAAATTTAAATTGGGTTAATTGCGGCTAGTTTAAGCAAGTGATTTAATTAACAAAAATCAATAAAACCAAGCTACACTATCAATTTCATTGATTATTGAAATTATTTTGTGGTTAGCTATGAGAACAGAATTTTTATAACGTAACTAAAGCGTAATAAAAACACTTACCCGCATACTGGTTAGTTACAGTATTTAATAATTTTAAGGTGGGAGTTACATTAATCAGCATTATCTAACACGTCTCTTACGTGAAATGTCATGCTTTTAACGCTTGAGCTTGGGTTAATAATAAATTACAGAAAATATGGTTTCGTCAATAATCAGTAAAATTCGAATTCACGCGCCATTTAGGGTTACACTTTAATACACAAGATAACCATATTAATGATTAAATTATTGAACTTTTATAAGCTCTAACCTTAATTGCTTATAATTCATACAAGACAACAATATTGAACTGGTTATTTTTTCAACAAAAACAAGGGCGTAGGCTTGTCTAATTATTTAAAATTAATATTTAAACAGATATCAAAAGATCCATTAGATTTTTTCGAATCTGATTTTAACAATATTCGTATTCCACAAAATAAAATAAAAAACTTTCAAAAATTATTTTCGCTTAATAAACAGCAAGAATTACCTATAAGTTATGCCTTCATTGCTGCATTCCCTTATCTTATTAAAGTATTTGCCGATAAACGCTTTGCTTTAACGCCGGTAGGCTTAATTCATTTAAGTAGTGAGTTTATTGAGTACCAACAATTAGACTATGCAGCGCCATTCGATATAAAAATATTAATCAAGCAAAACAGCTCTGATGATCGTGGCAAGCTAATTAATATTGAAACTAATATTTACCAAAATGGTACTTTATCAGTCAGCAATAACAACACGATGCTAAAACGATTAAAACAAAAGTTTGGCAAAAGGTCTTCTCAAAGTAAAAGAGTAAATAGTTTTACCGGCGAGTTACTAGGAGTAATCACTCGTGGCGAAATCCTCAGATACAGTAAAGTAAGCGCTGATTTTAACCCTATCCATGTCAGTAGTTTAATGGCTAAGCTACTTGGCTTTCCTAAGGCTATTGCCCATGGTATGTATTTATTGAATTTGGCGATAACTAAAAGTGGCATTCAACCGAATTATCTTTTAGTGGAGTTTAAAAAGCCCTGCTTTATTAACACCACAACTGAAATCAACAGAGAAAACGATAAGATTATTATATTTTCAGATGAAGATAAGTTGCATCTGGATATAGCATTTCGAGAGTTATAGAGCTATATATTTAATTAATGAAAATAAAAAGAGAGATTTTATGAATAAAATAAAGCATATCCTGGTAGCTCTAACATTTAGCGTTATTGCTATCGGTTGCAGCAGCACCAGCGTTACAGTCGACTACGATCCAGAAACGAACTTTAAGCAGTTATCCACTTACAAAATAGTTGCTACGAAAGAGAAGAACGCTGAGCTGGACCAACTCACCGCAGACAGGATTGTGGCAGCGATAGAAGCAGAGTTAGATAAAAAGGCAATAAATAAAGCAACCACAGATGCAGCGATGCAAGTAAGCTACCACACGGTCCTTGAGCAACGTGAAAAGAAATCGTCTTTTAGTATAGGCATTGGTGGTAGTAATCGCAGTGGTAGCTCTTCAACAGGCGTAGGCCTTGGCACCACGATACCGCTAGAAAGTAACTTTAATGTTTATACTCAAGTGACCATAGATGTATATCAACAAGAGAAATTAATATGGCGAGGTTACGATGGCTTTGAAGCAGAGCAGACGATCAGCCCACAAGAAAAAACTCAGGCCATCAATGATCTGGTCGCCAACATACTAAGTCAGTTCCCACCAGCTAAAAAATAGCAATAAAAAACGGGGACTCGATAAGTCCCCGTTTAATTAAATACTAATAACTAAAATCTATCTGCTAATAACCTAAGGTAGGCAGCGTTAACATTAGATGTTTTTAATATCGATAGAGTTTTCTTTTAACGCTGCAACACGTTCGCGCTCGATACGTTTCTCACAAGGATTATCACAATTACAGGCTTTATCTATACCGATACTACCTAAACCACCACAGCTACCTGCTAAAGTTTTTTGTTGGATAATATAACCTACTGCCATTGCTAGAAACATTACAATGAAAAAACCAAAGGTTATTATAAAAATATTCATATCTTACTCTTTAAAAAATGACTATTTAGCAATCAATTGCTTAAACTGGTCAGTAGTGTATTCAGTAAATCCACTCTCAGATTTACTTATTAAATAAACGGCTAATTGATTTGCCTTGGCAAATTCAAAGCCTTTTTCTGGCCCCATTACTTCAATCGCCGTAGCTAAACCATCGGCAGTCATTGATGACGGGTGTACCACAGTAACCGAAACCAGCTTATGGCTAATTGGCCAACCGCTTTGTGGATCTATGGTATGAGAATAGCGAATACCATTCTCTTCAAAATAATTTCGATAATCGCCGGATGTTGCTACCGCGTTATTGCCAGGTATTATAACCTTTTGTACAGCCCTTTCGCCACTAATAGGTTTTTCAACGGCAATACGCCATTGTTCACCATTGGTCTTAATGCCTTGAAGTCGCATTTCACCACCAATATCAACAAGATAATTGTGATAACCATTGGCTTCTAAAAGCTCAGCAACTTTATCTACAGCAAAACCTTTGGCGATGGCTGAAAGATCAACATATACTTTTGGATCTGACTTAGACAACATACCGCTATCTAAGGTTATTTTTTCAATACCAATATGCTGTTTAGTTTGAGCAATAAGATCTTTACTAGGAACTTGCTCAGTGCGATTTTCAGGCCCAAAGCTCCATAAGTTAACCAATGGACCTACGGTTACGTCTAACGTGCCATCTGTTAGCTGTGCAAGTCTTATCGACTCTATTAGCACTTGCGCTAACTCTTTTGAAGTTTGACGTGGCTCACTGCCCTGATATTGGTTGAATTTTGATAATTCTGAGTATTTATCATAAGTCGACATTTGCGCATTTATTTTAATTAATAAATCATCAACTTGTTTTGCTAAATTGCTTTCTTTAACTTGTTCTTCGCTAGCTACCAACTTAACCGTATAAACGATTGGCCCCATAGTATAACCAGTAAGTTGCAACTCTTTAAGGTCACTTTGGCCTGCTTGTTCAGGCTCTGAACACGCTAAGGTTAAGCTCAAAATAGCAAGGATGGTAATACTTCTGAAAAGTTTAGCGAACATAGACATACACCTGTTGAAAAATCACGCGCATTATAAACTAAACTGCTTTGGCTGTCAGGATATAGAATAAAAAAGAATACACAGCATACGTCAGGAGGTCCCTGATGTCGCTAGTGCTCCTCAAGGATGACGGTGTTTTTTTATATATCACAAGGAGAAGTAGAGAAAATACGTCGTCATCCTGTGCGAGCGGAACGAGACACGGGACCTCCAAAATTCACAACGTGCCTATAATAAGCAATGATATATTTTATCTTTTAAACCACAGCACGCGTCAGGAGGTCCCTGATGTCGCTAGTGCTCCTCAAGGATGACGGTGTATTTTTTCTTATATCGTGTGGGTCCATGATCGCTAAATGTGAAGTTAAGCTTATAGAAAACAAAAAAGACAACCGAAGTTGTCTTTTTTTATACACATAAATTTTTATATGTATTTTTATAATTTAAGCGCCGAATGTTGGCTTTATTTCAAGATGGCTGCACGGAGCTTACTTTTGTAAGTGAGTAGAGCCAGCGATGAAATCAAGTCAACAGGCAAGCTTAAAAATAAAAATTAGCCACCGAAGTCATCTAGAAGGATGTTTTCATCTTCTACACCTAAGTCTTTCAGCATGCCAACAACAGCAGCGTTCATCATAGGTGGACCACACATGTAGTATTCACAATCTTCTGGCGCTTCATGATCTTTAAGGTAGTTTTCAAACAATACGTTATGAATAAAACCTGTCATGCCTTCCCAGTTATCTTCTGGTTGTGGATCTGAAAGAGCTACATGCCATTCGAAGTTATCATTATCAGCCGCTAAGCCGTTGTAATCTTCTTCGTAGAACATTTCACGTTTAGAACGTGCGCCGTACCAGAAACTCATTTTACGTTTTGATTTAAGACGCTTAAGTTGGTCAAAAATGTGTGAACGCATTGGCGCCATACCAGCACCACCACCGATAAATACCATTTCATTATCAGTATCTTTAGCGAAGAACTCACCAAATGGACCAGAAATAGTTACTTTATCACCAGCTTTAAGGCTGAAGATGAATGAAGACATTTTACCCGCTGGTAAATGTAAACGTCCTGGAGGCGGCGTAGCGATACGCACGTTAAGCATGATAATGCCTTCTTCTTCAGGGTAGTTCGCCATTGAGTAAGCACGTAATGTGTCTTCTTCAACTTTAGATTCTACATCGAAGAAACCAAAATGATTCCAGTCGCCACGGTATTGCTCGTCAATATCGAAATCTGAGTATTTAACGTGATGCGCAGGCGCTTCAATTTGAATGTAACCACCAGCACGGAAAGGTACAGATTCACCATTTGGAATTTGTAGCTTAAGTTCTTTAATGAAGGTTGCTTTGTTATCGTTAGAGATAACTTCACATTCCCATTGCTGAACACCGAAGATTTCATCTTCAACTTCAATTTCCATGTCTTGCTTAACAGCAACTTGACAGGCTAAACGACAGCCAGCTTTAGCTTCACGTTTGTTGATGTGACCTTCTTCCGTAGGAAGAATATCGCCACCACCTGAGTGCACTTCAACACGACATTGGCCACAAGTACCACCGCCACCACAGGCAGATGGAATGAAAATACCTTGGTCAGCTAATGCACCAAGTAATTTACCGCCAGCGGCAGTAGTAACAGCTTTCTCTGGATCGCCGTTAATTGAAATTGTCACGTCACCATCGGCTACTAATTTAGATTTAGCGAATAAGATCACTAACACTAAAGCAACTACGATTGCGGTGAACATGCCTACGCCTAGAATAATTTCTTGCATAGTATTTTCCTTTATACTTCTGCACTAAAGGCATAGCCCTTAGTGCGCATTAACTTTATAACGAGATACCACCGAAAGATAGAAAGCCAAATGCCATCAATCCTGCGGTAATAAACGTAATACCTAAACCTTTCAAGCCTTCTGGTACGTCAGAGTATTTCATTTTCTCACGGATACCCGCAAGTAAAACAATCGCTAACGCCCAACCAACACCTGAACCTATACCATAAACAACTGACTCACCAAACGTAAGGTTTTTAGCTACCATGAACGATACCGCACCAAAGATTGCACAGTTAACTGTGATCAATGGTAAGAAGATACCTAAGGCTTGATATAAAGCTGGGAAAAACTTATCCAGAACCATTTCTAATATCTGTACTAATGCCGCGATAACGCCGATAAAAGTAATAAAAGAAAGGAAACTTAAATCAATAGATTGTGTTGGGTCAGTAACGCCCATAACGCTATCTAATGCGCCTGGTGCTAATACCAATTGATAAATCACTTGGTTAGCTGGAACTGCAATACCTAGTACCACAACAACCGCAACACCTAAACCTATGGCAGTATCTACTTTTTTCGATACCGCTAGGAATGTACACATACCTAAGAAGAAACTTAGTGCGATATTCTCAATGAAAATCGTTTTTACGAATAAACTAATATAATGTTCCATGATTTCCTAATCCTTCTCTACTTGTTCTGGTTTCCACTGGCGAATAGCCCAGATAACTAAACCAATAATGAAGAAAGAGCTGAATGGTAATACTAGAAGACCGTTCGCTTGATACCAGCCATCGTTTTGCACAAGTGGTAAAACTGTCTTACCAAAAAGAGTACCAAAACCGAATAGTTCACGGAAGAAAGCAACAACCATTAAGATTACACCGTAACCTAAACCATTACCGATACCGTCCATAAAGCTAACCACTGGCTTTTCTTTCATCGCGAATGCTTCAGCACGACCCATTACAATACAGTTAGTAATGATAAGGCCAACGAATACTGAAAGCTCTTTAGATAACTGGTAAGAGAAAGCTTTTAACACTTGGTCTACCACGATTACTAAAGAAGCGATAATCGCCATTTGCACGATAATACGAACACTAGATGGAATGTGGTTACGAATAATCGAAATAAATAAATTTGAAAACGCTGTAACTAATACAACCGCTAACGTCATTACTAAAGCATTTGCCATTGAACTAGTAACCGCTAGTGCAGAACAAATACCTAATACTTGTAATGCAATCGGGTTATTATCAACGATAGGTTGCGTTAACACCTTTTTAGCTGAATTATCACTCATTAGTTAAGCTCCTTTGCAAGGCTAGCCTTGATGAATGGGCCATAGCCTTCTTCACCTAACCAAAAATGAATTGTACGCTCAACACCGTTACTGGTTAATGTAGCACCAGACAACGCGTCAACACCGTGAATATCACCTGCTTTAGCGCCGCCTTTAACGATTTTAATAGCAACTTCATTTTGCTCGTTAAACATTTTCTTACCAGGCCATAACGCTTTCCATTTAGGGTTCAGCACTTCAGCACCTAGTCCAGGAGTTTCCTTATGATCAGAGTAAATAACACTTTTAACTGTATTCATATCAGCTTCTAAGCCGATAAAACCGTACATTAAGTCCCATAAACCAGAACCAACGATAGGTAAAATTACGGTATCAACTTCACCAGCGCCATTACGTACAAAGTACACAACTGCTTGTTTAGCTTGGCGGTTAATACCAGCGATGTCATTTTGTGGTTTAACAGACTTAGACACATCACGAGCGTCACGACGTTCGTCGAAAAAGTCTGGATTACCATCAACGTATTCACCCGTTGCAAGGTCAATCATTTTAGCTTCTACAAACTTATTGTAAGTAGGAACGATACCGTTTTTAGTACCAATTTCTAACAAACCAGCAGCTTCTAAAATTTTAGTTTGCTTATCAAGTAGCTTGTTTGCTGTTTGTAGTGGCTTTAACTGTACTGCCGAAACAGATACAAGTGCAGCACAAACTAAACATACAACAACAACGAAACTTAGAGTGCCTAAAAAGCTTTCTTTTTTACTAGACATTACGAGCAAGCCTCCGTTTGATGTTTGACTTAACTACGACATAATCAAATAGTGGAGCAAACAGGTTGGCAAATAAAATTGCTAACATCATACCTTCAGGGAAAGCAGGGTTAACAACACGAACAAGAACTACCATTAGGCCGATTAAAGCACCAAAGAAGTATTTACCAGTATTGGTAAATGAAGCTGATACAGGATCAGTCGCCATAAACATCATACCGAATGCAAAACCACCAACCACTAAGTGCCAGTACCAAGGCATAGCAAACATCATGTTTGTATCGCTGCCAATTGCATTGAATAAGAAAGATGTTGCCACCATACCACCGAACACACCTAATACGATGCGCCATGAAGCAATACCTTTATAAAGGATATATGCACCACCAAGTAGAACAGCGAAAGTAGATACTTCACCAACAGAACCAGGAATAAGACCCCAGAATGCATCCCACCAAGCAGCATTGATTGAGTAATCAACCGTACCAGCTAATGCTGCACTTAACGGCGTAGCACCAGAGAAACCATCAACAGCAACCCAAACAGCGTCACCAGAGATTTCTGCAGGGTATGCGAAGAATAAAAACGCACGACCGGCTAATGCAGGGTTTAAGAAGTTTTTACCTGTACCACCAAAGATTTCTTTAGCAATTACGATACCAAACGTAATACCTAAGGCTGCTTGCCATAAAGGAATTGTTGCAGGCAAGATAAGTGCAAAAAGGATTGATGATACGAAGAAACCTTCGTTCACTTCATGCTTACGCACAGCAGCAAATAGAACTTCCCAGAAACCACCAACAATAAATACTGTTGCGTAGATAGGTAGGAAGAAGAATGCACCGTAGAGCATCATGCTAAACCAACCGGAATTAGCGGTTAATTCACCACCAACCATATGGAATAAACCAACTTGCCAAGAATCAGCTAAAGCGTAGCCTGCAGATAATGCATCAACAGCTTGATAACCGATGTTGTACATACCAAAGAACATAGCTGGGAATACAGCTAACCAAACAGTGATCATAATACGTTTAAGATCAATACTGTCACGGATGTGAGTTTTACCCTTAGTTACATAACCAGGTGTAAATAAGCCCGTAGCAACGGCTTCGTATAATGCGAACCATTTCTCGTGCTTGCCGCCTTTTTCAAAATGCGGCTCGATATCTTCAATAAACTTTTTCAAGCCCATGTCTAACCTTCCTTCTCAATAGTCGTTAGGCAATCACGAAGGAGAACGCCATAATCCGTTTTACCTGGACATACGAAAGTACAAAGAGCTAAATCTTCTTCGTCTAATTCTAATGCACCTAATAATTGTGCACCGTCAGTATCGCCAGCACATAAATCACGTAAAAGTAAGGTAGGTAATATATCTAACGGCATAACTCGTTCATAGTTACCAATTGGCACCATCGCACGAGAACTACCATTAGTAGTGGTTGTCATGTTAAATACTTTGCTACGGAAAAAGTGCGATAAATACGCACGAGTAACAGAGAATTTATTTGCACCTGGCATCATGTAACCAATAAATTCTTTTTCACGACCTTCAAGTAACGCTGTTACTTGAGTATGGAAACGCCCTAAGTAAGCGTGAACCATTTTCGCAGTAGAACCTAATAAAGGTGAACCAGAAATAACACGAACTTCACCGTCAACTAATTCATTAGCAACTAGCTCGTTTGTGCTAGCACCTAAAACAGTACGAACTAAACGAGGGTTGTTTACTGCAGGACCTGCAACTGCAACAACACGAGTAGAATCTAATTTACCAGTAGTAAATAAAGTACCAACAGCAATAACGTCTTGATAACCAATATGCCAAACAACTTTCGTTGCCGAAACTGGTGCTAAGAAGTGAATGTGAGTTCCAACAAGACCCGCTGGGTGCTTGCCTGCAAACTCATTAACTTGCACTTTGTCTGCTACAGGAATATTAGCGCCTGGAGCCTTTGACACATAAACGTTACCAGCAGTTAGTTGAGCTAAAACAGCTAAGCCGTTTTTAAACGCTTCGCTTTGCTCACCAATAATCACTTCAGGGTTAGCTGATAATGGATTAGTATCCATAGCGCTTACAAAAATGTGAGCGGCTTCGCTACCTAAGACTGGTGACTTGCTGAATGGGCGAGTTCTTAGAGCAGTCCACAAACCTGAGTTAACAAGGTTAGATTCAACTTCATCACGAGATAATGAAGCGAGTTGCTCAGCAGAATAAGCGTTGAATGTTTCTTCTTCTGCGCCATCGATTTCGATAACTACAGATTGTAAAACACGCTTTTCACCACGGTTAATTTCTTTAACAATACCGGCGGCAGAGGCTGTGAATTTAACGCCAGGATTCTTTTTATCTTCAAAAAGAGCCTGACCTTTTTTAACGCGATCACCAGCTTTTACAAACATGGTAGGACGCATTCCCACAAACTCTTCACCTAGCGTTGCTACGGTTTTGATGGTCGAACCATCATGGATTACTTGCTGGGGAGCACCTTTAACAGGAACATCCAGACCTTTTTTTATTGTAATCATACACACTTGCGCTACTTTGATGGGAGTATTACAAACCAAAAACTTCATTTGAGCGGTTAATGATCCAGTGTTTACCTAGAAAGTAAATTTACTCTAGGATTTAAGGTTGAATAATTTTCTGGCGCGAATTTTAACATAATACCCCTACCAATTTCTACGTTATACGTAACATTTAATAACAATTGTTGGAAAAATATCGTTTTGTATAAGGTTGGGTAAATAAAGCTGAATAAAAACAAGGAGTAAAGACAGATGAAAAATGTAACGATTTTGTAAGGTAGGAGGTAAAATATTAGCCTAAAGCCCATAAAAATATGAGCTTTAGACTAATGTCTTAGTTAAACTGAGTTTTAGCTAACTAAATTGTTTATTGCTGCAATTGGGCTCACTTCTGCATCGTAATCAACACCGTCAACACTGAAACCGAATAAACGTAAGAATTCATTATGGTAACCAACGTAGTCAGTTAATTCATCAATCGTCTCAGTGGTCACTTTTTCCCAAAGCTCTGTTACTCTATCTTGCACAGAATCATCTAATTCTTTTAGGTTTTGCATAATGCGATTATGTTCATCTAAAGAACGTTCTGTGCTGTATAGGTTGTCACGGAACAAACCTTGGATTTGCTGAATAGGACCTTCGTAAGTACCATCGCCTTTCATCACTTTAAACATGCTTGAGATGTATAAAGGCATAATTGGAATAGCAGAACTTGCTTGCGTAACTACAGCATTTAATGAAGTAACAAAGGCTTCACCATTTAAACCGCTAGTTACTTTACGAATTTGTGTGGCAGCACGGTCTAAATCTTCTTTAGCGCGGCCAATTGTTGCTTTGCCGTATAATGGCCAAGTAAGTTTTTTGCCAATATATGTGTATGCAACTGTTTTACAGTCTTGAGCAAGAACGCCAGCATCAGCTAAAGCATTCATCCATAATTCCCAATCTTCACCGCCCATTACTTTGATAGTACCGGCGATTTCTTCTTCAGTAGCAGCTTCTACAGCGACTTCTTCAATTGCTCGCTTAGAAGTATTAAGACTCTTGGTAGAGAAGCCATTACCAATTGGTTTAAGAGCTGAAGAATAAACTTCACCAGTATTTGGATCAGTACGACGCGGTGATGCTAATGAATAAACCACTAGATCAATTTGACCAAGATCAGCTTTAATTGTTTCAATCGCTTTAGCTTTGATTTCATTTGAGAATGCATCGCCGTTGATATTTTTAGAATAAATACCCGCTTCATCTGCAGCTTTTTGAAATGCAGCAGTATTGTACCAACCAGCAGAGCCAGTGCGTTTTTCTGAAGGTTCTTTTTCGAAAAATATACCTAGCGTTTGTGCACCACTGCCAAAAGTAGCAGTAATACGTGAAGCTAAACCGTAACCAGTTGAAGCACCAATAACTAAAACGTTTTTTGGTTTTGCATCTGCTTGAGGTTGAGATTTAACATAAGCAATTTGCTCGTTAACATGAGCTTCACAACCGGTAGGATGTGCATTAGTACAAATAAAACCACGGATCTTTGGTTTGATAACCATATTAAAACCTTACTTTTTTGTTAATTGAGCCATAAATTTACGTCAATTTAATGGCATTCTATCTTTTAATGACGCTATTCTAACCTCTATTGCTTAGCAATGAGGTCAGAGCAGCTAGATTTTTTATAATTTACTAAGAAGTTTACCTATTTTGCATATAGGCCTGTTCTGTTATTTCATGATAAGCACGAACCTCATCATAGAATTTTTTATATGACGCCCAAATTTTAGCTGATGCTGAATCTTGCTCAACCATAGCATTTATCACACTTGTACTTTCCGCCTTTAATGCTTGCATAACAGGCTCTGGGAAAGTGCGTACCTCCACACCATGGTCATTAATTAATGTTTTTAATGCAGCGCTGTTGCGAGCAGTATATTCGCTTAACATATCATCATTGATAGCACGAGCCGCAACTAGAACAATTTGCTGTAAATCCGCAGGCAGCTCATTAAAGGCTTTTTCATTAATAAGGAACTCAAGCGTTGCGGTCGGCTCTTGCCATGCAGAAGAATAATAATACTTACTGGTTTTATAAAAACCAAAAGCTAGATCGTTATATGGCCCTACCCATTCAGAGGCATCAATGAGTCCGCCCTGTAATGCTGAAAATATTTCACCGCCAGGTATTTGTAACGCCATACCACCTACGCGGTTAAATACATCTCCGCCAATACCGCCGATACGCATCCTTAGACCTTTAAGATCGTCTAAGCTATTAATTTCTTTATTAAACCAGCCAGCAAACTGGACTCCTGAATTGCCACCTGCAACCGGGATAATACCGAAGGGTTTGTATAGTTCTTGCCAAAGTTCTAAACCGCCACCATAGTGTAACCAAGCATTAGTTTCTTGCGCGTTCATACCAAATGGTACAGCGGTAAAAAATGGCGCTGCTGGCATTTTTCCTTGCCAATAATAAGCGCCACTATGACCCATTTCAACGGCACCAGAAGATACACTATCAAACACCTCAAAGCCTGGTACCAATTCACCGGCGCCATACACTTTTATAGTTAGTCGCCCGCCACTCATGGCTTCAACTTTGGTCGCAAACTTTTCCGGCGCTACACCTAAACCAGGAAAGTTTTTCGGCCATGATGTAACCATTTTCCAATAGAAGTTTTTTTTAAATTGCGCGGTTTCATCAATAACTTTTTTTGGCTGTTCTTTACAAGACGCGACAAATAAAGGCAGTGATATACATAGAATGAATATTTTTATTTTTTTAATCATTAAGTTAAACCATTGTTAAGTAGGTATATTATTATTTTTATAGACTGTTACATTTAACCATAAATCTTACTAGGTAGCCAAGTAACAAGTTGCGGCCATAGTGACAACACACACATTAAAAGTAATTGTAATGCAATAAAAGGTAAAACGCCTTTATATATTTCACTGGTTTTTATGACCTTATCGGCAACACCTCTTAAATAAAAAAGTGCAAAACCAAACGGTGGTGTTAAAAAGGATGTTTGCAAGTTTACCGCTATCATAATACCTAGCCATAACGGGTCAATCCCCATGACAAAAAGGATCGGCGCAACAATTGGCACCACCACAAAAGTTATTTCAATAAAATCTAAAATAAAACCAAGTAAAAAGATCACTAGCATCACAATGACAGTCGCGGTAATAACACCACCGGGTAAATCGATAAAGAAATGTTTTATCAACTCTTCGCCGCCAAGCCCTCTAAAAACTAGCGAGAATAAACTCGCGCCAATCAGTATCAGAAAAACCATGGAGGTGATCTTGGTAGTACTAAGCATCACTGCACGTAGATTGTTTAGGCTTAATTGGCCATTTAACTTAGCCAGCGCTAAAGATCCAAATGCGCCGACGCCTGCAGCTTCAGTTGGCGTTGCAAACCCTAGTAATATCGAGCCAAGTACTAAGCTCACTAAAATAACGGGAGGAAGTAATGCCTTGATAAATAACAACAACTCAAAATTAGTTTCTTCAACATCAACATCAGCAACCTTTTCTGGTTTTATTATGGTGATGACAACACAATAGATAATATAGAACACAACCAAGAGTAATCCTGGGATCACGGCTCCGGCAAATAAATCTCCAACGCTAATTGTTTCGGGGCTAAAATTGCCCATATCAAGTTGGGCTTTTTGGTATGAATTAGAAAGCACATCTCCTAGCAACACCAAGGCGATGGAAGGCGGTATAATTTGCCCAAGTGTTCCTGTTGCACAGATAAGGCCTGAAGAAAAAGCTCGATCATAACCACTTTTTAACATCGTAGGTAAAGACAGTAAGCCCATAGTAACCACAGTTGCACCGACAATGCCGGTACTTGCAGCTAATAGCATGCCAACTATAGTGACAGATATAGCTAAGCCACCGCGAAACTTACCAAACAACTGTGCCATCGATACTAATAAGTTCTCAGCAATTTTAGCCTTTTCGAGGACGTTACCCATAAACACAAATAGTGGCACAGCGAGCAAGGTTTGATTATTTACAATGCCATACATACGACTTGGTAAGGTAGTCATGAATGTGGGTTCAAAAACGCCAATAAGAGTGGCACCGCCCGCAAAAAGTAACGATGTACCCGCTAAAGTTAACGCCACTGGGTAACCAAACAATAACACTACGCAGATACAAATGAACATCAGTAAAGAAAGGTATTCCATTAGTTACCCTCCTTCTTTTGAGGTAAGCATATCAGCATATTTCGAGCTATTTCAGCTACGCCTTGCAGGATCAATGTTACAACTAAGAGGATAATTAATGACTTATTAATAAATACGAGGGGAAGGCCTCCTGGCTCTTGCGATTTTTCTAATATTTGCCATGACAATAAAACATAATCAATACTGACATAAAAAATAAAAATACAGACTGGCAAAAGCAAAAACAAAGTACCAAGCAAGTTGACTAGGGCTTTCTTTTTAACGGAAAAGTTTTGATAAAATATATCAACTCGCACATGGCCATCATCTTTTAATGTAAAACCAGCACCAAGCAAGATAACTGCGGCATGAAAATAGAGTACGGACTCTTGTAGAGCAACCGAGCCAATATCAAAACCATAACGTAATAACACAACAGCAAAAGTAAGGCAGACCAAGATCAAGGTAAACCATGATATTGTCTTCCCTAAGTACTCGGTAAAGATATCAATATAAGCAACTAGTCGCGCTAAGATAAGGCTAAGCATTTATCCCTCAAATTTTGATTATTATTATTTTATTTTTATATTGTGTTGTTTTTATTTGTTTTGTTTTGTTTTGTTAAGGATTAACTCTACTTAATCCTTATAACGTGAGCCATTAGTGCAAAAGTAGATCTATTTACCGCCGCCCATACAATTAGGTGATTTTGGTACTTGTTGTTCTGTCATTTTTTGCCACTGTTCTGGAGTATAGGTATGCATGGCTAAAGCATGAATATGGTTTTCTAATTCATCGGCTAAAGCGGCATTAACTTGACGGTGGCGACCAATTAAACGCTGACCATCAAACTTTTCACTTACTATGGTCACATTAAAATGAGACTCGCTACCTTCTGGTACATTGTGCTTATAACTCTCATTAATTACTTCTAAATGCAATGGTGTAAACGCATCGGTTAATTTATTGGTGATAACTTCAGCTATGGTCATGAGGAGTTCCTGTAATTGTTCGAAAAGTTAAGTTAATTCTGCTGTCTATAATTTTTTTAGTTTTAGGTATACTGTGTTGCCAATGCTCTTGTAAATTGCCAAGCATTATTAATAGGCTTCCTGATTGTAAAATTAAATCTATTTTTTCACCACTGATTTTATGTTTTATTGAAAACTTACGCTCTTGCCCTAACGATAGCGACGCTATGATAGGTTTGTCGCCTAACTGTTTTTCATTATCGCTATGCCAGCCCATCGAATCTTGCCCATCACGATATAAATTGGCTAATACTGAATTAAATGGTGCAGGTAATATACTTTCTAAATCTGATTTAATAGTTCTTAGCGTATCTGTCCAAGGCAAAGGTATTAATGCCAAGCCGGAATATTTATAGTGAGCTTCTTTATCTCCATACCACGCTTGTTTTCTTGGTATTAAGATTGACTTTCCGAACAAGCGAATGGTTTCTTGACGCCATGCGAGTTCATCATGCAATACTTTAAAAAAATGTTCAGACTTAATGAGATCGTAGAAGTCAGCGATATATATTAAATCGCCGGAACAAAAATACTGAGCAGCTAGCGGTGATGATAATTTCATGAATGTAATAATTTAAGTGTTGTACAGTTTAGCATTGGTAAAAACAGTTCGATTTTGCGACAATATCTAGTATACACATACTCTATATTGATAACTAAATTCTATGCAAAGCCCATTTATACATAATGAACGTCCTATTGAACTCGATAGATACCCTTTTGCGCAAGTAAACCGTAGTTTACAAGCGTGGGATTCGAGTGATGAATACATTATTAACTATATTAATGAGCAAGAGTTATTAACAAAAGATCCTAGCATAGTCGTATTCAATGATAGTTTTGGTGCGATTGCCGTTAATTTATATGAATATAATGTTCAGTTAATTAATGACTCTTATATTTCTGAACAAGGCATTAAAGAGAATTTCCAGAATAACTTTATTCCACAAGAAAACATTACCTACCTTGATAGCGTTAGTGATATTGCAGCCCCTGTTGATTTAATTATTTTAAAGCTACCTAAAAGTAATGCTTATTTAGAGTATCAATTACAGCAAATTCAAAAAATAGCGCATCCAGATACAATTATTATTGCTGCAGCTAGAGCTAAAGATATTCATACATCTACCTTAAAACTTTTTGAAAAACATTTAGGTGAAACTAAAACATCACTTGCGGTAAAAAAAGCTCGCTTAATTTTCTCAACAATTGATGCTAATAAAAAGCGTGATTTAACCATGGAAAAGGTTTGGCAACTTGATGGTGAAAAGTATGGTATTGCTGACTTAAGCATTGCCAATAAAGCCAATGTGTTTTCTCGTGATAGTTTAGATATTGGCGGCAGATATTTATTAGAGCAACTACCAAAGATTGCAAAGGATAGCTGTGTTGCCGATTTAGGCTGTGGTAATGGCGTTATAGGTTTAGCTATGCTTGCTAAAAACCCCGGCATTAACATGCATTTCTATGATGAATCTTATATGGCGATTGCTTCAACCAAAGAGAATGTAATAAATAATTTAGCGGAGCAACTGCCTCAGTGTCATTTTCATGTAAATGACTGCTTAACTGATGTCGCTGAAAACAGTTTAGATCTAATTTTGTGTAACCCGCCGTTTCATCAACAACAGGCGGTTACCGATCATATCGCTTGGCAAATGTTTAAACAAAGTTATAAAACTTTGAAAAGTGGTGGAGAATTAAGGATAATAGGCAATCAGCAACTTGCTTACCATATTAAGTTGCAACGTTTATTTGGTAATAGCAAAACTATTGCTAGTAACAAAAAATTTGTCGTTCTCTCAGCTAAGAAGTAATCATGTTTAACAAAGTGCTTAATAAAATGTTTAAAAAAGTTTTTTTTATTTTTTCAATTTTCCTGATCTCGGCCTGTGCCAATCAACCAACTGAAATTAAATTACAGCCACAAGTTGTAAATATCCAAAGCCAAGTGTACCAAACTCAGTCAGCAAAAATTTCTGTTGCTGACAACCGTCATAGTGGGCACTTAGTTGAAGTTTTAACGAATAACGAAGAGTCTAAGCTGATCAAGAGCACAAAGCCTTTGAAGAGTGTTTTAAATTCACAATTTAGAAAAGAGTTAACGACCCAAGGATTAAGCTTTAATAAAGATGCAGCTGTATCGCTGCAGTTTAACGTTGAACGGGCACGAACTTACATTAACCAAGACGTTTTTGATTACCGTGCTAACACCATCATAAAACTAAAAGTGAATGTTGAAAATCCAAAGCAGACATTATCAAAAACATTTACTTTGCGAGCGACCAGTCGCGGTCCGTTAACTGCTGATATCGATGAGATACAGCAAGATTTCAACGTACAATTAGCTAAAATCATCATTCAAGTGCTTGAAGATGAACAGTTACAAAACTTTATTAAAGGTTGAAAATGAAACGTATAGTCGTAACTTTTTTAGCTCTAATAGCAGTAAACTTTTCTGCATTTGCTAAACAAAAAATCATCGCTGCCAATAGCCTTTATCCACAAATTAAAATGGAAACCTCGATGGGGGTTATCATTGTGGAACTTGACCGGGTAAAAGCGCCTCTTGCTGTGAATAATTTTTTACATTACGTGATCTCTGCGGAATATAACAATACGATTTTTCATCGAGTAATTAGCGACTTTGTCGTACAAGGCGGTGGCTATGATGTTGACTATATTCCAAGAAAAATTAAAGAGCCTATCTTTAATGAATCAGGCAATGGTTTAAAAAATAGTTTTGGCACCATAGCTATGGCAAGAGAGCGAGATCCACATAGCTCAACCCGCCAGTTTTATTTCAATGCTGGTGATAACACTAACTTAGACCCTGGTCGTGGTTGGGGCTATACCGTATTCGGTAGCATCACTTACGGCGAAGATGTTTTAGAGAAAATGTCCGCGGCAAAAACGGACTTTAATGAAGACGTCAGCTGGCCTGATGTTCCTGTCGAGCCAATAATTTTAATCAAGGCCACCCTAATGCCTGATGATTATGTGCATCCAATTCCCTTAGAAGATTAGCCTCAAACAACAGTTTCAAGTTAAAATTAAGCGAATTTATTTCGCTTTTTTTACATTGCTCATCTAACCTTTGTAAATAATAGCAACCTATTTTGGGTGAGGATAATTTGCATATCGAAAATTTTATCAATGATAAAATTTCACAGTTGATGTACATACTGACGGCGCTTTTGAAAAAATCTGTACATCCAACAGAAGTGGATATATTTATTTGGGACTGCTTTGAAGAGTGGGCTCAATTAAATGTAACTGATGAAATGCCAAGCAGTGCACAAGAACGTGTTTTTTGGCATTTGATTCATGAATTAAAGTTAGGCTCTTTAACTAATTTAGAGAGTGATCTTTCGCTTAGCAGTGAAATTGAAATTTGTTTAGATTTTCTTAAAGGTAAGGGTACCTATCCCATTCATTGTGTTGGTTGGAGACCCGTAGCTTAATCCTGTCAATTGCCCCATCTAGCGATCCTATCGTTAAAATATCTTGTGCTGTTACAATTCAATCAAGTTTGTTGCTAACTATGCGCTTAATAGGCTTGGTATTAGCGGCTTTATTTTGTTAGCCTAGCCATATAAATTATCGATTATTTCGGACAAGCAGTAATGTCTTCCTCTTCAATCAAAGAAGCTATTTTTAATAAGCGTATGCTGATCTGTATATTTACAGGTTTTAGCTCAGGTTTACCTTTATTTTTCCTTTACCAATTAGTTCCAGGGTGGTTACGCTCTGAGGGTGTAAGCCTTGCCGAAATCGGCTTATTTTCGTTGATAGGAATACCCTATGTTTGGAAATTTATCTGGTCTCCCGCGATGGATAGATATTCATTTCCTTTCTTAGGAAGACGTCGTGGCTGGATGATATTAACCCAAGTTGCACTAATGATTTCTATTGCGTGCTTTGGCTTTATTGACCCAACTATGTCAATTTGGACGGTTGCTTATTTAGCTGCAGCAGTTGCCTTCTTTAGTGCTAGCCAAGATATTGTGCTTGATGCCTATCGCCGCGAATTACTGCCGGATCACGAACTTGGTTTAGGTAATTCTTTACATGTTCAAGCTTACCGACTATCAGGCTTAGTGCCAGGCTCACTAGGTTTTATTTTAGCTGATCATATGGACTGGCAATATGTCTTTATATTTGTTGCCGCCTTTATGCTTTGCGGCATAATCATGACATTATCTATTAAAGAGGCAAGGCGCGAAGCGAATGCACCGCAAACACTCCAAGATGCAGTAGTACTTCCATTCAAAGATTTTATTAATCGACAAGGCTTACAATCAGCCCTTCTTATCCTATGTTTCTTATTTTTGTATAAACTTGGCGATAATATGGCGACCGCTTTACAAACACCATTTTTTATCGATTTAGGTTTTTCTAACACAGAAATTGGTGTTGTCGCAAAAACAGCTTCTCTGATTGCGATGACCATAGGCTTAGCTGTTGGTGGTATTGTTATGATTAAGCTCAGCATTAATCGTGCATTATGGTTATTTGGTGTGGTACAAATCGTATCAATTTTAGGTTTTGCCGCTTTAGCTGAAATTGGCCATAACACCATAGCTCTAGCGTTCGCTATGGGATTTGAATATCTAGGTGTTGGTCTTGGTACCGCAGCTTTTACGGCATTTATTGCGCGTACTACCAACCCAACTTTTGCAGCGACTCAATTTGCCTTATTTACAGCATTAACTGCCCTACCTAGAACCTTTGCTAATGCATCAACGGGATTTATTGTCGAGCAAGTTGGTTGGACATCATTCTTTTTTATATGTACCGCACTAGCGATACCTGGAATGTTGATGTTATTTAAGGTTGCCCCTTGGAATGAAAAATAACTCTCTAAATTCTAAGGAAAAAGTTTGTTAATTCATCTAAACTTAGCGTTAAGTTTTAAATAAAATAAAAAGATAGGCTTATTAAATGTTACTTCGATTGTTTCTCATCGTGCCAATCATTATGTGTTTGGTTTGGACTTGGTACTTAAATAAACACAATTACACTGCTAAGCAAGGATTAACAGGCTTTGCTTACATCTTTGCTTTTAATGGCATACTTATCGGTTTTTTCAGTTTAATGATATACATTACCAGTGAATAAACTGACGATCCCCCCTCTGCACCGTCCTTGGTGTAAACATCACTGAACTTGCGATTATATCGTTGAATTGGCGTTGAATAATTAATCAATAGTTTGTAAGTAAACCTACTATAATGTACTATTCGCCGCCGGCACTTTTGCCCTGTATGCATTACCCAATTGATTAATGAGACTTTTCTATGAGCTTTGACTCCCTAGGTTTATCCGCTAAAATTTTATCTGCCGTAAAAGCACAAGGTTACGACACGCCATCACCAATTCAAGCGCAAGCAATACCCGCTGTTCTTGAGGGTAAGGATGTTATGGCTGCTGCTCAAACAGGCACAGGTAAAACAGCAGGATTTACTTTACCTATTTTAGAAAAGCTTTCTAAAGGTGAACGCGTTCGCTCTAATTGTATTAGAGCATTAGTCTTAACACCGACTCGCGAGTTAGCTGCACAAGTTGGCGAAAGCGTTGCAACCTATGGTAAAAACCTAGATCTATCTTCGTTCATTGTTTATGGCGGCGTGAAAATCAATCCACAAATGCAACAACTTCGCAAAGGCGTTGATATTCTTGTTGCGACACCGGGTCGCTTATTAGATTTATTTAATCAAAATGCTGTTAAGTTTCATCAGGTTGAAATTTTAGTATTAGATGAAGCGGATAGAATGCTTGATATGGGCTTTATTCGTGACATTAAAAAGCTGCTTGCTGCACTACCAAAGAAACGCCAAAACTTATTATTCTCAGCAACCTTCTCAGATGATATTCGCGATTTAGCCAAAGGCTTAGTTAATGACCCTGTTGAGATCTCTGTAACACCACGTAATGCTACCGCACCAACGGTTGAGCAAGTGGTTTACACCACAGATAAAAATAAGAAAGCTCGCTTGCTGTCTTATTTAATTGGTCATAACAACTGGCAACAAGTATTAATTTTTACTAAAACTAAGCACGGAGCTAACCGTTTAACCAAACATTTAGAAGCCGATGGTATTAAAGCTATGGCAATCCATGGCAACAAAAGCCAAGGTGCTCGTACAAAAGCATTAGCCGAGTTTAAAGCGGGCTCTATAAGAGCCTTAGTAGCAACAGATATTGCTGCTCGCGGCATTGATATTGAACAATTACCGCAAGTAGTTAATTTTGAATTACCACATGTAGCTGAAGACTATGTGCACCGTATCGGCAGAACTGGCCGTGCCGGTTCTACCGGGCACGCAATATCATTAGTATGTTCGGATGAGTTTAAACTACTCGTTGATATTGAGCGTTTAACCCAGAAGCTTATTGAACGTAAAGAAGAAGCAGGTTTTGAAGCGGCCAATCCTGTACCTGTGTCTAAGGACATACGCCCGTTTAAGGCGAGTAAACCTAAAAAGCCAAGAGTTGAGCATAAAGATGGGCAACGCAGTGGCGAAAATGCATCGGGCCATAAACCAGCTGGCAGAAGTAGACGCCCATCCGCTGATAATCCATACGCAAAAAACACTAGCGGTAAGCCATCAGGTAACCGACGTCCTAATCGAGGTCCTAAGCCAGCAGGAAGCGGCGGCAATAAGCCTTCAGGTAACCGACGTCCAAGTTAAGGTAAGGGTTAAAATTATACTTTACCCTGATACATAAAAACGCTCATTATGAGCGTTTTTTTATGTCTTAGTTTTTATGTAGTTATAATTTAGTTTTAATTTAGCTTTAATTTATTTTTACTTAAGCTATCTATCAGACCATACAGCTAATTCGTTACCGCTAGGATCGGTGAAGTGAAAACGACGACCGCCAGGAAACTCAAATATAGGTTTTACTATCTTACCGTTATTATTAAGTACTTTAGCTGCAGTTTCTTCAAGATGATTTGAATAAAATACAATTAATATGCTGCCTTGTTCATAGCTACTATTAACATCAGATTTATAAAAACCACCATTAATAGTGCCATCATTAAATGAACAGTAATCAGGTCCATAGTCTACTAATTGCCAAGCAAATACATCTGAGTAAAAGGTTTTAGTTGCCTGCATATCAGAAGCAGGAAATTCTAAGTAATTTATTTTTTCATGTTGTGACATTTTTCTTCCTGCGTTCTTATTTTTCAACTTATTATTTTTACTTTACTCTTATTTTAGCGATAAAAAAACCAGAGCAAACTCTGGTTTTCATAAATTACTTTTATCGCTAAGGAGAAAAGTTATTCGATATTAAATTTAAGGGCCAACAAGAGCAAGTAATACGCCGGCAGCAACTGCAGAACCAAGTACACCAGCAACGTTAGGACCCATAGCATGCATAAGTAAGAAATTATGAGGGTTTGATTCTAAACCAACCTTATTTACTACACGTGCCGCCATAGGAACAGCCGAAACACCAGCTGCGCCAACTAATGGGTTAATAGGATCTTTAGAGAACTTACCTAAGACCTTAGCCATTAATACGCCAGCGGCAGTACCAATAGAGAAGGCTACAGCACCTAGTCCTAAAATACCTAAAGTTTCAACGTTAAGGAATGCTTCAGCACTTAGCTTAGAACCAACACCTAAACCTAGGAATATAGTTACAATGTTAATTAATTCATTTTGCGCAGTATTACTTAAACGGTCAACCACACCACATTCACGCATTAAGTTACCTAAACAGAACATACCAACGAGTGGTGTTGCTGCTGGTAAGAAGAAAATAGTCATTAATAATACGGCAAGAGGGAAAACCATCTTTTCCATTTTAGTAACATGACGTAATTGCTTCATTTCAATTTTACGTTCAGCTTCGCTAGTTAACGCTTTCATAATAGGCGGTTGAATAATTGGAACCAATGCCATGTATGAATAAGCAGCAACTGCAATGGCACCTAATAAATCAGGCGCTAACTTAGATGCAAGGAATATAGCCGTCGGACCATCGGCACCGCCAATGATGGCGATCGCTGAGGCGTCTTGTAAGCTAAAATCAAAGCCAGGAATCGCATTTAAGCCTATGGCACCAAATAAGGTGGCAAAGATACCAAATTGCGCTGCAGCACCCAACAAGAGCATTCTAGGATTTGCAATCAATGCTCCGAAGTCAGTCATTGCCCCTACGCCCATAAATATCAATAATGGGAATATACCGGTATCAATGCCGGCATAGTAGATGTAATGCAATAAACCACCGACTTCTGAGAAACCAGCAACAGGAATGTTTGTTAAAATTGCGCCAAAACCAATAGGTAATAAAAGTAATGGCTCAAAACCGCGAGCTATGGCTAGGTATAATAACCCTAGGCCAACGAGCATCATAGCCACTTGCCCTACTGCAAAATTTGCAAGGCCAGTTGATGCCCAAAGGATCTCTAATGATTCCATTTATTTATCCTTTTAAAGAGTTAGTAACGCGTCGCCAACTGCGACTGCATCACCTTCTTTAACTAATACTGAACTAATGGTACCTGCATCGGTAGCACGAATTTCAGTTTCCATCTTCATAGCTTCCATAATAAGAACTACATCACCAGCTTCAACTGTGTCACCTTCATGAACGAGTACTTTGAAAATATTACCTGCTAGTGGTGCATTTAATGGAGCACCCGCACTTGCTGCAGGAGCAGAAGTTGCAGGGCCTTTATTGCTTGCTAGTGCGATATTATCAATCGAGCCACCTTGTGCAACGACTACGTCATAAACTTTACCATCAACACTTACAGAGTAACTTTCAGCACTCGCTGTTGACTGTTCAGCTTTAGCATCAGCTTTAACGGCAGCTTTCGCTACATCGTCTTTGCTCGGAACTGGCTCAAATGCATCAGGATTATTACGGTTTTCTAAGAACTTCAGGCCAATTTGAGGGAATAATGCGTAGGTTAATACATCATCAATCACATCATCAGCAAGCGCTATATTTTTATCTACCGCTAACTCGCCAAGCTCTTTCGTTAATTTATCCATTTCAGGTTCAAGTAAATCGGCAGGGCGACAAGTGATAGCCTCGCTGCCAGCAAGAACTTTGGCTTGTAACTCGGCATCAACAGCTGCAGGTGTTACACCATATTCACCTTTAAGTATGCCCGCGGTTTCTTTGGTGATTGATTTATAACGCTCACCAGTAATAACATTAAGAACTGATTGTGTGCCTACAATTTGAGATGTAGGTGTTACTAATGGAATATAACCAAGCTCTTTACGAACACGAGGAATTTCTTTTAATACTTCATCAAACTTGTCAGCTGCACCCTGCTCTTTTAATTGGCCTTCCATGTTAGTTAACATGCCGCCAGGTACTTGAGCTAATAAAATTCGTGAATCTACACCTTTTAAGCTACCTTCAAATTTTGCATATTTTTCACGAACATCTCTAAAGTAGGCAGCAACTTCCGCAAGTTTAACTAAATCTAAACCAGAATCTCGGGCTTGGCCTTCAACGATAGAAACAATTGATTCTGTTGGTGAATGACCGTAAGTCATACTCATTGAAGAAATTGACGTATCAATAACATCAACTCCTGCATCAATGGCTTTCATGTGTGTTGCCATGCTTAAACCGGTAGTCGCATGACAATGTAATGCAATTGGTAAATCTACAGTTTGTTTCAGCTGCGCAATTAATTCTTGTGCGTCATATGGTTTAAGTAAACCTGACATATCTTTAATACATAAAGAGTGAGCGCCCATATCTTCTAGTTGCTTAGCCATTGTTAACCAAGTTTCTAAAGTATGAACAGGGCTTTCAGTGTAAGAAAGCGTACCTTGTGCATGAGCGCCAACTTTAACAGCGGCTTTTACCGCAGTTTCAAGGTTACGAGTATCGTTCATTGCATCAAAGATTCTAAATACGTCAACGCCATTTACATGGGCGCGTTCAACAAACTTTTCAACAACATCATCGGCGTAGTGACGGTAACCTAAGATGTTTTGGCCACGGAACAACATTTGTTGCTTAGTGTTTGGCATCGCTTTTTTAAGAGCGCGAATACGCTCCCAAGGATCTTCACCTAAATAGCGGATACAAGAGTCAAATGTAGCTCCCCCCCAAGATTCAATTGACCAATAGCCTATTTCATCTAATTTCTTGGCGATTGGTAACATGTCTTCAAGACGTAAACGAGTGGCTAATAGCGATTGGTGACCATCTCTTAATACGACTTCGGTAATACCTAATGGGCTTGTCATATTCAACTCCTAATTTCTTATTTTGTTTTTACGGTACTGCGCAACGGCAGTACTTATTGCGGCTACAACACTTGGTGATACGGCACCAGAGTCAACATTTGCAACCGTCTTAGGTCGTCTTACTTGTGGGATAGGGTCTGGGAATTTAACAGAAAGTTTCGCAAGGATATTAATTGCGACAATCAATACACTTAAAAAGGCAAACACAAACCCCATACCAACAATCATTAAGATCCCCGCTTCAGCGAAGACCGCACTTAAATTTTCCATAGCCTAACTCTTTAAGTTAAAAGAAATAGAATAATCACTCGAATTTATTTAATCAACAATATTCAGCACTTTTTATGTAAATAAATTATGTCAAGAGTCAAAAACCACTTATTTAATGGTTTTTAGAATAAATATTCACAAAAAATGACAAAAGTTATGTTTAGTTAATGTAGGTATTCATTTCACTTTTTGTGAATAAAGCCGCTATTAACCTCATTGCAGTAATTTCATCAAGTTTGTGATCTTGTCGTATGCGGGGAGTTAGCTCAAATAGTTTTAAGGTGATTACATACCAATTTAATTGGTATCAAGGAAGTGTCGGTTTTAAGCTTGGGATTTCGCTACATTCCTTTATTCGCAATTCCGGGTGAGTTCAACCATTGCAGACACACTTTTTGGGACGGTACTTTTCAGTTATTTACGTTCAAGGTCTGAGTGATGCAATATACAGCTGAAGAAGGTATAAAAAAACAAGCAAAAAAAAACCCAACCTTGCGGTTGGGTTTTCTTGGATGTGGTGGGCGCGGCAGGAGTCGAACCTGCGACCGCCTGGTTCGTAGCCAGGT
>JAQWHD010000033.1 GCA_029237915.1 Thalassotalea sp. | reverse complement strand
GATCCACGCTCATATGCCACCATCATTATTAAAGCCTGCTTAGTTAGCAGGCTTTTTTGTATCCAAATTTAATGTGTACAAGTGAACTGTGGTACCGTCCCAATAAGTGTGTCTACCCTAATTTAATTCAAACAGTTTTTACCCCATTAACTTATCTCATAGCCAAGACACAGCACTTATATTCATCCTGTATTCATTGATAAATGCTTACTTTTATTCATTACAATGAATCACTACTTACCAAATTTATCCGATGTTTACAAAATGTAGCTCAAAAATGTCTTAATGGTGATTTTTTTTGTAAGACATTGAGCATTCCTTTGTTGGTTAATAACCTGTAATTTTATATAAAACCCACTAATATCAGTTGGTTATCGTTTTGTTGTGTTATTTATATATAAAATGTAACTTTAGTACATTGTAACCATATGTAACTAAGGTAGAATTAGTTTCAGTTACAGGATGTAGCTTTATATAGAAATCAAATTTACACAACGGAATATCAAGTACGGATGCTAAAGGGACTGCACAATGGAGTGCTAGTACAAGGTTAGGATAACCTTAAGACAATGGATAGTTTGCCTTTAATGGCTTTATGGATAGCACATAATGTGTCAGGACGACCGAAAATAAAAAACAAGGTATGGAAACGTAACTAACGATATGGATAGTGATCAAGGATAGGTTCAGGGCTGGATAATCCAGAACATAGACAAAAGATTTGTCGAAAAGAGAGAGCATTTATTGCTCTCTTTTTTTTTGCTTATTTTTCTTGTAAGAATTTGATCATTAACTAACAGTTTGTTTAATTTTTAGCGTAAAATATAAGCAATTATATTATATGAAAGAATATCTATGTCACGTTCAAAAAAATCTCGTAAGCCAGGCCGTATAAATCCAGTTAAAGCGGATAAGAAAGAAATTGTAGAGCCAAAAGAGCCTAGAGCTCGTAAATCTACAGGTAATAAAGCAGGTACTCGCCAGCAAGTAGCTAATGTACCGCGTGAAGTTGTAGCAGAGACCGAAACTAGGGATCCAAGAATTGGCAGTAAGAAGCCTATCGACTTAGGCGTTGCAACTAAAAAAGTTAAGCCAGTGCAGAAGAAAGCCAAAGATACTCGCCCGCTAGTTGCGCCAATTAAAGTTGTGGATGACACTGAATCGTTTGAACAAGAGTTACTAGCTATTGAAAACAACCCTCAATTGCAGCTATTAGCAGAGCGTCAAGACGATGGCGAAGTGTTAACTGAGGAAGAGCAGGCATTACTTGCGTCTAGCCTAGCTCGTTATCAAGAGTTGATTAATAAACTTGGTCTTGAAGATGAAAGCGAATCTGCAGCTGAAAATGAAGCAGATGAAGAAGATGAGCTTTGGAGCCATTTAGAAAAAGATGATTTTTCAGACTTTAAAGAATAGGTTTCAGTAAAATGGCTTGGTTTATTTTAGCTTCGGTTATTATTTTTATATTGGCCGCTTATGCGGCCTTCTTAATGTTTAAGTTGCGCGCCCAAAACCGCACGCAACAGCTTATTCTTGAACAGCAGCAACAAAAACAAATAGCTCGTGATATTAAAACAATCGAAAGTATAGCTCTTATTAGTAAAGCTGTTAGTGAGCAGCAATGTGAGATATCTGAAGGCTGTTGGCGTTTATCTGTGCTCATGGATTCGATGCCAGAGCATAAAGAACTAATGAACTCTAAATTTCCTGCTATATTTAACTTATACAATGAAATCAGTCATATGCCAATTCTAGAGGCAAGAAAGGCTTTGTCTAAAAAACAGCGTCTACAATTAGATCTAGAAAGAATGGGTATAGAACAAGAATTAGAACCAAAAGTACTCGCAGATATTAAGCTGCTAGTTACTTATTCTACTTCGATTAAAGATGAGTTAGTTAAACAACAAAAATAAAGCATTTTAGAGGTGACTTATGTCTAAACAATTAAAAAAAGAGTTTACAGATAGAATAATTGAATTACAGGCACGAGTTAGCTCTATTCATGGTGACTTTGCCGCTGGTCGTGATGCTGATTGGGCAGAACAAGCTCGAGAACGCGAAAATGATGAAGTGTTAAATGCATTAGAGTCAGAAGCTAAAGTTGAAATACAAATGCTTTCTAATGCCATTACACGAATAGATAATGGTAGCTACGGTGTTTGTGACGCGTGCGGTGATGACATTGCTGGGGCTAGACTCAAAGTACAAACAGCTGCGTTAAAATGCATACAGTGTGCTGATTAGAAAAGATACATTTATAGCTCACATCAATTGTTAACTGATTGCTAAATGGTTGCGCCTGATCAAACTTTATTAGGCGTATTCTTTTATACTTTCCTCCTAAAGTATAAAAGGCTCTTAATATGTCACAAACCCAACAACACTCTGAAATGTTTGCTCCGGAATTATTAACTAAATATAACGTTAGTGGTCCTAGATATACATCTTACCCAACAGCTTTAGAGTTCAGCGATAATTTTTTAAATGACGATTTGCTGCAAGCTATTGAGCAATCTGATAATGACGATTTATCTCTTTATGTGCATATCCCTTTTTGTCATAGCCTTTGTTACTACTGTGGTTGTAACAAGATAGTCACTAGACATTCAGATAAAGCAGATGAATATCTGCAATACTTATTTAAAGAGATAGAATTAAGAGCTCTGTCTTTTAAAGGTCATACCGTTAAACAATTGCATTGGGGCGGTGGCACACCGACGTTTCTAACCAAACAGCAAATTAGCTCATTAGTTAATAAACTCAAATCTGTTTTTACTTTCTCTGACCATGTCGAAATGAGTATCGAAGTTGACCCAAGAGAAATCGAACTCGATTTGATGGATCACTTAGTAAGCGAAGGCTTCAATCGTCTTAGTATTGGCGTGCAAGATACGGACAGCAAGGTACAAAAAGCGATTAACCGTGAACAAAGTACCGAGTTTATAACTGACTTAGTTAAACGAGCACGAGCAGTTGGCTTTAAATCGATTAATCTAGACCTGATATATGGCTTGCCACATCAAACTGTTGCAACTTTTGCAAACACGATGAAAGCGGTAAAGGTTATGGACCCTGACCGTATCTCATTATTCAGCTATGCACACATGCCAAGTCGCTTTGCTGCTCAGCGTAAAATTAGAGATGAGTGGTTACCAAATGCAGAGCAAAAATTTGAACTAATGCAATATGCGATAGAATCGTTTATTGACCACGGTTATGAATTTATTGGCATGGACCACTTCGCAAAACCTACAGATGAATTAGCGATAGCCCAAAAAGAGGGTACATTGCATCGTAACTTCCAAGGTTATACCACTTTAGGCGACTGTGACTTATTAGCACTGGGAGTTTCCTCTATAAGTGCTATAGGCAAAAGTTTCAGCCAAAACAGTAAAACCTTAAAAGAGTATTATCACGCGGTGAGTGAGCAAGGTCATGCACTTGAAAAAGGCATAGTAACATCTCAGGATGACGTGATCAGGGCGACTGTTATTAAAGAGTTAATGTGTAATTTTAGATTAGATAAATCGATAATTGAAAAGCAATATAACATCAACTTTGCTGAGTATTTTGCACAAGATTTATTAAGTTTAGAAACATTCAAACTAGATGGCTTACTAACCGATACTGACAACGAAATAGTCGTGGCACCGAAAGGTAGATTATTGATCCGCAATATTTGTATGTCATTCGATATTTATATGAAGAGTAAACTAAGCCAGCAACGATTTTCTCGAGTAATTTAATCAAGCCTACTCGGCATAACTTCCTATAATAAAATCTTGACCGGCACTAGTGAGTATCAATTGCTTTTGCTCGTCAAGATCTTGTTCTTTAGCTATCTCAATCCATTGATAAAATACGTTGCGATGTATGCTGGCATACAAGTTTCGGCGTATTTTAACCGACAAATTTCCCTCAGCATCACAAATCATAGGATGTTCGTCACACAAGAGTATCGAATCATCTAGGTTGCTAGTTAGTTGCATTGTTGCAGGGCTTAAACCTTCTAACCACTGCCAATTGTTGATAATAAAAGGTTGGTCTTCAACGGTTATCTTTATTTTTTCAACGGGAGTTACCAAGAAATACTCATCTTGTTCTTTCTTGATAACAGAGGCGAATAACTTAACCAACCTGAGCCTGTTGATGATAGAGCCATTATAAAACCAATCACCATTGGCTTTTATAACGATATCCATTTCTCCGCAATAAGGAGGATCCCATAACTCGACTGGGGGAATTGATTGGTTTAATGCTTTTAACTGTTTAGTAATGGCTTCTAGAGACATAAATGCGCCGCTATTAGGTAAATAATCTAGCTACAACTATAGCTTATGCGGCGTAGTGAGTAACTTTGTTTTTACCTTGGGTTTTAGATATGTACATAGCTTCATCTGATTTCTTAATTACTGCTTCTAAATCATCTCCGTCAACTACTTCAGCTATACCAACACTTACTGTGGTTGAGAATTCACAACCGTCAAATTTAATCACACACTCTTCAATTGATTTACGTAGGCGCTCAGCTAAATAGTGAGCGTCGCCAATACGATTATTGTGACAACCGATCATAAATTCTTCCCCGCCAATACGACCACAAAAATCACTAGCTCTGATTATTTCACGAGTAAGTTCAGCAAAAATCTTTAATGTTTCATCACCTGCAGGGTGACCATATTGGTCATTAATCAGCTTAAAGTTGTCAATATCAAAAGCGATAAAAGATAGAGGTTTGTTTTGTCGAGATGCTTGGGCGATAGCCATTTTAGCTAAATTCATAAAAGCTCGACGATTTGGCAAGTGGGTAAGCATATCTGTTCTAGCTTCAAATTCAGCTTGCTCCTTCGCCGTTTTCAACATTTGATTTTGTTCTTTAACTTGTTCTTGTAATGCATATGCTTGTTGATAAGCATCGGTTATTGTATTTTGATCTTCTAGAGAACCTTCAAAGTGATGAGTACGTGCTTTACAGTACATAGCCCAAATTAAACAAGTTAACTGTGCAACCATACCTATGGTTGGTAAAAATACTAAACCGTAGCTTGGTTTTATCCATCCCCAAGCTTGTAAATTAGTTACCATTAAAGTGATAAAAAATAATATTTTTGCCAATACCATTGTCGACATTTGCTTTTCGCCCAGTACTCCGCAGTAGATAGCGGTAATAATAGCGACAGGAAAAATAAATATCGCCAATTGTTGGATCTGCATCGCCAAATCATGGAAACCAATAATAGCTAAAGGCAGAGCGGCTAAAACAAGAGTAAGAGTTAAATGCAATAACTTATCGGCTTTTATCGAATGGTAGGCTGCATTACTATAGGCACGAATAAACTGAATGCCTGCAGCCATCATTACAACCATCGAAATGGTACCTAAAGGGTGATAATCCAGGTTGGGAATATATAGGTTTAAAATGCCCGTTGTTAAGCCCAAAACAGGTATGGAACTAACAGCAAACAAGCTATACCAAATAAAAAACTTTTCATTTATAAACTTATAAAAAATTAGACTAACTATCGCAGAAAATAGGGTGAAGCTAATCACCATACCAAAAATAATGTGTTCAATATTTGATGCTTTCACCAAAGCTTTAGTTGACCATATCCGAAAAGATGAAAACCTTGGTGTAGGTATATCACTAAAGGTCTCTAGAATAACTTCCTTGCTTTCATTAGGCGCTAAAGTCAAAGGTATACTCAAGCGAGGTGTAGCTATTGCTCGGTTATTACTGGTATTTCTTATGTCTGATTCTTTAGTAATAAAATCATTGTCAGTTAAGAAAGTTCTTGAGTGTAAATATACTGTCGAGGGTTGAATAAAAGGATATTCAAAATTAACTTCGATGACATTCTCAGTTGAGTTGTTAAGAATGACTCTAGTCCAAACTGAACCTTCTATTTTACCTAGCCAAGAATTACCGTTGTTTAAACCTGATACAGATTGAAAAGAATTTGAAGCTGAGACTTGTTGAACGGTTAACTCAGATTCAACATCGACTAAATATTGAATTGATTCATGGATAGATGTTCCACTTTCACTACCGTCTACTTGTACTACATTTACATTAGAAGCGGCCACGCAAATATTAGTAATTAGCATTAAAGTTAAAAATAAAAGAGATCTTTTTATATTTTTGAAAAATATCATATTTAGTTAATAAATCTTCCAATAAAAGGCAAATACCCTCTGCAGCTGAATACTTTTAGCAAGTAATTGTCCTTAATACGTATTATTATTTTTTTTGATTTAACTAAGTTAACAGATTTTTTAACAAAAATGTAACTAACTATAAAAACATATTCTATTTTTTTTACTATAGTTAACTAGTAAGGAAGAGGTATGTTTCCTTACTGGTTAATTTATTGAGGCATGGACGAGCATGAAAAATAATTACTTAATAAAAATATGTCTGTTACTTTGTTTAACTTCTGTAATAAGTGCTTGTGGAGGTGGGGGCGGCTCAAGCGAACCGACTGTGAAAATAGCCGATATTGATGGCGACGGTATTAGTGATGATAAAGATCCCGATATAGATGGCGATGGCGCAAGTAATGAAAATGATATGGACCCAAATGATCCAGATTTTATCGCCTATAAACTAGAAACAATTACGTTTACCGATCAAAACTTAGCCGATTGTATCGCTGCTGTATATGCACCTGATGTTTTAATTAACCAGATTAAATCTGTTTATTGTCCTGGAGAGGAGATTAATTCACTAGAAGGGATTGATGAACTAATCTTTCTTCAAAACCTAGTGCTTTATAATAATACATTTAGTGACTTAACACCTGTCGCGAGTCTAGCTAATTTGAAGTTACTATATATAGGTAATGCAGAGTTATCATTCAAAAGTAACATTGTCGACTTAACCCCGTTAACTAGTCTTTATGCTTTAACTGAACTTAGATTTACAAACAGTGATGTGAGTTCTATTGATGCACTTTCAGACCTTAATCTATTAGAGGTTTTATTTTTAAATAAAAATATGATCAGTGATATCTCGCCATTATCGGGATTACAGCAGTTAAAGAGGCTATTTATCAATGAAAACTCAATATCCAACATAACTCCTTTGTCGGATTTAACTAATTTGAGCGAATTGGAAGTAAGTAAAAACTCAGTCAAGGACCTAACCCCTTTATCGAATATTACATCATTGATAAATCTGAACTTAAGAGATAATAGTATTACTTCTGTAACGACTATATTGAATTGGCAAGAGTTGCCCTTGAGTTTAAACCTAGAAGATAACGCGATTGCTTGTGCTGATAATCAGGCCTTAATTGATAAAGCTAATAACCAAGGCAGTGACTATATATATGATGATTCTACTTGCATTTAATAGGTACTAGATAAAATTATTATTAGCCAGGTATAGCAATGATGCATTAACATCCTTATAACTAAAAACCTAAGCTTTGCTGCCAGAGATCATAAAACTTAGATTATTTGTGATTTTTATTAAAATTCATCTTGAAATGATCGCCGTATCTAATATAAAATCCGCGCACTGTTTCAAACTTGTGGCAGTAAACGTGAAACACCCATAGATAACGCCTGTTATGTATATCAGTGGTGGCTATAGCTCAGTTGGTAGAGCCCCGGATTGTGATTCCGGTTGTCGAGGGTTCAAGTCCCTTTAGCCACCCCATTCTCTCCCTTTTAAATCAAAGCCTCTAGGCAATTCACTACTATAATCAGAACTTTCTGATAACCGCTCCTGTGCATATTCTGTGAGTATTTGAAGCTAATTAGGTCTAATTACTTACACGTATATCCAACTTCTAACTCATATCTTCAACATCGACCGGAACTGATTAACTTTGATCAGAATTAAAATTTACTGTCTAATTCCTGTGTTTTCTACAAAAAAAAAGACCAGAAGCAAAAAGCTAATGATCTTTTAATACAATCCTTTCTATTTTAGGATTGGATAACTAAATTATACTTTAAATTTTGTTTCAATTTTTCTCTTTTATACATATCTATCGCTATGTCCTGACAAGTTAATGTACAACCTATATCATCATTAAGTATCGCTACACCAACTAGACTTAATAGCATTGCCTCTATCAGTTCAGCTTTTTCAGGTACAATGCTGTTGATATAGCGCTTTGCAATATAAAAGCAATCAGGTAACTTATTTTTTCCCTTACTAAAACTGCGAAAAGAAATTGTTGAACCGTCTATATATACTTCAACCACTACAACTGAGCCGTCTTTAAAAGACTCAATATTGAAATCTAGAACTGGTACGCCATAAGGTGTTTCGCAATCCCCATCCCATGGATGGATGCCTTTGGCGGATTGAGCTAAACCTTCACCATCTATTCCATTATGCATATTGCCAAAATGAAAGATTTCTTTATGCTTATAAAGTTTACTTCCACCCAATGTTGTTATTAAATCTATCATATCTTTGTATCCTATAAAAAGTTAAACGCCGATGCGTTGAAGCTATTAAATCACCAAAAACAGGTCGACTAATCGTGTAATAACATTTTCCAGAAACTAAAAATTTGACTATATATTTTACCCTTAGATACAGTTTGGGTAACTTCAAAACTCAGCCATGACATATGCATTATTTCAAATTAATAACACTTAGATATTAAATAAAAAAGCATCAATTTTTGGCTTGAATGCTCAGTCTGTGTAGAGAGATAAAGTAGTAAGTGATTTAACTAACATACAAATAGCTCGTCGGGCAGACTAAATCCTATTAATTTAAAAGGAAAGAAATAAGACCTAAACATTCATAAGGTTTTAAGGTCACTTTAAGCCGAATATCTCCATCATTAGCTAACCATTTTTGGTTGGCCTATTTTAATTCTTCAATGACATATCCAGTAATTCCACCTAAAGTAGCGCCAATAGCAATACCATAAGGACCAAAACGATAGCCAATTGCCATACCTGTTACGGCACCTTTCATCGCACCTTTTGAGATGTATTTACCATCAAAGGGCAATTTAGATTTTTTCATTTTGCTATAAATCTCCAATTAATTTCAAACAATACTGTCAGCCGAATGATTAATCCGGCTAACAGACAAAGCCCTTTACAGTAAGTAGGTCATTACATCTTAATTTCCTAATCCTAATGACCACCACGTTAAACATTAAAATATCCAATTTACTTATCCTGTCCATAACAGGGTTAGTCAAAATTAATAGTTACCGTAAAGACGTTCATTTCGATATATGAAATAAAGTTTTCTAAAAACATTGCCATCAGTTCATCACCAGCAGCTTTGCTTAACCAACCTCCATATAAGTTATAAACTTGCTTTGTTCTGAAACAAACATCAATTTCTTTTGTCAGCTCCGCAAAGGGGTAACCCTGAAAAGAAAAGTCCGTCATGTATTCAAATTGCCATTGCACTTTACCTGCTAGCACATGCTTAACGAGTCGTATCTCTACAGGATGAAATCCACCATTATCACTAGAATAATCAGGATCACGAAAATTAAAAATAATGCCTTCTGTGTCACAATCTGGTGATGAATGGTTAGCTAATTCATCGTTTAGTATTTGGTAAAGCTTTTCGGGCACAGTGAAACACTGGCTCTTGTCAAAAGTCAGTTTCATAATAAAACCTTAAGTTGTTTTTGTAGGGAGTATTACTGCAAGCAGTAAACGTATGAACGTCTATTTTAGGGCTGGTGTGGGAAGTACTTTTAGCTTGGAAAGCCTGTCACGTTGGTTCACTAATAACGGGTTAACCATGTGCAAGAATTGACTCTTTTCAGATTTCAGTATTAAACTTAAATCCTCAGCGCGAAACACAGCTGATAAAAAGCTAACATTATTTGCCGAACCGCCTTTGATTACCGCCTTGAATATTGAAGACTTAAACGGTTTATCTAAATCTTGCTGCTCTAGTAACGCAAATACCTCATCAAGACTAACCCACTCTTTTGAGAATAAGCCACCATTTGAGTTAGCTGTCATTCGTAAGTAACGGCATTTATCATCGGTGTTTAATGCGAGTTCAAAACCAATCAAGCTCTTTGATTTTGCTGATAAGGTTTTAGCTTGACCAACTAATACTGTTTTGTACTGACTATCAGGGTCGATATCTGGTTTATCATCCGTCACAATTTCTGTTTCAACGGGTAAATCCGTAATAACTTCATCGTTTGATTTTTCATCAACCTCAATTGATTTATCAGTACTAGCCTTCTCACTAGTTTTAGTATTCTTAGCTTTCACAGCCATAGTGTTTTTCCTTTTTTTAATGGTTATTTTGTTAATTGATTTAATAGATTCTGCGCATCGAGACGAATTGAAAGTGGTGTGTCAGCATTACAGATAATGCTAATTAACTGATTTTTAGTCATGAGACTCACCGTTGCTGATAGTTAATTCTTTAGGCTTAATTAGGTATAAGCCCGTCCCCATATCGTTGGTAATGGTTAATGACAATTGGTAACCATCAGCTAAGTTTTCAACAAACTCAGGATTCAACTCAGCTTGTTCGATAAAGTGGCACGTTGCATCATCAAGGGTATTCATGGCAGCGGCTAAATCATCTTGTCGGTTAAAGCAGATAATCACGCTTGAGTATTCACGCCAAAAATCTCGTGCATCGCTAATAGTGCTAAATGGCTCTAACAACAAATCAACGGCGCATTGAGCCGTAAAGTGTGCCAATGCTAATTGATTAGCAGATGGTAAATAGTTAATCACTTGCATACTGTTTCCTTATATAAATGAAAAAAAGCCCGCTCCTTTAAACCGATTAAGGTCTTAGGAGTGGGCTTTATATGAATTTTGTTAAATAGAGTTAGCTAAACAGATTTGATAATGTTTCACTGGTTTGGCGCATAGACTCAGTCGTTAACTTTGAGTAGCGCTGGGTCGATATGATTGAGCGATGCGCCAATTGTTCTTGTACTAATCGAAGCGAAACGCCATTTGAGACTAAGTTACTTGCTACTGAATGCCTCAAGGTATGTTGGCAAACACCATCAGCATTAACTTGAGCACGTTTAAGTAATTTAAAGAATGTCTTGCGAGTTGAACGTAATGGCTGACCTTTTACTCGGCCTGCAAATAGGTAGGGATTATCAGCCTTTAAGGGGATATTACCAATAAAGGCGAGCATGCTATCGGTGATAAACACTACCCTTTTTCGGCCATTTTTAGTCATGGGTATTTCAATGACTCGCCTTTTAATATCAACATCTTTTACTTTAATATTTGATACCTCACCACAGCGTAATCCTGTTAAGGCAAGTATTGCAATATAACCAGCGATTGTTTTATTAGAATATTCACGGCAAGCATTGAGTAACCGCTTAACTTCATAGGTCGTGAGAAAATGCGTTCGGGCATTGTTTAATCGAAATAGCTTAACAGGCAAGCAAACATCACCCTCAATGACATCTAAGTTTATCGCGTACTTCGTCATACTTTTGAGTATCATCAACACTTGATTAGCTGTTGCCGGAGCATAGAAGTTACCGTACTTATTCACCGTATCTGTTATTTTTAAATGTAATTGTTGAACATCAATAGTGCGTAAATCTTGGTAAAGTATTCGCCCTAACTTGGGGGAGATATTTACCTCATAACGATAAACATCATCACGCCAGCTCTTTTTACGTTTCTTAATACTCGGTAAATAATGTTCCTCGAAAAACTCATCAAGTGTTAAGCGTTGATGACTATCACGCTCTGCTTTTGGGTTTTGGCCTTCGCTTAGGGCCATTTTATGTTTTTGAACGATACGCCTAGCTGCTGCCACACCAATATCAACAGAGCCAAGGCTCATGCTGAATTTTCGACCTTTATAGGTGTAACGGAAAAGGAAGCGCTTGTTGCCAGTCTTGCCTACTATGCATTTTAAATTTGGGGTAATTAGGCAGGTTACTTCTAACTCTGTTGATTTTGAATCTCGCGGATTATTTGGTAAGGCTTTGATAGCCTTGTCGGTAAACTTGAAACGTTTTTGCATAACTTAATTCCAAAGGGTTAAATCTAAAGAATTAATATATGGCTATGCTTTACCTTGATACGCGAGTCTATTTGATCACAAAAGCCAATCACCTATGCCAAGTGATTGGCTTTAATACAAGACGAATTACTACAAAATAAGCCGCTTACGCTTCAATTAACTTAAACCCTATTGCTCTGGTTAAGAAATGACGAGTTCTCATTAACTTTTTCCAATAGCTTTTCTGTTCTAGCTCATCATTTTCGAAAAACTCTTTCGCTATTAGCCAAAAGAATAGATCTTGTGCCCACTTGTCATCATATTTAAATGCAAAACTTAAACAAGTCTTGCTTAGGCCATGCGGGAAGTAGTCCATACTTTCAAATTTAACAGGCTCAGATGTCCAACTAATTCGATAAGGCTTATCAGGCTTAACTTCAAAAGCTGTGCTTGAAACGTTGTTACCATCTCTATTTAATTTAAGTACAACAGGCGCTATCAACTTATCATCTAAATATAAGCCATCATTTCTCTGCTCGATTGAACTAATCAAGGTAAGCCTTTCCTCAAGCTGTAATTCTAATTCAGATAGATTGCTGTTACTTGCATGCGTTTTATTAGAGCTGTATTTCATGTTATTTCCTAGTACGTTTATGAATAAAGACTAGAAAATACAGCAGTGTTAATGCGTATAATTTGCTAATGACATTTTCCTGATATTCACCTAAATTTCACAAAAATATCTAAATAAGAAGGTGCTCCAAAAGTACTAAACTTGCCCCACTTTTTGCTAACAAATTTATAGGTGTAATTAAGCACCCATCAACCTATAAAGGAATGTCGCAATGAGATATTTATTTCTTTCACTTAAGGGTGGCGTTGGTAAGACTTCATTAGCTATTAACTTAGCGACTTATTTAGGTATTAAATGTGTAACAACTGACTTGATCATTAGTGAAAAGAGTAATGTTGCACAAATAGCGCCTAATAAAAAAAGAATACCGCTGCAATACACAGCCAAAAAAGACATCGTCTTTGATTTTGGTGCTATGTCGACCAACATTGATCCGAAAGTTGCTCATGCTGTTAAATTAAGTAATGCCATTATCATACCGACATTGACTGATGCTAGAAGCTTGCAAGGCACAATTGATACTTTAAATTTAGTTAAAGAGGCTGGTAAACCCACAATCATTGTTATTAATAACTTCACGAGTGAAAGCAAGTTTAACAATGCCAAAAATCATTTAATTGAAACCTTAGGTCAACTAACCATTCTAGGTATTCGGAGAACAACATTGTTTGAACGCGTAGCTAAAGACGGCAGTGAATGGTTTAGTAATGTTCATCACAATAAAGGCGAATATCAGTTAAATAAAAGTAGAAAAACGCATGAGCAAGTATATGACTCTATCGTTGCGTTAGGAGCTAAAAAATGAAGATGCAAACATTAAGTGAACTTGAGTATGCTATAGGTGGCCGACCTAAAATGAAATTAAGGCAGAAAAAAATACGACTGAGTTTTTACTTAAACATCAAAGAAGCTGCACTGTTAAAAAAACATGCCGAAATTAATGACGTAACAGTTAGCCAAATTGTAAGAGAGTTATTAAAGCCAATGGTTAACAGTTAATGTTAGTTCAATAAAGTAAGGTAACCCATATTGGGTTACCTTACTTATACGATTTGAAATGTCCAAATCGATCAACGTCCAACTTATTAAAGAGAATTATTATTCAACTTTCAAGTTAAATGATCCACTTCACCATATACAACCAATTTATGAAGTAGTTAGTAATATTGAACACAGTTTTTATTTATTAAATGCTTGATTCAATCCACTTGAACCCTCGGCGCTCTTTGTAGGTATAAGGAATATTTAGTCCCACTTCAATTCTTGGTGATGTATGATTACAAATTATTAAAGCAGTTTTTTTATTGAGATGATTATTCATTGACATATTTTCACTTAATGATTAAAAGGAAAAACACAATATAGATATTAATTTCAAGGAGGCATTGAAAAGAGATTTTCCATGCTAATGCCCAAGTCTCTCAGGGGCTTTTTCTTGAAACAAAAACCGCACATTGATGTACGGCCTAATATGTAAATGAAAAAACTAACTACGCCGCATCAAACTTATTCAATGGCGATTCAGGTTTCATCGGACGATTAACAGCTATACTGTTGTTAGTTATAGTGATTTTTCGTGGGCCAGACTTGGTTTTTTCAATCACTATACCTTGCTCGCGAAGTGCTGGCATAATTTTAACAAGTCTAATGCCCAAAGAACGTGCCGATTTTGGCCACAATTGCTGGCTAGTTAAATCAAAGCCACAAAGCTGATTCATTGTTGATAGTAACCTGTCGGCTGTTCCATCCCAGCGTGTGCGATTTTCCATCACTCTTTGAATACCCGTTGCGGTCACATCAGACTCAAGCGCAATTTCCATTGCTTCCGCTTGCATGGTTGTTAACGCTTTCATAAACGCACCTTCAGGCCACTTCAATACACGTTCAACAGCCACACCAACACGACAAAAATCAGTTAAACGTGTTGCATCATCAAGCTCAATATCATCAATGATCGAGATAACCTTAACGACAACGTCATAGAGTGCACCCAATATTACAGGTTGGTCGTTATAGAAGTTTTTCCATAGCTTTGATTCAGATATACGTTGCGTCCCTGTAATTGCTGGTAATACTATTTGAACACAACGGCTTAATAAGTCAGTGGCTGAGATAATATCTGCATCTATTCCATTAATAATAACCATACGAGATATTTCAAAAACGATTTCATCGAGATCAGAGTAGAGCTTACGCCGCCTAAATCCAGCTCCTGTACTCAACTGACAAATCATATTCATCAGTTTAGGCGGTAACTTACTCGTATTATCAAAACATAACAGCGCACTATTTGCGGCTGCTACCATCAAGTCATTCATTGATGTAGGCGTCGATTGTGTTTTCACTTTTGAAGGATCAATAAGTTGACCAATAATACGTGTGGTAGTGGTTTTAGCTGAGCCTTGCTCACCATTAATAACCAACATTGCTTTGCTAGGTAGGTCGAAGAAGCTTGCTACAATAAACCCTATCAATAGATAACGAGCATGCTCATCCGAAAGATTTAAATATGGTGCTAATAACTCAGTCAAATTTGAATCAGATGTCTTTAATGCAAATGGCAGTTCAGCCATTGGACCAGACTTGGTAAAGTAAATTTCTGGCTCGGTGGATAATGCCCACCCATTTTCATCCAACTTAACAACTTCGCCTTTACTATTTGATAAGTCGACATAGGCACATTTATTAACGTATGCATTACGCAATGATGTAGTAATTTTATCACCTGTACTCCTTGCCATACTACTAAAGTGCTCGCATGTGTCTTTTAAGTTCATCGCTAAAATTGGCTTACCTGTTGCCTCTAAGTAATAATGACGCAGCCAATCTGCAAATTCTTGTGAATTAATACCGATGACTTTATGTTGACCATCAACGCTGATTTTAATAAACGCCATACCATGTTGGTCTAACACTAAAGAGGCCATGTCCTCAACTAACTCAATCAACTCAATCAGTTGAGGTTTCTTTTCTTTTTTCGTCATTTTTATTTCTCCAGTACTTCTAATAAAGTTTGGCCTGATTGACCAATATCGACCGATACTTTCAATGCAATGCCTAATAAATTTTGTGATACGCCTTCCATCACTACTTTTGTTTTGTGTACTAATTCAGTGGCTTCTTCACAAGCACACTCAAGTAGCACGGCATCATGGTTAAGCCCAATTGGTAAAATATTCTGCTCACCTAATTGATGAACAACATCTCTTAAAATCAGCGCGCCCATAGCTTGAATTGGGAAGTTAACCATGCTCAACACTGATGACTTTGGAGTGATACCTACACGCCAGCCATCAGATATTGTTAAACAACCATCAAAACACGCATCTTCAATCACTGTTTCAGTCCAAGACCAATAACGTTTAAAGTGCGCCTGATGAATGCTATATAAATGCTGAATAATTCTTTCAGGTAGTGACATTTTTCTGACAAATGCTTGTGTTGGTGTTGCTCCATATTGAAAAGCAATAAATAGCCGTTTTGCTTTTTTTAGCTCCATTACAGGTGTGCATTGATTGGCAAGCCATAAATACGGATCGCCATTAAGATATAAATCGAGCAAGTTTTTATCTTGGCTTTCGGCTGCTGCGATACCAATTTCTGCTCGATGATAATCAAGATGCAAAAAGCAACGACCTTTTGCAGGTTTAAACCATTTACGGTAATCAGATTTAATAGAAAGTGGGTAAGCACTACTACTTGTTGTGTTGCGACCAGTTATCGTACCGAAGGACGCTATCGGGCAATAACATCGCCCTCCATCAACATAACTGAGAATATTACGTGCAACGGGCGCTTCAATTGCCGTAACTTGCTTTATCGCGCTAACGTCAACAGGAATTCCCTGCATAGATATTTGGCTGACAAGTTTGCTGTAGTGAGCACGGTTAACTGCTTGTTCAATAGAGATAGCTTGATGATATTCTTGCCATAACTGTATTAACCAGTTTGCATGGCGTAAAGCGATCTCTGCTGATTGGTTTGCTAAATACTTTGCCGAACTCTCTAAACATGGATGCAACCAAAGACTCGCATCGGGCGCAACAGTATCAACTTTAGTTGCCAAAACCATTTCGTTTAGTGACAATTTAAGCCATGAAAATTCAGCTTGTTTATCAATGATATTATTGAGCAAACCAAATTCACTTTTCAAGTCAATAAGGTTTACGGGAATAGGAAGGTCTGCTTTGCTCAACGTTTGATGCAAAGCCCCTATATCAAAACATAGAAAAGTGTCTTGGGAAGATAAAACGTTATGGTGATAGTTGGTACCATTAGCATCAACTATTACAAATGATGAAAGAGTATTGGCGCAAGTGCCAATACTCTTAATGCTATTTATATCCACGGTTAGAAACTTAAAAGCTCGATAATCGCGGGGTGATCCATATCAGTAATTAACCGATCACCAAACGCTTTTTCAACAATCTCTTCCAGTGTTAAATCAGACCATATCGCTTTATCACAAGGGCGCTGACTTTCAATCACACGATAAGAATCAGATGCCCGAGACACGCGAACCATTTTACTCATACTTTTTTTCAATGCGCTCTGAGCAGAGCTCACCCAATCATTATTATGATTTTTTGGTGTAATGGCAGAAATTGATAATAAAAATTTATCCCCTTTTGCCATTTGAGCTTCAACTAGTACTCGTTTTTTAACGTCACTACCTAATTGAATGGCAATATCCATAGCAACCAAATACATATCACCGCTAGCACTTGTTAATACATGCGCTACTAATGACTTTTCTGGATCTTCATTGGCTCTAAAAGGCTTGTCTGGAAAGGATCTCACTTCCCAATCATTTTCCTCAGATGAAGGCTCTTGCGAAAAACCTTTGTTACCAAAAACATCTAAACTTAACTCTTCTATAACATCAGACATTGTATGTCCCCTATTTTGTATTTAATAATTGCTGTTGCTCGAACTTAAGCACTTCAGCGATTGGAAACCTGACTAAACGACCAAAACGTATAAATGCAGGTAATTTGTCTGGCGTGTAAGCCATGGCTTTATCAACCCAAGAGAGTGAAGTACCAAAACGTTTTGATAACCCTTTCTTGTCTAAATAAATCTCGTTATTCATAAATCCCCTTTAGTAATGTAGTTAGGCGGTAATGGTAAATTAATTAATTTCAGCTTAATTCTGTAACTAGATTTTCCCGAAGTTCACCTAACTTGTTTGAAGTAAAAATTAACGTGCTATTTTTACTTGGCTGTATGGTAGGAATATATTTAATCGGAGAATGCTGTAAGTACATTTTCCAGAGATAAGGGGTGAGGGTTAACAGATGAAAAGTAAGTGCCAATTCAAGCGATAAACTTGAATTGGCATTTTTAGAAAGCGTTAGTTGTTATAGTGTGCGACAACTGATTCTGTTGCTTGCATTAGTGAGCTATCATCATGGTAAATATAAAGGTTAGTTGTCTTTATATCAGAGTGGTTTAGGAGTTTTTGGGCCATATGTACATTTTTCTTAGCGACTGCTGTACAGAAGATGGCGCGGCAATAATGAAAGCCAAACTCATTTAGCTTAAGCTGATTTTTTAACTTAGTTAATAATCTTCGCGGTGCCCCCATCTGACGATTATCTAAAACAGGGGAAGGAAAAAGGTACTCGTTCCAAGTTGCTTTTATAAGCCTTTTTATGATGGCTTGTGCTTCGCTATTTGCAGGTAAACCAACGGGGCGTGATGCTTTATTTTCTTGTATCCATATGATTGTACCGTCATTTTTAATATCACTAATCTTAAGCGATAAGGCTTCAGATAAGCGCATCCCTGTATAGAGCAGTAATAAAATCAAATCACAGCCTAACTCTTGATTCGGGTTACTGTTACAGAACTTAATTAGTGCCTTTACTTGCTCTTTTGAAGGTAATACCTTCTTGTGGGTATTATTTTCTTTGCGCTTTTTAATACATTTAACAGGGGATTTATTTTCATCAATAAAGCCTTTTTCAACAGCAAGGCTAAACACGCTGCCAAATAAAGAATGGTAACGATTTACCGTACTAGGTTTTAACGTTGTCGATTTATTATCTAAATAATTAATAACGTCAGAACGTCCAACTTGTACCATCGGCGTATCACCCATTGTTGGTAAGACCATACTTTCAAGGCGTTGCATGTATTCATAAGCGGTATTATATTTTAGTGTGGCAAACACACGAGGTTTGAAGTGCTGATAAACAAAATCACTAAATTTAATCTGTCCCTTGTGGTTATATTCCCCTGTTTGTACATCGCATTTAAATTGCGCTGCTAATTGCCGTGCTTTAGGTAAAGGTACATATGGGTATGTGCCAATGGATAAGTAATAACGTTTGGTTTGCCAAAAAACTCGCGCTACATACGAAACTTTGTTCGCATAAAAAATCACTCGTAATGCTGGCTCTTGACTGTCGGTTACTTCATGTTGCTTGGTTATATTTAATTTATTGGCTTCTATATAAGCTTTGGTAAGTTGTGCTTTAGGCATTGTATTATCTCGCTTTAGTGTAAAAGCGAAACACTACCAAAGCCATAAGCAAGTACTTTGTCAGATAAGATTTTCAATGAATTTTTTATCAAAATAAATAAATAAGTGTTTACAAGTGGCAATATTGCTCCTACTATGCCCGCCCTGTTCTCGTGTAAGTTAATCTATTCCACTGTCCATAGTTATTGGATACGAACTAGCAAACCTTACCAGTTCTCGGCACATACAACATGTAAGTGCGAGTTAAATGGATGATTAAAGTTTCAAATTAATGTTGTCTTCAGCATTAATTTAAAACTTTAGATCTGTTTAACTTAAAAGAGGACACCCCCATGAAATATTTATCAAACTCAGCACAGCAATTTGCCAAAAAATTGTTAAATGTAAACACGCCTGATCAACTCAGTATGTTAATTCGTACATTACTTGGTGTAACAAACGGTGCCAACTTAACACTAGAAAAAGCAACAGCACTATTTCGAACAAAAAAAGTTAAGTTCCTCAGCCATCATATTACTAATGCGAGCGATGCTTTGGAAGTAAGGTATATTCAACCAGAGGAATTACTTAACATCGCTAGTAATTTATCCCCAACTTATGAAAAATCACTAATTAAACATGGATGGTCAATCGGCAAAAATATCGACTTCGCAACAGCAGGTACTTATAGCTCTTTTGATGCTCTAACTTACGTGGGAGAAACTGACGATGACGTTCAAAAACTAGGTGATTTTATTAATACTATTTGCCCCGTTGTAGATGAACATTACGACACTGTACCACTAGTTATCCTTATGCCAGAAAATGGTAAGCGAACAGATGAACAACTACAAAATGATGCTGGCAGCTGGAAAGTTATCAATATAAACAAAACACACTTTGCATCGCAGGAAGCTAAGATTGCTACCATTGGCTTATTTCAAGTGTTGGGTTTGAAAGATAGTTTTACCGTGCCATTATTAAAGCAGCTTGATGCAATTGAAGGCAACAAATCAAGTGATACACCTTTAGTCTCCATTGCCGATAAATTCGACGCTATAGTTGATAAGCCTGTTAATGCTTTTATGGTCGATGACAATGATTATCCTGCTGTAGTCAATTTTACTAGCAATAAGGTTGAAAAATTTGATTGTGTTATTAGCGATCGATTAGTTGATAAAATAGAGAGAGTTGAAAATGACACTTTAGAACCCTCTAGTTTCTACCATGAAAAACCAACGGCAACAGAAACGGATCTTACGGGGATCCGCAAAACGCTTAGTTACCTACTCAGCCAAACCTCAGGCACCGCTGTTATACTTAATGTACCAATCGGCGCAAAAATGATGCTAGAGAAGCTTTCAACGCCGACAATTATTGCACCACCATTTTGGTGTAAAGCTATTCGTTCTGTACGACCACTTAATAACAAAAAACGAAGTGTGCCTAAACCTAAAAAGTCGAGTACTAACGATAAACCACCTAAAATATTGTCTGACAGCAAAAAGCAGTCAAATAGTGAAACAATCTCTGAAAACGAATATTTACATGATTTGATGAACGAAATTCTAGGCAAGAACTTTAAAATTGATGATAATTCAATGCCTAGATCATTTATAGATTCTAATATGAAAGTGCGCGACAAGGCTCATGAGGCCAAAATAAAAAAGCATCAAAAGAAGGTTAAATGATCGTCTTAGGACATGTTGACGTTTTGTTTTGAATAAATAATATTTACTTTGTAATAAGACACAACCAAATAATGGTTGTGTCTATTTTCAGCTCTACTTCAAAGGTTTTGATCATACAACAGGCATACATCTTCTATCTCGCAATGGGGCACTTTCCGCCATAAAAAATATGACCAAGTTCACTCTAAATTAGTGGTTAGCATTGCTGGCTACTACATACTGGTTGTATCGGTTAATACGGAAAAAAAACAGCACAGTCTAAAGTACTTCATAACTAATTCAATTTAGCCACTTGTATTCAATGAAAAGCCCCTTTCATTTTATAACCCAGTTATCAAATTAGCATAACTGGGCTATCGACCTTCTTGATACCAGTAAATTAAAGTGATCGACAAAAAAGCTAATCGCTAGCTGCTTTGGGTAAGCGTTTACCTAATATAAACCCTTTATTTTTCAATTCATTATTTGTTATGGTGTTGTATTTTGTATATATTACTTGGAAAGCGATTACCTTTAGTGTTATAAATATATATGAAAAATTGATAAAGATGATTTTCGTAAGGTGAAATTAGCTTGAACGTAGGGAATTATTCTAATTTTAAAATGCCGAATATCAGCAAAATTATAAATATAAGGTAGGGGAAATATGAAAACTCAATTCAAAGCGACACTGCTGGCACTCAGCATTGCGCAAATCTTACAAGTGCAATCGGTACATGCACAAGAAGAAACAACCAATAAAGAACAAGAAGAGCAAGTTGAAGTTATTGAAGTTAAAGGCTTTGGTGCATCATTAGGTAAGGCGCTAAGAGAAAAACGTTTTTCTGATTCTGTGGTTGAAGTTATATCGTCTGATGATTTAGGTGTTTTACCTGATGTGAGTATCACTGACTCTTTAGTTCGCCTACCTGGTGTGGCTGCTTCTCGTGATCGAGGTAATGCTAGCCGTATTTCTATTCGTGGTATGGGACCTAGGTTAAATGTGGCGACAATGAATAACCGAGAAATAGTGTCTGCCGAGCCAAGTAGAGATGTACGTTTTGAACAGTTTCCTGCTGAACTTATAGATTCAGTACAAGTATATAAAAGTCCTATTGCTAGTCGAGCTGAAGGCGGCATATCAGGACTTGTTAATATGAACTTTGTTAGTCCACTTTCAAAAGATGAACGAAAAATATCTCTAAGTGGGGATTATATGTTCAACGAGCTGGGTGATGAACTACCAGGTACAGATGGTGAGGGTCATAAATTAAGCTTTGGTTATATCGATCAGTTCTCTGATACTTTTGGTGTCGCCTTCGGTTTAACCTATCAAGACCAGCCTTCTTTAGAAAGAGGAGTAGAGTCTTGGGATTATAACAATGGTGATAACCGTGGCGATCTTAATGAAAATGGTAAGCCTGAAGATGCTCCTTGGGGAGTTGTAGCAAAAAGCAAAAGAGGTACTAATGAGCGAATTGGTGGCTTAGCGATTGTAGAGTGGAAGCCAACAGATAACTTTTCATTAAAAGGTGATTTATTTTATTCTCAATTTGACATTGAAGAACGCGATGATCAAATGGGTCAAGGAAATTTGGGTAATTGGGCGGATGATGGAAGTGGGCCAAGAGGTTGGGCTGCAGGTGCTTATGATGCATCATCAATTGACCCTACCATAGTTGCAACGGCTAATGGCGATGAACAAATTGTTGCGGGTAGCCAATTTAATACAGGTTTAAATGTAGCAATTCCAACTTGGTTTCAAACTAATGAAATGTTAAGTACAGGTTTAAATGGGATCTATGTTGGAGATACGTGGAAAGTAACAGCTGACGTAGGGTACTCGGAAGCAAGTATCGAATCTGTATGGGTACGAATTAATCCTACATATCAAGGGGGAGATTACGATTTAGGCTTTGATGTAACCAGTGGTGTGCCGGAAATTATAGTTCACAGTGGTGACGTTAGCAGTCCTGAAAATTACTCTCTTGGTGCTGAATCTGAAGTATGGTACGAAACTTCTCCAGGTGTTTGGGAACCAACCATAGAGTTTGCTCCATCTACAATGGACGGTATTGGTGATAAAGAACTGACAGATGAGATGTACAACATTAATTTAGATTTTGAGCGTGATGTTGACTGGGGGATTTTTGAAACGTTAAGTTTTGGTGGGCGATATACTGATAGAACAAAAGAAAATAATCAAATTCACGATTGGTCACGTTCTGCCTCACAAGATCATGGCTTAAGTGATTATGGTATGAGTTACGATATTGGTGGTGGATATAACGTTCCGGAAATTTATAGCTATAAAAATTGGGACGAAGTGGCTAATGTCGCTTTTGGTGGCTCTGACAATCCTGGTGATAGAAGCAATAAAGACTTAATTGCATCGTGGGAGTTAAATGAAACGAACAGTGCAGCATATGTAATGTTGAATATGGTGGGTGATATTGGTGATATTCCTTTCACTGGTAACGTAGGCCTGCGATATGCAAAAACTGAAGTTGAATCTATTGGACATCAGCAAGGTACTGAATGGACTCAAGACGGTGATGGCAATTGGAATCCACCTAGTCCTGAACCTATAGTTGTTAATCATGATTATGACGAATGGTTACCTTCATTAAATATGATCTTTAATATTACTGATGACTCTCAAATTCGTCTTGGGTTGGCGCGTACAATGGCTAGACCGCCATTATTAGAAATGCGTACAGGCTTTTCAATAGACACTACCGCATTACCACCAACAGCGAATGGCGGTAACCCTACACTTGACCCTTATGTCGCAAACCAAATTGATTTAGGTTATGAATATTACTGGGGTGATGAATCAGCAGCAACGATCAACTTTTTCTATAAAGATCTTGAATCTCATATCGGATTATCTAGTGGGACAGTTGATTTCGAAGGAACAGAATATCAGTTCACTGGCCCAGTAAATGGTGATGGTGGCACCATCCAAGGTTTTGAAATTTTATATCAACAATCATTCGATATGTTACCAGCCCCATTTGATGGTTTAGGGATTTTTGCTAACTACTCTTATACCGATAGTGATGTTATGGAGTTTAAACCTGAAAGCAATCCTTATAATTTAGGAGGCTTATCAGAAGATGTTGCTAACTTAACATTGTGGTATGAAAAAGAAGGATTCGATGTCCGAGTTTCATACAACTACCGCAGTGAATATACCGGAATTAATAGTTGGGTACCTTCACGAGTTAATTTAAATGATGCCGAATCTACAATTGATGCAAGTATTGGTTACCAAGTAACTGAGAATCTTAAGTTAACACTTCAAGGACAAAACCTTACCAATGAAGCCTCGGTTAGTTATTGGGATAACGATCCTCAAAAACCTGCATTTAATGTTGAGTGGGGGCGTCGTATCTTAGTTGGCTTCCAATATAACATGTAAGCTCAATTGACCGGCTTGGCTTCTAGCCAAGTCGGTACCTGTTTATTCCAACATTGATTTAATTCGATATTAATAGATTCATAAGGTGTATACATCTATGCATATTCTAATAACAGGATCTTCTTCGGGAGTAGGCCGTGCTTTAGCGATAAAACTCGCTACGAAGGACCTTAAATTGAGTTTATGTGGCAGAAGTAGCAGCAAGATGAACGAAACCTTATCTGATATTTCAAATAAAGATAACGTATACGCAGAAAGCTTTTGTTTATCAGAGACTAAGAAAGTTAAAGGTTTTTTCTTGGCAGCACAAAATAAGCTTGGTGATATTGATGTGTTGATTAATTGTGCGGGGTTAAATTCATCTAGAACATTAGCCTCATCACCTGACTATCAACAATTAGATTGGATGATGAAAATAAACTTTTATGCTCCGCTTCAGCTTATTGATTTAACACTACCGAATATGTTGAAGAATAGAAATGGAATTATTCTCAATGTGCTATCTACGACTTGTTTGTTCTCAAACCCTAAAACAGCACAATACAGTGCAAGTAAGGCAGCTTTGGACAGTTATACAAAAGTGTTGAGGAAAGAGCTATTAACTTCGGGCGTAAAAGTACTTTCAGTATACCCCGGTGGCATTGATACAGATTTCAGATGTGAAGCTAGACCAGAATATTTGAATCCAAAAGATGTTGCTGATGGTATTGAAAACATGATTTTTACTCGCTCAACGGTGCACATTCACGAACTGGTTGTTCGGCCAGAAATTGAAAATAATTTTTGCTAAATATATCAAATACAAAACTAAGTAATAGTTTACTAATTGATGTTTCTTATGATTTTAAAGAAAGATAAAAGGGGCTTCTGGTGTTAAAAACACTTTCATTCATTATCTCTATTGTACTGATATGTATAATGCTTAGCAGTAATAAAATACATGCTAAGGCAATTGTTTCAAATACTATAAACCTTAATAAAGGGTGGGAATTTAAACGAGAAAAACGTTTAGGCAATGTTGTGTCGAATTCTGAATCATTTTCAGAACTTAATAAAGAATCAACGACAACTAAGTGGCAAACCGTAAACTTACCTCATACGCCAAAAATAGAACCTTTACTTGTTAATGAGCAGTGGCAAGGTGTTGCTTGGTATCAAAAGACCATACTTGTTGAGCCAAAGTGGAAAAACAATAAAATTTTCATTCGTTTTGAAGCAGCAATGAATCATGCAGAGGTTTGGTTAAATGATAAAAAAATTGGTGAGCATTTAGGAGGTTACTTACCTTTTACTTTAGATATTAGTGACGATATTAGTTTTACTGATGAGAATATTATAAAAGTAAAATTAAGTAACACTGATAATCCCACTATTGGTCCTAAGCCATTAGAGAAATTAGACTTTAATACTTATGGAGGATTATACCGTGATGTTAATTTATTGATTAAAAATCCATTGCATATTACTGATGAAATGCATGCTAATAAAGTGGCTAGTGGTGGTGTTTTTGTTACTTTCCCGAAAATAAGCACCGAAAAATCTGTTGTTGATGTTAAAACACATATCGCCAATCAATATGCTGAGAATAAGTCATTTACACTAAAACAAAGTTTATATTTTGGTGATGATTTAGTGAGTCAAAGAGAAGATAAAATTACTACTTTATTGGCGAATAGTGATAAACAATTTAGTCAACAATTAGTTGTTAACAACGCTCAATTATGGAGCCCGAAAAAGCCAAACTTATATCAACTGGTGAGTGAAATATATTTAGACAATATAATTATTGAACAAAAGAGCACCCGGATAGGGCTGCGTAAATTTGAGTTTAACGCACAGCATCAATTATTAATTAATGGTGAAGTGACTTTTTTAAGAGGGGTGAATCGTCATCAAGAATATCCCCATGTTGGTTATGCAACATCAGCGCAAGCAGATTATCGTGATGCGGTAAAAATAAAGTCAGCAGGGTTTGATTACGTCAGACTTTCTCACTACCCACATTCAAAAGCGTTTATGGATGCTGCAGATGAATTAGGTCTTGTTTTAATTGATGCTATTCTTGGCTGGCAATATTATTTAGAAGACCCAGCGTTCAAGTCTCAAATTATCCAAACTTGTCATGATTTGATTCGTCGAGATAGAAATCATGCCAGCGTACTCGCTTGGGAGTGTTCATTGAATGAGTCACAGATGCCAGAGGAGTTTATTGCTGATTTACATGATGCAGTAAAACAGGAATATGCTAATGGCTTTTCTGCTGGTTGGCAATTAGGTTACGACCTTTATTTGCAAGCTCGACAACATAGACAAAAGCATTATGAAGTACCAACACAACCTTACAATGTTTCTGAATATGGAGACTGGGAATATTATGCACAAAATGCTGGCTTAAATCAGGATTCTTGGGCCGATTTAAAAGAAGAGGAACGTACTAGTCGACAGTTGTTGGGAGCAGGTGAAGCTCGTTTGTTACAACAAGCAAAAAACTTACAAGAAGCTCACAATGATAATTTAACGATACCCGCTTTTGCTGATGGTTATTGGGTGATGTTTGATTATAACCGTGGCTACGCAGATGATCTTGAAGCTTCGGGTATTATGAGTATTTACCGCTTACCTAAATACAGTTATTTCTTTTATCAAAGTCAAAGAAGCCCTAAAGAAAAGTCGAATCAATATGAATCTGGTCCTATGGTTTATATTGCTAGTGAATGGAATAAAAGATCATCTATCAATGTTCGTGTTTTTAGTAATGCTGAAGAAGTGGAACTATGGTTAAACGGAAAACTAGTGGCAAGACAAGCACCAACTGAAAATAAGTTTTCAAGTCACTTACCTCATCCGCCTTTTGAGTTTAAGCTGAATAAATTTTTACCTGGGCAACTTCAAGCTAAAGCATTTATAAATGGTAAATTAGTTAGCGAACATCAAGTTACAACAGCAGGAAAGCCTGTTGCACTTAAATTGACGTTAGATGTTAGTGGAAAAAGGCCAGTTGAAGGTGTTAAAGATATTGTTTTTGTTTATGCGCAGTTTATTGATAAACAGGGTAATGAAGTTCCTATTAATGGTCATGAAGTTGAGTTTGTTAGTAAAGGTAATATTGAGATCATCCATTCAAATAAGCATGATACAGAGCAAGGAAAGGCGGCAATATTAGTGCGTATAGGTAAGTCTTTAAAAGGTGCGAGTATTCACGCTAAATCGACTTCACTCAATATTAAAAGTGAGCCGTTGACTTTGGATGAATATGTTGTTGAAGGAAGATAATAATAAACCCGCTCTACACTGGAGTTAGCTATTAGAAGTGATGTTATTGGTTTAATTCGTCACTAATGCTGTTTAAATAAAATTAAGGTGTTTCCATGACTTTTAATACAAAAATTACCATAACGATAGTGCTTATAGTGCTTACTTTCTTAGGTGCCTGTGAGAGTAGCACTAACGAATCATTAGGAGGTGGTTCTAGTGAGACTATAAAAGACAATTCTCCTACCCGCGATAACTATATTTTAGGTGCTGATGTCTCTAGTCTCGCTGAGTATGTTGACAATGGAGCTGTCTTTATTGATACCGACGGTAATGAAAAACCTTTAATGGCGTTATTGAAAAATCATGGCTTTAATTATATTCGTTTACGCACCTTTGTTGACCCTAGTGCCGAGTATGGTTACGCTTCTGGCATAGGAGAGTGGTGTGAGACGAAAAGTGAATCATATAATGATAAGGCGCATATCATTGAAATGGCTCAACAAGTAAAAGCGGCAGGAATGAAGTTATTGCTTGATTTTCATTATAGCGATACTTGGGCAGATCCCAATAAACAAGTCATTCCTCATTCATGGCGTAATATCAACACTATAGAAGATTTAGCTTTAGAGGTTGAAAATTATACTGTTGAAGTATTGTCAGAGATGAAAGCTGCGGGTGTCATACCTGATATGGTGCAAGTTGGTAATGAAATCACTCCCGGTATGCTAATTCATTTACCCACTGATAATAGTGATTGTTTTGGTAATAAGTCGACTCCCCAAGAAGTCGTTAATGGTAGTACGTCTAATTGGGATAACTTGGCTACATTACTCAACGCCGGCATAAAAGGGGTCAAGCAAGTTAACGAACAAACCCCTATTATGTTGCATATTGAAAATACTGGCGACAAGGACGGCTTGACTCACTGGGTTGACCAAGCACTCGAACATGAGGTTAAATTTGATGTATTAGGGTTATCTGCATACGAGAAGTGGCAAGGGCCTTCAAATCAATGGCAAGGAACTTTAAATTTGCTAGCTGAAACGTATACGGAATTAAGTTTTAGTATTGTTGAGTATAATCCAGAGCGGCGTTTATTGAATGATATTATGTTTAACTTGCCTAATGAACGTGGTTTAGGAACATTTTTCTGGGAACCTGTATTATCAGGTGAGTGGGGACAATCAATGTTTATTAAAAATGGCAATGTATATACAGCCAAGCCGGAAGACTTTCTAATTTATGATAAAATAGTTCAAGATTATGGTTTATCGGAAAACCACAATGAATAATTGTGAAGCGGTTGATTTTTAACTTTTTCACTAATGATGAATTAATTGGACTATAAAATCATTTTTAGTTGTCGTGGAGAATCAATATATTTGAAATAAGTGGTTCATAGGTTTATTTTTTTAAACTTCAATGGGAAAGATGTATTGGGTATACTAGCGAAAGGTTATTTATTTCAAGCCCTTGGTGGGATTATTGCGAAATTATAATAACGATAAACAAGGTATAACACAGCCAAAACTTGCATTAGGTATTGGCTTTTTTGCTATGTATTTCGCTAATCAAAGTGTACCAATACTCGCGATTCCATTTTATCAAATGACATTAGGGGTTGATCCTTTTTTGTTAGCTATTGCGTTAACCATTCCTATGTTAATCAGCACTTTTTTTGGGCCATGGGTTGGGCTCCTATCAGATAATTATCAAAGTAAATTTGGTCGTCGTCGACCATTTATCTTTGTTGCCGCATGGCTGAGTGCGTTAACATTTGGTTTGATTTGGATGGTATCTCCGCACTGGTCAGAAGCAACTCAACTTAGCTATTTTACCTTGTTTTCAATTTTATTTTATTTTGCCGTAATGTTTTTATCTGTGCCGATGACCTGTCTGTCTTATGAAATGACAGACGATCATCACGAGCGAACAGAAATTATGGGCTTTACTTCCTATTTTATTAAATTTGGCTCATTACTTTATCAGTGGTTATTTCCATTAGCTCAGCTTGCCGTTTTTAGTAGTATTTTTATCGGCATAAAATATGTCGGTTGGGGCGTAGGTATATTTATTATTGGTGTGCTAGGTTGTTTACCCGCTATATTTTCAACTGAAAAAGTACATAATCGTAAAGCCTCTGTAGCTAGATTAAGTTTGTTTAAAAGTCTAAAGACTTTAAGAAGGAATAAGCCTTTATTAATATTGTTAATTCTCACCTTGTTACAGTTATGTGGAGGCGCTTTTACTGCAAGCATGGATTACTATTTGCTGGTTTATTACATACACGACGGTGATGTTGCACAAGGCTCCATATGGAAAGGAATATTGTCGAGCGCTTATGCCATTTTTGGTTTACTCAGTATTCCATTGTTATCAAAATTATCAGCTAGTTATGGTAAAGTTAATACACTGAAAATAATTTATTGGTTAACTGTCTGTGGTGGTATTCTTAAGTGGTTTATATTTACACCTGATGCTCGATGGTTAATTATTGTTGATGCGATGTTTTGTACAGCGTTGTGGACAACAATGACGATGTTAATACCGTCGATGTTAGCCGATCTATGTGATGAAGACGAACTAGAGCATGATAAAAGGCGCGAGGGTTTGTTTGTTTCAGTGCATACATGGGTGGTGAATATTAGCATGGCCTTAGCAGTTTTAATTGCTGGTTTATGTTTGAATGTTATAGGTTTTGATGCCACTAAACAAAGTGTTCAAACAGCAGGGAGTATACATTCTATGAGGCTAATATTGTCGTTAGGGACCGTTTTCTTTAGCCTACTTCCTCTATTATTTTTACAATATTATCGAATTGATGAAACTAAAAGTAGAGAAACACGACAAAAGTTACAGGATCGATTTAACCAAAATCAATTAAGAGAAATACAACAAGAGCAGAATATTTAATATGGCTACAATTAAAGATGTTGCAAAGGTAGCGGGTGTTTCTATAGCTACAGTGTCAAGGGTAATTCATAACAAAGGCAAAGTAGGTGATGTTTGCCGGGCACGCGTTAAAAAAGTTATCGTAGAACTTGGTTATCGGCCTAATAGTAATGCTAGTGCTTTAGCCAGTAATACCTCAAATACTATTGGCGTAGTAACGCCGAAGCTGTCAATGCCATTCTTTGGTTCTTTAGCCAGTGGTGTTGAAAAAGGTGCTCGAGAAAATAACTTTAAATTATTGATGGCAAATTCACTCTATGAAACTGAATCAGAACTTAATGCGATTGAGTCTTTACGTGAACATGACTGTAAAGCGATTATTTTACATAGCGAATATTCAGATGAAGAAACGTTAATAAAATTGGCTTCAGAAATACCGGGGTTAGTTTTAATTAATCGATATATTCCTGAATTATCTAATCGCTGTGTTTGGTTAGATAATTTATCGGGTTCTCAGTTAGCAACCAAATATTTACTTGAAAGGGGCCATAAAAATTTTGCTGTAGTAACGAGTATTTATCAAAATAGAGATCCGAGTTGTCGAGTTGAAGGGATAAGCAATATACTCGAAAAAAATGACTTAAAACTCGATGCTAATAATGTAGAAGAATCAACTGCAAATATTGAAGGTGGGGAAAGTGCCGTTAAAGCATTGCTAGCTAAAGGACAAAAATTTACCGCTTTGTTAGCTTATAATGATTTGATGGCTATAGGTGCTATTCATGCACTTTTTGATGCTGGCATACGGGTACCAGAAGATGTATCAGTAATTGGTTTTGATGATTTACTGGTAGGTATAGCTTGTCGTCCTCGTTTAACGACGATGCATTACCCTGTGGAAGAAATGGCACATTATGCGACTAATTTAGCGATAAAATTAAGTGATACTTCTGTGCCTGTAAGTAAGCAGACACATTTATTTATTGCTGATTTAGTAGAGCGAGATTCAGTAAAAGATATTTCTAAATACTAAGTCCTTAAAGACTAATCGTTTGAAAATAATTTATCCTATTCCAATAAAATTAGGTGTTGGCTGCTTATTTATGCCTTTACACCTAATCGAGTTATTGGTGATTTAACAACACATTGTCTCAAAAATAGGAGGTTTTTATAACTTGAAAGTTATTAAAATCTCCTACCTAGAAAAACTAGAATTCGTCGCAGCTTGCGTAGTTAACAGCTAACGTAGTGTTTCCTTGACTTTGAGGGATCGAATATTGACGATTTTCTCCCCAAGATAAAGCACATTCAGCCGGCACAGTTTCACGTTTTCCCCAACTATCTCTTTTTAAGAAGTAATAGCCACCTGTAATTCCTTCTGGAATGTTTACAGAATAACTATAAATATTATTACCTTCATCTCTCATCTTTATAATTTTCCAAGGAGTACCGGTAAAGTCTCCGGTTACATAACCGCCATTAGCACCTTTGACACCTGTCATATCGACTTTGAAAGTTACGTTTCCATAGTTCTCTTCTAAGAATTTTATGCCACCGTTAGCGATCACATTATTATTAAAATCAAAGAAGCTGGCATTTTCCCAATGTGAGCCTTCACCCCAAAGCCATAGAAGTATAAAACTTTTATCAGCTATAATTTGTCGACGCAAAACCGAAAACAATTTTTCGCCGATATTTCTGCTTTGGCAACAGTACATTACTAGGAAAATGTTTATTATTATCCGCATCGGTATAATTTTGTGCTTCTAAACAAACGCCTTGATAAGGGCTGAATTTTCCACTTAAATAAAACCCCGTATAAAGCTGTATTGCTGATTGGTTGGTATAAACAGACAAACTTACTTGTTTTTTTAGTGAGATAAGGATTGCTTTAGGCTGCTCGAACGGCGTTTCATCCAAAACAAAGCAGTGATCGTAACCGTTTTTTGTTTTAAGGGACTCATCTTCAGTGTGTTGTTGTCGATAACCAATCGAAGTTGGCTCTTTAAAGTTATAATCTG
>JAQWHD010000068.1 GCA_029237915.1 Thalassotalea sp. | reverse complement strand
CACGGGATATGTAAGCTGATCATTGACGGCATTTACGCTGACAATAAAAATATCGACCACTTAGTTGATACTATTATCGCCAGCCAAGTGCACTAAATTTTTAATGGTTAAAACCTAGAGCCTAATACCCTGATATCTTATTACTTTAACAACTTAAGCCAGGTGCCTATTTCGCATTAAAGGTTACCGCATATTTACCTAGATTCTCATACTCTATCTCAGTAACTTTTTCAAAATCTACTTCCACCACACCAGCGTACGATGCAGTAATGATTACTTGCCCTGCTTTAAAGCTAACACCACGCTTACCCATATAATTAATTAACCAATATAAAGGTTTAATCGGCGATAGATTTGGGTGTTTACCAGCAAACTTTTGTACATTATCACCTTGAGTGAAGCTAATATTAAAATTTGCGGCTTTGTAGGCTTGCTCTAAGTTAATTTCTGGCCCTAGAAATATACCTTGGTTAACTAAACAATCAGCTAACCTTTCATAATAATCAACGCCACAATCACTCACAAACCTATCTTGCATAAGCTCAAGTGCCATATGAGCACTGCCTATAGCTGCGTCAATTTCAGCCCTGGTGTAATCACTCTCTTTTGCCGGTAAATCGTTCGCTAAAACAAAGGCTATTTCAGGTTCAACTCTGGCCATATTGTTATCTACGACTAACTCACAATTATCACCAGTACCTATCGTTTCACTTAGGATTGGTGCCACAATCACTTGTTCATCATTTAGCGGTAATAAACATTTCCATCCGCCAATAGAATCAGTACTTTGCTTAACTATTTCAGTTTGAATAGCCAGTCCATCATCAACAGATAATGGGCGAATATTTTGATCGAGTCGATTTGATTTAATTGACACTTTACGGCGATTAACTAATTCCGTCGCAGCTAAGCTAATAGAAGATGGTGATAACATAAAAGTACCTGATTTTATTATATTGAAATTAAAAAAGGGAATAACATCAATTTATTAAATTGTTATTATTCCCCTTAATCTATATTGCTTCAGCGCCACACTAAGCAAGGTGTCTGACACCTTGATATTTATACAATATAAATTTGGAACACTGATGAAACAAGAAATTTTAGTTATTGCCGATTTTGAAGAAGATAAATTTATCGTGCTCGAACAAGCAGAAATACTCGCCAAAGCGTTTAACTGTTCGTTACGTATTGTAAATTTTTGCTATGAAAATTTAGCCGGTGTAAGTGACCTAGAAACGGCTAAACAAGCAATTATCAGCGAGGTTCATGAAAATTCAGCGCATAAATTAGTTAACGCTTTAGTTAAAAAAGTTGAATACGATTTTGAAACGGTATGGGCTAAAAACATTCACGTTTGGGTTAATGACTACGTAAATGAACATAAACCTAAAATGGTAGTTAAAACCGGACATCGCAGTGAAGCACTGTTTTATACACCAACCGACTGGCACTTAGTGCGAGAGTGTAACGTGCCAGTAATGATAGCTACCGACAAGCATTGGCATAAAGCAAATACGGTATTAGCTACGGTTGATTTAGCAACTGAGCTGCCAGAAAAGCAGCAATTGAATGAAAAAGTACTACAACATGCCAGTATCTTAGCCAAACAATTAAACACCGAGTTGCACATTTGCTACACCATTGATGTATCACCAACATTAAGCAAGCTTGGCATTGTTAATAAAGAAATGATTGAAATACAGCAATTAGGTTTAACGAAAGAAAAAGTAAAACTTATGGCCAGTAACTTTGGTGTTAGCCCTGAGCAAATCCATATTAAAACCGGGCAAATTGATAAAGTGGTCACCAGCGTAGCAGCAGAATGTAAAGCTAGTCATATTGTTGTTGGTACAATTGGCCGCCAAGGTCTTGAACAAAAGCTCATAGGCAATAGCGCAGAAGCAATAATGCATTTAGCAAAAACAGATATTTTGGTGTTAAAACCTTAGACGTTAAACCGTAGTTATAGCAGCTTAAATTATCAAAAATTAAGGCGCTCTTTATGTTTTATATAAAGAGCGCCTTAATAAATAGCAACAGTGAACTAATGGTTCAAGGCTGGAGCAGTTAAGCGATTAAAATCGAACAGAAACACCTAAAGCGACAGTAAGGGCAAACATATCTTCATCTCTGTCAATAAGATCGTCACTGCCCTTATCTGCAAAGTCTTCATAGTCAGACGTTGTTCGAGCACCTAAGGAGAAATCTAAACCGATATGCTCCCAGTTATAGCCGATACCACCGTTAAACTGAGCACCCGAGAAATCCTCTTCTAAATTACCTACTTCCAGAGTTTCTGAGTAACCGCCACCGCCGATATACCATTTAAAACCTTGTGTTAAAAAGCCGCCACCCCAGTACAGCAATACATCTACACCACTAATCTCTATTTCAGAGAAGTCTTCATGCTCCAGGGCATAAAACTGCACACGAGCAGATATTGACTCACTAAAATGATAATTTACAAAAAAGGCACCACCATCAAAAAATTCATCGTCGTAATCATAATCATCGGCAAAGTAGGAATTGTCTTCGGTATAAATACCTAAGCTATAACTACTCACACCAATAGCCCAGTGTTTTTCTTCTTTAACTGCCTGAAAAGGCACTAAGCCAGTAGTGGTAACTGTTGAGCTTTCTTGGGTCGTCGTTTTAGCGTCATTTGCTGTATTGGTTGTTAGCCCAGACTCTGTAGTTTCAGTAACTACAGGCTCGGTTGTGGCCTCTTCACTTTGAACAAAAAAAGATGTGCTACCGAGGCACAATAAAGCCATAGGTTTTAAAAATGCAAAGCTCATGATAAATCCTTATTATCTGGGGGTGATAGTATTGGGTTGAGAGCATTAGCCGTTCTAAAACCTGATACCTAAGATACGTCAAGTAAACGTGTTAGGGTAAGTATCGTACAAAACATTTTTTTTGCAATTACATCAATAGATTAAGGCGAGATATTGGTCATTGTGATGCTAAGAACAACCCTATAGGTCATTGTGGCGAAGGCCTGATTTACTTGACCACTACACCCATCGGTCATTGTGGCGGAGGCCGCAATCTTATCCGTCATTGTGGCGGAGGCCGAAATCTTCAGCCCCACACCAAAAAAGGTAAGTTTGTGTTACCTAGAAAAGTAATTCAATACCCGCGCCTACAGCAGCATATTTTACGTCGTCATCGCCGTACAGTACACCTTCAAAGTTTACATTTGCATCTTTACCAATTTGATATGTGAACCCTGCACCGTAAGAGACTAATACTTGATCTTCTGTATTAGCTACATCAAACCTAGCAGTTTTCACTTCTATCGATGAAAAACCAGCTAATCCATAAACAGCAAGTTTTTTAGTTACTTCGTAATTATAGCTGTAATAAGCACCATATAAGCTCTTTAAACTGAATTCAGTATCATTAACAGTATGATCAGAAAAACTGGTGCTAAGTCTAGTTTCAACCATGTGATTGTCTAAAAACTCATAATTAAAACGTAAAGTAACAGCAGATAAACCTACGTCATCGGCATTTTCACTTTCATAAATAGCGTGGTTTGCCATAACACCTACAAACATATCCCCTTCGTTAGCTTGAGTTTGTAAGCTGGTGGACATAAAAGTAAGGGCAGCAGCAGCAGTGATCAAATTTAAAATTGGTTTTTTCATAAAAGACTCTAATTATTGTATTTTTTTAACATTACATTATCTTTTTAGTAAAAACAATGATTTTTTGACATCGTTATCAATCATTCAGCAAACTTGATATTTATTTCTGTAAAATCACATTCATCCATAAGACCCATTATTGATAAAACGCTAACTAAATAATTGCAAATACTAACGATGCGAGAAATATATCCTCTGCTTGCTAAATAATAAAAAAGAACAGTAACCATCATGAAATTTTCACTTAAATCATTCTCTACTTTAGGCTTAGCAATAGTAAGTTTACGTATTCAACATTTAGCCAAGCACAAATCAATTCTTATGGTAACTTCACCCCAAATCAACAGTATTATTTAGGGGCTATGCTAGGCCACAGTTTACATATTGAAGACTCATTTGAAGAATTCAATCTAAGTGCCATTGCAGCACGTTTAGGTTATAACATGGATAAAAATTATAGTGTTGAAGTACGTTACTCTAAAAGCTTAGAAAAAGATGATTTAGGTGGTATTGAAAGAGAGTTAGACAGCTTATACGGCATCTATGGTGTAGCAAGTTACCCTATTTTCAAACAAGTTAATATCTACGGCATACTTGGCTATACAGATGCAGAAATAATTTAGTATAACCCTTACTTTAAAACATCATCAGACAACATCGGCACTGCTTTTGGTGGCGGCTTTGAGTTTGTGGTAAACAAAAGAGCCCACTGGGTTACTGAAATGATTATCTATGTTGATGACGAAGTAACCTATGGCGCATTCACTGGTGGATTTAGGATCAGCTTTTAATTGAGTAATTGCGCCTAATGGCATTAACGCAGATAAACTTTTTAATTTTGTATTAACTATTTAAGGTGCTCTTATTAATAAAATGAAAGTCCATTTAACACCTAACTAATAATTGATTAAAGTTTGGTGTTTTTTACTATCGGATTGAATTAAATTAATGTTTTTAAAAACACCTTAACATTCTCTTAATGCCTTAATTCCTTAATAGTGCCAAAATTTCTTTAGTTTTTTCGTTCATCAAATCTATATTACCTTTAGACTCTACATTAAGCCTAACGACCGGTTCTGTATTAGAGCTTCTTAAGTTAAAGCGCCATTCGCCATCACCGCCAGCAAATTCTAATGAAATCCCATCCGTTTGATCAAACACAATAGCATCATCTTTAAAAGCAGTTAAAACCTTAGCGATAGATGCTTTAGGATCGGCCAATTTAGAGTTTATTTCACCACTTGATGGAAACGCAGAAATTCGCTCTTTCACCATAGACGATAAGCTAGTACCTTTAACAGATAACAACTCCGCGACTAATAACCAAGGGATCATACCTGAGTCACAGTAAGCAAAATCTCTGAAGTAATGATGGGCACTCATTTCACCACCATAAATGGCATTTTCTTTGCGCATACGCTCTTTAATAAACGCATGACCGGTTTTACTCATTACCGCAATACCGCCAGCAGCTTCCACTAAATCTATGGTATTCCAAGAAAGTCGCGGATCATGAATAATTTTTTCTTTAGATCCTGAATCAAGTTCCGGATGACCAGAGCTACTCGCTCCTTCTCCCTTGCTCCCTTCTTTATTCCCTTGCGCGAGAAATGCCTCAGCTAGAAGCCCTACGATATAATAGCCTTCAATAAACTCGCCATGCTCATCAAATAAGAAACAACGGTCAAAGTCGCCATCCCAAGCAATGCCCATATCGGCATTATGTTCTCTTACGGCGTTAGCCGTATCTGCTCGGCATTCTGGTAATAAAGGGTTTGGTATACCATTAGGGAAGTTACCATTAGGCTTGTGATGTACTTTTATAAATTCAATATCAACGCCAGCATCTTTCAATTGTTGCTCTATCACATCAAGAGCTGGCCCAGCAGCGCCATTACCAGAGTTAACCACTAACTTTAAAGGCTTTAAATTAGCGACATTAATAAACTCAAGCATGTGTTTAGCGTATTCTGTTTTTAATGGCTTAGTAATGTATTTACCACGTTGGCGTGAATTTATTCGCGCGTTATCTTGCGAAGCAGTACCGTTATTTTGCGGCGCAGATTTAGCACTGACAATTTCACCATCAAGTGGTAACTTACCCGCCATTATTTTTTCAGATAATGCTTGTATAGCTCTTAAACCGGTATCGCCAGATATTGGTTTAGAGTCTTCACGCACCAACTTCATGCCGTTGTAATCCATAGGATTATGTGAGGCAGTTACTTCAACACCGCCGCAAACACCTAAGTATTTTGTTGCAAAATAAATTTCTTCAGTACCTGTCATACCGATATCAATAACATCAACACCTTCATCTTGCAGCCCTCTTGCAAGCGCTAATTTAAGCTGCTCAGAGGTTAGGCGAATATCGCCCCCAACAACGACTGTTTTAGGTTGAATTTCAAGAGCAAAAGCACGGCCAATGGCATAAGCAATATCTTCGTTAAGCTCACTACCTAATTGTCCACGGATATCATAAGCTTTAAAACAAGTTAAGTTCATTTTGATGTTCTACCGTATCTGTCTTCAAAGCGTACAATATCGTCTTCGCCCAAATAATCTCCCACTTGTACCTCAATAAGTTCAAGCGGCAAAATACCAGGGTTTTCTAACGCATGAATTTGGCCAATGGGAATATAAGTAGACTCATTCTCACGGACTAAGAAGGTTTCTTCGCCATTAGTTACTTTGGCCGTGCCAGAAACCACAATCCAATGTTCTGATCTGTGATGGTGCATTTGAATCGAAAGTTTTTCACCAGGTTTTACCGTGATACGTTTTACTTGATCACGTTTACCAAAGTCAATTGAGTCATAATTCCCCCAAGGGCGATATACCTGACGGTGTACATCAGCTTCAGTTCGGCCATCGGCTTTTATTTGTTGTACTATTTTTTTAACGTCTTGTACTTTATCTTTATGAGCAACCAGTATTGCATCTTTGGTTTCAACAACAATGCAGTCTTCAATCCCTACGGTTGTAACCAGCTTTTGTTCTGCAATAACTAAGTTATTACTACTGCCATGGCTAATTACATCACCTTGATGAACATTGCCTTGCTCATCTTTGCTATTAATATCCCAAATAGCTGAAAAACTACCAATATCATTCCAGTTAGCATCAAGCGGTACAACGACTGCAGAGTCAGTCTTTTCCATTACTGCATAATCAATAGAATCATCAGGACATTTTTCAAATTCATCACAATCAACTCTAATAAAATCAAGATCGGCAGAGTTTTTTTCTAAGGAATTTTTACACGCGGCAAGTATTTTCGGATTATATTTAGCAAGCTCTTCAATATAACGAGACGCTTTAAACATAAACATACCCGAGTTCCAGTAATATTCACCACTCGCTAAGTATTGCTCGGCGGTTGTTAAATCAGGTTTTTCAACAAAAGAATCAACAGCAAAAGCACTAAGTTCAGAGCTACTTGCTTCAAGACCAGAAGTAGAACGTAGTTCGTCATCCTGAACCCCAACACCGTCATCCTGAACCCCAAAACCGTCATCCTGAACTTGATTCAGGATCTCATCTTTTTGCTCTTTGCTTGTACCTTCTACCTTCTCGCCTTCTACTCGCGCGCCAGCGCGAATATACCCATACCCGGTTTCAGCATGAGTAGGCACAATACCAAAGGTTACTAATTTTCCACTTTCTGCCAACACAGCCGAACCTTCTACTACACGGCAAAATTCAGCTTCATTTTCAATAACATGATCAGCGGCAAGCACTAGCATTAAAGGATCGTCACCATCAGCAAGTAAATTTAACGCAGCAAGGGCAATAGCAGGCGCAGTATTACGCCCTACAGGCTCTAAGATAATAGGCCCTAACGCATCAATATTACGCATTTGCTCAGCCACAACAAAGCGATGGTCTTCATTACAAATACACAGAGGGGCAGAAACATTTAACCCAGACAAACGTAAAACCGTTTCTTGGATCATCGTATTATCTGATGAAATTTTTAAAAATTGCTTTGGCATTAATTTACGTGATAAAGGCCACAAACGTGAACCGCTACCACCAGCCATAATTACAGGAGTGATCATAATTTTATTCTATTTATTAATCTATTGTGAATTGTTGCAGAGCAAGCCGATACATAGCATTAGTATAGCTGAACGATAATTGCCGACAAGTGATTTATGAGTTTGCATTCAATCACTTCCCTTATAGGGTGGATTTATTCGACAAATAAAAACAAATGGCTACTGAAGTCGCCCCTACAAAAAAAACACTCCCCTGTAGGATCAAATTTATTCGGCTAATAAAAAAGGTGACATCAGTCACCTTTATTAAAAACACCAAAACCGCGTTGCATTAACGCAAACTAGTTATTGTTTTTCGCTTTATCCTGCAAAAATACTAAATCACAAATACCATCACTTGGTGCAAATCCGGTAGGCGCATTTAACAAAATATCGCGAATACTTTCTTGGTCGAACTCTCTACAAGCATTATGAAGATCAGTAAGCAGTAGATTTAGCTCATCCCAAGGTAAAAATACTTCAGAGGCCGTCATAATGCGTTCATTACCCGTTTGCTCGACATCATCACCAATAAGTAATTCTTCATAAAGTTTTTCACCAGGGCGTAAACCGGTTTCTTTAATGGCAATATCACCATTTGGATTACCCTCATGAATTAAATGCAAACCAGATAAATGAATTAACTTACTCGCTAAGTCATAAATTTTAACCGGTTTCCCCATATCTAATACAAATACATCACCGCCCATCCCCATTGCACCAGCTTGTATAACAAGTTGAGCCGCTTCAGGTATGGTCATAAAGTATCGGGTAATGTCTTTATGGGTAAGTGTTATTGGGCCACCTTTAGCTATTTGGCTTTTAAATAACGGAACTACAGAGCCAGAGCTACCTAGTACATTACCAAAACGTACCATACAAAAACGAGTGTTATGATTTTCTTGTTCAGCAAGCGCTTGTAAGCACAGCTCAGCCATACGCTTAGTCGTGCCCATTACGTTGGTTGGTCGCACGGCTTTATCGGTTGAGATAAGCACAAAAGTCTCAACCTTTGAATTAATGGCCGCCTGCGCGCAGCGCAAAGTACCAAACACATTATTACGTACGCCTTCAATAACATTGTGTTCAACTAAAGGCACATGTTTATAAGCGGCAGCATGATAAACGGTTTGCACATTAAATGACTGCATCACTTTTTCTAAGCGGTTTTGTTTCGCCACAGAGCCAAGCATTGGATAAAGCTCAATAGCTAAGCCTTGCTCATCTATGATGTTTTCTAGCTCTTTATGAATGGCGTATAGCGCAAATTCAGTCAGCTCAAACAACACCAAAGTTTGTGGTTTTTGATTGATAATTTGTCGACATAATTCAGAGCCAATAGAGCCACCTGCACCGGTAACCATAACCACTTTATCTTTAATATCCGCATGCATTAAATCGTTATTTGGCGGCACAGGGTCGCGCCCTAATAAATCATCAATACTCACTTCAACAAAGTCATCTATTTTTGACTTACCAGACACTAAGTCTGCCATACCAGGGATAGCTAAAACTTCTAATTTATGGGTTTCTAGTTCATTAAGGATTTTAGCACGTTGATTTTTGCTAGCACTTGGCACAGCCAGCAAAATGCGTTGCACACAATGCTTAGCAATTAAATTTTCTATATTTTTTTTGTGATGAACTTTTATGCCATTTATTGATAATTTTTGTAAGCCTTTATCGTCATCAATAAAAGCGACAGGGTTATATTCCGTACTTTGATTTAACGCATTCACCAATTGAATACCAGATGAACCGGCGCCATAAATAAGCACATTAGATTTTTTACGATTATTTAAGCTACTCGCCCAGCTGCGCATAACCAAACGGCTACCGCCAATAAAAACCATTAAAAAAGCTGAATATATAATAGGGATTGAGCGTGGCATAAACACGTCAACAAACAGTGTTGCAATAGCAAGCGCGCTGGCCGAAATAAACACACTTATGGCAACCGCGACAATGGCAGTAGTGCCAAGAAAGCGGATGACGGCGCGATACAAGCCTAAATTAATATTGGCAATAATAGTAACAGGTACAATAAAGCTTAAGACTATCCAATAGTCAGCGTTAAATATATCAACGTTAGTTTCAAAGCGTAAAAAAATGGCGAGCCAATAAGCAAAAACAATAAAGAACGAGTCAACTAGTACACTAATCAACCGCTTAATAGGACGAGATAAAGCAAACAGCTTATCCATGGGGATAATAAAACCTTAAAGAAAATATGTAGATAAACGATAGTAATAAATTAACGACAACAAGTAAATATAACAGTACAAAAACAAACAATTCAGGTTAAGATTAGAACAAAATCCCCCCTAATAACTGCCTATAGTCATTATTTGATACATCAACCTCAATACCAATACGTAAAACATCTCAAAGCATAAATTATAGGCATAGTACTTATATCGATAACAACGCTGATTAGCGTTTTATAGGGCGTGGAAGATTAAAATACGATTATTAGTACTGTCTTTTTACTATATTTTAGGGTAATTATCTGTTCTCAGATAGGGGAAGTTAAAGTTAAGTTAACTTGTATATTTTAGCAAATATACTTGGTGAGTGAGTATCCCCTATTTACATTTTTATTTAGAGATAAACTTCGACTACAACTAATGAGTAATTTGCAGGGCCGTTTATAATAAAACGCAAATAAACCCTACAACATTACTTTAAATCATAGGGCTACGAGTCAATAATTACGGCAAATTAAAGCTCTTTCCGCAATTGTAAAAACACATTAAATTCATTGCTAGAAGACAATTGTGTAAATTCTGACTGACTAATACTAGTACCTATTTTGTAGGTAAACATAGGAAGTGTCTTTTCGTAATCACCCGAAAACATAATAATATCTTCAGATACTTTACTTATGGTATGACCTAAGTTTGGATCATTTGGATAACGGTCTAGATCATCATTATTTACCTCTAAGTAACGGAGTTTGACGGTCCAAACTGATTTATCAAAATTTTGCCAAATCAAACCACCTACAATAGATTCCGAATCATTATCATAAAGGTTACCTAAATTTCGACCTTTATAGCGCATACCGGTATGATAAATATGGTGTTCATAAAAACAATTACCTCTATCAGGTGCATCCTTATTGGAACATGATTTAAAAGTATCAGAATATTCAAGGTAGACTTTTTGATAATCACCAAACCAATTAAAACTGGTATCAAATCCAGCCTGAATAATTGGCCTAGATATAAAGCTTAGATTATCTGTGCTGCCATCTTCCCCATAATAGGTACCATAAACCGTAAAAGCTTTTTCAAAAATATTAAGTGAGTAGCGTAAATCATAACCAGCTTGTTGATTACCTGGCTCATTTGAGTTGTTAACACCACAATCTAAACCGTTTCTATCACAATTATCCTTCCCTATTAATACATTCGTAAACGTATCAAAGTCAGACGGTCTATCATCACCAGACCATTGAGCAAGGCGTGTTAAAGAAATCTCCAAATTATCAATAGGCATAAAACTAAACCTAAAGCCCCATAACAATGTATTAGGTACATGGCGTTCTTCTTCCATTTGCCCCATGAATGTGGTCACAGTCCATGGAATTTCATACTCTGTAAACGGCACTTTAAATGGAAAAGCTTGATTACGGCTTAAAGTAATCGTTGGCATAGGTCGAGCATTATTGGTTAAACCTAAATTACTGTCCCACCCAGGACCCCACCATCTATCTTGCAAACCAGCATTTACGTTCCAATTACCTGCAACAAACCCAACGTAGCTGCCATCAAATTGAAATTCATCCCCATCTATATCCGACGAGGTGACTGACGTAGACAACTTAACACTAACATTATTCCAATCACTGCTTAATGCAAGATTTGCATTGTTTTTGTTGCGAAAATCATCGCCAAATGAATGAAAGCGATTTGCCTTTGCTGCACCATTAATACGCACAACGCTGCGAGTGCCTTTCGATAATTCATATTGCTGTTGAAGAAACAAGTAGGCGTTTAGGTTATTACCTGACAACCCTTCTTCATCAACTTGATCCATGGCACGTTTTAATTCAACCCACATCATAGGATAGGTCGTTGTCATCGTTTGCAAAACGCCTTGTTCAACCAAAAGTTGGATATTAGCCCTAAGGCTTAAATCATCAGGTGCTATATAAGGCTCTGCTTTAACTTGAGGTAATAACATGAACAACGATATTACGAGGCACTTGGCTAAGGTTTTATACATTTCTTTTCCATTTTAATTTTTTAATTTTTTAATTTTTTAATTTTTTAATTAACTATTATTTAGTAAACCATTATCAACATTTAGATTTTGTAAAAAATATTTCGTCCTTGAATAAGTTTAAATTATATTTTATTAAATAACCAACAATCAAATCCGTAAACTCTCCAATAGATGGCTCGCCGTAGGCAAGTGTATCTCTGGCGAAGATAGCACATAATAACCAGACCGATATACCGGTAAAGTCTTTTACCTCACCAACCATTGCCATTTTATGTAATTATTTAGGATCACTTTGCTCAAAAATCTCAATTGGCGTATCGAAAAAAATTCAATAAACCCACCACCATCAAGCATTTCTCTGGCAATATCGCGGTCTAATTGAAATGGTAAAATAAACAATGTATGTGCGATTAAACCGAACCAAAGAACAACTTGCCTATTTAGCGAATATGGCGCATATTTCCACGCAGTATTCATCAGAAAATTCTAAATCACAGTTAAGACTCTGGCCTATATTATAGCCATCAATAATATAGGTATGATTGTCCATTTCAAAAATCTTAGCGCTAACAGCAACTCTTGATTTACCTGAGCCCTTAAGCCGATGAACCAAAGTAAACATGTTTTTTATTTTTGAGATGTCCGCTATTTGTTTAGACACTTACTGAACATGCCAAACGGTCCCGACTCTAGCATTTACTCACTTAACACATATAAAATCAAACACTTAGTCAAAAACATAAAACTAAAGTGAAACTAAACTGCTGTCTTGCTGACGACAATATTTTAATAAAACATCGCAAATATCTGAGTTTAAGTGTTGACTAGATTCAACACTATCTCGTTAATATGGATCCAAAAAACACTTATCTCCTACAAAGGACGCATTGGATATACACTCATCAAAAAAGCGAATTTAGGTTCTAGCTGTGCTCCTCCCCATATTGATAAGCATTAAATTTTGAATATGTGTTTCTCTAGTGCCTTGGGCACAGTTATTTTATATTTAGGGATA
>JAQWHD010000053.1 GCA_029237915.1 Thalassotalea sp. | reverse complement strand
GGGCTCGAACCAGTGACCCTCGCCTTGTAAGGGCGATGCTCTCCCAACTGAGCTAATCGTCCAAACAATTTCAAATCAATTACAAAGACACAATGTTTAAAATAGTACTTAAAACAAAGAATGGTGGACGATACTGGGCTTGTAGCCTGATATCCTCGTGCGCTTATATTAGGGGGCGATGCTCTCTAACTAGACACTTCCAACAACTTCATATCTATCAAGTAAAACTTAAAACAAAGAATGGTGGACGATACTGGGCTCGAACCAGTGACCCTCGCCTTGTAAGGGCGATGCTCTCCCAACTGAGCTAATCGTCCAGTCTTTGTGGTTGCGTATTATAGGGATCATGAAAAAACTGTCAACACTAAGTTTGCATTATTTTGTGTTTATTTACCTGTCTGCTGTTTTTTAATACAAATTGCTTGTCTGACCATCAATTTTTCATAAAAAAACACTCATTACTACTAAATGTATTAATGAAGTATGTATTTCTAAAGCCGAATGTAAATAATTATTCAGCAACAAAGTCATTAACAACACAAAATAACAGTCTAAATTTAATTGAATCATAAACTTACACACAAAACCTTGTTAATTTAATGTTAACGAGGCGCAACACTTTGTAACATCCACGATTAAATAATTCCAACCTTTTCGGGCTACTCTTCATCTATACAGTTATACAAAATAAATTTACTAAAACTTTATATTAATAAAACAGGAAGAAAACTATGAAAACTTTAACTCAAATCACTACAAGTATTTTATTCGCAGGCGCAACTCTTATGAGCTTTAATAGCAGTGCTGAAGGTATGAGCGATTACATGGAGTCGGCATTAGTTGATACATGTAAGGCTGCAATGAGCGATAGTACAGCAACGTTAAAGAAAACGTTAAAAGAATACCGCTTAAAAGAGAAAACTGTTGCACTAGGCGTTGTATGTAATGGTGAAGATATTATCACTTTTGCTCAAAACAACGGCGCTAATAAAACAGCACAACACATGAGCAACTCTATTGGTGAATCTAGCATTACAGATTTAGCAGCAACAGAGACAGTAACTTACTCTGTAAGCTTTATTGTAGCGCCATAGACACACTTTAGTAAAAGTATTACTCCCTTAGGTATGATCTGATCTGTCAATTAGTTTAATTCCTATAAAGTAAGTCCAAAACACCCAATGTATATAAATACCTTGGGTGTTTTTTTATGGGAGTGATAAACTATGTCTCATATACCATTTATATGTAAATACTGGAAAATACCTTGGAAGAAATTGAAGTTTTAGTCATAGATGTTGATGCTGAACCTATTGAGCTGTGCAAATTATTAAAAATAGCAAACTTAGTTGGCGGCGGCGGCGAAGCTAAAATGGTGATTAGTGAAGGTTACGTATATTTAAATGGTGAAGTTGAATATCAAAAACGTAAAAAGGTTTACTTTGAAGATGTTGTGCAATTTAACGGTGAAGCCATCATGCCGTTACTCAGAGAAACAACAGAAGATGAGCTAATGCCACTCGAGCAAGTTGAAAAATTCAATGAGGTCGAACAGGCGAATAGCTTTACAGAAAATAAAGAACAGTTTAAACCAACAAATAAAGCTAAACAGTCTGATAACAAGAATAAAGCTAAAAAATCAAAAGGTGGCTCTAAAACTGGCTCTAAAACTAATAAAGAGAAACCAGCTGCGAAGGAAGGTAAGCCATCATCGAAGAAAAACAGTAGAACAGGTCGAAAATCTATCTCTTTTTAATGGTTAAACTTGGCTATTGCTACTGGTACTAATGATAAGGTTTAAAAATTTAAACCTTATCATTTATATTTTAGGAGTATGAAGCTAAACCATTACAATTAAAGGCCTGATTTTAAAGCTAGATACCTAAACTAAGCAGTTATAACACTTTTTCCCAAAACATCGCTTTACCCATTTCAGGGTCAAGTTCATAGCCAGTAAAACCATATTTAATGTAGCTGTTTTTTGCAACATGATTACCTTCTAAAACTTCTAGAGTCACCTTGCAGCAGTCTTTCTCTTTTGCTATTTGATCAACCTTGCTCATTAATAACTGACTTAAGCCTTTGCCTCTAAATTCATTAACAACCCCCATATCATGAATGTTTAATAGCGGTTTGGCTTTAAAGGTTGAAAAGCCTTCCACGCAATTGCAAATTGCAGCAGGTACGCCATCAACATAACAAAGTAGTGAAAACACATTTGTTTGTTTTGCTAATTTTTCACATAAATGCTGTTGAGAATATTGACTTAATGGTGCCCCGCCGCCCATAGGATCTTTTGCATACTCATTAAGTAAGTACATTAAATCAGCGCAATGCTGTGGGTTTTGATAATCGGCAATCAGAATTTCTGTAGACATGATCTTTTTCTTATAAGGTAATAAATATAAAAAGAATACTACCTGCTGGCCTTTATTAAAGAAATAGTTAGTTGTATTTTTAAGACAATAAAAAAGCCACTTGTTTTAAACTAAGTGGCTTTGATCTGGAATACTAACGTTAATACTATCTGTAATTAAGCTAGTACGTCCCGTGCGATAATTACTTTTTGAATTTCGCTAGTACCTTCATAGATTGAAGTTATACGGATATCACGAGCCATACGCTCTAATGGGTATTCTTTGATGTACCCTGCACCGCCGAGTAATTGCAATGCATCGTAACAAGCTTGATTACCTTTCTCTGAAGCGTACAGTTTGGCCATAGACGCTTGAGTACCAAACGGTAAACCTTGCTCTTTAGTGCTTGCTGCGCTCATTAGTAATAAACGAGCTGCTTCCATATCGGTATAACGCTCTGCGAGCATCCACTGTAAACCTTGGAAATTACTTAATGGCTGGCCAAATTGTTTACGCTCTTTAATATAATCACGAGCATAATCAAGAGCCGCTAACCCAACACCTAACGCTAATGAACCAATACCTATGCGACCACCGGCTAACTCGCCTACCGCAATTCCAAAACCTTTATTTTCTTGACCCATCATAGCTGAAGCCGGAACGCGACAGTTTTCAAAATGAACTTCATTAGTAGGAGACGCTTTTTGTCCCATTTTGTCTTCATTTTTACCAATAGTCATACCAGGAGTACCTGCTTCTACTAAGAAACATGAAATGCCTTTACCTTTGCGTGCTTGGCTATCAGTAACCGCCCAAACCACAAATACACCTGCGATAGTGCCGCTAGTAATATAAATTTTACTGCCATTTAGAATGTAGTCATCACCATCTTTATCTGCTGTGGTTTTCATACCTGCGGGATCAGAGCCTGCACTAGGTTCAGTTAAACAAAAGCCGCCAGCTAAATATTCACCAGAACAAATTTTTGGTAAGTAATTTTGTTTTTGCTCTTCGTTCCCTACTGCTTGAATCACTTCTGCTACCATATTGGTTACTGAAGTAGTTACAGCTGTAGAAGCACAAGCTCGAGCAATTTCGGTAATAGCCAGAGAAAAAGCAACCGTGCCTGCTTCAACTCCGCCATATTCGGCTTTAATATTTAAGCCCATAAAACCTAATTCAGCTAAGCTTGCTAAATTGGCTTGGAAAATTTGTTGATCACCCGTTTCATCTAATTTTGCAGCAACTGGGGCTAATTCTGACTCAGCGAATTTTTTCGCCATGTCTTGGATCATTTGTTGTTCTTCGGTTAATGATAAATTCATTTTCTTCATTCTCGTTATTGTATTTTTGTACAACTAAGTAATTTTATATGCGTTAAAATATCATAAAACAGGATAAAAAAATAAATTATTTTAGCCTTTATAAAATCTATTAATCGGTTACTAGCTTTGACTTTGAGGAAAATTAGCAAAGTTAAAACAACTCTATAACGCAATTTATACAGGATAATAAACAGTTACAAGCATTGTGTAATGTAACCTCTATTAAAAGTGTTCACCTTTATTTCCAAATAATTGCCAAATGCACATTATTTAATAGTTAAACTTATTGTTTAAACTTTAAAATTTGTTATTGTATCGGCACAAATAAAGTATTAACTCTAAAATTATAAACACAATTATTACCCTAAATGATTGTATAAAGGAGCTTAAATGGCTGGTTTTAATAAAGTAGTTCACACCTACGAAGAAGCAATGGCAGGTCTTGAAGATAACATGACCGTTATAGCCGGAGGCTTCGGCTTATCAGGAAATCCTGAAGGCTTAATCAAAGAAATTAAACGCAAAGGCACTAAAGGCATTACTTTAGTATCAAATAACTGTGGTACTACAGAGCACGGTTTAGGTATTTTACTTTTTGACAAGCAAATCAAAAAAATGGTCGCATCTTATGTTGGTGAAAATGCTAACTTTGAAGCACAAATGATGAGTGGCGAATTAGAAGTAGAACTAACACCACAAGGTACTCTTGCTGAAAAAATGCGTGCTGGCGGTGCTGGTATCCCGGCATTCTTCACTGCAACAGGTTACGGTACGCCCGTAGCTGAAGGCAAAGAAGAGCGTGAATTTAATGGTCGTAACTATATTTTAGAAGAAGCGATCACCGGTGATTTCGCCATAGTAAAAGCTTGGAAAGCCGATACATATGGTAATTTAGTCTTTCGTAAAACGGCTCGTAACTTTAATCCATTAGCTGCAACAGCGGGTAAAATTACGGTTGTTGAAGTTGAAGAAATTGTAGAGCCAGGTGAGCTAGACCCAGATGAGATCCACACACCCGGTATTTATGTGAACCGCCTTATACAAGGCACTTTTGAAAAAATCATTGAACAACGCACTGTGCGTTCTGAATAAGGAAATCAAATCATGTCTTTATCTCGTGAACAACTAGCACAACGTGTCGCGCAAGAACTACAAGATGGTTATTACGTAAATTTAGGTATAGGTATCCCAACCTTAGTTGCTAACTATGTACCGGATGATATTGAAGTAATGCTGCAATCTGAAAACGGCTTACTAGGTATGGGGCAATTCCCTACAGAAGACGAAGTAGACGCGGACTTAATCAATGCTGGCAAGCAAACCGTAACTATGGCTAAAGGTGCTTCACTCTTTGATAGTGCGGAATCTTTCGCCATGATCCGTGGCGGTCATGTTGATTTAACTGTACTTGGTGCATTCGAAGTTGACGTTAATGGCAACATCGCTTCATACATGATCCCAGGTAAATTAATTAAAGGTATGGGCGGCGCTATGGATTTAGTTGCAGGTGCTGATAACATTATTGTTACCATGACTCACGCATCTAAACACGGCGTGTCTAAGCTTTTATCAAACTGTACTCTGCCTCTTACCGGTAAAGGCTGCATTAAAAAAGTGCTAACCGATCTAGCCTTTATTGAAATTAAAGATGGCAAATTCCATTTGCTTGAGCGAGCACCAGGTGTAAGCGTTGAAGATATCATCAAGCTTACTGAAGGTGAACTTGTTGTACCGGAGCACGTTCCAGAAATGAGCTTCGCTTAGTAATTTTTGATTCCCCCTATGTTCTTTAGGGGGTGTTTTCAAAGTTAGAAAAATAAATTAAATTAATTTTGGCTATACGCACAAAACCAAAATTGCACATATAACCAATTTAAAAAATATAGGAAACATTATGAGTAAACGTGAAGTAGTATTTTTAAGTGGCGTACGTAGCCCTATCGCAGACTTTGGCGGTTCACTAAAAGACATAGCTCCAACTGACTTAGCAGGCAAGATGGTTGCAGAAGCATTATCTCGCTCGAACGTTAATAAAGATGACGTTGGCCACTGTGTTATTGGTAACGTTACTCATTCTGATCGCCGTGATATGTACATGAGCCGTGTAGCTGCTCTTAAAGGTGGTTTATCAGAATCAACACCTTCACTCACAGTTAACCGTTTATGTGGTTCAGGCCTACAAGCAGTTATCTCTGCTGCACAATTACTTTTATTAGATGATTGTGATGTTGCCGTTGCAGGTGGCGCAGAATCTATGTCTCGCGTGCCATACTGGTCTCCTTCAACTCGTTTTGGTACAAAAATGGGCGATGCGCAACTTGTTGACCCTATGATGGGCGCTTTAACTTGTCCTATTACCGATACTCATATGGGTATCACTGCTGAAAACGTAGCTGAACAGTGGAACGTTACACGTGAAGAGCAAGATGAAGCAGCAGCTGAATCACATCGCCGTGCACAACGCGCCATTGAAGAAAATCGTTTTGATTCACAATTAGTGCCTGTTGAATTAAAAACTCGTAAAGGTGTTGTTGAATACAAAACAGACGAACACGTACGTTTTGATTGTACTTCAGCAGATATGGCGAAGCTTCGCCCTGTATTTAAAAAAGACGGCACAGTAACCGCAGGTAACGCTTCAGGTATTAACGATGCAGCTGCAGCATTAGTTATGGCTGATAGTGAATACGCTAAAGCGAATGGCTTAAAGCCTCTAGCTAAATTAGTTGGTTATTCATTTGCAGGTGTTGCTCCAGAGATTATGGGTATTGGTCCAGTTCCTGCTGTGAACAAGTTATTAGAAAAAACAGGCATTAATAAAGATGACATTGATGTTTGGGAAATTAACGAAGCATTTGCTGCTCAAGCATTAGCTGTGTGTAAAGACTTAGAACTTGATATGGCTAAAGTTAACCCTAACGGCTCAGGTATCTCACTTGGTCACCCGATTGGTGCAACAGGTGCATTAATTACGGTTAAGGCCATTCATGAGCTAGAGCGCGTACAAGGAAAATATGCAGTGATCACTATGTGTATTGGTGGCGGTCAAGGTATTGCAGCACTTATTGAAAGAGTTTAATCAATAAATTAAATTGCAAAAATTCAATTGTGTAAGGTGGCCTTGGCCACCTTTTTATTATCTATAATATCTACTAATTCGCAAATATCGTAATTCGCACCTACACTAAAAGTCCTATTTTTAGTGGATTAGTTACCTAAAAAACAATAATGACTTCTGCAAATAATGAAGGTTGTTGTCGATATGCTGATGACCAAGGTTACACATGTACAGGACCTGCCAGTGATTCTGGTTGGTGCTATTGGCATGATCCAAACATTACTAAAAATAATCCCGAAGACAAAGACCGGTTGCAAGAATATGCTAGAAAAGGTGGCATGACTCGAGGTTTAAGTTTAAAAAATGCCGATCTTAGCGGCATTGATTTAGTAAACCACCATCACAAGAATGGCTTTGATTTTAGCCAGAGTGATTTTTATCGTGCCGATCTTAGCAATGCCCACCTATTCAATATCAATTTACAAAACGCTAGTTTGATGAAGGCTGAACTATGCGGCGCCAATATGCATAATGCTAACTTACATCAATGTAATTTATTAGGTGCTCATTGGCATGATACAAAAATTAAAAATTTTAATATTGGTGACGAATTAGTGCAGGAAGTGCAAGCAGCAAAAGCGATTGCTGATTACGACTTAGTTTTAGCCCAAGATTTATTTGAACAATCCGAAGAGATATACCGAGACTTACGTAAACATTCAGAAAGAGAAGGTATTTTTACTCTATCTGGTCGGTTTATACAAAAAGAGCTCACCATGCGCCGCTATCAAATGCCCAAACGCTCGCTTGCTAGATGTATGTCTAAGGTGGTTGATTTATTTTGTGGTTATGGTGAAGAGCCACTTAGAGTAGTGAACTTTTCAATTATTTTAATATTGATATGCTCACTATTATATTTATTCACCGGCATTCAATTTGAAGGCAATGTTTACTCGTATAGCTCTAGCCAAAGCTTTGGTGACAACCTTATGCTGTTTTTGCACTGCATTTATTACTCAGTAGTGACCTTTACCACACTTGGCTACGGCGATATAACCCCGGTAGGAATATCTCGTGCGATAGCTGCAACAGAAGCGTTTACCGGCAGTTTTACAATCGCTCTATTCGTGGTGGTTTTTGTAAAAAAAATGACTCGTTAAAAAGTACAAAAGCCAGAGCAACGAAGACGTTGTTCTGGCTTTATCAATTTAAGGGGGTAAGTTTCTCAGTTATAAAATATCTGAAATCGCAATACCTATACCGATAGTTTGCTGATTATGGTTGTAATCAATTAAGCTTTCGCCATAACCTGTAAAGTATTGAGCATAGCCACGTAATCGTCCCCAAAGCGGAAATGTCATACCTAATTCTAAAGCACCTTTGTGAGTAGCAAAATTTTGACGAACGCCCATGCTAAATTCGAAGCTTTCATATTTATAAGCAGCGCCGGCTTGGAAGTAGCCCATGTAATCCATGATATCTGGATTGTCATCACCATCAGGATCTAAGGTACCATCTTCTAAAATTTCTTTTTCATCTTCAGAAAGTCTGTACCAAGGCTTTAGTGAGAATAAGAAGTTATCTTTTTCCCATAGAAAGTTTAAGTACACTCGGTTCCAACTACGAGAAAAAGTATTCGAACGACCATTTGATTGATGCTCTAAACCAACAATTAAGCCGGTATTACCTTCCATTGGGTGCCAATCTAAACCGGTAATATAAAAGATTTCTGGTTGGTAGTTAGTTTCGCGAAATGGCTTAGAAATGTTTTCAGCATAAACCTGCCACCACGACTGTAATGTCATGCCAAAATATAAGCCGTCACCTTTGGTAAATAAATCGCCGCCATTTAATGGCACTTTTAAGCTTAACTGATACTTAGATTCATGATCTTCAATATTATCAGACCACAGTGGAGCATCAGTTCTGTACACGTCGGTATTACGATTATCAGTAATGGAAACCGGTAAGATATAATTCATTTTATGTGGGGTGATCACATGCGAGTTATATTTACTGGCATTTTCACTAATGATACGCTTTGAAAACGCACCTTGAGTTGGATCATTTTGCGGCTGTTTAACTTCAACATTACACTCAGCGCGTATTTGCGACACTAGTGTGTTAGCAGAAACTTCTTTAAGTTTCTCCATTACACATTGCTCAACTTCAGCATCTGTACCTGCAGCTTGAGCTAATAAACAAGGAGATATTAATAGTGCGCCTAAACAGGCCTTATAGGTAAGTTTTTTAAAACTAGTCATACTTTACTACTCTGAAAGATCCTTTATTGGTATTTAAAAAACACGGCAAAAGAATTAGTTTTTGTTATTAAAGACATATTAACAAAAACCCACAAAGTTTAAAGCTTTAGCTACAAGTTATTTACTGCATGTAACACTTTAATGTATATATTTTATATAAATAAAATAAAACCAATAAAAAAGGCTACAACATTGTAGCCTTATCATAAAAAAGTTTATCCGTAATTTTTGCTTACTTACTTTTTAACTAAGTGTATAAGCTTGTCTTCAGATAAATATGCTTCGTCGACATCTTGTAACTTATTATAAGAAATCATGTCTCGCAGGCCATCTATATACGCTTGGCCTCGCTCTGAATATTTATCAAGTGTTCCAGCTAACTCCATGCCAGTGATCTTTTTATTGTTCTTTCTCAAATCAGCTCTTAACAATCTTAATTTTTCGTATGCACCGGTAGTATTGATATTCTTCATATAACCTTCAACCGATGCAAGCGGACTATCGAAACGCGCTAAACCATAGTCGCCAAGTTCTTTACGTTGCTGCTTTGGTGTCATGCCATTACCAGAAAAATCCCACTGGCCAAAGAATGCATTACCTTCTGATGTAAACCTTGAAGTACCCCAACCACTTTCTTCAGCAGCCTGAGCAAGAGCTAATGATGGTGGAATAATATCTACTTGTAACATTAGACGTGCACGTTTTTCTTCATCCATCACCCCATTTTCATCAGCTAAAACACCATACTTAAGGCCTAGCTCTTTTAAGTTTTGGCTATCGAGTGAAGCCGTTCTTATTTCTTCACGTTCAAGTAATATTCTTTGATTTGAAATTAAGATAAGTGGCGCCATTAACCTAAAAAACACTTGTTTCTTAGTTTTTACTGGCATATGCCTCGATGTTTCTTTCCAGTTTTCACTAAATTCATCAAAAGATAAACGAGGTACTTCACGGTTTCCTGTTGCCCAACTTTCACTTGTGTATTGGTGTTCTTTAAATAAGGCTTCTAAGTCGTGTAACGAGCCTATTTCTACAACTGTCGGGTTTTTCATTGCTGTAATAGCAATATTATCTTTGTCACTAGTGATGGGGTCTTTAATGTCAGGCGCTTCAGAACAAGCAGCAAGAACTAATGCAGATGAGATTAAAGTTAAACGGATAATTTTTATTGTTTGTTTCATAATTGCTGTTTCCTTTTACATTATAGAAAAAGTATAACAGCAATTTTTAGTTTAACTGTTTAAGATATAAATCCTTTTGTAAACTTCTTATAGAGTTCATTGGCCATAATATAATCACCACCTATTTCTTGCTCTTCTGCTCTCCTAATGAGTTCAATAATAAAGTCTTTATTACCTGCACATGCCTGCTGACAAATTTGCTCAATGCTAAATATAGACAGGTCTAAGTTTGGGTATTTTTCACTAACTGAAACTTTACATTGCACACTTGTAATTGAAGATACTGGTTTACCACCATTTATTTTTTTTAGCTGAATACGCATTTTATTCACATTAGTCATAAGTAGTTCCTATATTTACTGAAGAAATTCAATGGAGAGACTTAATCTTATACTTAGTTAGGGAATTAAAAGTGAAAAGCTAGTGAACAAAAATGATGAAATATGACAATGACCAAAAATGAACAACAATGGATAGCTTCAAAAAGCAAGATGTTGACTTACAGCAATTGATTAAGCCGCCAGCAATTGCGATAAAGTACAATAAGTAAATGAATATAAGCGTACTTTTTTGCTACAATAGTCCCATTAGCTACAATACTCGTTTAGCTACAACATAAATTTAGGTAGTAACATGAACAATGATCCACTCCACGGTGTAAAACTGGAAGATATATTAGTCCAACTTGAAAAAAAGTTAGGCTGGGCAAAAATGGGTGAATTACTCAACATTAAATGCTTTATTAATAATCCACGTTTAAAATCGAGCTTAACGTTTTTACGAAAAACAGAGTGGGCACGTAAAAAAGTAGAAATTTTATACTTGAAAACATTTTTCAAAAACCACCCTGCAACTAAAGGGCTGATCCTTAATTTTATCGAACAAAAAAATAATACCGGCGGACCAGGACCTAAGAAACCTGAAGCTTTTAAATGGCCAAAACAATAAAAAGCATAAACTAACAACCTAATATTTATAACTTTCTTATCCTAGATCACTAATTTAACCTAAAATTAACACTACAATATAAAGATAAACTTAATTCAGACTGTAAAAAGGAAATAAGAATGTCTAAATTATTTAAGTGGCTTGCACTTATCTTAGTATTTATTGCATTTTATTGGTGGTTAACATCTGAAAAACCAATAAATGTAGATGTAGTCTATGCTGACAAAGGAGTTGTTGAAGCAACGGTAGCAAATACTCGAGCAGGAACAATAACCGCCTGTAATCGGGCGCGTATGTCATTACCTATCGGTGGTCAAATAGCTGCAATCCCAGTTAAAGAAGGTCAAATTGTTGAACAAGGCCAATTACTTTTATCGCTATGGAACAAAGATAAACAAGCACGACTTAATGAAGTAAAAGCTATTTTACTAACCAGTGAAAAGTATCAACAACGTGCCTGCATTGTTGCTAAAAACTCGTTAAAAGATGCACAACGTCAAAAAACATTATTAAAACAAAAACTCACATCCCAAGAAGTTCTCGACTCAGCTATTGCAACATCACAAGCTAATCAAGCAAGTTGTGAAGCAGCTATGGCCGAAGTGGAAGGTAAACACGCTATGGTTAACACCATTAGTGCCACTATAGAACAAACTTATCTACATGCACCATTTAAAGGGACGATAGCTGAAATCACTGGCGAAGTGGGTGAATACACTATGCCCTCACCTCCCGGCGTACCAACACCTCCAGCGGTGGATTTACTCACTCACGATTGTCACTTTATTGAAGCCCCTATTGATGAGGTTGATGCCGCAGATCTAGTTGTTGGCCAACCGGTACGTATTAGCCTTGATGCTTTTCGCGGCGAGGAAATAACAGGTACGCTGCGCCGTATCGCGCCTTATGTTCAAGATTACGAAAAACAAGCTCGAACAGTCACTATCGAAGTAGATTTAAATAAACACCGAGAACCACATCTTTTGGCCGGCTACAGTGCTGATGTTGAAGTTATTTTAGCTCGTAAAGAAAATATCTTACGTTTGCCTAGTGATTTAATTATTAACGATGAATACGTGCTGGTACTTAATGCCGATAACATTATTGAACAACGAGACGTTGCCTTAGGTATTAGCAATTGGCAATACAGTGAAATACTATCGGGTATCAATAAAACAGATAAGATCATTAGCTCGGTTGGCTTAACTGGCGTTAAGGTTGGTGTTTTTGCGCAAGATAATGATTCTTTAGATTAGGGATCATAATGACTACCTCCTTAATTAAACTTGAAAATTTAAACAAAACCTACCTTATTGGTGAGCAACCTTTACAAGTATTAAACCAAGTAAATCTAACAATTAATCAAGGTGATTATGTTTCTATCATGGGGCCTTCTGGCTCTGGTAAATCTACCCTATTAAATATGATAGGCATGCTCGATAGACCTGATGATGGAGAGTATCTATTAAAAGCAAAGCCAACGGTTAATATTACTGAAGAAAAGCGTGCACAGCTTAGACGTGATCACGTCGGCTTTATCTTTCAAAATTTCCACTTGATCCCAAGGTTAAGCGCCAGAGAAAATGCCGAACTTCCGCTTATGATCGCAGGTATTAGCGCTAAGCAACGTAAAGTAAAAGTGCTAAATGTATTTGAAAAGTTAGGGATATCTGACAGAAGCGAGCATTTACCTAAACAATTATCAGGTGGGCAAATGCAGCGCGTTGCCATAGCACGTGCAATGGTGATGGAGCCTGAAATATTACTTGCCGATGAACCAACAGGAAACCTAGATCAAAAGTCAGGCCTTGAAGTTATCGATTTACTTGAAGAGCTGAACAAACAAGGAATAACCTTAATAGTGGTTACCCATGACAGTAACTTGGGTAAACGAGCAAATCGTCAACTGACCATGGTCGATGGCAAAATAACGCAGGATATCATTCGTAATGCTACTACATGATAACTGGTTATATAGTTGGCAAGCATTAGTTCGTCATAAACTAAGAACGGCCCTATTACTTGTTGCAGTAGCAATTGGCGTTACTTCGGTATTATTACTCACTAGCCTTGGTGAGGGTGCAAGACTGTTTATCGAAAAGGAATTTTCAGCTTTAGGCAGCGAAATAATGATAGTACTGCCGGGGCGCAAAGAAACAACCGGAGGCTCTGTTCCTATTTATGGTAATACTCCTAGAGACCTAACCATAGATGATGCTGTCGCGATGGAAAAAATATCAACGGTAAAAGCCATAGCGCCTATTATTGCAGGGACGTCACTGTTAAGTTTTCAAGGAAAAAGTCGCGAAGTAATTACTCTTGGCAGTAGCACTGGTATATTTTCAGTTCGTAAACTTAGTCTTAGCAAAGGTAGAATATTTACCAGTAAAGCCAAAGATCCAGCGCAAGCGGTTTGCGTTTTAGGCTCAACGATAAAACAAGAGTTATTCGGCAATAAAAAAGCAATTGGCGAATGGGTTCGCTTCTCAGGCCAACGTTTTCGAGTAATTGGCATACTACAAGAGCGCGGCGAATCTATGGGCTTAGATATGCGGCAAATGGCAATAATTCCAATCCGCTCAGCTGAAACCTTATTTAACTCCCCTGCTTTGTTTCGCATACTCTTAGAGCTTAAGCAATCAGGCAGTGAATTGTATACTGAAAACAAGCTAATGGAATTAATTAAAAAACGCCACGAGGGCGAAGCTGACATTACTATTTTATCGCAAAATTCATTAATGAGCTCTTTTAATAATATTCTCAACCTTGTTACCGCAAGCATTGGCGCAATAGCGGCCATTAGTTTAATTGTTGCTGGTTTTCTAATTATGAATGTTAGCTACGTTTCGGTATCAAGACGCAAACAAGAAATAGGTTTATTAAAAGCCCTAGGCGCAACAGCTAAAGAAGTTAAGATCTTATTTTTAACCGAAGCTTTGCTACTCGTGAGTCTTGGCGTGGTGATAGGTTTGCTCCTTGGTTATGGTAGTACAATATTGGCCGCTTACTTATGGCCAGAATTTCCATTAGCAATTCCTTTATGGGCAACATTTGCCAGTGTTAGTATTGCCCTCATTATCGGTTTGTTGTTTTCTTGGTTACCGGCCTCTCATGCTGCTAAACACGATCCGGTGTTAGCACTAAGAGGATTATAACAGTGAATTTTAAAGACTTAATTATCTGGGTTGAAAAATCTCTTTCTGCGCAAAAACTACGAGCCGGATTAACCATTGCAGGCTTTGCTACAGGCATGGCAGCGGTGGTATTAATGAATTCAATTGGTGAAAGCTTGCGCATGTATGTGCTACAAGAATTTACTCAATTTGGCTCAAACATAGTGGCTATAACACCGGGAAAAACCGAAACCTTTGGCATGGGCGGTATACTTAAAACAGTTCGGCCATTAACCCTTGATGACGGCGAATATTTAGCGAAACAAAAACACATTGAATTTGCTGTCCCCGTTGTTGCTGGTAATGCAAAAATAAAAGCTCATAATCGCTCGCGTTATACCGATGTAATGGGCGTAAATGCCTTTGCTAATAAAGCCTGGAAGTTAGAAGTAGCGCAAGGTAAGTTTTTACCCAATGACGATATAAAATCACCACGTAGCTTTGCCGTATTAGGTGCTAAATTAAAACAAGAATTATTTGCTAATTCATCCGCTCTTGGACAATTTGTTCATGTAGGTAGTCAACGCTTTAAAATTGTGGGTGTATTGGCAGAAAAAGGCCAATTTATGGGGCAAGATCTCGATGATTTAATTTATATTCCGGCGGCCAAAGCCATGCAAATATTTAACCGTAATAGTTTAATGGAGCTGGATTTATTTTATCAACCTGGTTTAACTGCGGTTGAAATAGTAAGGCAAATAAAACCTAAATTAATCAATCGCCACGGCTTAGAAGATTTCACTATTATCACCCAAGATGACATGCTTAAAAGCTTAGACAATATCCTTTTTATAATAAAAATGGCAGGCGCGGCTTTAGGATTAATTTCACTATTAGTTGGTGCGGTTGGCATAGCCACAATCATGACCATAACAGTAACTGAAAGAACCTCTGAAATTGGCTTATTAAGAGCGCTCGGTTTTTCTGAACAACAAGTTAAAAATTTATTTTTGGCAGAAGCTGTTTTCTTAGCGGTTGTTAGTGGATTGGTCGGCTATTTAATCGTATTCATTATACTTATCATTGCCAAACTGGCATTGCCTGGAGTACCTGTAGATATCAATATCTATGTTCTTCTTGCAACCGTAGTAGTATCAGCCATTATCGGTTTACTTGCTGGCATATACCCAGCTAAAAACGCCGCAAATCTAACACCAATAGATGCCCTGCGCACAGAGTAACAAATGAAGTAACGAATGAAGTAACTACCCGAGCTTTGTATATCTTTTAGTTTAATGAAAAAAATAATCTTTATGAATAAAAGGGAAGCTTTCGCTCCCCTTTCAACTTTTCTTAATGCACTGGAGTTAAATTAATTACTCGTTCTCCATTGTAATAATGAGTTTCAATTGACGACTCACCAGTTCTAATATCTAAAGTATATGTATCCGTTTCAAAAATATTATTACCTTTATAATCGTAAACAGCGAATGGAGCTTCTACTTTTAATGTGTTGCGAACAGTATCGCTGTCTGGCAGTTCGATCATTTGCTCAAAATTTACATCGCCAAATTTAAAGTACGATACGGTTGGTGGCATAGACATTGTAGAAGAACAAAATACTTCCTCTTCATTCAGGACAGTAATACTATCAGCGTAGTCAGTAAAATCATTAACATAGATATTATTATCAACATCTATAATGTCGCAAGAGCTATTAATTAAAAAATTATCATGGTAAACATGCGTTGGAATAAAAGAATTTATATAATCAGGGGTTTCGTAGTTCAAAACCAATTCATCCCCTAATGTTCCATCAGGTAACAATTCAAACAATCCATGATCATAACCAGTATTTTCTTTATACCCGTAACCATAGATTTTACGTTTAAAAATAAACGGTACACCCTCTGTAGCATTTTCCCATGCTTGTACAAAATCACCGGTATTTTCATCCATCTTAATTAGCTTATTGTCTTTTCTAAAATACAAGTAGTGATCATCTTTTAATGCAAAGTTTGTTCTACCGTGTAAATGAATACCATTTTCATAAACATCTGGTATTGATAACCTAAATTGTGGTTCACCTGCTTCCCATTTTGGTAGGTAAACTGAGTACAATGCTAGATATCCCCCAGCGTAATCCTGTTGATGATTTTCAATTAACATTACGACTTCATCAGAATTATTAAATGCTGAATTACTTGGAATAAACTTAAAGTAAGCCTTTCCTACTGACCATTCTTGATGTGGTACTAAACCATTTGGAAATTCAAATAAACCATGTTCATCATGACTGAAGTAATACTTAGTTTGCAAGTCTTGATATTCGCAATCGCTGTATGAGTTAGGTATTTGAGCAGAAATAATGCGCCAATCAAATCCTACATTTTCTTCACTAATTATATGTACAGGTAATTCAGGTAAGCATTCAGGCAGTCTATCAGAAGACTCGTCATTTCCTTCAGTTGCTGATGATAAACTAAATGTGACGTTAATTGGCTCAATAACTTCAGACATTGTTCCAGGACCAATACTGTTAGTCGATGTTTTCAAACCAACAGTCTGTTCCATTATTTGTTGATGTTCTGTTGTAGTAACAGTACCAAATGCACCATATTCTTTAAGGTGTATATGCTCCAATTCAATATTAGCTGCATAAATAGGCGTGAGAGGCGTTTCTGGTGTTTCTGGTGTTTCTGGCGTTTTATCACCACCTGAACCACTATCACCACAAGCAATTAAAGATAGACTTAACAAAGTGATAAGTAAGTATTTCATGAAATGTATTCCAAATAAGTAGTGTGCTATTCACACATAAGCGCTAATTGGTTACATTCTTTCACAACGGCCGTACATTAAATACTTACTGTAACAATTCCAATTCATTTGTTAATTGCAGGTAAGGTTACACTTTTTTTTAACAACACTAACCACTCTTTATTAGATAAATTCATTAATCAAGTAATAATCGAAGTATAAAAATAAGAAATTAAGACCTATTTTATACTTCTTACGGCCAGGAACTAAAAGCAGCATTTAGCTGTTTCTAAAATAACTTTTAATGCAGCGCAGCTCTAAAAGGTAATTCAGAACAAATGCGACCTTCTTCAACTAAGATTTCTTCAAGTCGTTTATAAACCATATCTTCCGGGAAGTATTCTATAGCAAGTTCGACAAATAAGTTTTTATGCTTTTCTTCTGATCTTGCAATATCATCGTAGAATATTTTGTCTTTACCTTCAGGTAATGCTTGTGAAATTAATGAGAATCGCTCATGCCCGCGAGCTTCAATAACACCAGCAACTAACATTCTGTCTAAGAATTTTTCATCACGGGTGTGGCGAAACATCTTACGAATTTCATTAATGTATGGGTCTTTTTCATCATTAGCTAAAATCACACCACGGCGCGTCATCAATTTTAACACTTGTTTGAAGTGGATCATCTCTTCAAGCGCTAAATCAACCATAGCTTTAACTAATTTAGTACGGTCTTGATAATGAGATAACATGGTCATCGCCATACTTGCCGCTTTTTTCTCAGCAGCGGCGTGGTCTTGTAAAAAACTATCAAAATCTGCGACAGCAATATGTGCCCATTCAATTGGGGTGTGGTATTTTAATTCAAACATTAATATTTTCTTATAACTGGGTACATAATTGCGAGGTATTTTACACCGCTTTATTGTAAGGTTATAGTAAAATTATCATCTAACATTTCAATATTAGAACTAGATCAAATTAAGTAGATGGCGAGCATATGAATAACATCTTATACATTACCGGTGCTGGTGTTTCGAGTGAGAGTGGGATCCCGACTTTTCGCGGTGAAGATGGTTTCTGGACCATAGGTAGTAAAAATTATACGCCAATGGAAATGGCGACTCGAGCTATGTACGAAAGCAACCCTGAACAGTTTTTAAGTTGGTACTATAATCGTTTTGCTACCTATCGAAATCATGGTCCTAATGAAGTACATCACTGGCTTAGTGATAAAAATTTGATCACGCAAAACATTGATGGCTTAGATGGTAAAGCTGGAAATGAAAACTACATTGCCATTCACGGCCGGTTAGATCAAATGACCTTGTTTCACCATCAAGGTGATGATGTACAAACGATGCAAACCCCTTGGGATGATGTAAATGAAGATAACTTGATACCTTCATTGTTGAATGTATTTAATATTGATAGCAAAACTAAGCGACCTATTTTAAATGAGTCATTTAAGCCTTACGTACTATTGTTTGATGAATTTTATACTGAATTATATAGAATATCTGAAGCACAAGAGCGAATGCACAATGCCGATAAAATCATTTTTATGGGTACATCCTTTAGTGTAAATATAACTCAGATGGCTTTGCGTACCGCGGTAAATAATGGCATTCCAATAGAGGTAGTCGACCCGCAACCAATAGAGCTTCCCTACTCTAATGTTACCTATCATAAAATGAAAGCCTCCAAGTACATTCAACTCATTTAAAACAAAACTCTAGTGTGTAAACTAAAAAAGCTAGACCATGATAAAAATGGTCTAGCTTTTTAAAAATATATCTAGGTGTTAGTACTTATAAATTATAGCCAGATTCTTCATGTTCAACTAAATCTAAACCTGATATTTCTTGCTCTTCTGATACACGTAAACCACCAGTTATTAGCCCTACCAGTTTTAATAAAACGTAACTTACTAAAGCGGTATAAACAATTGTAGATACAATCCCCACAAGCTGAACATAAACTTGCTCACCCATAGTTGTAATACCTTCAGCAAAACCAAAGCCACTGAATACGCCTAAACTTGTTGCAGATAGAATACCCGCTAAAAAAGTACCTAAAATACCACCAACACCATGCACAGGGAATACATCAAGGGAGTCATCAATTTTAAGTTTTTGTTTAATGTATACCGTTGCGTAAAAACAAACAAAACCAGCGCTTAAACCGATAATTAAGGCGCCACCTGGTCCAACAAAACCTGAAGCGGGAGTAATTGTACCTAAACCTGCAACCATGCCTGTTACGGCACCTAACACTGATGCTTTACCAAATTTCTTCCACTCGATTGCAGCCCATGTAAGCGCACCTGCTGAAGCTGAAATATGGGTAACAAGCATGGCCATTGACGCATCACCCGTTGCAGCTAGTGCACTACCACCGTTGAAGCCAAACCAACCGACCCATAACATACCAGCACCGGTAACTGTCATAGTTAAGTTATGAGGCATCATAGATGTTTTAGGAAAACCTCTTCGCGGCCCTAATACCATGGCAGCAACTAAAGCGGCAACACCCGCGGTAATATGCACAACAATACCACCAGCAAAATCAAATACGCCCATTTGACCTAACCAACCACCGCCCCATACCCAATGGGTAACAGGTGCATAAACAGCTAACAGCCATAAACCACTGAAAAGTAATACCGCTGAGAACTTCATACGTTCAGCAAAGCCACCAATAATTAACGCTGGTGTGATAATGGCAAAGTTCATTTGAAATAACATAAATAAACTTTCTGGAATATCTCCTGAAAGCACATCTTTGCTAATGCCATGCATCATGACTTTAGAGAAGTCGCCAATAAAGGCATTACCTTCACCAAATGCAAGCGAGTAACCAACAACTAGCCATAAAATTGATGAAATACCGGCAATAGCAAAACACTGCATTAAAATTGATAGAACATTTTTAGAACGAACTAAGCCGCCATAAAACAGGGCTAAGCCAGGAAGTGTCATAAGTAACACTAATGCTGTTGATGTAAGGATCCAAGCGGTATTTGCGCCATTGAGCTCGCCTTCAGCCGCAAATGCTAAGTTGGGTAATAGTAAAAAAATTAACGATAGTATTTTAGTCATGATTAAGATTCGGTTATTTACTCTGCTGAGTTTATTATTAGAATAAGAGCTGATATCAAATTGTTCAGTTTAAAATTAGTTTATAATTATTTTTGATATAGCACTCGAGTAACCATCTTGGATCGCTAATTTTACTAGCTTAATTCAAGACCAAACCATTTCAACATGCGTTAACATTTGCTTCAAGTATTTTTAATAAAAATTCAACAATAAACCATAAAAAATCAATCTAAGCTAAGCTAAACCAGAAGTGATAAACATAAAGCACTTAGTTTATTAGCTTAACTTTGAGTTTTTCTCTGCTATCCATTGCGACATGTACTTAGTACTAGCCATACTATGGTGTTTTAACATTGCACCAGTAAAGTTATTCAACCTATGCTGTACTAAGTCACCAGAGATGTGGTTTATTTTATTTATAAGGCTCTCACCTAATAAGGCCGAGTTATATCTGTTGCAAATAATATCAGCACTATTTTGTTGCGCTAAAAGCCATTGCTCTTCATCTGAGTATAAGTTTATTGCGGCGTTTACAAAGTCATCGATGTCATCGTGTATAGCACCTGGCCATTTTTCGTCCGCTATCATACCTTCACTCCCTACAGAAGTTGTGACACTCGGTGTTTTCATGATCATCGCATCTAATAACTTGCCCTTAATGCCGGCACCAAAACGGATCGGCGCTAAGCATACCCGCGCCTGTTCCATAACAGTGTAGGCATTTTCAGCCCAACCTTTTATATGAAATCCAGTTTTAGGGTTATGTAATGCTGTTGCTTTTGGCGGCGGATATGAACCATAAATATGCAACTCAGCATCGGGTAGTTTTGCTCTAATTAGTGGCCATATTTTTTGTAAATACAATACCGCATCCCAATTAGGTGCATGGCGAAAGTTACCTATGGTCATAAAATGTTGTCGCTGTGCAAAACTTTTTTCAGCTTTTGGATAGTTTTCAATATTCACCATAAAAGGCAAATAATGTAACAGACTAGCATCGACTTTAAACGTCTGTGTTAACAGCTGCATTTCATAACTGGATATTATTAAAGAAATATCAGATCGTAAAATAGCAGCTATTTCTCGTTTAGCCATATCACTGAATAAATCTGTCTGGCTAAGCTGTCGTTCACCTTTATGAGCTTGATGACGGGCATTGCGTAAACATTGTAAATCTTCGGTATCAAGTACCTTCAAAGCACTAGGGCAGTTCTTTTCTACCCGCCAGCCAAATTGCTCTTCCATCATAAAACGATCGAATAATACTAAGTCTGGTTGATATTCACTAATGTAAGAATCGAAACTATCGCAGTTTAACTGAATATTTTTACTACTGATCCCCTCACTTTCCAAGTCAATCATATGATCGGTAGGTTGTGACGGCGTGCTAAATTCTACCTGCCAGCCTTGTTTTACGAACAAGCGTAAAATTGACATCATATGACTTCCGGCGGCAGATGAATTTGGCTCTGGCCAAACGTAGCCGATGACGAGTATTTTTTTCATAGTTAACAGTGTTTTATCGATTTCATTGAAATAATTAACTTAGATTATACCTAACAGCATTTAACACTGCACTATGCAAATAGCGGTTGGCTATTGATGCCAAACCAAGATTGACCAATAATTAACCATAAGGCCCTGTTATAGTTACAATTTTATTACAAACCATGAACGTTTTTATATTAAATTGTTTTAAAGTTTTACCCTCTATTGTTGTTAAATAAATTCCAAATTAAACTCGTAAGCAATTAATTTAACAACAATAATTAGGATTTAATAATGAAAAAGCTCGTATCAACAATTGCACTTCTTGGCGCCTTAAGTACTCCGCTAATGGCCGCCGAAATAATTCAACTATCCGTACCAAATAACAACTTCCCTCCAGGAGACGTTGAAGGTGTACGCTTCTCTCTTTTATACGGTCAAACAAGTAACGTAACGGGTGTAGATATTGGTATTTTAGGTTTATCAGAAAGTAATAACTTTACTGGTTTAAGTATTGACTTTCTTGCTGGTCAGCGCGTTAAGAATCAGTTTAAAGGTGTTTCTTTTAGTATGGTGAACTGGCACGACAATACAGGTGTTGGTGGTGTTATTGGTGCGGTTAACTACACGGAAAATAACTTCACTGGTTTACAACTTGGTTTTGTAAACTATGCTGGTACGCTAAATGGCGTTCAGTTTGGTTTTGTTAATGCCACACAGCGTATTAATAAAGGTATTCAAATTGGTTTAATTAACTACGATGCGTCTGGTACGTTCGTAAGTAAAGACTTCCCAGTATTTCCAATCATCAATGGTCGTTTTTAGTCTATATATTTTATATTTAGACAAAACCAAGCCTAGTGCTTGGTTTTTTTTTACTTTCTAGTTCAGCTCTTGTAAAAATAAAGGTGTCTTGGTCACTAACATATGCTCTTGTTTTATCGACAATCTATTTACTTCAATAGCCCTGATAAATTTTTGTAAATTAGGTGATGATTGGTTTTGTAAAAACACCATGCTCGCATGCTGCTTGTCAAAGTCCTCTTGATGACTAGTACTGTTCAACTCTTGGTTAATCTCAGGCAGTAAACAGGCATTAACGTTTGGCAAAGTAAGAGCTATTTTTAACCCTGCAGGGTCAAAATCTGTAAATGCTATTATTTGACATGTTTTTGGCAATTTCTGTAGCAGGCGAATGCATCCTTTAGAGTTATGCTCTTCATGGCCTCTGTAAACAAATAATGCCGACATTAATTGCTGTGGAAGATTTGCTAGGTGAATATGGTCAAAGGCGGTTAAATTCTCGATCACCACAACGTTTTTAACTGACAATAAATCAATATCATCGATTAATATGCGCATACCAATATTGCTTGGTAATACTTTATGCGGCTTACTGCTAATCGCTTGGTCAGCTAGAAGCTTAAATAATACATAGTTATCACTAGGTTTAACGCCTGCGAGTTTTTCTTGGTTTGAAATTTTAGCAACGTCTAGATAACTCGATTGACTAAGATCCGTACTAAACAATTGCTTACTATAAGTATTTTCAATAATGTTTTTCAGCTGTTTTTTTTGCACTACATCAAAACTAAGTATTGTCCTTTGTGGGTTTAGAGCACCAAGATCCTGGTAGTCTGATAAAAACGTACCAAGCTTAGTCTTTAATTTAACCTCTTTTACTACAGAATTAAAAAACTTCTGTAATTCGCTCACAAGACCTTTTGTCAGTTCCATTAACGCAAACCTAGTTCAACATCTTCAATTATGTAGTTACCATTAAATAATGGATGTACGTGCCCTGAGGTCCCTACTTCAAAGAAGTCTTGCTCTTCAAGACTCAAGCCTTGAAAGCCATTAATTACACCGTAGATCCATTCTTCTTGGTCTAGTTCTAACTCGTGCTGTTGATGAAACTCTAATGCCGACAAGCGATTGCCGGAATCGATTACTTGGCAAAAGTATTGCTCAACGGTGAGTTTAAGTTCATCACTTTCAATATCGACTTGTTCAATGTCATTAACATTAAAAGACTGCGAGCCACGCTCATTCTTATTGCCTTTACTATGTCTAACCTGTTTAAGATGACTAACTATGTCAGCAAATAAACCTTCGTGCTCGATGTTGTTAACATCAATACTAGCTGGTTTTAAAATAGCTTGTGCTTGATTAAATAATGCTGGAACAGTATTTAACTCTGCGTAGTTTTTAACTTGATAGTCTGGTTTTTGCTGGCAATGTAAAACGAAGCCTTTGAGCAGTTGTGAGCGATGCAAGTACTCTCTAAATTTACCTAGTAAATCAATCAATTTAGACTGGGCAATGCTTAGCTCTTGGCTAATTTCACTATGGCAACGTTGCAGATGCACTACCAACAATCGTCTTAACTCTCTTGAACTGCCAGCGATATCTGCCAGTTCATCAAATTGAAACATCTCTAATTGCTTACGCATATCGGTTAATTGGCTTTGCGCTAATTCATTTTCTCGAATTTTGGCATTGATTGAGCCAACATAACCAAATTCATTATGAATTCGGCGCCATAAGTTTCGTACATTAGATTTTAAACTGTCGACTAAACCATACACTTGCTCAGTTAAATCTTCCATATACACTTCAGACTCAGTGTAGTTTTGATGATGCAGAGCTTCTTTGTAATGCGAGGTAATGGTTTTTATTGCGGCTAATTTTGAACCAACGTTTGCATCAAGTTGACGGTTACGTTCATCTCTTAAGTTATTCTCAAGTAAGCTGCGGATTGAACTTCTTAAGCGAAGATCTTCACTAGGCTCAGGGCGCCACAAGACGCCAAGCTCAATAAGCTTATCCAAAGTAGCTGCATTATGATCTAACTCATTTACCCGGCCAGACAAATACGCCTGCATAATAATATCGGAGTGCTTAGCTAAAGCTTTTAAAAATTTAACACCGGCAATATGCAAGGACTGACTCACAGCAAGTCTCCTTGTTTAATCGCCTCTTCCGCTTGCTCTGCTAATTGCAGGTTTTCGCTGTCATCAATAAAACGAATAACCTCAAATAAATAGTCTATTTTACCTGTGGCTAAATAAATCTGATTATCAGGGTTCGGCTTTAATAAATAGCCTAAATCAACCAAACGTTTAAATACTAATTTAAGCTGAGCATCAACGGCACTACTGGTTGAATTGAACAAATTATAGCGAGCTATCTTACTTAATTGTTCACTAAACGCCGGCGTATCTTCGATAACCGATTGCAACTCGTTTAAGCGCACAACCTTGCCTTCATTTAACGGTGAATTATCGCCTTTGGCTTCTTGCACTAATACTAGCCATTCAACTAGAGGTAATAATGAACTACTCACGTCTCTAAATTGTTGGGCTACTGCCCTGCGCTCACCGTCACCAATAACTTGATAAGCACAAAAGTACACTTGCTCATCACTGGTGGCTGTGATCGTACGATTCATTAAATTAAGCTGTTGCTCAACATCGGCAAAATTTTCAGTATTTTGCAAAAATTGATAAGACAGTTCATCGGTAGTTTTACAAATAAAACCACCGCTTAATAAGGTTTCCAGTACCTGGCCTTTTAAACTGATCATAATACGTCCTCAGTTTGTTTTAACTGTTTAATGCGCTCGCTTATTGGGTTCACTTTAGGTTGTACCATTCGCAGTTTTTGCTCCGGCGCGTCTTTGTCAATTAAATAGCGATTTTCAAAGAAGTGTAATACGTCCGACTCAGGGTTTGGAAATGCACCAAGTACTGTAATTTGATTAGCTTTACAGGCATCAAATATCTTCTTAACATTTTTATTAGCAAGCGTGCCTATCTCATCAATAGGCCAATGGATCACGGCTTGTGAATGACCACGCAGTAATCGAGTAAATGCTAATAAGAATTTACATAAAATTAAGTACGCCATACCATGGCTCGATGACTCATTTAGTTGACGGTCGGTGCGGATAATTAATTCTGAGTGGCCTTCTTTAAGGTGCAATTCAATATCAAGTAACTGACTTATGCCTGATGATACTGTCGCTCTGCCCAATACATCAAGAACCTCACGTATGGTTTGCATGTACTCTTCATCAGGTAGCGACGCCTGCACGTCATTTAACCAAGCTTGGTGCAGTTTGTTAAAACGAATGAGCTTCGGCCAAAAATCAAACTCACTAATTTTTGAACGAATTTTCACTCTTGAATCCGACACGCCATCAAGGAAAAGCTCTTGATCTACTTCTTTAGAAATACGTTTTGATTGCGACACAATGCGCTTATCAATATCGGCGAGTACGTTATAATACTGGGTTAAGTCGTTACCAAAATTAAGGCCGTTATTACGTACACCTTCAAGGTGTTGCGGCACGAGTACCGTTAATAAACGCTCAAGCTCTGCAACCATTTTACGTGAGTTTAATACTTGCAAGCCCTGGTGATTTTCAGTTAAACAATCACGACGTGAATGTTCCCACGTTTCAGTTAAACTAATACCTGATTTTTGCCCAATTGCATTGTCAAAATAAGCAACGTAATCATCAATATCTTTACTGGCACGGCGCTGCTGTTCAAACAATTCTTTGGCTTCAACAAGCCTAGCATTAGCGGTAGAGTTTTCACTAACCACCTCAGTTTTTGGTAATGTCAGTAAGGCAAACTGAGGCTTTAAGCCATTAATGCCATTGGCTAATTCGCGCAGCTCCGTTAATGCTTTTTCTAATTTACCAAGTTGTTGTTGCAACTCTTTCTTTTGTTGATGATAAATACTCGATTTCTCATCTAGCATACGCTCAGCTTTGGCTTTAAGCTCTTTCGCTTTTGATAAGGTGGTTTGATGAGTAGCCTTTTGTTTAGTAAAGACTAAGTCGTACCAACGTTTGTAATCAGCTACGCTATCACGGTGCTTGTTAGTGATCTCTATATCATCTTTTAATTTGCTAATACTTTGTTTTAAGCTCGCTATTTGCTCAACATCAACTTCGCGGCTTGCTAGCTCATCCTTGTACCATTTTTTACAGGTTTTAAGGTCGTCTTTATGATCTTGCTGAGCTTGCTGTAATTGTGACTTTATCTGCTCAAGCTTCTGTTCAATATCACCAAGTAATTGTTGCCAGTGCAGTTCATGTTCCATTTTTTCTTCATGGCACTGCTCTTTATGGTCATCTTCTGCTTGTTGTCTGCTCAGCAACAATTTATCTAGAGATTTTTGTAATTGCCCTAAAGACTGCTGACCTTGCTTTTTGCGTTCAACTAATGCTTGTTTATGCTCAGCTTTTAATTGTGCTCGTTCATCTTGCACGCGTTTACGCGTTTGCTCTTTAAATTGGCATTGCGAGCTAAGATTGGTAAGTTTTTGTTCAAACTCTTGCACTTGTTTGTTAATTTTTTCAAGTTCAACTTCTCGCTCGTTCTGTACATTTCTAGCGGCAATAAGCTCTTGCTCTGCCACATCAAACTGCTGTTGTAATTGCGTTTGTGTTTGCACTTGCTCACTATCATTAATTACATCAGTATCAACTAACACGCCATAAAGCGTACTTTTAGCGGCATCATTAATATTGAATGCTTCACTAAATGCAGGGGCTAAGTCGGTACGTGATAATAATTCTGGATTGATTACCTTGCCGAGTTGGTTTTCCCAGCCTGGATAATCTTTGCGTAAAAACTCTAACAAGGTGTTATCACCTGGATACAACCAAGCTTCAACTTGGGTGAGTCTTTGTTTAGCGGTATTTACTACATTGCGAGCTTTATTAAGCTTTTCATGGCTCGCCATTTGTTGATATTTAGCTTGTTGTAATTCATCTTGCAATGAAGATAATTCACTACGGGCATGATCTTCACTCGCTTGCGCTTCATCAACAGCAGCTTCTTGCAAGTTCATTGCTTGCTGCTCTGCGCTTGTTGGACCGCTTAGATCTATTTCAGTTTTAACTTTTTGTAAGTTCAACTTACTGCTATTAATTTGTCTATCAAAATCTGTAGAGCTTTCTAACCAACGCTCACTTTGTGCAGTCTTTATGTTTTGAGCTATGTTATTTTCTTCAACTTGTTTACTGCGTAGCTCAGTTGATGCAGTATCTTTTTGACTATTTAATTGCGCCAGCTCTTTACTTTGTTTCTTTTCAATTTCGGCTAGGCGCTTATGGTAAGCAGCCTCTACATCTTGGTGCTCGGCGGTGAGTAAAGTGTGCTGTTCATTTAATGATTGCAGCTGTGACTGCCATGAGGGAATGTTATCGATATTCGCTTGATGCGTTTCAATGTCTTGGTCTTGCCAATGATTAAAATCTTCTTCAATTTTATCTAAGTGTTGCTCGGCATTTTGTACATCACCTTTGGCCGCGGATACTTCACGATTTAATGAATCACGTGATTGTTCAAAGTTAGTGGTTAAATCCGAAAACTGTTGTTTGTAGACGCCATGATCATTTTCAGCTTTGATTATGGCTTCGCTGAGAAAGGACAAATCAATTGATATTTGCTGCTTTAATTGGCTTAAACGCGTTTCGGTTTGCTCAAGTTTGGCGTCAACATTTTGCAGTTTTTTATAGGTTGGCATCAGCAAATCAAATTCTTTAATTAACTGACACTCTTTGATCCATTCATCAACGTGGCTTTTTGATATTTTATTACTTGGTGTTTCTACCCCGTCTTCTTCCAAAATGGCAGCGATCATCGCCTTGATGGTTTCCATCTTGCCTTCTTTGGAGTGCACCGCTTTGATCAATTTTTCAATATGGCGCAGGCGTGCATCTGATTCACATAAACTAAAATAACGAGCGGCGGTAAGTAGATCTCGCTTGTTAGAGCTAAGCGCCATAACCGCTCTATCATTCTGGATAACTGAGCGAAATTCTTTGGTGTTTAACACTTTGCTGGTAACGATATTATCGCGTTTAAAATTACGGATGATCTCGGTAATGGCAATACTGTGTGAGCCAGCTATATCTTTACCAATGAAGTCGCTTACGTCAAAACCCTTCTCAATTAATCGATAAACAACACCGGTAGTAGATGAGGTAAGCACCACCATACACATTTTACTGTCAAGACGTTGATATTCATAAATGATAAAACTCGATTCGCGCGGCAAGTACCAAGTTTGAAAGTTATCACGAGTAGCAGGAACAACTTTATTAGGAGATTCGCCGTAAAACACTGGAATAAGGCGTTGTAAGGTAGTTTTACCAGAGGCGTTAGTTCCACAAATGTTGGTGTGTCCATCAACTTTAAGCTCAACTAAACCAGGTAAGTGGGTATCAATTAATACGATCCGTTTTAAGCCAGACATAATTTAATCAATCATCCTTATTTTATATTATTATTTACACCAATACCTAGTCTATGTTTACTAACGTGTGGTGTAAACACCAGAGCGAAAAAAACAGCCTGTATTTGACTGTTCGCCTTTTAAAACAACGAAAGTAGGTTATTTAAATATCAAAAGTAATGGACCAATATTTAGTACTGTTAAATTTAATAGGCTGATCTATAGTTAAATATAATTTATCCCTGTTGTTTTAGGCGCTGTTATGAAAAAACATATTCAATATTCTTTATGCTTATCTCTATTGCCGATATTTATGTCCTTTGCCAACGAACAAGACTCCAAGCAAAAGACTTCAGGCGCATCTTCTTATCAGCAAGAGGCCAAAATTAAGATAAATACTTTTGCAACTCAACTTAAAGGACAATTACAACAAGCGATTAAAGCTGGCGGATTAATTTCAGCTATTGATATCTGTAAAGTACAAGCACCTTTAATTGCAAACGCCTTATCAACCGATAGTTGGCAAGTAGCAAGAACGAGTTTAAAAGTGAGAAATCATAACAATGTTGCGGATGTATGGGAGAAAAATACATTAGATGAATTTACAATTAGAAAAGAAGATGGCCAAACTTTTAAGCAGTTAAAGCAAGAGCAGTTATCCTTAGACAGCTATCGCTTTATGCAAGCTATCCCAACAGGCGAAGTATGCTTAGCATGTCATGGTAAAAATATAGATGAAAATGTGCAAAAACACATAAAGAAGCAATACCCAAAAGATCAAGCCACAGGTTTTAGCAAAGGTGATATTAGAGGCGCATTTACCTTATCTAAAGCTTTATAGATAAAAGCGATCAAGGGGGTCAGATCAACTTGAAATCCATGGTTAATTTTCAAGTTGATCTGACCCCCTTGATTTTGTTACTTTAGCGTTTTTAAAAATACAGCAGAAATCCAATGAATCAATACAAGCTTTATATCTTCGACTGGGATGGAACCTTAATGAATTCAATTGATAAAATTGTGCATTCACTACAAGCTGCTGCAGTTAAATCTGAGCTACCGCTGCCAACTGACGCACAAGCTAAAGGGATTATTGGCGCGAGCTTAACTGCAGCGGCGCAAATATTATGGCCAGGCATTAAACAAGATAAAGTTGATTTAATGATCAAGCATTACAAACTTGAATACCTTACTTTAAATACTACGCCCTCACCGTTATATAGTAATTCGTTGCATTTACTTAACTCATTAAATTCGCAAGATAAGTTGCTTGCGGTGGCAACAGGTAAAGGTAGGCAAGGTTTAGATCACGTTTTAGATATATCCAATACAAGGCATTTATTTCATAGCACTCGAAGCTCTGATGACGCACAGTCAAAACCCCACCCCGATATGCTAGAGCAAATATTATTAGAGTTGAATATTGGTGCCAGTGACGCATTAATGATTGGCGACAGCCATTACGATTTACAAATGGCAAAAAATGCTAATATTGCCAGTATAGGCATTACTCACGGCGCAGGTAATAAAGACTCATTCGCCATTCATCAACCAAAAGCAATCGTGCATTCAATTGATGAACTAGCTCAGCTGATTGTATAAGAGGGTCTAGTTTCTATCCTCTATTTTTAGAGTATTGCATTAGTAGTTTAGGCACCGCATTCTTCGGTGTCTTAGCTATTTTAGTTATTAAGCTAAACGGAATATCAAATAGCTGATATTGTTCGCTAATATCCTCTAATATTTGCAACCACAGTTTGGCGGTCATTTGTGAATCAAATAACGCTCTGTGGAAGTTACCTTCATCGCTCAGGTTTTTATAATCAACCAGAGTGCCAAGTTTATGATTTGGTGCATCTTGATATACTCGCCTTGATATCAACAAAGAACAAGTAAACTCGCCTTTATAACTGCGGTTAATGCGTTTTAATTCTGCATCTAAAAACTTTTTATCAAACGATGCATTATGAGCCAATAAATTATCATCACCGATATAATCGGCAAATCTATCCATGACTTCGCCACAAGGTTTCGCTTTTGAGAGCATAGGGTTGGTAATGCCAGTATATTGCTCGATAAATGAGTTAATACGACGTCCTGGGTTCATTAATTCTTGGAAGCTGTCAATTACTTCGCCATCACGAATTCGCACGGCACCTATTTCAATAGCTCTATCTCCTTGTTCAGGAGATAAGCCGGTGGTTTCAAAATCGAGTACCACGATTGTATTAGCCGCTGTATTTGCAGTATTGAATGCCAACTCATTGGCGATCTTAATATTATTCATCATTTAATCTTAGGTTTAATTTTTATCATCTTAATTATTAGTAATGGTACTAATTGTACTGCCTGAACGTGCGCTTTTAACGTCGATCCTAAGGGCCATTTGTTCTTTTAACTCGGATACATGCGAGATAATACCAATTGTACGGCCACTAGCTTGTAAGTCCATTAATGTCTCGATGGCTAATTGTAATGACTCTTGGTCGAGTGAACCAAAACCTTCATCAATAAACAAAGTATCAAGTTGTATGCCACCTGAGCGCTGCTGTACGACGTCACTCAAGCCAAGCGCTAAAGCAAGTGATGCAATAAATGACTCGCCACCAGAGAGTGTCGCAACAGGGCGAGTTTTACCGGTATAAGCATCATCAATGGCTAGATCTAAACCTGCTGTTACGTTTTTCTTTTGCAAGCCTTCATCTTGGCGTACTAAGCGATATTGGCCTTTGCTCATAATATGCAAACGTTTACTGGCAATAGCTAAAACCGAATCAAGTAAATCACCTAACACAAAACGCTCAAGTGACACTCTAACTTTACCTCTGCCACCGGCAGCTGAGGCTAATGTACCAATAACCTCGTATTGTTTTTTATTTTCGACTTGTTCCGTTTCAATTCGAGTAATTTTATTCTGTGTATCTGTTAAGCGAGATAATTGTGTTTGAGCACTCGCCCATTGTTGCTCTATTTGTTTAAATGCAGATTCATCAGCTGTATGTTGTATTTGTAATGCCTCTAAATTGGGTGATTTTTTATCTTTTAGTTGCTCGCTTAACAATGTAAGTTGTGAATTAAGTTCATCACGTCTTTGCTCAAAGTTTTTTATTTGCGCAATTAAGACATCAAGCGCTGACTGCGTAATTAATGCATGTTCAAAGTCATCACTATTTTTAAATTCACTATCCTCTAGTGCTTGTTGCCATAAATGTTGTTGCTCTGTAAGGCGTGTACTTAATTCTGTTTGAGATTTAGTTAATTGTTCAACAGTCGCTTGCGCCGCGCTAATTATATTTTGCTGTTGTTGATAACTGTTTTGCGCTTTTTGCAGGTTGTCGTCGAGCTGCTTAATAGATTGCTGTACTTGTGCTAACTCATTATTTAACACACTGAGATCGCGATATTGCGCTGGTAAAGAATTTATTGCACTATCAAGCTTAGCTTTAGCCTCACCAACCGCACTACTTAAACTAGGTAACTTATGGGTAAGTTCATTAATTCGTTGCTCTAGTGGGTCTATCTGTTGCTGCATTAATGTGAGCTTTTCTTGCGCGGGAACTATTTGTTGTTCGGCTTTTAGCACTTCGTTTAGCTCTGCAGTGAGAGTGCTTAGCTGTTGCTGTAATGCTTCTACTGAAACACTTGCCAAATCACCCAGTTCAACTTTTAATTTGCTATTTTGTTGCAGGTACTGATTAAGTACTTCTTGTGCTTGTAACAGCTCTTTGTCGGCGTTTATTTGCTGATTTAAAGTAGTTTGTTGTTCAAATCTAGCTTGTTCAACACTTTGCTTAGTTATGCCCTGCATTTGAGCACTTATGATTGCCGGAGTTGGATGTTCAACCGAGCCGCATACTGGGCATGGTGCATCTTGCTCTAAGGTTTTAGCTAAAACTGCTGCTTGGTTTGAATGCCATAACATTTCAATTTTATCTGCAGATCCTTTAGCCGTATTAAGTGCCTGAATTGCTGTTTGTAAAACCTGCTCAAATACTTGTACTTGTTGTTGCTGTTTAGCAATAGCTTGCTCGTTAGCAACAAGTTGCTGGGCCAGAGTTAATTGGTTTCGCTTAGTGTTTTGCGAGATCTGCATATTAGCTTTATTAACAACTTGGTGTTGTAAGTTAGTAATTAATGCCTCACCTTTTTTACTTCGCTCTTTAAACTCAGTTAGTTTTTTAACAAAGGTTTCATGCTCTTGTTGCGCTTGTTGCTCAGCTATTTGTGTTTGTTTAGCATTAGCCTCAACAATTGAAAACTCAGCTAAAACCTTGGTGTAAGTTTGCAACTGGTTATACTGATTAACCAACTGATCTCTACCTGCACTTTGCAGCTGAGCCTGTTGCAACTGCGAGTGTAATTGCCCAAGTTGCTCTGTTGCTTGTGTATGCTTACTTTGGCTTAATTGCAATTGCTGGTTATTGCTAATTGCATCGGCATTTAATTGCTTACTAACTTGCCATATGGGCGCTATTTTTATAGCCGATTGCGCACGTGCAATTTGTTTAGTGTGCTCTTGGTATTGCTCTTGGGTGCTTAAATGTAAGGTTAAATCTTGCTGTTTTTGTTCTTTGGCTTTAAAAGCTTGTTCAAGCTCTATAGCAGACTTTAACTGGGTATAACTTAATTGCCTTTTTTCTGCAGCAATTACCTTATGTTGCTCAAGCTCGGTTTTAGTCGTTAATGCATCAGCAATGCTTTGCTTTAATGAATCGGAACTCTCTTGAAAAACCTCACTAAGAGCTTCGTCTATTTGCTCTTTAAAGCGCTTGTATTCTCGCTCAATATTGGCTGCTTTATCTTTGAGTAATTGCTCAATGCGTTTATAAATTTCTGTTTGAAATAGTGTCGATAGTATTGCTTGGCGCGCGTCAGATTTAGCCAGTAATAACTCTCTAAATTTACCTTGCGGTAATACCATTACTTGTCTAAATTGCTCAGCCGACAAACCTATAATTTGTTTTATTTGCTCATCTGCATCTTTTTTCTTTTTCGCTACCAGAGTTTCTTCACTACCATCATCTAAAACTTTACGCAGGTGCGCTGCAGCCTTTTGCTCAGTTTGACCATCACCTCGTTTATTTTGGCGCATTTGAGTAGGAATACGACTAATACGATAGTGCTGCGAACGTATAGAAAACTCTAACGATAATTCAGTTAATAAATTATTGGCGGCATTATCACAGCGCACGCCAACATCTTTTCGCGCCTCATCGGTTGTTTCACCATAAAGAGCGTAACAAATTGCGTGTAATATTGAGGATTTACCTGCCCCAGTAGGACCATCAATTAAAAATAATGGATTATCGCCAAGCTCACTAAAATCAATAGTTTCAGTTTCGGCAAATGGCCCAAAGGCTTGAATGGTTAAATTATGGAGTTTCATTATTTAGCCTCCATATCGGCTTTCGCTTCGCTTACAGTTTGCTGTAATAACTCAAGTTGTTCATTAGACAGTTCAACAGCCATGACTTGTTTAAAAAAGTCGTTAAATACTTCTGTTTCGCTACGTTCATTAGCCTGACCTAACGAACCATTATTACTAAGACGAGAATTACTGACGTTATCAAAATTGGTACGCTCAATTTGTAATACATTAGGGTAAACCTGACGTAAGCGGCCAATAGGGTCGAGGATAACTTGGCTGTCGCTAATTTTTGCCAAGATATAATCATTATTGCGTTCATCAACTTTACCAGCATTGATAATTTCTTCTAATGAGCCTTCCACTATTCTTAAGTCATGCTTTACTTTAATTGCTAAGTGCTCTTGTTTAACTAAGCCGTCAGAGTTTATTTCAACTAAAGTAACGCCTTTCTTTTGTTTATGCTCAGAAAAAGAATATTTCATTAAACTGCCAGAGTAACGAATATGCTCTGCACCTTTGTACTGCGGACCATGTAAATGGCCAAGAGCAACGTAATCAAAATCAACTAATGGTTGCCAAGACACCCTATCCGCGCCACCAATAGATAATGGCCGCTCTGAATCAGATTCACTTGCACCATCAATAAAGCAATGACTTAGCAGTACAGCGGGCATGTTTTTGTGATGCTCATTTTTATGAGCTAATACTTTATTAGCTAGAAATGTATGAGCATCGTCGTAGGTTTTGATCGGTGACTCAAGATCATCGCTCGCAAATGCCTCCCGCACTTCAACTGGGTCATGATAAGGAATACCATAAAACGCCACGGTATCGGTATCGGTGTTAACAATGACAGGTTCGGTAACTGCTTTAACATCGGCAAGAATATGCAAACCAGATTTTTGCATTTGTTTAGCGCCAAATCGTAAACGCTTGGCACTGTCATGATTACCCGAGATCATAATAATGGGTATGGCTAATTCATCTTCTATTTGCTGAAAAAAATTATTAAGCGCATCAACCGCTTCTGCTGGAGGTACTGACCGGTCAAAAATATCGCCGGCAACAATTAATGCATCAACGTTATAGTCTTTAGCATATTGTTTAATTTGTTTAAGTACGAAGAGCTGATCGTCTAACAAAGAAATGTTTTGAAAAAGGCGACCAATGTGCCAATCAGAAGTGTGAATAAAGCGCATGAATTTCCTTACATCAATGCATAAACTAACTTATATATAATACACGTTAAGGCATAGTTTGCTATTTCACAATAGCCTTTGCAGATATAAATACAGATCAATAAAAATAATTTTTCAGCGCTTAAATAACCACCAAGTTTTTACTAAAAATAACACTTATTTAGTTGCCCTGTTTTTTATTTAACCAGCATTAAGTTAAAAAAACAGCAGTTAAAATACAATGGTAAAACTGTTGATTTACATCAACTATATCTTTATCAAAAAACCTATATATTGTGCCCAACAAAACAACCAAACACCATATATAGATAAAATGTTATTTAACAGCCTACCACCAACCGTAGTTTTTCAAGAACTACCCAATGAAATCAGCCTATGCTTTAGCATTACTGGCTGTAATATTGGTTGTAAAGGCTGCCATAGTACAGAGTTATGGGACGAAACCTTCGGAATAGAATTATCAGATAGCGCATTTAGCGCTTATTTAACTCAATACCATGGTTTAATTTCAGCGGTAGTATTCTTTGGTGGTGAATGGCAACAGCAAGCCTTAGTAAACAAACTTAAAATCGCTCAACAGCAGGGTTTAAAAACCTGCTTATATACTGGGCTTGAACAAGTGAGTTCGCAATTGATGCAACATTTAGATTTTCTTAAGACCGGAAAATGGCAAGCACAGCTTGGCGGTTTAGATAATCCTAATAGCAACCAAACGTTTATTAACGTAAACACAGGCGAGCAACTTAACTACTTATTTAGAAAAACAGGAAACATAAATGTTACGTCTTAGCGCAGAGCAAATTAGCAACAAAACAAATTTTATTAAACAGTACTTTGCCGCAGAAAATGCAGCGGATGGTTCAAAGATGGACGCCAATGCCAACGTAACGCAAAAGAACATTGCCACCCTTGAGGCTGAGCTTTTAAAAGATTGCTTTGTACAAATTAACCGCTCTTTAGTAAAAGATAAAATTAGTGAGATATTTGACAGTAATTTAGCAGCAGAATACGAACGCCAAATTGAAAACCATGAAATTTACGTACACGATGAAACCAGTATCAAGCCATACTGTACTTCTATTAGCATGTACCCGTTCTTATTAGATGGCTTAACTAAGCTAGGCGGTGAATCAAAAGCACCTAAACATTTAGAATCTTTTTGTGGTTCTTTTGTTAACTTGATTTTTGCTATTTCTGCACAATTTGCTGGTGCTGTAGCAACCGTAGAGTTTTTAACGTATTTTGATCATTTTGCGCGCATTGAATTTGGTGATGACTACCTAGAAAAACATGGTAAAGCCATTGAAAACCACCTACAACATGTCGTTTATGCATTAAACCAACCGGCAGCAGCTAGAGGTTATCAAAGTGTATTTTGGAATATTTCTATTTTCGACCAGTACTACTTTGAGTCAATGTTTGCCGACTTTGTATTTCCTGACTTTACTAAGCCACAATGGCAAAGTGTTGATAAACTGCAAAATTTCTTCATGTCTTGGATTAATAAAGAGCGTGAAAAAGCGGTATTGACCTTCCCTGTTATAACCGCAGCAATGTTAACTGAAAACGGTAAATGCAAAGATAACGACTTTGCTTACAACCTAGCTAAAGAAAAAGCTGAAGGTAATTCATTCTTTATTTATTTATCGGATAGCGCCGACTCATTAGCCTCATGTTGTCGTCTGCGCAATGAAATCACCGACAATACATTTTCTTTCACTTTAGGTGCGGGCGGCGTTGCAACGGGCTCTATCAATGTAATAACGATGAACATGAATCGTTTAATTCAAGATGGTCGTGACTTAAACACTGAAATTGAAAAAATTCAAAAATACCAAGTTGCTTACCGCCGCTTAATGGAAGATTATTTAGCACAAGGCGCGTTAAGTGTTTATGACGCCGGTTTTATCACCTTAGATAAGCAATTTTTAACCATTGGCATTAACGGTATGGCTGAAGCTGCTGAGTATAAGGGCTTTACTGTTGGTAACAACCAAGAGTACAAAGATTTTGTTAGCGATAATTTACAAGTGATTTTTAACGCCAACAAGCGAGCTAAACAAGAATTTGGCTATATGTTTAATACTGAATTTGTACCCGCTGAAAACTTAGGCGTTAAGAATGCCAAGTGGGATGCTAAAGATGGCTACGTAACTCAGCGTGAATGTTACAACTCATATTTTTACTTAGTAGAAGATGACAGCTGTAACCACTTAGATAAATTTGTATTACACGGCCGAGAAATCAATCAGTACTTAGATGGTGGCTCAGCATTACATTTAAACTTAGATGAAAGCTTAACTGCTGATGCTTATATGAAGCTTTTTAATGTTGCTGCACAAACCGGCTGTAACTACTTTTGTGTGAATGTAAAAATTACCATTTGTAATGCTTGTGAACATATCGACAAACGTACGCTTACCTCTTGTAGTAAATGTGGTACCGAAGATGTTGATCACGGCACCCGTGTTATTGGCTATTTAAAACGTGTTACCTCCTTTAGTAATGAACGTCAAAAAGAGCAAAGCTTACGTCATTATCATCGTAATAATGCTGCATAGTAGCTCTTTAGTTTGAGTTAAGTTTAGTTAAGTTTAGTTATAACGATAAAACGGCTAAGTATTTTACTTCAGCCGTTTTTTTACGCCTTAAAAACAGGTATGTTAAGGGCACTCCTATTTTATAAAATATAGAATCTACAAATAAACCATATGTTATCTTCAATACTAAACCGATTACCTTTGGGCAATACAGAGCCTTTACTTGATGAAGCAACTCGCAATTGGATTTTAGATACTTTTGCATGGGCCATTAGCGAATTTGATTTAGCAGTGTTTAAACAAGACACGCAATTAATTTTACCTATCAATAAATTCTACCCCGGCACGGTTAGCAGCATCGAAGAAATGGCGCAGTCAGTTTTTGATAACACCTTGAAATATGCAGGTATGCAAAATTGGCCTGTGCGCTTAGTGAGCCCAAATCAATTTGTACAAAAGCCTATGCCTAAATTAGGTTTTGTTAATGGTATGCGCGGTAGTTCAAACCAAGTTATCAACAATGATTTTAGCCAAACGAATTCAGGTGAAATATTAGTTAGCTACAACCCGCAACAAATTAATCAGCCACAAGATTTAGTCGCATCATTCGCGCAAGTATTCGCATCTATTTTAATTGCTCAGCGTGGTGTATTACCGCCTGGCGGTGAAAAATTTGTGCCACAAGCTGTCGACTTAGTTGCCTGTTTTATGGGTTTCGGTGTTATGTTTGCTAATACGGCTTACCAGTTTAAAGGTGGCTGTGGCAGCTGTTACAACAAACACGCCAATAGAGAAGTCGCACTACCTGAACAAGAAATAGTTTATGGTTTGGCGGTATTTGCGGTATTAAAAGGCATTAAACAAAAAGAAGTAAGTTACTACCTCAAATCACACCTGCGTAGCGACTTTAATAAAGCCTATAAAGAATTAACAAAATCAAGCGGGTCAGATCAACTTGAAAATATTAAGCGCCTGACAACATCTTGATCTTACAATCTCAGTTGCAATCATTTAGGTTATTAGCTTAAATTAAACCATCATTGTAAATAATTAATCGCATATAAAAATAAGAGTATCCAATGCAATATAAACAAGTGATCTCAGCACAATATAAAAACATATCTTTAGTTGCACACGATAATATGAAGCCATCTTTAATGGCTTGGTGTATTAAGCATAAAGACAGACTTAGCCAGCACAATTTATACGGCACTGGTACAACGGGTACATTACTAAAAAACCAAGCAGGGTTAGATGTTAATGCTTTAATTAGCGGACCACTGGGCGGCGATCAACAAATTGGCGCACTGATCACCGAACAAAAAATAGATATGATGATTTTTTTCTGGGATCCATTAGAGGCTCAACCTCACGATCCTGACGTTAAAGCGCTATTACGCTTAGCTGCAGTGTGGAATATACCGGTTGCTTGTAATGAATCGACCGCAGATTTCTTAATTAACTCAAGTTTATTTGATAAAGAGTATCCAAAATCAATTCCTGATTACGCTAGCTATATATCATCTAGAACTTAACATCAGTACATAAACATCAGTACATAAACATCAAGGGGGTATAGTAGTTGAAACTAGTTTCAACTACTATACCCCTTTGATTTGGAATTCGATTAACTCAGCTTTAAGTTAGTCGACTTTATTAAACTGTAAATCCCATACACCGTGACCAAGATTTTGACCGCGATTTTCGAATTTAGTTAATGGACGAGAATCAGGACGAGGCACGTAATCATTATTTTCTGACAAGTTGCCAAAGCCTGGTGCGCCGGTCATATCTTCTAGCATACACTCAGCGTAGTTTTCCCAATCGGTTGCCATATGGAAAACACCGTCAACTTTAAGCGCGCCGCGGATACTTTCGATGAACTCAGGCTTAACAATACGGCGTTTATGATGTTTGGCTTTATGCCAAGGATCAGGGAAAAACAATTGCACAGTATCAATAGAGCCTTTAGGAATACAGTCCGCTAAAATTTCAATGGCATCGTGCTCGTAAACTTTTAAGTTATCAACGCCTTCAGTTTCGGCTTCAGCAAGACAAGCACCAACACCTGGACGATGTACTTCGATACCAATAAAGTTGATTTGTGGTGCAGCTTTAGCCATAGCGACTAATGATTTACCCATACCAAAACCAATTTCTAAGGTAATAGGGTTACTGTTACCAAATAAACTTGCAGCGTCAATCATGCCATCACTATGATTTAAACCCATAGTATCCCAAAGCGTTTCAAGAGCTCGCCCTTGCGCTTTAGTTAAACGCCCTTCGCGCTTAACAAAACTACGAACTTGGCGAATATACTTACCTTCGGCCTGTGCTTGCTCAATTGTTTTGTGTTGTTGCTTCGGTTGATTGTCGTTTGGCGTATCATTGCTCATAGAGTTACTCATAAAATCGTTTAGTTGGGCCGAAATTGCTAGTCGTTATATTCGGTGCCTAATATCTGGTCGCGGATAATACCACGTTCATTAATTGCTTAGCAATTATAGCGACATTTGGGTATTGATAATTCAGTATTGATAATTCAGTATTGATAATAACGCTAAAAATTATAGCATTTATTAATTAGCTAAATAATAGATGAAAAAAAAGGACTTATAAAAGTCCTTTTCGATATGCGCTAGAAACTAAGCAGCCCACCACACATCATATAACTCAGATACAGTTACTGATTTAGCGCCGTTATCGGTTAACCATTTTTCAACAGTTTTACGGTTTTCATCAGTACACTTACCAATTTTTTGCGTACATACTAGGCCATGCCATAATAAGTCGCCTTCGCCGCCAAAACCTAAACCTTGTGGTTCAATCGCTTGTGCAAAAAACTTATCTAGAAAAGCATCAATTTGATCATTGCTAGTACCTTCTTCAAATTTCCAAGCAATATCAAAACCTAACTCTTGGAATTCATCTACACGCATCTTTTTACGAATACGACGGCTACGATTTTTTGAGCTTTTAACTACTTCAGTCATGTTGAACCTTTCTATATAATTACTAATTGCGCGAAGAATAGTGCTAAATGCCATAAAAGCCAAGTTTTATTGTGTTTAACTTTGTATTAACCTGACGTAGATCAAATACGGTAAAAGCGCTACACTCGCCAAATAAGGTATTAATAAAATAAAAAGAAGTCGTAAATGCTATTTAGTGACAAGGTACTTGCATGGTTTAATCAACAGGGTCGAAAACACTTTCCTTGGCAACAAGATAAAACCCCCTATCGGGTTTGGATCTCTGAGATCATGCTCCAACAAACCCAAGTAACAACGGTAATTCCATTTTACTTACGCTTTATGCAAAGCTTCCCTACGGCTATAGACTTAGCTAATGCTGATGAAGATTTAGTCTTACACCATTGGACTGGTTTAGGTTATTACGCCAGAGCTCGTAACTTACATAAAGCAGCAAAAATTATTCGCGATGAATATCAAGGCGAATTTCCTAGCAACATAGATGATGTTATTGCTTTACCTGGTATAGGCCGCTCTACTGCAGGAGCTATTTTATCACTTTCTTTAAATCAGCATCATCCTATACTCGACGGTAATGTAAAACGGGTATTAGCTCGTTGCTTTATGGTTGCAGGATACCCTGGTCAAGCAAGCTTTGACAAAGCCCTATGGCAACATTCAGAGCAATTAACACCACAGATAGGTGTTGCCAACTTTAATCAAGCTATGATGGATTTAGGCGCTACAGTATGTACGAGAAGTAAACCTAAATGTACTGACTGCCCTTTATTAGAATTATGCCAAGCCGAAAAGCACAATACACAAACCAATTTTCCGGCGAAAAAGCCTAAAAAGGTAAAACCCGTTAAACAAACCATCATGGTAATGTTTACCAATGCAGATTCGGTATTCATGTATAAGCGCCCTGCTTCTGGTATTTGGGGAGGATTGTGGAGTTTTTATGAAATAAGCTCTATAGATGAACTTAGCTTACTTGCCGAAAAGTTAGGTTTTGTAATTAGCAACAAACAGCAGCTTGACGCCTTTAGGCATACCTTTAGTCACTTTCATTTAGACATAACACCATTAACGGTTGAAATTACGCAATCAAACACAATTATTAATGATAATGAACAACAGCTTTGGTACCATCTTAAGCACGGTGCTAATATTGGTTTAGCCGCTTCAAGTAAAACCTTGCTAGCTTTACTAGAAAAGTAATACCACATATATAAAACAGTATATTGAATTAAGAGAAATAATTATGAGTCGTAAAGTAATGTGCCAACATTTCAAAAAAGAAGATGATGGTTTAGATTTTCAATTTTACCCAGGTGAAATTGGTAAGCGTATTTTTGACAATATAGGTAAAGAAGCTTGGGGTATTTGGCAGAAAAAACAAACCATGCTTATTAATGAACATAAGTTATCTATGATGAACGAACAAGACCGTAAATTTTTAGAAACCAACATGGTTGCGTTCTTATTTGAAGGCAAAGAACCTAAAATTGAAGGTTATACACCACAAACTAAATAACATTAACTTATGGCCTATTCACTTAGACTAAACAGTTATTGTTAAGAAAAAGCTAATAACGCAGTTTATTTTGAACAACAATCGAGCAAGTTGAACTAAAAACAAGCAAACGATAAAAAAAATTAAAATAATTGAAAAAAGAGGTTGACGGCGCAAGAGAAAAACAGTCTAATAGCGCCCGTCTTCAAGGCAAAGCTGAAAAGCCTAGCAAGCGAAGCGCCCCGATAGCTCAGTTGGTAGAGCAGCGGATTGAAAATCCGCGTGTCCCTGGTTCAAATCCGGGTCGGGGCACCATTATTACAAGAGACAATGATTAAGCAATTACTTGTTGTTTCGGTGCCAATGTATCAGTTAGTGTTTTTAACTAGATATTGCACACGATTTCGTGTGCCGACTTAGCTCAGTTGGTAGAGCAACTGACTTGTAATCAGTAGGTCGCCAGTTCGACTCCGGCAGTCGGCACCATTCATAACGAAGCCTCAACTAATTGTTGAGGCTTTTTTATTTCAGTTTAAAGAGACAACCGTTAACTAACATTTGTTGTTTCGGTGCCAAGATACGATAACCATAGATAAAACTCGGTTTGACTATCGCACACAGTTTTGTGTGCCGACTTAGCTCAGTTGGTAGAGCAACTGACTTGTAATCAGTAGGTCGCCAGTTCGACTCCGGCAGTCGGCACCATTTGTTAAGAAACCTCGATAGAAATATCGAGGTTTTTTTTCGTCTGCAAGATAGTGAACTGCCCTACTGATTGAATCAGTAGCCAGTATAAGAGCAGCAGTTCGACTCCATTAGGGCACGACTATATGGATATAGGAGTTAGAGCGAAGCAAGGATGCCAGAGCCGAGTCGGCACCATTCCCTAAGACAAGAGCTAAGCCTCGATAGAAATATCGAGGTTTTTTTTCGTCTTTAGGAAAGTGAACACAACAGTTTACTTTTATTCTATCCGTCATCCTCACAACCTTGGTTAACGTAAAAGAAAACATACCAAATAATTGCAAATCTCATCCTAACTTCTATGGTTTAAAGGTATATAGCTACTTAGATATTAATACCTAGTAGGTTAGTCTAATACCCGACTCCTTTATATTGTGTAACAGTAGGTTAGCATTAACAAAGTTGCGTTTTAAAAAACTAACAAATAGAAAGGGAAAGTGAATATGTTAAAAAAATCAATATTAAAACTACTGATTATTGCGTCAGTTACGTGCTCTATGTTTGCCAGTGCAGAGGATGGAAAAAAATACCGATGGAAGTTAGCAGAAACGTGGGGGCCTAATTTCCCTATCTTTGGTGACGCCTCAAAGAATATGGCTCGCATGGTTAACGAAATGTCCAATGGACGTTTAACCATTAAAATAGATTCTTCAAATAAGCATAAATCAGCTTTTGGTATTTTCGATTTTGTAAAAAATGGTCAATATCAAATGGGACATTCCGCATCATATTATTGGAAAGGAAAAGACTTCAATACAATGTTCTTCACGACAACACCATTTGGTATGACGGCTCCTGAACAGTATGCATGGTTCTACCACGGTGGTGGCATGGAATTAATGAAGTCGGTATATCAGAAGTACGGCATCATGTCATTCCCTGGCGGTAATACAGGCAATCAAATGGGCGGTTGGTTTCGCAAAGAAATTAATAGTTTGGACGATCTAAAAGGATTGAAAATGCGTATTCCGGGGTTTGCTGGTGAAGTGCTTGCTAAGCTAGGAGCTAAACCTACAAACATTCCTTCGGCAGAGCTTTATACTGCGCTAGAACGAAATACTATCGACGCTTTAGAATGGGTTGGACCATCATTAGATCTTAGAATGGGATTCCATAAAATAGCGCCTTATTATTATACTGGTTGGCATGAGCCTGCAACAGAACTTCAGTTTATGGTTAATGAAAAAGCGTATGCATCGCTACCTAAGGACTTGCAAGATATTCTAGTCGCTGCAATGAAATTAGCTGCGTACGATATGTATATACAATCTATGCATGAAAGTGGTAAGAATTTGGCGACCATTCAAAATGATTATCCTCACGTTAAAATTCGTTCTTTCCCAAAACCGGTTATGACAGCAATTAAACAAGCTAATGATGATCTATTGAAAGAATTTGCTGCAAAAGATCCTAAAACTAAGGAAATTTTGGACTCTATTACAAGCTATCAAGAACAAATACGTGCTTGGACAAACTTTTCTGACCGAGCTTATCTTGACAACTTTGATTCAAAATAAATCAAAAATCACAATCGCACAGGCTTAGCTATATTGGTTAGGTCTGTGTGGAGTTAACATGAATAATTTAATTAATATATTAAAAAAAATTATTGACACCATAGGTAGCCTCTGCGGTTTACTCATGGTTTTAATGATTTTAAATGTCTTCTATGACGTTGTTTTACGATACTTTTTTCATGATGTCAGCATAGGTATGCAAGAACTTGAATGGCACTTATTTGCAGCAATGTTTATGTTTGGTATTGGTTATTCACTTAAAGAAGACGCCCATGTAAGGGTTGATGTATTTTATGATCAATTATCAGATAAAAAACAAGCCATCATTAATATTATCGGCTCACTGGTATTGGCGCTTCCTTTCGCTATTTTATTAATCTATTTTAGCTTAGATTATGCTTATGAAGCTTATGCTATGGGCGAAGGTAGTGGTGACCCTGGTGGTCTTCCTCATCGTTGGATTATACGTAGTGTTATTCCTGTATCATCCCTATTTCTAATAGTTTGTATTGCGCATGTAATTTTAACTCAAATACAGAAACTCATTAGCAAACCAAATTTAATAGAGAGTAAATAATGACTGGAATTATTTTATTTGCTATCGCATTGATTTGTTTGTTTTTTGGTTATTCTGTTGCTTTCACTTTTGCCGGCATTTCACTTATTGTTGGCGTTATCACTTTAGGGGCAGATCTTTTCTCATTTATGCCATATCGCATCATGAGTATTATGGAAAATACCACGCTAATGGCTATTCCTATGTTTATATTTATGGGAATTGTTTTACAAAAAACAGGGCTTGCAGAAAAACTGTTAGAGTCTTCGGCAAAGCTATTTGGCAGCATTGCTGGTGGTGTGGCTGTTTCAACAATTATCGTAGGTGCCTTACTTGCTGCATCGACAGGAGTCGTTGGTGCAAGTGTTGTTGCTATGGGGGTGATATCTCTGCCCGTAATGTTAAAAAATAACTATCATCAACCTACCGCGACCGGTGTTATTTGTGCTTCAGGTACCTTAGGGCAAATTATTCCTCCATCAATTATTTTGATTATTTTGGGTGATGTGATGGGCGTTCCTGTTGGCGATTTATTCAAAGCCGCAATGTTGCCTGGATTTTTGTTAATCGTTATTTACACCCTCTATATTCTGGTATTAGGAAAAATAAAACCAGAATATTGTCCACCTATGATAGTGACAGAAAGTAAGCGAGAGCTATTATTTCAAGCGATGAAAGATATCGTTCCACCTATGGTCTTAATTATCACTGTGTTGGGATCAATATTTGGTGGTATTGCTACGCCAACAGAATCATCAGCAATCGGTGCAGTAGGTGCCGTTGTTCTTGCAACATTTTATGGAAAATTTTCATTTAAAATGATTAGCGACGTGTCTAAAGAGTCTGTCAAAGTTAGTTCAATGATCTTTGCTGTACTTATTGGTGCAACGGCTTTTTCAATGGTGTTTAGTTATTCAGGTAGTGATTATATCGTTGAAGAATTCTTTATGGGTCTTCCTGGTGAAAAATGGACGTTTATATTATTGGCGATGGTAGCGATACTAATACTCGGATTTTTTATCGATTTTATCGAAATTGCTTTCTTAGTTGTCCCCATTTTAACGCCGATTGCAATGGCATTAGATATTGATTTAATTTGGTTCGCTATTCTTATTACCATGAATTTGCAAACATCATTTCTAACTCCCCCATTTGGGTTTAGCCTCTTTTATTTAAAGGGGGTAGCTCCTAAAACAATGGAAACTCTAACAATATACAAAGGAGTGATCCCTTTTATATTAATGCAATTAACTATTTTAACGCTGATATTACTACTACCAAAGTATTTAATTATTTACTAAATAGTTAACTCTTATTGAATAATATTATTCTTATAAATTTGGATCTAAGATGAGCAAAAATGCAGTAAGTGAGTTGTTTTAGTGATCGACCTTTGGTTTATTTTATTACTCATAGTAACAGGATTTATTGCTGGCATTATCAATACGTTAGCTGGTGGTGGCTCTAATTTGACAATTCCTGCCTTAATGATTTTAGGAATGCCTGCCGATGTTGCTAATGCAACTAACAGAGTTGGTGTATTACTACAGTCGTTCTCAGGGATTGCTGGATTTAAAAAGCATGGCAAGTTACCCACTGCTGATTTACCTGCAATTCTTTTGTTAACTATTTTAGGCGGTATATTTGGTGCATTATCTGCACTTATTATGTCGCCTGAGACACTTAAATATGTATTACTCGGCTCAATGATAGCTATGGCACTGATCATGATATTTATGCCTAGCTTAGTGATCCCTGACTCTGATACAGACCATAAGGTTGTGAGTTCTACTAAAGGTTCATGGCCAGTGCTATTTGCAGCAGGATTTTATGGTGGATTAATACAGGCTGGCGTTGGTTTTATCTTGTTATTCGCGCTTGCTGGCTCGCTTCGTTATGATTTAGTAAGGGCTAATGCATTAAAATTAGTTTGTACACTTGCTTTCACTGTCGCTTCTCTGGTTATTTTTATCTATCAAGACTTAATTTTGTGGCTACCTGGATTAGCACTAGCTTTAGGTAATATTGTAGGAGCCTGGATTGCCGTTAAGATTGCGATCACCGTCGAGCCTCGCATAATGAAAGTTTTAATATTAGTAATGACGGTGCTAGCCACAGCTGCAGTACTATATTTTGATTAATATACTTATAAATACATTGTTCACAACAAAGCCAAAATGTCTATTAAATTAAAATATAACATCAATAACTAGTCTTCATAATTAGTATAATTACCTGTACTAAGTAATTGATACAAAGTCATTATAAGAGCTCTTGTTCGATGAGTTTTGGTATGACTATAGGTATAGAAGGTTGTTATCAGTAGGATGCCAAGCCGAATTTGCATTATTTTCATTCGTCAACATCAAGCCCGAACCTCAGCTAGGGCTTTTTTGTATTTATCGCTTTTTTTGAATTCTGCGATTATACCAGAAGCTCTTTTAATGATGTGTTACTTGATGCACTTGCGTATACATACCTTTAACCGGCATATCGATTTTAAAGACTTGTTTTTGAGCAGTTACAAATAAGGTTTTGCCATCAACGCCTGCAAATGTCACGTTTGTCGCTTTAACACCTAGGTCTTTGATACCTACGAGTTCATTATTAGCATCGATTACCACCAGTGCCCTCTCTTTAGGTATTGTTAAGTATAAACGTCCATCTTCATCAAGTGTCATACCATCACCACCTTTATTGATAACTAATGTTTTATTCTCTAACTCACCGTTGTTAGTAATGTGATAACGATAGGTTTTACCTGCGCCTGGATCAGTAATATACAGAGTTTTATTATCAATATGACCGATAATACCATTAGGGCGAATAAAGCTGTCTTTTACGCGACTTACTTGATTATTAGTGTCAACAAAATACACATGCTCGCCATCCTGAGTCAGTTTTTTCTTGCCGTAATTAGGGTCGGTAAAGTACAAACTACCGTTACCTGATATCCATAAATCATTAGGCTGATTATAAGGCTTATTTTTGAAGCTTGAAGTTATCACTACATCACTGTCGACATCATCTAAATCTGTTATTTTAATGAGTTTTTTACCCGACCATTGACATGCATATAAATGCCCTTCTTTATTAAAATAAAGTCCATTTGTCCTTTGGGTATTATCTCTGACTTGCTCAACTTTGTTTGTTAGTGCATGCCACTTGTGTAATTTTTCATCATGAATATCCGAAAAGATCACGTCACCGTTAGGTAGCGCCGCAGGTCCTTCGGTAAATACAAAGCCCTCAGCGACTAATTCTAACTTGAGAGAATCGACAACAAGGGGTGAGGCAGCAACAGTACTTTGACTTATCAAGTACGTTAGCGTCAGCATAGCTTTTACATATATTATTTTTGACCAAGGTAGCTTTAACACAGGTGGGATTCACATTATTATAATTATTTTAGTATTATAATATCCTATATTTAAAAACAAATTAAAATGTTTAAATCGTTATCAATAAAATCACGAATATTTATGAATGCCTGCCCGCTCAATATTAGGATGATCTGACATTACACTACCTAGCTGTAAGTCTTGAGAATCGCTCATCTCAACCAGTAAAACATGTCGACCTATCTCTATTTGCTCTTTAATGCTAGTTTGATCAAATTCATTACCTTCAAATTCAAGTAGACCTTTACTAATGAAGCTAAAAATTGATAAAAAACAAAGAAATGCAAGTATGGATAGAATGATTAATTGCTCAAAGGCAACTTGCATAAAATAACCGCTAATAAAAATTGCACTTGTTGCCAGGAAGGCGAGGAAAGCAATAATTTCGTCTTTAAATAAAGTATGCATAAAACTATGATTAAATGGTGTGATTGAATCTAGGTAGCGCTTACCTTTAGTACGATTGATCAGGTGGATTTGTGGTTTAGCAAAACCGGCACTCTGTAATTCAACAGATATTAGCTTAAGCTCGTCAATATTATCGCCAATGTAAAAATACCTTTTCATCAAATTCCTTCTTTACTTGTTTCCTATAAAGCGTAGTTAAGTATGGTCAATAAATTAAATATATTCAAATTTGACTAAAACTAACACTAATAGCAATTTAATTATGTTACCTCGGCTTTGCCATCCTCGATAACTGCTCCTGCGTTATTCTCGGCACTAGTCCCGACAGTGCTCTACCTCCTATATCAATATTGTCGTGCTTACGGACTTACGTGCGCCCTTGCACTAATGCGTCGCTCTAGTTCCTACATCCATGTAGTCGCATTTTTTCATCAGGAGAAGGGGTAAATACCAAGCAAAAAAAAACGCATACCTAAGTATGCGTTTAAAAATTATGCTAAGCATCCTACTTTAATAAGCGAACAATACTCCCTGTATCTCTCACTTTAGCTGAATAAATCCGTTTATTAGTTTCTTAAGTTTAATCCTTAAACCTAAATACTGAAACTAGCTAATATTTGACTAAACAATAGGTAATAACATTTTTAGCGAGCTTTAAAATTTTGCTTCCGTGCTTGTTCATCCTGAACTACATGTCTCCTTGACGTAATTTATAATAGCAAAGTACATTAAAGATTTAACATGTGATTTACAAAATAAATATAATGTGAATATTTTATAATAAATGCTGATTAAGCTAAGGTATTGCTGTGCATGGCATGTAGGGGAATTGATGGTTTAGGCAAGGATTTATATGAGGATATTACCCTGTCATTTGTAAGAGATATCTCACAATAATTAGCACAAATCACTACCTTCCATAGCTATTTGATTAATTATTTGCCCTTACCTTTAAATAAAAATTCATAAAGCATGACCCAGTCACCGAGAAAACTGAACCATGGGTAAGAGAAAGTAGCAGGTCGATTTTTTTCATAGAAAAAATGCCCCACCCAAGCAAAGCCATAACCAATGACAGGGGCTAAGAATAATAATAAAAATTGACCACTAACAAGGCTGTAAATAATTAGAGATAACACCAATAGGCTGCCAATATAATGCAACCGCCTACAAGTGATATTTTGGTGCTGTGATAAATAAAAAGGATAGAACTCTTTAAATGAGTGGTATTTTTTCAAAAACAGCCAACCTTTTAATTATTAAACTTGGGACTCGCGATAATGTACCATTAGAGGCCCAGTTACACTGCCTACGGTAACTTCTTTAACCACAGTGTAGTCACATTCATCAAAAAACTGTTTATATTTGTCAGTAGTGACATAGATAGCTACGCCTTCGCTGCTGGTATCTTCTTCAAGCACAGTGTTTACTGCAGCAACTAAGTAATGTCCAAAGCCATGGTGTTGGTGTAATGGATGAATGGCAATAAAAGATAACATATGAAAGCGTTTCATCGGTACAGAGCTCATGATCAGCTCTTCTTTTTGGATCATTTGTTTAGTACTGACATAACCAGCACTTAATAGCATTTTAAGTCGCCAATGCCAAAAACGCTCCGAGCCAAAGCCCGCATCGGGTCCATGTAAACAGGCAACACCAACTAAGGCTTCACCTTGATACAAACCTAAGATTGGCTGCTTAGCTTGCCAAAATGCTGCTAACTCCTCACGAATAGAAGCTCTTAACCTTTGTTCATAGTCACCGCTACCAGAGCCGAATATATCTACAAATACCGGATCATCATGATACGCTTGGTATAATAATGAAGCCGCCAATTTTAGTTCTGGTGCTGTTAAATACGAAACTCTGATCTCTGTATCTGTTGCAAGTTTGACATCGTTCATAAATCGCCTTCCCATAAGAATTTACTCGCTCTTTTTTGTTTTTTTATTGAGCGAATTTCCACCATATCAATTTATTTAATTGTGAGTCAAATAAGTTCAAGGTTTTTATTGATACTAGAATGCATCTTTGCACAATTTAACCAAGAATTAACGAGAATAAATTTAGGCATAAGCTATGGTTATTAAGTGTTAGATTTTAGATTTTAGATGTTAGATGTTAGATGTTAGATGTTAGATGTTAGATGTTAGATGTTTAAGGGATAATGACGCTGAGTTTGTTATTTTACAAAAAATAAGAGCGGCATTAGCCGCTCTATGAGTTAAATTGCTAAACTTTAATTCTACAAATTAAAGTTGTTGGTAAGCAGACTCGCCCCAACTCACTAATTTTTTACCTTTAAATACAAGAGGCGTACACTCATCTTTAGTGGTCATGCTGTCAGCATGTTTACGATTGGTACGGTAATAAAGGACTTGCACATTTTCGCCGTTTTTCTCATACACTTCATTAAAGTCAGCAACACCTAAATAATCTTGCACCTCTAAGTAGCCCATATCTAATTCTAAACGTGCTATTTTTTTACGGTTTTCATATTCTCTATCTTCATGGTCTGCTATATAATCACTACCGTCAGTATCGGCAACAATAATACAGCCTGTTAAACCTAAAGATAATGGTGCGATAAGTAATAAAGTAGCTAATGTTTTTTTCATGTTTCTCTCACTTTTTATTTTTTAATAATTAAATTCCAACTATTTGTATATAAGCAAATAACAAACCAACTTTTCAAACTGTTGATTTATAAGGGTTTAATAAAAACACATACGATTAACAAGTGACCTTGTTGGTAAAATCCGCTATTATTTGATTAATTTAACAAATACCGAACACATTCCAAACAAATAAGGTCAATAAAACGTTGAACGTGAATCAAGAAATCCATCAAATTGCCTGTCAGCTAGCCGCAGAGAATAAAACACCTAGTGTTGCTTTAATTAAAAGTAAATTATCGAGTAAGATCCCTTTAGCCGGTATTATTAAAGGTTTACAGTATTGGCAAAGTAACCCCGAGCCACAAGAATTCACAGCATCAATTGACAAGCAGCCCCCCGCAGATAAAGGTTTTGTCACGGTTGCCGAAATGGAGTTAGCCATAAAAAATGCTATTTCTCCTTTGGTGGCAGAAATAGCATTATTGAAACGTCAGCTTAAGTGATCTTTTATAAAGATGGTCAATTTAACTATATATTAATTTACCTAAGCATTAATTTACCTAAGCATTAACTTAACTAAGCATTAACTTAACTAAGCATTAATTAAACCGAATAATTGATGCTTAGTGTAGAAAGAAATTCTTGTAAGTTCTTAGCAACTAATGTTTTCGGCTCACAACCTACAGGTTCAACCCAAACTTCACCCGTATCATTCTTGATAACTAAGTTCATATCATCTTCATCTGTTACCGCAAAAAATAAGGTTGGCTCTTGCTTTAACCTTTGCTTCATTAATATGTGGCCGATAATATTTTGTTGTAAACGCTCAAAATCGTCTTTACTCCAAGTAAATAACAATTCTAATTCGCCATGTTCGCATTTTGCTGGAATAACATCGCTATAAAAGCTGGTAAAAAACACCTTAATATCATCATGAATTGTAAAACCTATGGCTTTTTCGACATTAGCAAAGCCTAGCTCGTCATCGATAGCGCAAGGTTGCCATGCGATCAGCCCATCAGTATTAACATCGCCACACTCACAAGGCGAAAGCCATTGTTGATCTTGCTCGACTAAAGGCAAATCACCACTTGTTTGTTTCACCGTATTAATAAATTGCTGTAATAATTGCTCAATACTTTTACTAAGACTTTGCTGTGCTGTGTTCATCAGGTAAAATGCACCTATTATTTAAATTAGCTTACTATTATGTATTAACATAACCTTATGTTAGGGCATTATACTCACAAGCATCAGAAAAAATAACTTAAAATGACTAAATACCAAAACGCAGATGAATTAAAATCGTTGATCCTTGGCAAAACCACAGAATATACCAGTGAATATTCTCCTGCACTACTGCAAGGTGTACCTAGAGCCTTGAACCGCAATGATTTAAAGCTTAATGCAAGCTCTCTACCTTTTTTTGGTGAAGACGTTTGGTATGGTTATGAATTGTCTTGGTTAGAGCCTAATGGCAAACCCGTGGTAGCAGTTGCCGAGTTTAGGTTTTGTTGCACTAGCGAAAACTTAATTGAATCGAAATCGTTTAAACTTTATTTAAACAGCTTTAATCAAAGTCGCTTTAGTAATATGGATGAGGTGACATCTATATTAGCTAATGATCTTGAGCAGGTATCAGGAAAACCTGTACAGGTCTCCCTATATAAAGTTGATCAGTGCCCTGCCCTTGAAATAGCCGAAATAACCGCCAACTGCATTGACGATATAGAGTTGAGCATCGACAACTATCAATTTGATCGTAACCTTTTACAAGATTGCACTACTGATAATGAAATTGTTTCTGAGCAGTTAGTAAGCCACTTATTAAAATCTAACTGTTTAATTACTAACCAGCCCGATTGGGGCAGCGTTTATATTAAATACACAGGTCCTAAAATTGACCATAAAGCCTTGTTAACGTATTTAATTTCATTTCGCCAGCATAATGAATTCCATGAGCAGTGCGTAGAGCGTATTTATACTGATTTATTAGAGTTTTGTCAGTGTTCATCTTTATCAGTTTTTGCTCGCTATACTCGCCGTGGTGGCCTAGATATAAATCCTTTTAGATCCTCTATTGAGCAGTCTGCACCAACAAATAGAACCTTACGCCAATAATCCTATTGATTGAAAAAGTTACTTAGTTGAGTGCTAAACTTACGGTAATTTTTTCATTTCTAGAAAAAAATACGCATTTTCTTACAATCAAATCTACTGTTATCGGCTTGAATCAACTAAACTTGTTATTAATTAGTTAAATGTTATTTTTGTATAAAAATCATCCAGTTGGACAAAGGAGAAGCGATGCAAGTAGAATTAAATCCTGTCGGTAATATGTGCCTGCTGTCGCCACTAGAAGTCGACCTACTGCAACATTCTGCAAATAGTGAACTGTATCAATTGTACCGCAACTGCTCATTGGCAGTATTGAATGTGGGCAGTAACACCGATGATGCCGAAGCTATTTATCAACAATATAAAGATTTTGAAATACAAGTTTTAAAGCGTGAACGCGGAGTTAAATTACGCCTAATTAACCCACCTAGTCACGCTTTTGTCGATGGAAAAATCATTAAAGGTATTCAAGAGCAACTCTCTGCCGTGCTTAGAGATATTTTATTTATTAGCAATCGTTATTTAAGCATTCCACCGCCTAGACCAAGTAATATCATTACCCATATTGTTTTTGATATTATTCGCAATGCCAATATAATAAAACTAGATAGTGAGCCTAATTTAGTTACTTGTTGGGGTGGACATTCTATTGGCCATGAAGAATACAAGTACACTAAAGAGGTAGGATACCAACTAGGTTTACGTGGTATGAATATTTGTACAGGTTGTGGCCCTGGCGCAATGAAAGGCCCAATGAAAGGGGCTACCTTTGGCCATGCAAAACAACGAAATTATGATGGTCGTTATGTTGGTTTAACCGAGCCAAGTATTATTGCTGCTGAGCCACCAAATACCATAGTTAATGAATTAGTGATCATGCCAGATATTGAAAAACGTTTGGAAGCGTTTGTGCGTATGAGTCATGGTTTAATAATATTCCCTGGCGGTGCAGGTACAGCCGAGGAATTACTGTTTGTTTTAGGTATACTATTGCATCCAGAAAATAAGCTGCAAAAACTACCGATAGTGCTTACTGGTCCAAAGGAGAGTGCTGAATATTTTAGCAATTTAGACCACTTTATTGGTGCTACTTTAGGTACAGATGCACAACAGCTTTATACAATAATAATTGACGATGAAACTGAAGTAGCTCAGTATCTTAAAAATCAGATTACTTCAGTAATAAATTATAGAAAAGCGGTAGGTGATGCCTATCACTACAATTGGACCTTAGAAATAGAAGAACATTTCCAGCGCCCTTTTGAGCCAAGTCATGATAATATGGCAGCGATCAGCTTAAACAGAGATTTACCCGTTAATGAATTAGCAGCGAATTTAAGGAAAGTATTTTCCGGGATCGTTGCCGGTAACGTAAAACCAGAATGGGTTAAGAGTATTCGTTTAAATGGACCTTATAAAATATCAGGAGATAAAGAAATTATGATACTCATGGATAACTTGCTATCGTCATTTGTTAGCCAACAAAGAATGAAATTACCGGGCAGTAAGTACACGCCTTGTTATGAAATAGTTTCGCAATAATACTAATGCAAGCCCATTTAATACTTATTGACGCAATGAACTTGATACGCCGTATCTATGCGGTACAAGAGCGCCCGTTTCTTTTGCTTGATCAATTATCAGAGAAAACTAAGCAGCAAATAATTCACAACACTAAGGTGACGGCGACTAATGCCATCGCTAAAATGATCACCGAATTAAATCCTAGCCATGCCTTAGCCGTTTTTGACTCAAAATTACCATGTTGGCGCTATCAACTTTATCCCGATTATAAAAAGGGCAGAAAGCAAATGCCTGAGCACTTAGCTCAAAGCCTAGCTGCAATCCAAGACAGTTTTTTAGATATTGGCATAGATTCATTAGAATCTGAGCAAGATGAAGCTGATGATTTAATTGCAACCCTCGCAGTTAAAGTTGCCCTTCACGGCCAGCAAACAACCATAGTTTCTACTGATAAAGGTTTCTTGTCTTTATTAAGTCCGCACGTAAGAGTTTATGATTACTTTAAAAAGCAGTATTTAGATGAAGCTTACGTACAGAAAAAATTTGATGTCAAGTCATCGCAACTTACTGATTTTTGGACATTAACAGGTGACAACACTAATAAGATACCTGGTGTTACAGGGATAGGCCCAGTTACCGCATCTGAATTATTAAAGCAATATGGCTCTTTAACTGCTATTTTGGCTGCTACAGACCTTAAAAAAACGGTTGCGAATAAATTTAAAGATATGGAATTACAAATTCAATTAAGCCAACAATTGCTTACCTTGAAAAAAGATATTCCACTTGGTTTTAACCTCAAAGATATACGCATTCATGTCGAATCTGAAAACATAAACTAAAAGGCTAAAAATGAACAAAAAAGTTACCTTTCGAATCTTAATTGCCGTTGTATTATACGCTGTATTTGCCACAGGTATTTGGCAGTACTACAAAGATACGCCGCAAGATGTAAAAAATATGGATTGGGATGAGCGTGAAGGCTATAACCGTCAATACATAGCTAAGTTAAAGTTAGACAAAGTGAATATCGATTTGGTATTTAACGATTTAGGTAATCCTGACATTACAGAAGCGAAAAAAGCCGATGATGCTAGTTTTCAAGTGTTGTTTTATCGTACTCAGCATAGAAGCTCTGACGGCATAACAACTCAAGATGAATGTACCGCGCTATTATTTAAAAATGACATATTAATTGGCATTGGTGAAAGCGCATATAATGACTATAAGGCCAAGTAGCTAGTCTAGCTAATATGGTCATAAATCAAAGTTGTATTTAAATCGCGATAGCTTAAAGCAACGAAAATAAACAGTAAGATTTAATAAGATGAACTTCTTACATAATGTTAAAAAAGCATACAACTTTAGTCTAAAATGTAGCTAAATTTAATGAAATATCTACATATACCGATAATGTAACTAGATATCGCCTGCCCTAATATGGTATAAATCCGCCACATAACTGTTGGCGGATTTTTTATTTCTGCCCACTAATAACAATATATTAAGAGGCAATTTTGATGACTAAACAAACAATCACAGTGATCCCTGGTGATGGGATCGGCCCAAGCATTATAGATGCCTGTATAAAAGTATTAGATAAAGCAGGTTGTGACTTTGATTATGAATTTGCTGATGCTGGTTTAGTCGCTTATGAGAAGCATGGCGACCTAGTTCCTGCTGAAACCATTGCACTTATCGAGAAAAACAAAGTTGCCTTAAAAGGCCCTCTCACTACTCCTGTTGGTGATGGTTTTACTTCAATAAACGTAACATTACGCAAACAGTTCAAGTTATACGCAAATTTACGTCCGGTAATTTCATTTAAAGGTACTCGTGCCCGTTACGAAAACATTGATATTTTAACGGTTCGTGAAAACACTGAAGGTATGTACTCAGGTTTAGGACAAACATTATCTGAAGATGGTGAATATGCGGAAGCTCGCAGTTTAATTACTCGTGAAGGTGCGCAGCGCATCGTTGAATTTGCTTACCAAACCGCTCGCAAAGAAGGCCGTAAAAAAGTTACAGCGGTTCATAAAGCCAATATCTTAAAATCAACATCGGGATTATTCCTGAAAGTAGCTCGTGAAGTGGCTTTACGTTATCCAGATATAGAATCAACAGAAATGATTGTTGATAACTGTTGTATGCAATTAGTGATGAACCCAGAGCAATTTGACGTTATCGTAACAACCAACTTATTTGGCGATATTCTATCTGATTTATGTGCAGGTCTTGTTGGTGGTTTAGGTATGGCACCGGGGGCAAACATAGGTGAAGACTGTGCTATTTTTGAAGCAGTTCACGGAAGTGCACCTGATATTGCGGGTAAAAACTTAGCAAACCCAACGTCTGTTATTTTGGCTGCAATCCAAATGCTTGAATACCTAGAGATGAATGATAAAGCGACTAAAATCCGTAACGCCATTAAAGATGTAATTGAATCTGGTGATAGAACAACTCGTGACTTAGGCGGTAGTTTTGGTACTACAGATTTCACTGACGCATTATTAGAGCGTTTATAATCAAAAACATATAAAACGTAAAACAAACAAAGGGCTATGGATTACCATAGCCCTTTGTTTTTTTTGTGAAATTATTTGTGCTGATGTTGCTTGATTGAATTACCGTCTACTTACTGATCAGTACCGCTTTTTGCCATACTATATGAGAAAGAACACTGCGTCATTCCACCGTGCTTTTGACTGGAATCTCATGCAGTTTAAAGGTGACTCGAACGGCAATTCAGTGCCAGGAGCTGCCAGTCGATTGAAGCTAATATGCTTTTTTAACTTTGCTATGAATTTTAATATCAGCTATACGT
>JAQWHD010000032.1 GCA_029237915.1 Thalassotalea sp. | reverse complement strand
TCCTACTCGAAAGTAAGGAACTATGTAAAATCAACTGTAATGTGAGTGTCCACACAAATTGCATGATAACTAATTGTTAAAGAGCTTATAAACGTTCGTTTATAAGAAGAGCTAGTCGCATTCGCTAGACTCTTGTTGCTGCCGGTTAACGTTGCCGTTTGCCCGAAGCAGGAGGCGCATTATAAACACCTCAGTTAGTAAGTCAACGTGTTTTTAAAAAAGATTTTAAAAAGTTATTGTTGGTGTTAAACATTAAGTTATTACTCAAGGTTTAACCTTCTAACCGTTCTTTGGGATGTCCCGAAGAAGTGAAGCGCATTGTATAGAACTGCCGGTGAAGATCAACACTTTTTTATGAAATAGTTGTATTATTTTCTATTCGTTTATTATTCATACAAAAACTGTTATTTAGTTGTGCAACTCTAGCGTTTTTAGCTTAAGTAGCTGCTTGATTAGCTCGTCATTAAGCTTGTAATAGTTATAATCGCGTTCTTATTTAGGTTTATTAATTCTCGTTTTTATTTATATATAGCTAGTTATAAAAAGTTTATTTAAATGGTTGCTTATTTTTTGTTAGAATATGCGGCAATTAAAGGAGAGTATTTATATGCCAGCTTATGTTGTGGGTCACAAGATCCCTGATTCAGATTCAATCGCTTCCGCTATTGCCTTGTCTTACCTTAAGACAACAATAGGTGAAGATGCATTACCAGCCCGTTTAGGCGAATTATCACCGGAAACAAAATTCATTCTTGAAAAGTTTGGTTTTGAAGAGCCAATGCTAAAAACTAGCTATGCTGGTGAAGGTATTTATATCGTTGACCATTCAGATAAAGTACAAGGCCCAGACGATATTGATGAGGCAACTGTTTTAGGTATTATTGATCACCATAAATTAGGCGACATTACTACTTCTACTCCATTAGAGTGTTGGATACGTCCTGTTGGCTGTACGAATACTATTATCAAAATGATGTATGACTTCCATTCAGTAGCAATTCCAAAGGATATTGCTGGTTTAATGATGTGTGCGATTTTAAGTGACACCGTTATTTTTAAATCGCCAACCTGTACTACTGCTGATATTAAATGTGTTGAAGCATTAGCTGAAATTGCTGGAATTGAAGATTACAAAGCTTTAGGCATGGAAATGTTTGAAGTTAAGTCTGCGGTATTAGGTACGCCGGTTCGCGATTTAGTATTACGTGACTTTAAAGATTTTAATATGAACGGTAAAAAAGTTGGTATTGGTCAATTAGAAGTTCTCGACTTAGCTGTGTTTGATCAAATGAAAGCTGATTTACAGGCAGATATCGCTGCACTAAAAGCAGAAGGCGAACGTCATAGTGTTTTATTACTATTAACAGACATTATGAAAGAAGGCTCTGAAATTTTAGTAGCAAGTGATGACGACAACTTAACCCTTAATGCTTTTGGCGCGGCAACGACTGAAGGTAAAGTTTGGGTTGATGGTATTCTTAGTCGTAAGAAACAAGTAGTACCGCCATTACAAGATAGTTTAGTTTAGTTTAGTTTAGTTTAATCGTCATTAGACATATTTAAGCAAACCACAAATAACAACAAGCCCAGCAAATGCTGGGCTTTTTATTGTTTGAACATTTATACGTAATTAAGCACGTTCAAATACTGTTGCTATACCTTGGCCTAAACCGATACACATTGTCGCTAAACCAATTTGAGCATCTTTAGCTTCCATTAAATTAACGAGTGTTGTTGATATACGCGTACCAGAACAACCTAATGGATGACCTAGCGCAATAGCACCACCGTTAAGGTTGATTTTGTCATCCATTACATCGAGCATATCTAGTGATTTGATACAAGATAGTGCTTGTGCGGCAAATGCTTCGTTAAATTCAGCTACATCAATATCAGCAGTGGTTAAACCTGCGCGCTTTAATGCTTTTTGAGTTGCAGGAACTGGGCCGTAACCCATAGTTGCAGGATCGCAACCTGCTACAGCCATACCACGAATTTTAACGCGTGGTGTTAAACCTAGCTCTTTTGCTCGCTTGGCTGACATTACTAACATTGCACTCGCGCCATCAGATAAAGCCGATGACGTACCTGCAGTAACCGAACCATTTACTGGATCAAATACTGGTCGTAACGTTGATAAACTTTCAACCGTACATTCAGGGCGGATCACTTCATCATTAGTAATAAGCTTTAATGCACCTGTTTCGTCGTGACCTTCAACAGCAACAATTTCATTTGCCCAACGGCCTTCCTGCTGTGCAGCAAATGCGCGCTGATGAGAACGTGCACCAAACTCGTCTTGCATTTCACGTGTAATACCATGTTGACGACCAAGTAATTCAGCAGTTAAGCCCATATTTCCGCCGGCTTTTGCCATGTATTGCGCCATTGCAGGAGCAAAATCAACATCGTACATCATAGGTACATGACCCATGTGCTCTACACCACCAACTAAAAACACGTCACCTTGACCTGCCATAATAGACGTTGATGCATCATGTAACGCTTGCATTGATGAACCACATAAACGGTTAACTGTAACGCCAGCAACTGACTTAGGTAATCCAGCAAGTAATGCCGCATTTCGAGCAATGTTAAAACCTTGCTCTTTAGTTTGTTTTACACAACCCCAAATAACGTCTTCAATTTCGCTTGGATCAAGCTTTGGATTACGTTTTAGGATTTGTTCCATTAAATTAGCTGATAACTCTTCTGCACGTACATTGCGAAAGATACCATTTTTTGAACGCCCCATTGGAGAGCGGATACAATCGATAATAACTACTTCATTCATTTTTAATTCCTGCCCTACTTTGCTGCGTTAGTTTTAACGTCGGTGTTGAAATAAGATGTGCCATTTTTAGCCATCTGGCGTAAACCGTCTGTTACTTGGTAAATTTCACCTAAATGTGCGTACTTATCGGCAACGGCAATAAACTCATTTAAACCAAACGTTTCTAAATAACGAATTGGACCACCTCTAAATGGAGGGAAACCTAAACCGTAAATTAAACCCATGTCTGCTTCTTGCGCAGTATCAACAACACCTTCTTCTAAACAACGAATGGTTTCGTTAACCATAGGGATCATTAGGCGAGTGATAATTTCTTCACTGCTGAATTTAGTTGTATCAGCGCAGATGCCCGCAAGTAATTCAACACTTGATGCACTAGCAGCTTTTTGTGGACGACCACGTTTATCTTTTGAATGCTCGTAGAAGCCAACACCATTTTTCTGACCAAAACGCTCATTTTTATATAATAAGCCTACTGGATCATTGTCTGTTTTAGGCATGCGAGTTGGGAAACCAGCTGCCATAACATCAGTACAGTGATCGGCAGTATCTAGACCAACAACATCTAAAAGATACGCAGGCCCCATTGGCCAGCCGTATTGTTTTTCCATTACTTTATCAACAGCGGTAAAATCAGCGCCATCTAGTAATAGCTGCGCAAAACCAGCAAAGTATGGAAACAAGACACGGTTAATGTAAAAACCAGGACAATCATTAACTACGATTGGTGATTTGCCCATTTTAGACGCGTAAGCAACAACAGCAGCAACGGTATCATCCGATGTATCTTTACCACGGATAACTTCTACTAATGGCATTTTATTTACCGGGTTAAAGAAGTGCATACCACAAAAGCGTTCAGGTTTTTCTAAACTTTGCGCAAGTAAATCAATTGAGATAGTTGAAGTGTTCGAGGTAATGATAGTGTCATCACTTACGTGTGTTTCAACTTCTTTTAATACCATGCCTTTAACTTTAGGGTTTTCAACAACCGCTTCAACCACAACGTCAACATCTTTAATGCTTTCATAAGATAAAGACGGTGTAATGTTATTTAAAGTTTGTGCCATTTTTTTAACATTTAAACGACCACGTTCAACTTGTTTTGTTAAAATTCCGGCGGCTGTGTTTAAGCCTAAATCAAGGGCTGCATCGTTGATGTCTTTCATCACAATAGGCGTACCTTTATAAGCAGACTGGTATGCAATACCGCCGCCCATAATGCCCGCACCTAACACAGCGGCTTTATTTATTGCTTTTTTAGCACTTTTCGATGCTTTTTTAGCTTTACCTTTTACTACTTGGTCTGCTAAAAACAAACCGACCTGTGCAGTTGCAGCATCTGTTTTAGCCAAAACACCAAATGCTTCATTCTCCAAATGCATAGCTTCAGGGCGATTTAATTTTACTGACTTTTCAAGTAAGGCAACGGTAGCAACTGGTGATGGGTAATGTTTACCCGCTTTCGCAGCAACCATACCTTTAGCAGTATTAAAGCTCATTGTATGTTCAATTGGAGATAGTTTTACTGGAGTAAGTTTAGTTTGACGTCTTTGTTGCCAATCTAATTCACCTGCAATAGCATCTTTTAGCATTGCAATTGCTGCGGCTTTTAAATTCTCTGGGGCAACAACGGCATCTACCGCTCTAAAATCTAGCGCTTGCTGTGCTTTATACGCTTTACCTGTTGTGATCCATTCCAGTGCATTATCAACACCAATAACACGAGGTAAACGAACCGTACCGCCAAAACCTGGCATTAAACCAAGCTTAACTTCTGGTAAACCAATGTTAGCTGTTGTATCTGCAACACGAAGATCACAGGCTAAAATAACTTCACAACCGCCACCTAAGGCAAAACCATTAACAGCTGCAATGGTTGGCATATTTAAATCTTCAAACGCGTCAAAAATATCACTGCTATTTTTAAATAACGCTGTAATTTTATCGTCAGGAGTTTTGAATAACTCGGTAAACTCGGTAATGTCCGCACCAACAATAAAAGTAGATTTGGCAGATGTAACCACAACACCTTTAGCTTCATCACATGCTGCGATAGCTTTGATGGCATTACTGTAATCAGCTAATGTTGCAATATTTAATGCATTAACCGATCCTTTAGAATTGAAACATAGCTCAACGATACCATCGTCAAGTAGTTGGGCAGTGAGGCTATTGCCTTGATAAATCATGCCGAGACTCCTTATCTCTGTGAGATATTGAATTAATAAAATTTATTTAAAGAAATTATAGTTGCCTGAGTTTGCCTTGTATGGATACGCAAATCAATATAAATTTAAACAAGCGTTTAAATTTATCGTTTAAATAGTAATCAGTTAATAAAAAGCCGAACCACTTTAAAAGTGATTCGGCCTACTATACAAATTAAGTTAACTGCTTAATTAATTTTTCATAAACTTAACCAATTCAGCTTCATAAGCGGCTTTTTTATCATTGAAAAAACCTACGTGTGCTGATTTAGGTTGACCGTCTTTACCAATAATATAACTGCTTGGCATGCCTTTAAGTTTAAACTCTTTAGCAATTGTGCCTTTAGGATCGTATATGACAGTAAAGTTCGCTGGATTTTCAACTAAAAACTCTTCTGCTAATTCTCGCTCAACATCAAGATTTATGGTGATTACTTTAAAGCCATTGTCTTTATACTTAGCTTCCATTGCATTCATCCACGGAAACGACTTTCGACAAGGAATGCACCAAGATGCCCAAAAGTCTAAATAAATCACTTTGCCTTTATTAGCGTCTAACAACTGTTGCAACTGTGCTTTGCTGTTTTCATTGGCGAAGCTATTAGCGCAAGAAAAAGCTAATAATAACGTGAGTAAAAATAATTTAATTTTTATCATCATTAATTACTGCTTTGTCGTTGTTGCAGTTTCTTCAGCTTGTGGATGCTCTTCTTCTAAAATCACATCGACACTCTCTGGATTTTCACAGCGATCGCTGCTCATATCATCACGATAATAACGAAGATTAACGCAATCTAATTCGTAACGTCTTTGTAGCTCAGTACGTTTAATAGGTTCATTTTTAGCATTAACTATTTGACGCTGTAAATTGCTACACTCAGACTGCTGCTCTGAACTAAAGGTAATTTCATCACATGGGTCTGGTTGGAAAAAAGTACAACCCACTTGAGTTAATAATATCGTTGAAATAAATGCTGTAGTTATTGTTTTCATTTGGATAGCCTAATACTTAGATAACAAAGAGGTGATTAAAAGTAACATAGCATTTACCCTATAACTGGGCAATTTAAACATTATAATATTTCATTCATTTTACCAAAATAGCTAAAAATAGATTAAAATTAGCCTAATTAAACAATATTTAGGAAAGACACATGCAGGTCGTTGATTATTTATCAGAAAATGCCGGACAAGAGTTTGTTGCCTCGTTACGTGAAACAGGATTTGGCGTTTTACGAAACCACCCGATTAAACAAGAATTAGTAGAGTCTATTTATCTTAATTGGCAACAATTCTTTTTAGCTGGCAATAAAGACGATTACGCCTTTGATCCTGAAAAACAGGACGGTTTTTTTAGTCGTGAAATTTCAGAGACTGCTAAAGGCCATAAACAAAAAGATATTAAAGAGTACTATCATGTTTACCCATGGGGCAGGATCCCAGAAGAATTAAAAACTGAGATTTTACACTATTATCATTTGGCATCTGAATTAGCTAAAGAGCTATTAAATTGGGTAGAAAAATACAGCCCTGCTGATGTTGCTAAACTTTATGCAGAGCCATTATCTAATATGATCATGGATACACCAAATACCTTATTGCGCATTTTACATTACCCACCATTATCTGGCGATGAAGAAGCAGGAGCAATTAGAGCTGCAGCTCATGAAGACATCAACCTATTAACCATTTTACCCGCAGCCAATGAGCCGGGATTACAGGTACAACTAAAATCTGGCGAATGGCAAGACGTACCATCTGATTTTGGTAATTTAATCATTAATATAGGTGATATGTTACAAGAAGCATCGGGTGGCTATTTCCCATCAACTAGCCATAGAGTAATTAACCCTGAAGGTAGTGATGCAAGTAAATCAAGAATTTCATTACCGCTATTTTTACACCCAAGAAGTGAAGTTAAACTGTCTGAGCGTCACACTCAACATAGCTACTTACTTGAGCGTCTACGCGAGCTAGGCGTTAAAGTTTAAACTAGTATCAAACATCAAGGTGTCAGAGTTGTTGAAACTCGTTTCAACGACTCTGACACCTTGATTACTTTACAGGTATTAATTAAATACCATCACCATCGGTATGTAAGCCACATTCTCGTTGCATACCATTAAAGCGACTATCTTCTTCAGACATATCAGCGGTTATCGGCTTGCTAGAATGCACATCACCGACTGACATATATCCTTGTTCCCATAACGGATGATAAGGTAAATTATGCTTAGTTAAATACTCATGAATTTGTTTATTACTCCAATCAATAATTGGATGCACTTTAAAACGGCCACGAATTACCTGTAACACTTGCAGCGATTTTCGATGCTCGGTTTGGCTGCGACGTACGCCTGAAAACCAAGTATTAACCCTTAGTTGCTCTAAGCCTTTTTCTAACGGCTTAACTTTGTTTTCAAGGTTGTACTGCTTTAATTCTGCCTCATCGAGTTCCCACTGTTTACCATATCTAGCTTGTTGCCAAGCAGGTGATAAATCAGAGCGAAACACATGTAAATTTAAATTCAAACGCTTAGTTAACTCATCAATAAACTGATACGTTTCAGGAAACAGATGACCTGTATCAGTTAACACTACCGGAATATCTGGCTGAATTTGCGTGATCATATGCAACATCACCGCAGATTGAATACCAAAACTAGACGTTAAAGCAAAATTACTAGGTAAATTTTCTAATGCCCATTGCACTCGCTGAGTTGCAGTAGAGTTTTCTAATTGCAAATTCCACTGTGCTAACAAGCTTTCGGGTAATGATGCCGGAAATCGGCTTTTCATTGCTAAGTTAGTCATGAAAGTCCCTAGCGCTGTTTTTAACTTCTGCAATAATACCCGCGCGGATAACAAAATCGCCAAAACACTCAGCCGATACTCTCCCTGCTACCCATTGACCAATTAACTCGTCAATTATATTAAGTATCTCGGCTGAATTAATATTTTCTTTATACATCTTAGGCACACGCGTACCTTCAGTATTGCCACCTAAGTAGAGGTTATATTTGTCAGGGCCGCGGCCCACTAAACCAATTTCAGCAAGCATGGCACGGCCACAACCGTTCGGGCAGCCCGTTACGCGAAATATGATGTGTTCATTACTAATATTGTGCTTAGCTAGTAGACTCTCTATTCGAGTCACGTACTCAGGTAAAAAACGCTCAGCCTCAGCCATAGCTAATGGACAAGTAGGAAAAGCGACACAGGCCATTGAGTTTTGACGTTGACTCGATTGAGTACTATCAATTAAGCCATGCTCTATAGCGATGCGTTCAATCTCAGCTTTATCATTTTTGGCAACGCCAGCAATAATTAAGTTTTGATTGGCGGTCATGCGTAAATCACCTTGGTGAATTTCAGCAATTTTGCGAACACCTGTTTTTAATGCACCTTGGTCATTATCTTTAATACGACCGTTTTCAATAAATACCGTTAAGTGATGTTTGTTATCTATGCCTTCAACCCAACCAATGCGGTCACCACGTGATGTAAACTCATAAGGTTTAGAAGGCGCAAAAGCGATTCCTGTACGGCTTTCAACTTCCGCTTTAAACGTGTCTATACCGACTCTATCTAAGGTGTACTTAGTTTTGGCATTTTTACGATTGACGCGATTACCCCAATCACGTTGGGTGGTCACTACAGCTTCGGCAAATGCTAGAGTGTCTTTAAGTTCAATAAAGCCAAAATCGTCTGCTCGGCGGGGATAAGTAGATTTATCTCCGAAGGTCATGGCTAAGCCACCGCCAACTAACACGTTAAAGCCGACTAATTTTTTACCATCACTGATAGCAACAAAATTTAAATCGTTGGCATGCACGTCAATATCGTTACTAGGAGGGATAACCACGGTAGTTTTAAATTTACGAGGTAAGTAATTATCTCCTAAAATTGGCTCTACTGGAGATTGGGTTTGTTCAACTTTTTCTCCATCTAACCAAATTTCAGCATACGCTCGCGTTTTTGGTAGTAAGTGCTCACTTATTTTAGTAGCCCACTCATAAGCTTCTTGGTGTAATTCAGATTCAACAGGGTTTGAAGTACATAATACATTACGGTTTACATCGCCCGCAGTAGCAATTGAATCTATACCAATATTATTAAGGGTTTGATGCATCAACTTAATATTAGGTTTTAACACGCCATGAAACTGAAATGTTTGCCTCGTGGTTAAGCGAATACTGCCATACGATGTATGGTCATCAGCAAATTTATCAATGGCTAACCACTGCTTTGGCGTTATTATGCCTCCTGGCATTCTCGCTCTGAGCATTACATTATGTAGAGGCTCTAATTTTTGCTTGGCTCGTTCAGCACGAATATCTCGGTCATCTTGTTGATACATGCCATGAAAGCGAATCAGTTGAAAATTATCAGCAGTAAATCCGCCGGTAATATCATCAGTTAAGTCTTTAGCAATAGTGCCACGTAGATTTTGGCTTTCACCTTTAATTCTTTCGTTTACTGCTAAGGTACCTTGTACCACATTTGGGTCAATCAATTGCGCAGACATTAATATACATCCTTCTGATAACGCTTATTAATGCGTAATTGTTTTAAATAATCTTCGGCTTGGGCAAGGGTTTTTGCACCATGCTCACTAATAATTTCGACTAAAGCTTGATGAACATCTTTGGCCATACGTTGCATGTCACCACAGATATATAAATGTGCACCGCTTTCTAACCAGGCAAATACATCACTACCTTGGGCTTTCAATTTATCTTGCACATATATTTTTTGTGCTTGGTCACGTGAAAATGCAACATCGAGTCGGCTTAATTCACCTGACTTAAGGTAAGACTGCCACTCAACTTGATATAAAAAGTCTTGGGTAAATGTTTGATCGCCAAAGAATAACCAGTTTTTACCTGATGCCTCATCCGCACTTCGCTGCTGTACAAAAGCTCTAAATGGTGCAACCCCAGTACCAGGGCCTATCATAATGGCTGCGGTTTCAGGGTTTGCTGGCAGACGGAAGTTATTGTTGTGCTCAATAAACACTTTAACTTCATCGTCTTCTTGTAAGCGTTCAATTAGAAAACCTGACGCACAGCCAAGTCGTTGCTGATTGTCAACTTCATATTCAACAAGGCCGACAGTTAAGTGTACCTCTTCTTCAACATCTGCTTGACTAGATGCTATTGAATATAGACGCGGCGTTATTGCTGCTAAGGTTGAAGCTAATTGCTGAGCTGAAACTTGTGCAGGATATTGCTTAGCAAAATCGATAAATTGTACTGTGTTGATCAACTCGCGTAATTGCTCTGAATCACTAAGTAATGCCGTTAATTCATCATTATTCGCAAGCTCAGCCCAAGCAAGGATACTGGCTTTATTTAACTTAGTTATTTCTAGTTCGCTTGTTAACGCTTGCTCTAAACTAATGTCTTGCTCATTAAGTAAGACATTTTGACTAAGCTCTAACGTTAATAACTTAACTATTTCAGCGACTAACGCTTTGTCATTTACCGGGAAAATGCCCAATGCATCACCTGGTTGGTAAGTAATACCTGAATCGGCTAAATCGATTTCGATATGTTGCACAACTTTATTTGAATCTCGACCTGTGATCTTTTGATTGGCTAATATAGTCGCAGTAAAAGGGTTCTCTTTACTGTATTGGCTCGTTTGATTTTGGCTGGCATTATCAACTGGCAATTGCACAACATCAGCCGTTGTTGCTTTTAGCTGACTAGCGGCTTCTTTTAAAACGATTTCTTGCCAGTCTTTTACGTTTTGCTGATAGTCAAGATCACAATCAATACGCGGACTAAACGCTTTAGCGCCAAGTTTACTAAGCATTTCGTCAAAGTCTTTACCTGTTTGGCAGAAGAATTCATAACTTGAATCACCCAGTGCGAGTACCGAGTAGTTAAGATTTGATAACTTAGGCGCACGCTTAGAGCCTAAAAACTCGTGCAATGCAATGGCATCATCAGGCGGCTCACCTTCACCATTAGTGCTAGTAATAATTAAAACATGGGACTCATTTTTAAGGTTCTTACCTTTATAGTCAGCCATATTAAAAGTACTCACCTTGATACCTGCGCTACTCGCTGCAGCCTCTACTTGGCTAGCAACGGCTTTTGCATTACCGGTTTGTGAGCCATATAAAATAGTAAGTTTGGCAGATGCACTACTTTCGGCTTGGATGTTGGCTGGATTGCCAACATTCTCGCTTTTGGCAGCAAGATAACCACTTGCCCAAGCAAGTTGTAAAGGCGTGAATTGTTGAGATACCTGTTGCAACTGCTGTAGTTGCTCAGTATTTAAACTTGCAGATGAGTCTGTATTGGCTTTTACCAACATGTTCTTTATCCAATTATTGACGATTTATTAACAATAGATAAAGAATAAACAGCTTTAGTTAAAACATAAAAGAATAGATAACGATTTTTTATATCAAAAAGGAATATGCAAAAATAGTTTAAAAGGTAATAAGATAGAGAGGTTTGCAAAAATTGATGAAGCTATAATACATAGCTTCATCAAATATGAAATGTAATGGCTTATTTAGCTTGGTAGGTAAACTGCTTTTGTAAACGAATATCTACCAATGAAGCGCCTAATAACACATTAAAGTCACCTTCTTCAGCTAACCAATTATTGGTATTAACATCCCAAAAAGATAAGTCACGTTTGTTAAGAATAATTTCAACCTGTTTAGTCTCATTCGGCTGTAAGTAAACTTTATCAAAACCTTTAAGCTCTTTAACAGGACGCTCCACACTTGCAACCAGATCGTTAAGATAAAGTTGTACCACTTCCGCGCCAGCGACTTTACCTGTATTGGTAATATTTGCAGTGATGGTTAACTCACCTTCGCCGTTAAAGGTATCATTTGATAACTTAATATCACTGTAGCTAAAGTTGGTATACGAAAGTCCATGACCAAAAACGAATGTTGGTTTAATGTTTTGTTGCTCAAACCAACGGTAACCAATAAATACGCCTTCGGAATATAAAGACTCTACAGCGTTATAATCATTTAAAGCAATTGGTGCGGTATCTTCTAACTTAGCAGGTAAGGTGATCGGCATTTTTCCGCTAGGATTAACATCGCCAACTAAAATATCAGCAAAGGCATTACCCGCTTCTTGACCGCCATACCAGCCCCAAACTACCGCTTTGGCTTGCTCTGCCCATGGCATTTCAACGGCTGAGCCGGCAACCATAAACACCACAGTATTGGCATTAGCGTTAAGTAAGTTGGCAATTATTTCATCTTGTGAATTTGGTAACTTCATATCTGGGCGATCGATGGCTTCACGATCGTCACCATGACTTAAACCGCCAAAGTAAATTACCGCATCCGCTTGTTTAGCAGCTGCTGTGTATTCTTCTACACTAGAGAATAAATTTCCTGGTGCATCCCAGCCAAGTGTAAATTCTTTATTACCGGCATATTCAATCTCAAATTTATAAACCTGCTCTGCAACCAAATCGATTGGATAACTTAGTGGCTCATTGGTTGTACCGTTATTAACGATCACAGATTTGCCATTAACCGATATTTTGATATTACCGTCAGCATTAAGCTTAAGCGTATGTACGCCACTTTTAAGAGGCTTTATATCTGCTTTCATGGTAATGAAATTGCTTTCTTTAACTGAAGTAGATTTAAATTCAGAATTTACAATCCAGTTTTCGCTGACAAGTTCGCTGTGCTTAGCATCATTATAATAAGCCACATTCCAAGCTGGAGTGCCTGTCCAATGTCTGCTAGCAACATAATCGGCTGCTATTGGGGTTAAGTCATTTGAGCGGGCTCGCATAACCGTAATATTTACTTGCTCGCCAAATTCATTTTTCAAACCTTCTAAAGGGGTTACTTCATACAAAGATTTAACTTCTGATGAACCGCCACCTTGACCATGCTTTTTATTGGCATTAGGTCCAAGCACTAAAATATTTTTAATTTCAGATTTATCCCAAGGTAAAACATTATCTTGGTTTTTAAGTAACACCACACCGTTAGTGCCGATTGTACGAGCAGCGGCTTGATGTTCTTTGGTATTGCGAGCCCCAGGTAAGCGATCTTCGTCCATTAAACCAACACGGTGCATTAAGCGTAGTACTCGGCGCACTTTATCATCGAGCACAGCAACAGGAATGTTACCGGCTTTAATTTCAGCTAAAAAAGGTTTCGCAAGAAAGTAGTCGTCGTAATCTTCAACATTAGTACCCATTTCTAAATCTAAGCCATTAACAGCTGCATCATGGGTGTTAATGTCAACATTCCAATCGGTAAGTAATACGCCATCAAAGCCCCACTCACCTTTAAGTATATCCATAACTAAGTGCTTAGATTGGTTAGCATTGGTTCCATAATACTGGTTGTATGCGCCCATAATTGAGTAGACACCACCATCTTTTACTGCGGATTCAAATACTGGTAAATACACTTCTCGAAGGGTGCGTTCATCTGGTTTGGCATTAACACCAATACGGTTTAGCTCTTGGGTGTTTAATGCATAATGTTTGGCATTAGCGGCAACATCATGGCTTTGAATGGCTTTAACTTCTGGCACAACTAACTTAGCGGCAAGAATTGGATCTTCACCCATATATTCAAAGTTACGACCATATAGCGGTAGTCGAGCTAAATTTACGCCTGGTCCTAAAATAATATCTTTGCCACGATTTCTAGCTTCACTTCCTAAGACATTGCCATGCATAGTAGCCATGTTTAGATCCCAGCTGGCAGCAACTGAGGTTAAATGAGGTAAGTAAGTAGAATGATCGTTATCCCACTGAGCTGAGCTCCAACTGTATTTTTCAATTTGGTGGCGAACACCATGCGGGCCATCAGATAGCCATAACTCTGGAATACCTAAACGTTCAATGGCATCGACATGAAACTTACCACTTGCGTGTATTAAGCCAATTTTTTCTTCTAAGGTTAATTTCGCTAATAAGGTTTCAACGTCTTGCTCTAGTGTAATAAAGCGATCACCGGTCAAAGGCGCAGTTACTAATTCTGAGTTACTTGTTGTTGTACTACTTTCTGGAGCACACGCAGATAACATCGCAGTGGTGATTAGCAAAGAACTGGTTATTTTTATTTTTTCTTTTATTGTTAACATCGACATACCCTATTAGCCATTTTTACTTTTTATGCCTAGCATTAAATCATGTAAGCGCTTACACATAAAGTTCTATATTGATTTTTTATAGAAAAAAAAAGCTTAACATGTCGCCATGTTAAGCTTTTATATTAAATTATAAGCTTGCTTAGAAGTGAACTTCTACGCCAGCAAATGCACCATCAAATTGAAGATCAGCATAAACATCATCTAAATCATCTAACTCTAAATCGACCATGCGGTAACCCGCTTGCAAAGTAACGTCAATAAGCATGTTATCAATTAACGCATAAGCGATGCCTGCTTGATAATCTAATAAAGTATGGTCATCAATACTTAAAAAGTTACCTTCGGCAAAAACACTCAAACCAGTACCAGGAATAGATACTTGCGTTGAAGCGTAAACCATAGGAATGATTTCTTCTACTGAATCAAACGTATCAGTAGTTATTAACTCACCTTCAAAATCTTTGGCGGTAATACCAAGATCAAGTGAAAATAGTCCGTTATCGAATATTTCGTAATACAGAGTGTAATCTGTATAAGACAAATCGATGTCAGAACCTTCAGTAACGAACGAGTTAAAAAACTCATTATCTGTTTCTAAACCTTGAGTTGCGATTTCTGAGTGAGCTATTTTAATGTTTGGAATAAACGGGATTGGATGCTCTAAAGCCACATAAAAACGGCCTTGAGTTTCATCATCAAAGTTGTATTCAGTTAAATCATTATTCTCACCATGACTACCTTCAGCAGCCATGTCCCACCCTTGTACACCAGCATAAACACCTAAAATGGTGTCGGCACTTGCTGAACCACATGTTAACAACATTGCCGAAGCAATTAACGCAGCAGATTTTTTCATTTTTTATTATTATCCTTGGCTAAGTAATTCTCTCAAATCGATTATAGCGGCATTTGCCCTTGAGATATAGTTTGCCATGACTAAAGAATGATTGGCAAGTGTACCGAAACCGCTACCATTTAAAATCATTGGACTCCAAACGGTTGATTGAGTTGCTTCCAACTCGCGAATAATCTGGCTTAAGCTTACCGTTGCATTTTTTGTTTCCAGTACATCAGCGAAATCAACTTCAATGGCTTGTAGCATATGTAATAGTGCCCAACTTGCACCACGTGCTTCATAAAATACGTCATCGTTTTTCCACCAACTGGTTTTTACAATAACTGAAGAGGCTGAAAATGTTGATTGAGTCGCATCGCGCTCACCTGCTAAATCTGTGTTTAACTGATTACGACCGACACTAGAACTTAAGCGCTGTGAATAACCACCTAAACGTTTTTCTACTTGTTGTAACCAATTTCTAAGGTTATCGGTACGGGCATAAAACTGAGCATTTTGTACTAGCGGATCGGCTAAATCGTGACGATATTTATATAAATCATCTATCGCAGAGGCATATTCACCTTCAGCACTTGGTATTGCCCAATTATTGGCATTAATATTAAACTTTGGCTGAGCATTTTTTAGATGTTGGTTTTCCAGCGATTGCGATTGCGAACGAGAAAAAGACTGACGCATAGCTAAAGCCAAATCACGGACCATTTCCAGAGCACCAAACTCCCAAGCAGGAATATTATCTAAAAGTACCGATGGCGGTAGAACATCATTTGATAAATAACCACCGGGTTTATCTAGTAGGGTTTCAGATACTTTAATTAAAGTAGTTGTGGTGGTATAGCCAACAACAGGTTTAAAACCATCGACTTTAGCTGCCGTTATCGCCTCTTGACGAACATCAAAGCTGTCAGGTTCAAAACTCCAAAAGACACCTAGTATATAAAATAGAAACACAACCAGTAAGGAAATTCCAAAACCTGATTTTAGTGATAAATTTAATTTCATAATATGCCCTTAATGCTTATGCGAATGAGAGTTAGTTTTTTTCTTGAGACCTTGCACTGGCAATTTGATATTTACCGTTTGGTCATTATCAAATTTTAAAGCCATGTCTATTTCAGTCCCAGCGACTAATGGTTCATCTAAATTAAATATCATTACATGGTAACCATGCGGTTGAAGAACGGTTTTATCATTAGCCTTTACTATAATAGATTCAACTTGCTGCATTTGCATCATACCGTTCGTCATTAAATGCTCATGCAATTCAATTCTTGTACTAACGGTTGATGCTATACTGACTAAAGCCACATCCTTATCCATAGAATTTTCGATCGACATATAAGCTGAACTGATCGTAGTGCCAGGAATGGTTTCCCTCGCGTACTGTTCACTAATAGAGATTTCATCAGCGAATGCTGAATTACAAAAGAGCAAGGATAAAAGAATGGTTAAGATAAAATTATTTTTCATGCTAAGTCACTTTTTAAATTATATTAACTAAATAATCTCTTATTTATTAAGCCGCGACAATGGCAAATGGGTAATTAACACTAAATAATACAATTTCTTTTAAATATTTAACTTAAACGGCTCTATTTCAATAACTTATTTGAAAAAGCCATGCTTATTGAATTAAACCTGAACGGGTCTTTTTTCACGAAAACACAACCAAATAATAACAGCGATAAAGATCACCGGCCAAAAGATCCCTACACCTACTAGCATTATACCGCCGAGAGCGAGTAAGCCAGCAAAAATCAAAGTGCCAAATACCGTAAGTACTATCGCCAAAGTTGCGACAATTAACACTACCATAACCAGTGCTGACATACTTAAGGCCTTAAGCGGCTCAACTTGGTGATCATTCATGTAAACGCTGATATCAAACCATTCCATTAAGGTAGTACCAAAGATATAGGTTAATAATATCGAAGCAAAGATGGCGAAGATGAGCGCTTTAAAAAATGACATATTATTTTACCTCTACAACAAAAACTAAATACAAAACAGATAATAAAGATAATTAATGACGGTTTGGCATTAATAGCGCAGCTACAATATAAGCGACTACGGTTACCATTGGCATCATCAACCCGGCAATAACAACGCCAGCACGAACAACTAAACGTGGTATATCAAAATGGCGAGCGATACCTGCACATACACCAGATACTTTTTTGTGTACTAAATCTTTTGCTAATGGGCGCTCTACGCGGTAACTATTACTCATGACTAACTCCTAATATTGTTAATTGTTATATTTCTTTCTAAATTTCACACTCTATTTGCTACTAAGCTTGAAAAGAGCGGGCGATACCGTAAACACCAGCACTGACAAAAAACGTTATTACTGGTACTAACATAAGGGTAAACATCATCGAAAAAGGAAACATAATTTATACCTACAATTCTTTTATTTAGTGGATAACTAACGCCTAAGCGTTAGCTACTTTTTTCTTCATTTGAGCAAGTTCTTGCTCAATCGCATCTTCATTTTCAAGTTCGGCAAACTGACTTTCTAAGCTTTGATTTTTAGTAAAATCATACGCTTCCACCTGAGATTCCAAACCATCAATTTTTTGCTGGTAGCGTTCAAATTTTTCAATGCTGCGTTCGATACTTTCTTTGTTAATCGTTTCACGAGCTTTTAAACGAACCTCTGCAGATTTTTGACGCATCATAATGCTTTCTTGACGACGTTTAGCTTCAGATAATTTATCTTGTAAACGTTGACTATCTTCTTGAACACCCACTAGCAATTCATCTAGTGTGGTTAATTCTGTTTGCATCGTTTCAAGCTGCTGTTGTGCGGTGCTTTTTTGCTGCAGCGCACTGCGTGCTAAGTCATCTCTACCTTTACTAAGCGCTAGTTCAGCTTTTTCCTGCCACTGAGCTACTTTGCTTTCTACATTACGTACTTGACGTAATAGTGTTTTCTTTTCTGCAATATTTTTTGCAGCGGCCGATCTAACTTCAACTAACGTCTCTTCCATTTCTTGAATGATCAAGCGGATCATTTTTTCTGGGTTCTCCGCTTTTTCTAATAAGCTATTAAGATTGGCGTTGAAGATATCGGTAATTCTTGAAAACATGCCCATGATTAATCCCTCTCTATTTCGGTAAATCGTCTGATGAATCTTCATCTTCGTTAATATTAATAGTGTTATCTATCTCACTAATCGTTGCTGTAGGGATACCTTCTTCGCTGGCAAAAACACTACCTATGTTAAAGTTACCTACTTCTTGCTCAATACTATTGGCAATTTGATTACGCACTTGGTTAAATACCATATTGCTTTGTTGTGAAACTAACATTTGAACTGCTGTTTCTAACGAAACTAACTCTTCAGCTTGGGTTGTAGTGCTTACTACGGCGCTGCTAGCTAATAGTGCTGCGAATAATTTTGCTTTAATAGTTAATGTGTTCATTTTCTTCTCCTGGGTTACAGTGTTAGTAAATAATGCTAATAATGATTATTACGTTACAAGTGTTGTGCCAACTTTTAAAAAACCCATAATGCATTGTTATATAAGCATTTAAATTGCAAATAAAAACAAAGCCCGTGAATTAACATTTTTGCAACAACCACTAATTAGCGTTTTTAACCACATATTTGGCTTATTTGACCAAGTCACTTAAAGCGCTTTGTTTAATAGTAAATTTATGGCAAAAAAAATCAGCCCAAGGCTGATTTATGTAGATATGAGAAGTAGAGATTACCGCTATAGCTATTCCGTAAGGCTGATAATCACTGAACTTGCTAATAGACACGTTACGGGAATAAGAAAGATAGATAACATAACAATTAAACTTGGCATAACATCTCCTAAATAAGTAGTTACAAACAAAATTCAGCTCGAAAATTGTTTATTGATACCTTATTAGTCGCAACTTCCTCAAAAAAGGTTTAAAAATTAATAAAATTTTTTGCAATAAAAAAGGAGTAATAAATACTCCTTAATCGAAAACCGTTTAAAAACGCAAAAGATTACTCAGGCATAGGGCCTGTTAATGCAAATGCTTCTCTTAGGACCGAGGAGCTTGCCCCTTCACGGCCGGCATTTTCACTTAGGTATCTGCGATAACGTCTAGCACCAGGCATGCCATTGGTTAAACCAAGCATATGACGCACTACATGCCAAACCCTGCCACCGTTAGCGACATTCCTGTCAATATAATCACACATAGCATCAATAACTTGTTCGCGAGTGATAATCGATTTATCCGCACCCCAAATAACTTGATCAGCTTGCGCTAACATATATGGGTTTTGATAAACCTCACGGCCAATCATTACGCCATCGATATGATTTAAGTGCTCAAGGCTTTCACTTAAGGTTTTAATGCCACCATTAATAGATATATCTAACTGCGGGAAATCTTGTTTTATCTGATAAACGCGAGAATAATCAAGGGGTGGAATTTCTCGGTTTTGTTTGGGGCTTAAGCCACTTAACCAAGCTTTACGAGCATGGACAATAAAATGTTCACAACCAGCTTTACCAACAACATCAATAAAGTTATGTAAAAATTCATAGCTATCGAGATCGTCAATGCCAATACGAGACTTAACGGTTACCGGCACATTCACTGCATTTTGCATAGTTTGTACACATTCAGCGACTAGCTCAGGTTCAGCCATTAAACAAGCACCAAACTTACCATTTTGTACTCTATCTGACGGACAACCAACATTAATATTAATCGCATCATAGCCATGCTGCTCTGCTATTTTTGCACATTCGGTTAGTGCTTTAGGGTCGCTACCACCAAGCTGTAAAACAACAGGATGCTCTTCATCGTTATAACTAAGGTAATCACCTTTACCAAATAAAATAGCACCGGTTGTCACCATTTCTGTATACAGAACTGTATTACTAGATAACTGACGTAAAAAATAACGACAATGTCTGTCAGTCCAATCAAGCATAGGCGCGACTGAAATTTTTTCGTTGAATGTGTTTGTAGACAATTAACTACACCTTATTAACTCATATACGTTTGGGGATATGAACCCTTCTTAACCAATATGTTGATTATAACATTACAAATTGCAAATCTGCACACTTTAACGAAATAACAAAGAGTGATCTAAAGTCTACGCAAAACGTATAACAGTAGGTAAGTGAAACTAAATAGTGACTTTTAAGGTCTTAGTTAATGTAACAAATACATATTCATTTGGTGTAAACCAATAATAAAAATATAAGCACCCAATTAAAGTATTTTTGGAGGTTTTATGTATCGTCTTTTGTTATTAAGTATTACCAGCGCTTTTGCTTTTAATAGCTATGCAAATATAGAATTTGAGAGTAAAGATAACAGTAACGCAACTAAAGTATGCGTGGCTGCTGTTACCGATAAACACCTAAGGTTTAGAGGTAAAATTAAATATTATGGATTTACCTATCAACAAGCCGCCAATTTTATTGTGTGCAACGACATGCCAATAGCTGAATTTGCGCAATATTATCAAGCCACAAAAAATGGCTCGTTTTTAAATAGACACAGTAAATCACCGGTATCTATCTCTGAATTTGCATTACAGCCAATAAAGAGTGAAACAATAGTAGTAACATCTAGCCTGATAAGCGCACCAAAATAATATCAGTAAGCATAAGGCTATTTATATAAGCTAGATAAGTAATGTTATCCTCATCTAGCTTATATAACCCTACGGCATATTATTGACTGACCGCCGAGATGTGAATTGAAAATATATCAAACTTGTTTTCCGCGCCCTTTTCACCGCCAGCTTGCGAGTATGTTTGGTTATTGGTTAAGTAGCTCATATTATAAAAATCGCTGATTTTAACTGCGTACTTACCTGGCGATAAACTAGCAATAACTGGCGTTGATAAAGCAGACTTAATACCAGCTTTAATATGCGGCATTTGTATAACTGATTGGCTAACAACTGTATTACTACTGTCGATTATTTGTAACCATTTAACGCCAGCGGTTATACCGGTATTGGTTTTGTTATAAATATTTTTATAATTAAGTTGTACGGCATAGCTTCCTAAAGTTGTTATTTCGATATCGCTAACCGTTAAGGTGTCTTGCACCGCGCCAAAGTCTTTAATTAGATCAATACCATCTATTTTTTCAGCAGCGATTGTCGATTGCACGCGGCTATCCGCAATGGAAATAACCTGCGCAGGTTGCACACAAACAGCCTTACTGTGATGGGAAGTATTTGTACTTGCGATGAACTGACTTGCAACGCTGTAACAAGCTTGATGATTAATAGGCTCGGCATCATTCCATACTTTCGTTGTTAAGTTATCAGCAACTAACACACCATTACGGTACAACTGATATTGCACATTTTCTTGCTTGTCTAACACCGTGACAGTCGCTTGTTTATTTTTTACTGAAACCGTTAACTGCGCGTCGTAAGGTGCAAATACTTTTTCATCAACTGGCTGAGGTTTGGCATCTACACGAGTGATTTTTTGCTGTCCAACTCGAACGGCACCTAACTCTACTGTAATCGTATTTTCACTATCTAATAGCTGGTTAACTGTAACTAGTTTATCTGTTACTGCTTTACCATTGAGTTGCATATTAGCTATTTGGTAAACACCATTTTTAGCTTTAAGTGTTGGCAGGTTAATCACTACATTTAGGCTTTTTCCTAACCAAGCTACATTATTGAGGACTATGTGCTGTTGATGAGCAAAATATTCTTGATGCATTTGGGTGGTGATAAACGGCTCTATCAATAGGCCATTGGCTGTGGCTTGAACACCAAAGACACCTTCAAGTACCATATTGAGATACGCAGCTACAGACCATAGTTGATGTTTTGAATTAATTACCGGGCCAGACAAGCTAACGTCATCACGCTCTAACCAAATTGATTGCGCCGAAAGCCATTCTAAATTTTCCATATTCGATAAATTTAATGCTGCACCGCGGATCAAAGTATCAAATGCAGCATTAGCAACAGTGACGTTATCACCCGAGATAGCAGCCTTTAAGCCATAGGCAGTAACAAATGGCCAAATAGAGCGGTTATGATAAATACGGATCCCTGGTTGTTGTGGGAAGATTACTGGTGCTCCCATAGGACCATGCGGATAATTAGCTAATATTTTTTGGCTTTGTTCCTTGCTGGCAATGCCAGTAATAATAGCTAACGACTGTCCTAACCAATCAAACTTATGCATGGCGGCATTGTCAAAATGGCCAGCGGTTAAACTACTATACATACCGCGTTCAGGTAGCCATAAATAAGCATTGATCGCCTGCTTTAATTGACTTGCCCAAGCTTGGTAACGTTTTGCAGATTCTGAATTGCCTAGCTCAGCGGCTAAAGTTGCCGCCAAGTTAATTGCTTGATAATGACCAGCATTGGTTGATATCGATTTAGACGTTGCCATGTAAGACAAATCATCTTTGATCCAATCTGCATAGGTTTGCTCGCGCCAATCTAAAAATGACTGCTCACCATTGTATAACCCTAAACGTTGGTCAAAGGCTGCTAAACGATCATTTTCAATAGTATTACTCAATGCTAAATATGCAGTTTTTGCAAACTCTTGGCGATCATTGCCCGATAAAGTATTTAATATTGATTGCGCGCCAAATGCCCAAGTAACCCTGTCTGTACTTATTGGCCAACTTCCACCACTGCCGGTATCTTGAATTATTTGTAGACCATCATCACTACCGGCAGCATTGGCAGGTTTACTCATACCATTACGATAGCCAGATAATTTAAATTCTAATGAGCTTTTAACTCGTTGCGGATCTAAAAATCCTAAACCAAGATGAGCTGCGTATGACAAATCTCGAGTCCAAACATAATCCCATTTTTCACCGGTTTTAAAGCAAGGGCAAGCAATAGAGTCACCAAAGTTATAGGCGGCATCATTAATATTTGCCACCGAGTTCAACTTCATTTCATCAATAGCTAAAGCATATAAAGCATCAAAAGCTGTATTACCTGAGTCTAAAATAGGAAAGGTTTTATCTTGGTTAAATTGATTTATTTGCGGTACAGGATCTCTTAGCGGCTGGCTTGTTGAGTGAGTAAATTGTTTATTGCCCATTTTATCAACTGTTGTTGAGAATGTGGCGATAGCGGTATTTTCATTAACCGTTTTAAAACTAAGTTGCACCTTGCTCTGCTCATTATGGCTTAAATCACTGGCCAAGGTTAAATCACCTAAACGCGCGATAGCAAGGTGGGGTTGCTGAGCATTACTCATATCTAGAGTGAATTGAAATTCACCTGCACTTTCAACTAACAATAAATCAGCATCTTCAGTGGCATTTATGGCTAAGCTAAAACTTTTTTGATTTACCCCCTGAATATCAACGACCGCTTGTGAGCGATCGTTATTCATCAACTGAGTCTGCCAATCTTGTGTCGATATTTTATATTCGTGAATACCTAAGCCAACATTTACTTTCGTTTGATATGTATTTTTTGCAACTTGTGTTAATTCATTACTGGTTCCCCAGTTATTAAAGCCACCACGTAAGTAAAATTGATGGTTCAACTCATCTTTCGCTGAGCTTGTCACTACATCGTTGTTTACCGGCTTATTACAAGCGGAAAGAAAAAATACGGAAAAACATAATAATAGAGCAGGTAAAAGTGATATAGATTTTATATTCATAAATAGTGGCAGTCTGGTTTTTAGTAACTTAATTGTAATCAATTATAAAATTTTATGTTGTTAATAGAAGTTGAAACATACGTATTCATTTATGATATTTTATAAAGACTAATACCAAGTTCATTAATTTACTGCTCACTTTTAATGGTTAAAATGAATAACTACTGCGTTATAAAATTTATAAGTAGAATAACTACTTACTAAATTTTATGCCTTGTATTTATCCATTTTTCCTCATTAAAAAATAGAACACTTAATTAATGAAATTGGTATAAGCTATTTTTACTGTGGTACACTTTAAACAAATAAACCTTATTTGATGCGACGATGGAATCTAAAAAACTATTACAATTAGCACATGCCGCCTGTAAAGAACGCGGGGCAAGATTAACTGCTGTACGTGAGCAAGTGTTTCTTTTGATGGCTGAAAATGAAGGCGCTATTGGTGCTTACGATTTGTTAGATAAGTTGCAAAAGATCGATCCTTCAGCGAAACCCGCTACCGTGTATCGGGCATTAGATTTTTTAGCAAAACAAGGCTTTGTCCATAAAATAGAGTCAATAAATTCATTTTTATTGTGCGACCATTTCAGTGATTGTCATCACCCTGTGCAACTGCTAATTTGTGATAATTGTGGCAGTGTGGAAGAGATACAGTCGAATAATTTAGACTTAGCTCTGCGCGCCATGGCTGACGCAAGTGGGTTTACCATCAACCACCAAGTGGTTGAAGCGCATGGTAAGTGCCAAAACTGCTAAACCTATTGCAGCTTTTTTAACTTAAGATTGATCTATCGCCCAATGAATTCCTGACATGGCAGTGGCCGTCAAGGACTGCAATAATAATCTTATCATTTCGATAAGATTTAGGAAAAATCACTCTTTTATCGGCTTCGACTTCTAAATTTGTTAATACATCTGTACAAATAGATGTCATATCGTTTTGATCATAATACAACACAGTTACCGCATTCATATTACTTTCCATAATCCTAACCCGTTGAATGCTATTTAAAATAATTAAATAGCTAAATTCCGTATAGTTTCCCTTTCAGACTTTGATGTAGGGACCTTGTACTACTATAGCTTTAGATAATGAAATAGTCTATTTATTGACCAACTTGGTGGGTGTCGTACCAGCCAACAAATGGCTGGTACAAATTAATAGAACAATTGGATTGGGATGAATTAATATTTCACCCCTGATAGTGCAGTGCAGCCTGGGATGAAGAGTTAATCTTCATCCATAATGCCGCCTGGGCCAGCGTAGTTATCAAATCGAGAGAATTGACCTTGGAAGGTTAAACGTACACGGCCAATCGGTCCATTACGCTGCTTACCTAAGATGATTTCAGCAGTACCTTTATCAGCAGAGTCTTCGTTATAAACTTCATCACGGTAAATAAACATGATCAAATCGGCATCCTGCTCAATTGAACCTGATTCACGTAAATCTGAGTTAATAGGTCTTTTATCTGCTCGTTGCTCCAAGCTACGGTTCAGCTGAGAAAGTGCGACAACGGGTACTTGTAGTTCTTTCGCCAGAGATTTTAATGAACGAGAAATTTCGGCGATTTCTAAGGTACGATTATCGCTAAACTGTGGTACCCGCATAAGTTGTAGGTAATCGATCATGATCAATGATAAACCATTGTTGTCACGATGAATACGACGAGCGCGCGAACGAACCTCTGTTGGCGTTAGACCAGCAGCATCATCGACAAACATTTTACCTTTTTCCATGAGTAAACCCATGGTCGAAGATAGCCTTGCCCAATCTTCATCACCTAACTGGCCGGTACGAATTTTGGTTTGATCAATTCGACCTAAAGATGCAAGCATACGCATCATGATTTGTTCTGAAGGCATCTCTAGTGAAAAAATAAGCGCAGGCTTGTCTTGCATCATAGCTGCGTTTTCAGCTAAGTTCATCGCGAAGGTGGTTTTACCCATAGATGGACGTGCGGCAACAATAATTAAATCCGATGGCTGCAAGCCAGCTGTCATTTTATCTAAATCTTGGAAGCCAGTAGAAACACCCGTTACACCATCATGCGGTTGGCCGTAAAGCTTTTCAATTCTATCGACTGTTTTTTCTAAAACTGAGTGAATATTTTCAGGACCTTCGGTTTTACTCGCACGCTGCTCTGCAATTTGGAATACTTTCGATTCAGCAAAATCGAGTAATTCAGAACTTGGACGACCCTGTGGATCGTAACCTGCATCAGCAATTTCATTGGCAACTTTAATTAATTCACGCGTAACTGCACGTTCACGAACGATATCAGAGTAGGCAAAAATATTGGCCGCTGAAGGTGTATTACGCATCATCTCAGCTAAATAAACAAAACCACCAACATCATCAATGGTTTGCTGATTTTCTAGCGCTTCAGATAAGGTGATTAAATCAACCGGGTTGCCCTTTTCAATTAAATTACCGATACATTCAAAGATAAGACGATGCGAACGTGAATAAAAGTCGCTTGCAACTACACGCTCGGCAACATTATCCCAAGAGTTATTATCAAGTAATAAACCACCTAATACAGATTGCTCTGCCTCTAATGAGTGAGGAGCAATTTTTAAGCCTTCAACTTGCTTGTCTCTAAATTTATTATCTTTAAACTTGTTATCTTTAAATTGTTTTTGGGCTGGTTTTTGCGCCATTATGTTGCTAATCCTGATTTAAATCGTATATCTTTTAAGTAGTTATTTACTTAATAGGAGTATTTTTCTGCTTGCTGATAAAACCTGCTTTTTATCGTTTGGTCATTATCGCTAATTTAGCACTTCAATTTAAGCTATATTAACTCTTATTTGAAGATAAAGATAAATATAAATTTATCCGCTTTCAATCTTCCACCATAAAAAAAGCCCTATGTTTAACTAAACATAGGGCTTGAACTTTAATAGCTCAGCTTAGCTAATAATGTAATCTTACTCTGCCACTTATGGTTGAAGCTTTGATTGCTGCGCTACCATTACCAACAACCGTATTAAGTTGTGAGCTAGCGCCGTGTTTATCTTTATCAACTTTATCATTGTTAAGTTTATTCGTTATTTTACCACCCGCTTGCGAATGAATTCGAACCTCAGCATTAACCCCTTTTTGTAGGGCAACATCGATATCACCACTAATACTCGACATTTTTAACAAGCCTTCGTCACTTAACTCAAGGTTAGCGTCAATATCTCCGCTTATCGAAGTAAGTTCGGCATCAATTACTTTAGCTAATTCGATATTTAGATTTCCGGAAATTACGCTGGCATAAATTTCTTCCCCTGTACTGCTTGCTTCGATGTCGCCACTAACAGCTTGATAATTTATGCGCCCTTTTGAACCGCTATCATTAATGTCACCACTTACCGTATTTAAGTTAATACGACCAGATAACCTTTGCGATTTAATGCTTCCGCTAACGGTATCTAATTCAATACGAGAAGCTAAGTCTTTTGCATCAATGTCACCACTTACGGTTTTAATATTCACGTCATTTTCAATATTTTCAATGCTGGCGTCACTTGAAACCCCTTTAAAATATACTTGCGCTGATTTAGGCAGTTGTATTTTTAAGTCCGTTTCTTGGCCGTCATTATCCCAAAAGCTCTGGTTCATGTTATGTGGCATTTGCACCTGAATAATTACAGTATTACCTTCTTGTTTAAAGACAAAGTCAGTAGCTTTATAATCGAGTACACCTTCGACTTTAACGGTAAGGCTAGCAGAGCCAGAAATGGCAACTTTGCCTCTAAGGTTTTCTATCATCACCCTTACGTTTTCTTTAACTTCTAAACGTTCATTCACTTGCTTTGCTTGTGCTGTAAATGAACAGCCAAGAATAAAGGCTACTAATGTAATTTGTTTTAATACATTCATAATATTCTCTTAAATTGTTTGCCATTTAGGACTGTATAATTGCTCGAGTAAACTTAACTCTTGGCTTTGTGTCCATTTTAATAAATTCAGTAGATCCGGGTTTTCAGGATCATCTTCTAATGCCATTAACAACGATTCTCTTGCTGATTGTAATTCAGTAAATTGTTTCTGCATCTTCTCTGGTAACTTGCTGATATCTGGCTTACCAAAGCTAACCAACATAGTGTTTTTTTCTGTTTGGTACTGTTGCTTAATCACTTCTACAGCGGTCAGCTGTATTTGTTGATTTTGCATCGGTTTATTCACCATCCAAGTTAACAATACAGCAGCCATAACCGATGCCGCCCATGCATATGGTGCAAACGTTGTTTTTTTAGGTTCAGCGCTTTGATGTTGATGCTCGATAGCCAACTCTATACCCGCCCATAAATCTCGACTTGGTTGTATATCTTGTTGCAAACCATCGATTTGCTGTTGTAGTTGTTGATCTGTTATTGGCTTATTCATGTTGCAACCACTCTTTTAATAAATTTCTTGCTCGGTGAAATTGAGATTTACTGGAACCCACCGCTATATTTAACTTTGCCGCTATTTCTTCGTGGCGATAACCTTCTACCGCAAACAAAACAAACACTAATCTGGCTTTTTCTGGTAAACGCATAATATGTTTATCCATATCCGACAGGTCTTGTATTTCATTACCTACCGGCTCTGCTAGCGGTTTATCTTCAATACTGAATACCTTTTGCACCCAGTTTTTTTGTTTACGTATGTGGCTTAATACCGTATTGGTTGCCACCGAATGTAGCCAGGTAGAAAACTTACTTTCACCACGAAATTTTTCTAATTTTAACCACACTTGCACAAATACTTCTTGGCTTACATCTTCCGCCTGCTCTTTATTTGAAAGCATGCGTAGACAAAGTGCATAGACTCGACCTATATGTAATGTGTATAAATGATTGAATGCTGAGCGATCACCTTGTTTGGCATTGGCAATCCATTCTTGTTCTTGCTTATTGGCAAAAACATCTTCAGCATTTATCACAGAGCTTTGCCTAGACAAAATTTTAAAATCCTTTAATTCTTTTGTTTTCTTGTAAGTAAGATGCAGTATGGATGAAAAAGGTTTAAAAATAAAAAAACTTATTTTTATTTTTAATTAAAACAGATAGATAAAGAGCAGGAAGGGATAAGGTATTATCTACAAATAGGAATACGAATAACAACAAACAAACCGGTAAGCAGCAAGGCTAAGGTAGGAATAAGTATATAGATATTTTGGTGAATAGCGAAAACAGAAAAAGAACCAAATAGCACAATGGAGGCTATGGCCATTATTTTAGCGTTAGCAGGGATGCAACGATGGGATTGCCAATTTGTAAGGATTGGACCAAAAAGTTTGTTACTTAACAACCATTGATGACATCGAACAGAGGATTTAGCAAAACAGGCCGCAGCGAGTAATAAAAACGGAGTGGTTGGTAATACTGGCAAGAAAGCCCCTATTGCAGCTAAAGCCACAAAGCTAAACCCTAATAGTATTAACAACACTCGTTTCATATTTATTTACTAATATATGTTTTAGTTACTGTGATCAGACACCGGCCATGGTGAATTGTCACGGTATTTAATTTGTACGCCTTGCAAGAAGTTACGTAAGAACTGATCTTTACACTCACGGTAATGCTTATGGCCTGGCTTTCTGAAGAATGCACTTAGCTCAGACTTACCAATACGTGTTTCTGCTAATCCTAATACTTCGATAATATCAACATCAGTCATATCAAGAGCAATCTTTAACTTACGCAAGATAAGATTATTATTTAATTTTTTCTCAGCTACCGGCTGTGGGCCTTCTCTTTTACCACGGCGTTCATTGATTAACCCGTTTAAAAAAGTAGCAAACTGGTTGTCGGTAATATTAATGTACTTAGGATCATCATCTTTACGGAGCCAATGATGATACTGCTCAATATCAACAGTTAACTCAGCAGAAGCAAAAATTTTCAACATTTGTGCGTCTGAATAATTAAATGTATAACGAATTCGACGTAAAATTTGGTTATTAGTCATCAGTATGGGTCCATTAAACCTGTTTAATATCTATCATGGCTTCGCGACTATGCCCTGTTAATTTAAGCGCATCGACGTATTGTTGCCACAATCGATTTTTGTTGTGAGCGTATTCATTCAGTAATAAAGCAGAATATATTGCATTATGCTGGTCATCAAAAATAAATCGATAACCGTGCTTTGCCACTGGCTCTATTGCTAAAAGTTGTACTTGTTTTTTATGACTCACCGGTGGTTTAGGTTTACCCTTAACACTGGTTTGCTCGTCAGGCGAATAGACACGCAAAAATTCAAAACTTAATATTTGTTGAAAATTATCAGCAAACGATAAGCTAAGCTCACCTTTGCTTTGATCAATATTAAGTTCTTCTACTTGCATGCTATCTCCTTGTTTTGTCTATTATAGCAGTTTAGTTACAGGATAAAACGACTTAAGTCTTCATCTTGCACTAACGCACTTAACTTACCGTCAACAAACGCTTTATCTATCATGATCGTTTGCCCTGACTGAGCATCGGCATTAAACGATAATTCTTCAATTAAACGTTCCATCACCGTATGTAAGCGACGCGCACCAATATTTTCTGTGCCTTCATTTACTTGCCATGCGGCATTAGCAATCGCTTTTATGCCATCATCACTAAATTCAACATGTACGCCCTCTGTGGCTAACAATGCAATGTATTGCTCCGTTAATGAAGCGTTTGGCTCGGTAAGAATACGAACAAAATCGTCAGTGGTAAGCGCACGCAGCTCAACACGAATTGGCAGGCGACCTTGTAATTCAGGAATTAAGTCTGATGGTCTTGCCATTTGGAAAGCACCAGAGGCAATAAATAATATGTGATCGGTTTTTACCATGCCGTGCTTAGTGCTTACTGTAGAGCCTTCAATTAATGGCAGTAAATCACGCTGCACGCCTTCACGTGATACGTCAGGACCAGAGCTGTCACCACGTTTACAAATTTTGTCGATTTCATCGATAAAAACAATACCGTTTTGTTCAACTGACTCAATTGCTTTTTCTTTAAGCTCTTCAGGGTTCACCATTTTAGCGGCTTCATCTTCTTGCAGAGCTTTAAACGCGTCTTTAATTTTAAGCTTACGTTTTTTAGTTTTTTCCTGAGACATATTTTGGAACATGCTTTGCAATTGCGAAGTCATATCTTCCATGCCCGGAGGCGCCATAATTTCCATACCAACTTGTGGCTGGGCAACGTCTATTTCAATTTCTTTATCATCAAGCTTACCTTCACGTAATTTCTTACGGAAAATTTGACGCGTAGAGCTGTTATCAGTTGTTTCACTGTCACCCATAGTATTTACAGGGTTTGGAATAAGTACATCTAAAATACGCTCTTCAGCAGCTTCTTCAGCTAAATGACGAACACGCGTCATTTCTTGTTCTTTAGTAAGCTTTATCGCCATATCCGCTAAGTCACGAATAATGGTTTCAACTTCCTTACCGACATAACCTACTTCAGTAAATTTAGTGGCTTCTACTTTAATGAATGGCGCATTGGCAAGCTTAGCTAAACGACGAGCAATCTCAGTTTTACCAACACCTGTTGGGCCAATCATTAAAATGTTTTTTGGGGTAACTTCAGCGCGCAACTCGTCATTAAGTTGCATACGACGCCAGCGATTTCTTAAAGCAATAGCAACGGCTTTTTTAGCGTCATTTTGGCCAATAATATGGCAATCTAATTCGTGAACAATCTCACGAGGAGTCATGTTAGACATGGTATAATTTCCTCTACCTAAGTAGTAACTTTAGGTGTAGTTATAAATTCAGTTTTATAAACTAAATTTCGTCAATAGTGTGGTTTTGGTTAGTAAATACACAGATGTCTGCGGCGATCGTTAATGATTTAGAAACGATCTCACGAGCTGACAAGTCAGTGTTTTCAAGTAACGCTAATGCTGAAGCTTGGGCAAAGTTACCACCAGAGCCAATAGCAATTAAGTCATTCTCTGGTTGTACTACATCGCCGTTACCGGTAATGATTAATGATGCTGTTTCGTCAGCAACAACCAACATAGCCTCTAACTTTCTTAATGCTCTGTCGCTACGCCAGTCTTTAGCAAGCTCTACTGCTGATTTAGTCAAATGGCCTTGATGTTGTTCAAGCTTACTTTCAAAGCGTTCAAACAGGGTAAAGGCGTCGGCAGTACCGCCAGCAAAACCAGCTAATACTTTGTCGTTATATAAACGTCGAACTTTACGGGCATTACCTTTCATCACGGTATTACCAAGAGAAACTTGGCCGTCGCCACCTATGCAAACGCGGCCGTTACGTCGTACTGATACAATCGTAGTCACAATAAACCTCTATAAATAAAAACGAGGCGCTTTCTAATAAAAATTAGAAACAGACGCCTCGAAAAACAATCTTAAATATAATGTGGGAATGAACCGTTAGGTTTTCAAGTCCAAAGCCATATTTGACAGCCATTGATTTTACTTCGTTTCAATTTGTGCTTAGCACTTTCGGCTTGGCGTTTACGCTCAAATGGGCCTAAAACCACTTTATACCACACGCCACTCTTGCCCCTAGATTTACGGACGGTTGATGAAAGTCCGGTAAAAGCTATTTTAGCTTTTAGTGCTTCTGCATCTTTTTGATTTCTAAAAGAAGCACATTGCATTTGATATGGACCACTTTCTTTAACATCGTAGTCTCCAACTTCAACTTCCTTATTTGGTAATTCATCAAAATAAGTCCAATCCTCGGTAGGCGGCTCTGGCAGTGGATCTTCTTCCGCGCTTTTAGTCCGTTTTGCAGGTTTAGATAATTCGATATCGACGCTTTCAACATCTTGGGCATTATTTTTTATTGAAAATAAAAAGTACGCAAAACCTGAAATGAGGGCAACAATGATTAAGCCAATAAACACAGGTTTAAAGCCTGAGTTATTTACTACAGGTTGTTTTCCCTTGGGTTTATAAGGGTTCTTTTTTTTCTTTGTTGCGCGGGGGCGAGCAACGTAATCTTGATGAGCCATACAAAAACTTCACGAAAAATGATTAATCAATTTTAACTAACCGAAATCGAATGTACAGAGTTTGTTTGATTTAGTTACCCAAATGAAGCAATAACACCTAATTTAGGGATATTTTAAGACGTTTATTACCAACTTAACTCTTGCGGATCGATATCTACCGACCAGCGTACTTTATTTTGTAATTTGTGTTTTTCAAGGCGCAGCAGTATTTGATGAACAGCTGCATGTAAATGTTTTCGATCATTTGCCTGCAACAATAAATGAAAGCGAAATTTACCTGCCTTCTTTTCTTGTGCTGCGGCAATAGGACCACTGATTAAGCAGTGTTCAAACTGACCTTCACTGACTTCCCGCAGAAGCGAGCTTGGCATACCTGCAGAATTTGCTTCCGCACGAAACAATGCCTGAAAGCCAAATGGCGGAATACGCGCTTGTTCTCGTTCCATTAAGGCGTAACGGGCAAAATGCTGATAACCGTTATGCACTAAATCTTGCAGTAGCGGGTGTTCAGGATATTGGGTTTGCACCATTACCTTACCTGGTTTGCTTGCTCTACCAGCCCTACCCGACACCTGCACTAGGAGTTGTGCCATATGTTCTGGAGCGCGAAAATCATAACTAAACAAAGCGCCATCAACATCTAAAACTGCCACTAAGGTCACATCAGGAAAATGATGACCTTTAGCAAGCATTTGTGTGCCGACTAAAATTTGATGTTCATTATTAGTTATTTGCTCTAACAACTTGGCTAATTCACCTTTACGGCGAGTGCTGTCTCTGTCAATTCGAATGGCTGAGTAATCCGGAAACATTTCAAGTAAACGTTGCTCTAATTGTTCAGTACCTTGGCCAAGCGGTTTAATGCGAATACTGCCACATTCACCGCACTGCGGCATAATACGCTTTTGACTTCCACAGTGGTGACAAACTAACAGCCCTTGGTTTTGATGCAAAGTATAAGGTTTATCACAACGTTTACACTCTGCTATCCAATTACACTCCTGGCAAGAAATTGCAGGCGCATAACCTCGGCGATTTAAAAATATAAGCACTTGCTCGCCGCGATCTAAGGTATCTTGTATGGCTTTTTTTAATGTTCCAGATAAGCCAAATTCAACTTGCTGTTTGGCCATATCGATAAGCTCGATGCCGGCAATATTACTTTTACCCGCTCTTTTGGTGAGCTGGTGGTATTGATATTTGCCAGATAGTGCATTTTGTAATGTTTCTAAAGATGGCGTTGCTGTACCGAGCACGACAGGAATATTTAACTGCCTGGCTCGTAATATCGCGACATCTCGTGCATGGTAGCGAAATCCTTCTTGCTGCTTAAACGAGCCATCATGCTCTTCATCAATAATTATCACACCAGGAGCTACTAGCGGTGTAAACACACCAGAGCGAGTGGCGATGATGATTGCAGCTTCACCTTTTTTAGTACGGTGCCAGGTTTGTAAACGTTCATTATCATTTAAACCTGAATGATGTAGCACAATAGGTACACGAAAACGTTTCTCAAATCGAGATAGTGTTTGTGGCGTTAAGCCTATTTCTGGTACTAACACTAAAACTTGCTTATCTTGCTTTAGTACCTCTTCAATGATTTGTAAGTAAACTTCGGTTTTACCGCTACCGGTGATGCCGTCAATTAAATGACATGAGAAACCATCTAACTGTTGGTTAATGCCACTAACGATCACCGCTTGCTCAACTGAAAGTTGATGCTTATCACTGGTATTTATCGACTGTTCTTTACAGACAAATGGCTTACTTTCGACCTCGCCTTCACTAATTAGCTGTTTTTTAATAAGTGCACTTATTTGGCTTTTGCTAAAACCGGCCATACGTATCTCTGGCCAAGTGATTTCATCGTGCTCACTGATAAACTGATACAAAAGCTTTTGCTTTGCTGCCGACTTAGGTAAAGCAGCAACTAACTGCTCAAGCTCATCTTCGCTTTTATCCGGACATTTAGACCAGCAAGTTTCTGGAGTTAAATCGACTGGTTTTATTTGTCTTAACAACACAGGCAGTGCTTGGCTGATCACATCACCAATGGGATGATGATAATAACGCGCGCATAAACTTAAAAAATCTATTTGCGCTGAAGATAACTTAGATTCGCTCGGTAATAACTCAATAATAGCTTTAAGCTTATTGTCGCTAATATCACATTCATTACTCACCTTTAGCACAACAGCAACTAATTTACGCGAGCCAAAAGGCACAAGCACTCTATCACCTGCACTAAATTCCTGATCAATTAAGTTTTCAGGCAGCAAATAAGTGAAGCTCTGACGCATCGGTACAGGAATAGCAACTTGGAGATAAGATGAGATAAAAGTCATAATCTATAGTATTATTATAAGTACATTTATTCTGCCCAGTTAAAGTAGATTTGCCAAGCTAATTTACTATTGCATGGCAGCAAAGCCGATAAAAACATAATTTATGTTGAAGTTATAAAGTATTTGTCTATTTTTTAACTGTTTTAGTTGATCATCGGCTGGCTATACCGTATGATCCGCCAACTTAAATTGTAACTCGTATGGTACTTGGCAATTGATCAAGTGGCGATACGGCCTAAATATAGAAGGTTTTCCATGAAAGCAAATATCCACCCAAATTACACTGCAATGAAAGCAACATGTTCATGTGGTAACGTTATTGAAACTGAATCTACACGCGGTAAAGACATCTACTTAGACGTATGTTCTGCTTGTCACCCGTTCTACACTGGTAAGCAAAAAGCTGCTGAGACTGGTGGTCGTGTTGATAAATTCAACAAACGTTTCGGTGCTCTTTCGTCTAAATAGTCGACAGCTAAACCGAATTAAAAAAGCGCCTTATGGCGCTTTTTTATTGCCTGCAATTTGTCGTTTGCCTATATAACTAAAAAAGTTTCACTTGTTCCTTTATCTCCAAAGGTTATACTAAAACTAATTCAATAACTTAACAGGTAAAACTGGTTTAGTTAAATTGCTATAAAGTGGAGCAGAACATGCAATACAACACCTCAGAGCTATGTAATTTATACGCCGATTCTATCGATGTACTCGAACCAATGTTAAGTAACTATGGTGGTCGAAATTCATTTGGCGGTTCAGTTGTGACCATTAAATGCTTTGAAAATAATGGACTTATTGCAGAAGTGGTTGAAACCGATGGTGTTGGCAAAGTATTGGTTATTGATGGCGGTGGCTCAACTCGCCGCGCGCTTATTGATGGCTACATAGCTGAAACCGCTGCTCGCAATGGTTGGGAAGGTATTATTTGTTATGGCAGTGTACGCGATGTTGATATTATCGAAGACATTGAATTAGGCATCCAAGCTATGGTTTCTATTCCGGTAGGTGCAAGCGAAGATAACACTGGTGAAAGCGACGTAGCAATTAACTTTGCAGGGGTAACCATTTTACCTGAAGATCATATTTACGCAGATAGTACTGGCATTGTGCTCTCACCTGACGCGTTGGATATCGAATAGGTATCAAGAACTAACAACTACTAAAAGGGATAACTATGTTATCCCTTTTGTTTATAGCCATTTCATTTATTTAACTTTTTTACCTTGCTTGTATAAAGCAGCTAGAGGGTTTACCCCGAACTGGTAACAAAGCTGTGCTGGTTGTTCGATATCCCACAAAACAATATCAGCATCAAGACCCACTTCTAATCTACCAACAACGCCATCAATGCCTAATGCTTTGGCTGCATGACAAGTTACACCGGCTAATGCTTCACTTGGTGTTAATCTAAATAATGTACAGGCCATATTAAGCATTAACTGGATCGAGTTAATTGGTGAAGAACCAGGGTTTGCATCACTCGCTATGGCCATTGGTACATTATGAGCGCGTAGTAATTCAATTGGCGGCAATTTGGTTTCACGTAAAAAGTAAAAGGCGCCAGGTAAAAGCACAGCGGTCATATTAGCCGCGCTCATGGCTTTAACACCTTGCTCCGATAGAAACTCTACATGATCACTAGAAAGTGCACTGTATTTAGCTGCTAGCTCACTGCCACCCAAATCTGATAATTGTTCTGCATGAACCTTTACCGGTAAACCATACTGCTTGGCTGCTTTAAAAACCGCTTCAGTTTGCTCGATAGAAAAACCGATACCTTCACAAAACACATCAACAGCATCAGCTAAGTTTTGCTTTGCAATTTCAGGGATCATTTGCTCGCACACTAAATTAATATAAGCATCGGCATTATCTTTATATTCAACGGGAACCGCATGTGCGCCAAGAAATGTTTTACGAACCGTAACCGGAGTATTTTCTTCTAAGCGCTTGGCAACTTTAAGCATTTTAATTTCAGTTTCAAGATCTAAGCCATAACCTGACTTTATCTCTAAACTAGTAACACCTTCATTGTGAAGTGCACTTAGGCGTTTATGAGCACTAACATATAGCTCTTCTGCAGATGCAGCGCGAGTGGCTTTTACTGTAGATACAATACCACCACCGCTATTTGCAATTTCTTCATAACTAGCACCCTGTAAGCGCATTTCAAACTCATTCGCACGGTGTGAACCATAAACAATATGAGTATGGCAATCAATTAAACCAGGTGTTATCCACTTACCTTGGCCATCAATAACGTCAACAGCACTTTTATCAAAAGCAGGTAAATTTGATTGTTCACCTATCCAAGCAATTTTGCCATCAGCTATCGCCAATGCGCCATTATTAATAGCTCCATACGAATTACTGCCGTCATCCATAGTTGCGATATTTACATTAATAAAAAGAGTTTGCCATGTAGCGGTTGATGTCATGAGTGTTCCAATTCAACGAAGATAGGCGAAATGTACCTGAAAAGTGATAACCACGCAACTTGTATATACAAGAATTTATAAGAGGGGAATATTGCTAATTGACTAGGTTATTGCGTTTTAATCCACGTCTAACATTCTTACAAAGCTTGGCTAGTCTTGAAATTTCGCCAAGCTTAGGGGTATCTCCATTATTAATTTTGACCTCCCATTCGCATAGTTCTGTATCGACCAGCTCTAACAATTTTTTAGGGCAGCCAATACACGATATGCCGCAAATATTTGCTTCTGGTACAGTAAAAGGAAAATCTGCACGAACAGAAGTTATAAGATTTAACATGGCGGTATTACAATCTGGTTTTTTAATCATGAATGGCCTCATCAACAAAGGTTGATTAAAGCATTTATAGCTAAGAGATATTCTGATCTAAATTAAATTTTGATTAATTAACATACTAAGCCTACATGTCCGTTAAAAACGATTTAATTACATCTCGGTAGTTACGGCTTACTTTAACTTGATCATATTCGCCAAGTTTTAAGAAAAACTCACCTTTGGTATGAGGAATAACTTTCTGAATAAAATTTAAATTTACGATTGTTGAACGATGTACTCGTTTGAAAATATTTTGGTCTAGTTCATCCAACAGATTTTTTAGAGTACTGCGCTTAATATGGGTAACCCCATCTACATGCAAACAAACATAATCGCCGGCAGCATCAATCCATTCTATCTCAGACTGTTTTAACAGAGTGATATCGTCACGGTCTTTAACTACAATTTTAGATTCGACAGAGCCTAGTTGCATATTACTCGATTGCCCACTAGCCTCTGGTGATAAAGGGAAGCGAATTGTGGTTTGCTCTCGTTCATGCTTAGATATTACAGTGCTGTTGTAGCATGTTTTAACATTAATTGAATTTGCTCAACAATATTACTGACTACCTGTTTATCCCAATCTTTAATTCTTGGGGTATGAATATGCCCCACCGGTAATTTAGGATTATATTGGTTGCGCAGTAAGATACTTCGATATGATATTTCATTAGAGAGATAACCTCCCCCTGAGCCACTTACTGAAGTTTGCTTTGCTAATTCAATTAAAGAGTTAGCAACAAACTTACCTTTTTCTAAGCTTGCGATATTGGCATTGTCGTTGATTTTATATTGTCCTTTTGCTTTGCTCATCGCTTCTATCGGTAAGCTAAATTCCACAAATTCGGGGCCATTAAGCGGTTTTGAGTGTAAATAAGGTACAAGTGGGTTTTCGCTTGTTGCACCGGTATATACACCTAAGTTACCAGGTGCTTGTGCACTTCGTCTTAGCCCAGGAAAACGCTCTAGATCAAAATCTTCGCGGCCCATACTAATCGTGCTAACCATATCAACATCGCCCGACTTAATATGAGGAGTAAGCATAGTTTCAATCATGCCTTGGTCAAAATCGGCAAAACGCACTGGTACCATTAAGGTTTGAATCTCAGCGGTTACGCCATTATGTTCAATAACAACGCCATCAAATGCCATGGCAGCAATCCCCGAGGGATTACTTTGCCCAATGTTACGGTGCAAAAAGAAAGGGTCAAAACCGGTAATAAGTATTTTCTTATCTGTGTTTTTATTAAAAGAAACGTCATTATTACCACGACTGGCGAGCTCAAAGTTAAACATTAATTTGCTTTGTTCTTGTTCATTTAAGCGATAAAAAGGTGCGGAGGTTCTTAACGTTTTAGCTAATTGTAATCTTGCCCAGTAAAGCGCTCGATCATCGTATGTTTTGTTTTTTTGTAGATGTACTGTAGCGCCTTGCCAAAGTTTATTTGCAAAAAGGTTAACAACCTTAGCGAGTGATTCAGTGGTTTTAGTTTCGCTTAATTCAGTTAAAAATTGTTTCTGGAGAGCAACAAATTGATTGCTGATGATAGGTAACTCTTGTTGTGCTTGAGTTATTTTACTTTCTTCTACAGTAACATAGGTGTTGGAGTTTGCTAATGTTGGGTAACTACCGAATGTACTAGTACTACATATTACCGCGAGTAAGAACTTACGCATGTGTTATTTCAACCTAAAGATAAATGCCTAATTATTTATACAAAAATTAGATATATGAAGAGTGTGTATTTCGCTACATTAAAACACACACTATCTTTAAATTAAATTGCTAAAAACTCTACGGGCCATGAAATGTTGTTTTTGTTACTAATTCACTTTCGCCATCGCTATTGTGTAAAATAAATTTAAAGTCGGTAAATTTTTGCTGATAATCTTCTGGTGACAATACAGTAACCATTACAATAGTACGTTCTTGTGGGGCTACTTCAATTGGCTGATTATCTGCAATGATAAAGTGTTGCAAACCTTCAAGTTCAACGTTAAATACAGCGGCATGCTTACTCTTATTAAAGATCTTCATTTGGAAGGTGTTTTCAATTAAATTATCATAGGTTTCACGGTATAAAACATTTCGGTCTTTTATTACCGACACTTCAAATTCACTGCGATTAACTATCCACAATAGAGACAGTACGGTTATAATCGTCATGATCAGAGCATAGGCGTAATTTATTGACTTTTTATTAGCATGTTCAATATTGGCACTTTCATTGATTGAACTGTATTTAATTAAGCCTCTAGGATAATTAAATTTATCCATGGTTTGATCACAAGCATCAATACATAGGCCACAGCTAATACACTCATACTGTAGACCGTTACGAATATCGATACCGACAGGGCAAACTTGTACGCATAAATTACAATCGACACAATCACCTAAATGATCTGGTTTCTCGCCATTAATCTTTCTCGGCCCACGTTGCTCTCCTCGCTCCACATCGTAAGCAATGACTTTAGTGTTGTTATTAAACATTACCGACTGAAAACGAGAATATGGACACATATGTTCGCACATTTTTTCACGGATCCAACCAGCATTAATATAGGTACACAGTGCAAAGAATATTACCCAGCCATTAACTAAACTTGACGATTTTAGGGTTAGTAAATCTAAGTAAAGATCATGAGCAGGCACAAAGTAAGACATAAATACTGCTGCAGTAATCACTGCGATTAATAACCAAAGGGTATGCTTCACCACCTTAGTCACTACTTTCTTTAAGCCATAGGGCATTTTGTCTAGTTTCATTTTCGCCTGACGATTACCTTCAACTCGATGCTCTACCCATAAATACATCATGGTCCAGATAGTTTGCGGGCAGGTATAACCACACCATATACGGCCATATTTATTGGAAACAAAAAACAGCGCAAACGCTGAAAACATTAAAAGTAATACAAATATAAATAGATCTTGTGGGTATAACACCATAGAAAATATATTCAATTTTTGTACTTCCAGATCGAACAGGATAGCTTGTTCGCCTTGGTATTGAATAAACGGAATCACCATAAATAAAATAGTTAATATCCAACCCAATGAACGTCTAATTCGTTGAAAGAAGCCTTTTTGTTCTCTAACAAATATTTTGCTATCGATATTGCTGGTTTGAAAAATTACCGCACCAGAATTTTTTGTGGATTTTTGCATGTGCAACTGCCTTCCTGAACAATTTTCAGGTGATTGTAAATTCCGCACATTTTAATAATTTACAGCGTACGCAGACAGTGACAATAAATTAAATTACAATGGGTACAGTTTTGTTGAGGAACATTAAAATGAGTATTCATATTTTTGAAGATTTAGTCGAATTTATTGAGGCTAAAATTAATGACAACATATGGTTATTTGGTGATAAGTTACCGTCAATTAGATGCTTAGCTGCAGAGCATGGTGTTTCTAAAAATACGGTGATACGTGCCTTGATGGAATTAGAGCAAAAAGGACTTGTCGAAGCAAAACCAAAAGTTGGCTATTTTGTAAGTAAAATAAACAAAACACACAAAATACCACAACAGCTTTATCCTAACTTAGCTCCACTTGAAGTAACGGTTCCGGAAATTTTTTACGACATTATGTCACGCAGTGCCGCGTTTGATATTTTGCCAAAATCTACTCCCCTACCTCCATCAAATCATTTAATTGAATTAAACCGACATATATCTAGAGCGTTAAGAGATTCAGTACATAATAAATCCATGTACTATGACTCACCTCTGGGATTAGAGAGTCTGCGCCAGCAAATTAAAGACCGTTATCGGCTGCGCGGTCTAAGCTTAGGTGTTGACGATTTTTGTATTACCTCAGGCTGCCAGCACGCATTATTTTTGGCGTTATTAGTTACTTGTAAACCTGGAGACAATGTTGCCGTTGAAAGCCCTGCTTTTTATGGCGTGGTGCAATTATTGGAGCAGTTAAATCTAAATATTATTGAAGTGTCTGCTTCAGCCGTATCTGGTTTAGATCCTGATGAGTTAGAAAAAGCTTTAGCCCATTGGCAAATAAAAGCTTGTATCGTTACCCCTACTTTTGCCACACCAACCGGCTCAACCATGCCAGTAAAAGCCAGAGAAAAGTTAATATCACTTGCCAATGCACATGACTTTGCCGTAATTGAAGATGATATTTATGGTGAGCTAAGCTTTACTAATAATATTGCGCCATTAAAAGCACTAGATAGTCAGCAAAGAGTTATCTTATGCAGTTCGTTTTCAAAGTCTTTATCACGAGATTTACGTATTGGCTGGATTGCAGCAGGTCGCTGGCAAGATGATGTAGTACGCTTAAAATTAACCAGTCAACTAGCAAGTTGCCAAACCCAACAACAAGGCATCGCAAGTTTTATTAGCTCGGGCGGTTTCCGTCGACATTTAGATCACTTTACCAGAACGCTGCAACATCAACGCCAGCAGCTATTAACTGCACTAGCAAAGTATTGGCCAAATAATATCCGCTACACTGTGCCTAAAGGCGGCATTGCTTTATGGCTTGAGCTTGATAGCAATATTGATACAGCAAAACTTTATAATGAAACCATTAAAGAAACCATAATAATCACCCCAGGCGCACTCTTTACTTGTTCCAATTATTACCGAAATTATATTCGTTTAAGCTTTAATCACCCAACGGTCGGCAAGCGAGAAAAGGCGATCAAAACGTTAGGGCAACTAATAAAAAATCACTCTACATAGTTGTTATCGCTATACCCACAGATAATTTCTTAAAACATTACCTAGATTGTATATACAACTTGAAGCCCCCTGCTATTTATGAGATATTAGCGCCCGCAAAGTTGTATATACAGATTAGACTTTCATTTTAGGAATGTAATGACTACCCCAAAGTTCACCCAAATTAAGCAATTTATATTTAAACAAATTGAATCAGGCATATGGTCTGAACTCGAACGCGTACCTTCTGAAAACGAATTGGCCACAAAATTTGAAGTATCGAGAATGACAGCTCGTAGAGCATTACAAGAGCTAACAGATGAAGGTGTGCTTAATCGTTCAAAAGGGTCAGGAACATTTGTTGCTAGCTTTAAGTCACAATCATCGCTACTTGAAATTCGCAATATAGCTGAAGAGGTCACTGAATCAGGACATCAATACTCAGCTAAACCAATCCGTGTTGAAAAGCTTATCGCTGATGCGCACATTGCTACAGAACTTGATATTGCCATTGGCGATACGGTGTATTTTTCAAAAATACTGCATATGCAAAATGAGCAACCAATTCAACTGGAGCAGCGTTATGTCAATGCTGCCTTAGTACCTGATTATATCCAACAGGATTTTTCAGTATTAACACCACACGAGTACTTAAGTAAAGAAGCGCCACTAACCGAAGCGACTCATGAAATTGAAGCGGTTATTGCCCAAACAAAAATTTCTCTATTGCTGGCTATTGAAGCCGAGCAACCTTGCTTACAAGTAAAGCGTCGCACCTGGTCTCGTTCTGGTGTCGTCAGCTTAGCAATTTTAACGTCACCAGGTAGTAAATACCGCCTTGGTGGCCATTCAATATTTAATTAATTTGGAATTCGATATGACCTTTAAATATGGTGTAGACACCCTAAACCTTGATATTGTCTGTGGTATTGCCGATGGCAGTATTAAAGCAGAGCTTTGCCAAGAAGCATTAGATCAAATCAATAAAAGTCGACAAAGAGTCGAAGTAATGGCGAGCTCAGACAAAGCCGTATATGGTATAAATACTGGTTTCGGCCCTCTGTGTGATACCCAAATTTCACCGGGTGACACCAATTTATTGCAAAAGAATCTACTCATTACCCACGCGGTTGGTGTAGGTGAACCGATTGCTAAGTCGATTTCAAAGCTGATGTTGATCACTAAAGTTCACGCATTAAGTCGTGGCTTTTCAGGTATCCGTCTTGACGTTGTTGAGCGCATGCTAGCCTTTATTGATTTAGATTTAATTCCTGTTGTTCCTGAACAAGGCTCTGTTGGGGCTTCAGGTGATTTAGCGCCACTTTCTCATTTATTTTTACCGTTAATTGGTGAAGGGGAGTTCTGGCAAAGTGAAGAAGGACAAAACGATAAAGTTGTCCCAGCAGCTGATTTACTAAAACAGCATGGTCTAGAGATAATGGATTTACACGCCAAAGAAGGTTTGGCGCTTATCAATGGTACCCAGTTTATTTTATCCCATGCCATAACCGCATTATCTAAAATGCGTTATTTATTGGACTTAGCAGACTTAACCGGTGCCATGAGTATTGAAGGTATGCAAGGCAGTGAATCGCCATTTAGAGACGAGCTTCATCAAACTCGTGCGTTCGCCGGCAACTTACAAGTTGCAGCTCGTATGAGAGCCTTTTTTAAAGACTCAGAAAATATGGCCAACCACAAAGATTGTATTCGTGTACAAGATCCTTATTCATTAAGATGTATTCCGCAAGTACACGGCGCATCGCGAAATGCTTATAACCATTTAAAAGAAATGGCTGAAATAGAGATGAACTCGGTTACTGACAATCCAATTGTAATCAGTAGTGAGGAAGCAATTTCTGGTGGTAGTTTCCACGGTCAACCATTAGCTATGGTGTTAGATTATGCATCTATTGCCGCCGCAGAACTGGGTAATATTTCCGACAGACGTTGTTATTTATTATTGGAAGGGTTGCATGGTTTACCGCGATTGTTAACTAAAGCCGGTGGCTTGAACTCAGGCATGATGATCCCACAATATGCAACAGCCGCTTTGGTAACAGAAAACAAATCTTTATGTTTTCCTCCATCAGCTGACAGTATACCAACCTCTATGGGACAAGAAGATCACGTATCTATGGGTAGCATTTCAGGCAGACAGCTTAACCAAATATTAGGTAATGTCGATAAGATTTTTGCCATTGAATTAATGTATGCCGCTCAAGCAATTGAGTTTAGACGACCAAACAAGTGCTCTGACATCATCGAGGAAAACTTTGCCATTATTAGAGCTAAAGTTGACATGCTTGAAGAAGATAGATTATTAAAACCTGATATCGATGCGCTGATAAAACTGGTTAAATCGCGCGCGTTTAACGTTAGCGTTAAAGTTTAATTATAGGGCGTAAAAATGGAAAGCATAATGACAAATTTAACCGATTTTCAACAACAAATTAAGCAAGGTATTCCAACTGAATTACCCAGCGCTAAGCCTTACCCACAGGACGCTAACCGTGCGCCTAAACGTAAGGACATTTTAAATAGTGACGAAAAACAGTTGGCATTAAGAAATGCTCTGCGTTACTTCCCAAAAGAATGGCATCAAGAATTAGCGCAAGAGTTTGCTCAGGAATTAAAAGATTTTGGCCGCATTTATATGTATCGCTTCAAACCGAACTATGAATTAAAAGCACGCTGCGTTTCAGACTACCCAGCAAAATGTGAGCAAGCGGCAGCCATCATGCTAATGGTCGAAAACAACTTAGATCCAGCGGTGGCACAACACCCAGAAGAACTTATTACTTATGGCGGCAATGGTGCAGTTTTCCAAAACTGGGCACAATATTTGTTAGCGATGAAATATTTAAGTGAAATGGAAAGTGATCAAACACTACATTTATACTCTGGGCACCCTATGGGCTTGTTTCCGTCATCTACAGAAGCACCGCGCGTTGTTGTTACTAACGGTATGATGATCCCTAACTACTCGCAACCAGATGACTGGGAAAAGTTTAACGCTTTAGGTGTTACTCAATACGGACAAATGACTGCCGGTTCATTTATGTATATTGGTCCACAAGGTATTGTTCACGGCACCACTATTACTGTGATGAATGCATTTCGTAAAGTTCTAAACGAAGGAGAAACCTCTCAAGGTAAAATTTTCCTTACCGCAGGTTTAGGCGGCATGAGTGGCGCTCAACCAAAAGCAGGTAACATTGCCAAGTGCGTTACCGTATGTGCTGAAGTAAATCCAAAAGCTGCAATTAAACGTCATCAGCAAGGCTGGGTTGATGAACTTATCGATAACATGGATGCGCTTATTAGTCGTGTTAAAGAAGCGCAAGCGAACAAAGAAGTGGTATCGATTGCTTACATCGGTAATATTGTCGATGTTTGGGAAGCTTTTTATGAGCACCAAGTTTTTGTTCATTTAGGCTCAGACCAAACATCTTTACATAACCCTTGGTCAGGCGGTTATTACCCAGTAGACATTAGCTATGAAGAATCTAATCGATTAATTCGTGAAGAGCCAGAACTGTTCAAAGTTAAAGTACAAGAAACCTTGAAGCGTCACGCTGATGCAGTTAATAAGCATACCGCTCGTGGTACTTATTTCTTCGACTACGGCAATGCCTTCTTACTTGAAGCATCTCGCGCTGGTGGCGATGTAATGGCTGAAAATGGCATAGACTTTAAATACCCTTCATATGTGCAAGATATTCTTGGGCCTATGTGTTTCGACTATGGCTTTGGGCCATTCCGCTGGGTATGTGCTTCTGGTAAATCAGAAGATTTAGATAAAACCGATGCGATTGCTGCTCGAGTGCTAACCAAGATTATGGAAGAGTCTCCTGCTGAAATTCAACAACAAATGCAAGACAATATCACTTGGATCAAAGACGCTAAGCAAAACAAATTAGTGGTTGGCTCACAAGCTCGAATTCTTTATGCCGATGCGCAGGGCCGTATTGAAATTGCCAAAGCATTTAACGATGCCATAAATAGCGGCGAAATTGGCCCTGTGGTATTAGGTCGTGATCACCATGATGTAAGTGGTACAGATTCACCGTATCGTGAAACATCGAACATTTATGATGGCAGCCGCTTTACCGCAGATATGGCAATCCACAATGTCATTGGTGACAGTTTCCGCGGTGCAACATGGGTTTCTATCCATAATGGCGGTGGTGTTGGTTGGGGTGAAGTGACAAACGGCGGCTTTGGTATGTTGCTTGACGGCACTGCTGATGCTGAGCGTCGTCTTAAATCTATGCTGTTATTTGATGTAAATAACGGTATTGCTAGACGCAGTTGGGCACGAAACGAAGAAGCTAACTTTGCCATTAAACGCGAAATGGCGAGAACACCTAAATTAAAAGTAACCTTAGCGAACTTAGTTGATGACGATATTTTAAATAATTTATCATTGTAAGCTAGAAAGTTAAACTAGGATTATGAACCGCAGATGTGCAAGCAACTGCGGTTTTTTTTATTTAAAGTAAATACAATGCCATAAGTGACAAAGTATTGTTAAGTGCGTGAATTAAAATACAATATTTAATATTATTGGTTTTAATTCTTATTAGCCCTAATAATATGGCAAAGGTAAATAGCGCAAATAATTCAATACCTTGGTATTGAGAATGAATAAGAGTAAAGATAAGGCTGGTCAGTATCAACGCTCCACTTTTCCCTAATACAGAACGTTGTAAGCGAGCAAAAATAAAACCACGAAAGACCAGCTCTTCGAATATCGGCGCCACGATACAGATAGATAAAACTAGCAACCAAATATATTCAGTTGTTTGCATTATATTTAGCATGATGTCAGGAGGTTCAATATCGAATATTGAGTTAACGGCCCACCAAAAACTGAGAAACACTAAAGTGATCACAAGCCAAGGATAAAATTCTTTAGAGTCAAACTTATTGGCTAAGGCGAAAAAACTAATACGCTGATTAAATGTTAGTTTTTGAGTAGCTAAGTATAAAACAGGTAAAGTAACCAGCGCCATTAAGATACCAAAGCCACTTAGTATATCGCCATCACTGAACCATGCAGCAGGATCAGTTATGCTTGCTTGGCTACTTACATAAATACCATAAGCAATACTCAGAAAAAACGTTGGCAAATAAAGAGCAGCAATCCATAAGGCACTGTCCTTAAGGTTTAAATGTTGATTATTATCACTATGTTGTTGAATGTTTTTTGGTTTATTTTCAGACAAGATCTATTCCTTGATCGACGAATATCACGAAGCATTTCTTAATAAATTTAATCAAATCAGTATTATTTAAGTTTACTCACTTTAGCAATGTTTACAACCTACAAACAACTGCACTTACATACTGAATCAGAATAAAAGACATCAAGCAGATAGGTATGATTAAAACCGATCTTGACATAATATGTCGCAATTTTAAATTATACCTGCTATATTAATTTACAACTAATTAACAATGCGGTGTGGTAATAATTAGTTGAGGTTAACAAACCTCTAGATAACATGGAGAGAACAATGGAAATGAGTAATGACGTATTAGCTTGGGGTAGTGTTGGTATATTTCTGATGCTAGCAGAGCTGATTTTACCTGGTGGTATTGTGGTTTTTCTTGGTACATCAGCTTTAGTTGTCGCTATCACATTACAGCTAGAAATCATCGACAATTGGATACACGCTTTTACGCTATGGTTTATTGTCTCTATTTCCCTACTGCTACTTTTTCGTAATGTTAGCCAAAAATTGGTTGGCGGAGATAGCACCATTGAAAATACCGATGAAAATTTAGATGTCTTTGGTGAAGAAGTAGATGTACTTGAAACCATTGGACCAGGGAATAAAAAAGGTCGCATACAATTTCAAGGTAGTAGTTGGAGTGCGCTTGGAGATGGAACTGAGATTGTTACTGGCGAGAAGGTAAAAATTGTCTGCCGAGAAAACATTTCTTATGTAGTAGAAAAACTTAGTTAAGCCCAGAATTTAAGCCAAGTTAAAATATTAATAAAGACTATTTATGTAGAGCGATTAATATATAACTAGGCCAACAATATTCCCTGTATAAAAAATTATAATATGGACTAGTTGTCCCAAAAGGAGAGTCATGTGTTTGTTTTTACTTTAGCCCTGTTAGGCTTATTGTTTATTTTAGTTAAATTAATCCTTATTGTTGAAATGCGCGAAGTCTGCGTCATTGAACGATTAGGTAAATTCCGCGCAGTAATGCATCCGGGGTTACATTTTTTAATTCCGTTTTTTGACCGAGTGGCCTATCGCCATGAAACGCGTGAACAAGTATTAGATATTCCAGCGCAAAGCTGTATCTCTAAAGACAATATTCAAATTGACGTAGACGGCTTGGTTTACATTAAAGTAATGGATGGTGCCAAAGCCAGTTATGGAATCGAAGATTATCGCCGCGCCAGCATCAACCTAGCGCAAACTACTATGCGTAGTGAAATTGGTAAGCTTAGTTTGAGCCAGACCTTCTCAGAGCGTGACACTTTAAATGTCACTATCGTACGTGAAATTGATAAAGCCTCTGATCCTTGGGGCATAAAAGTATTACGTTATGAAGTTCGTAATATAACGCCATCACTAAATGTTATTCACACCCTAGAAAAGCAAATGGAAGCCGAGCGCAAAAAACGTGCTGAAATTACTTTAGCCAATGCGGCTCGTGACTCTATGATTAATTTATCTGAAGGTGACAGACAAGAAGCAATCAACTTATCTGAAGGTGATAAACAAAGACAAATTAACGAAGCCGAAGGCCGAGCTAAAGAAATTGAAATTATCGCTGAAGCTACAGCCCAAGGTATGGAATTAATTGCCGAGGCAGCTAATGCACCTTGTGGGGATGACGCAATTAAAATGCGCTTAATGCAAGAGTTTATCCAGCAAACCGGCGCAGTATTAGATAAAGCAGATGTTTCAATTTTACCTGCTGAGATAGCAAAATTAGAAGGCTTCTTTGAAGGCATGGACAAAGTAACAACAGCAGTACAAGGAGCGAAATAATGGAACTTTTACAAAACTATCATCCAACGGATTTAGCAGTATTTTTTATCTGGGGAGCAATATTCCTTATTTTTATAATTAAACTGTTTCAATCCATTTGTTTAGTACCAACTAAATCAGCTTATGTGGTTGAGCGTTTAGGTAAATACTCAAAAACCCTTGATGCTGGATTTCATGCGCTACTACCATTTATTGATCGTGTTGCTTATATCCAAGATTTAAAAGAAGAAACCATCGATGTACCACCACAAGAGTGCTTCTCAAGAGATGAAGTTAACGTTGAAGTTGATGGCGTAATTTATATTTCGGTAACTGAGCCAATCAAATCAAGTTATGGCATCGTTGATTACCGTTTTGCTGCGATGCAACTTGCACAAACAACGACTCGATCTGTTATTGGTACTTTAGATCTAGACCGTACCTTTGAAGAGCGTGACGTTATCTCGGCAAAAGTAGTTGAAGTACTGGATAAGGCTGGTGAAGCTTGGGGTATTAGAGTACATCGTTACGAGATTAAAAACATTACACCACCACAAACGGTAAGACTTGCCATGGAAATGCAAGTTAATGCTGAGCGTGAGCGCCGAGCTATTATGGCTAAAAGTGAAGGTGATAAGCAGTCAGTGATCAATCGCTCGGAAGGTATTAAGCGCGAAACTATTAATATCTCTGAAGGTGAAAAACAACGCCGTATTAACTCTGCTGAAGGTAAAGCTTCAGAGATCATCGCGCTTGCTAAAGCAACCGCAGATTCGATTATCAAAGTTGCTAATGTAATTAACCAAGATGGCGGTAAACAAGCCTTAGAAATGCAATTAAGCGAACAATACTTAAAGCAAATGCAGGGTTTAAGCAAAGAAAATAGAAAAGTGATTTTACCTGCCAACTTACTTGACTATAACCAATGGATGTCTACTATGGGATTGAATACTAACAAAAAATAGTATTTCATTTGTCAGAAATACAGAGCTTATAGTGGTTAAGTATTTAGTGCGCAATGTTAACCACAACACTCTGTACAAGTTACTAACCTTAATTACATTTTGGTAACAACTTCAGAGTTAATAAATTGTTACTGTATTAACACTAACTAATTTTAGTTATTTCTCGCCCTGAGATTGTAAATGCCTTTTGGCTAATGCCAGTCACCTTTGACTGGCATTTTTTTGCCTGAAACAAAGCCATAACGAGTAAATAATTACGACTACATTTCAAGTTGATCTGACCTCCTTGATTTTTCTTGCGCTATTCATCATTACCCGATAAGTTAATATCAATATTAACAAAACATTTACTTTTTTAGGGATTAACATGGATATGTCTACCATCATTTTTTGGATTGTTGTTGCAGCGGCTGTTTTCTATATTATCGGGATATTTAATCAGCTTGTTGCTCTAAAAAATCGTTACCAAAATGCTTTCGCGCAAATTGAAGTTCAGTTGAAGCGACGTTACGATTTGATCCCTAACTTGGTTGAAACAGCGAAGGCCTATATGAAGCACGAAAGTGAAACCTTAGAAGCTGTTATTGCCGCAAGGAATAACGCAGTTGAAGGTTTATCTGCTGCAGCCTCGCAACCGGGTAGTGCCAGTGCAATGAATTCGTTAATGGGCGCCGAAGGCGCGTTAAATCAAGCAATGGGTAAACTTAATGTGGTGATGGAAGCCTACCCAGATTTAAAAGCCAATGAAAATATGATGCAGGTTAGTGAAGAGTTGATCAGCACTGAAAATAGAGTTGGTTTTTCTCGTCAAGGTTTTAACGACCAAGTAATGGCTTACAATACTTACAAGCAAAGTTTCCCGCAAAACTTTTTCGCTGGCCGATTTGGTCACAGTCAAGATGCTACCTTGCTAGAATTTGAAGACAGCGTAGCAATACAGGCCGCACCAAAAGTTTCTTTTTAAATGGATTTTTTTCAATCACAGCAACAAGCTAAGCGTAATACCTCACGTTTAGTTGTCTTGTTTTCATTAGCGATAATAAGCCTAATTGTGATGACTAATTTATTAGTGATGTTACTGTTTGGATTTTTTGCTATCGAAGATGGCACCCTGCCCTCAACTGATACCGTAGCCCAACAATTTGACTGGCAAACCTTCATCTTTATTGGCATCAGTGTCACCGTTGTTATTTTGTTGGGTAGTATTTATAAAACCCTATCGTTATCTGCTGGGGGTAAAACCATAGCAGAGTCATTAGGCGGTACTTTACTTACCCACAATGCAAGCGGACTAAATGAGCGCAAACTATTGAATGTGGTTGAAGAAATGGCTATTGCATCTGGTACACCTGTGCCAAGTATTTATTTAATGAAAGATGAACATGGTATTAATGCTTTTGCCGCTGGATTTAAGAACTCAGATGCAGTTATTGGTGTCACTCAAGGCTGTATTGATACTTTAGACAGAGAAGAGTTACAAGGCGTAGTTGCCCACGAATTTAGCCACATATTAAATGGTGACATGCGTTTAAATATGCGCTTATTAGGTGTATTACATGGCATCTTAGTAATTGGTTATATCGGTTACTTTTTATTGCGCTCAGCAGGTGGTTCTAGAAAAAATGCCATGCCTATTCTAGGCTTAGGGTTTAGTTTAATTGTGGTTGGTTTTGGTGGTAATTTTTTTGGCAATATGATCAAAGCGTCAGTCAGCAGGCAAAGAGAATATTTAGCCGATGCTTCCGCGGTGCAGTTTACTCGTAATAAAGACGGCATAGCTAGCGCCCTTAATAAAATAGCAAAGCATAGCTATGGTTCAAGATTAGATACACCGCAAGCTCCGCAAATGAGCCATGCGTATTTTAGTAATGGTATCAGCTCATTTATTGGTTCTATGTTTTCTACTCACCCACCAATCGAGAAGCGTATAAAGCGTATATCACCGTATTTTCTTATTAAAAATAAAATGGCTCGAAGCAAAGAAAAAGAGAAAACAGCAAGTGCTTCGGTCAATCAAAACTCGGCGACAAATCAAGGACACTCTCCAGCGCAGAAAGTAGCTACGGCTGTAACAGGAGCGGTTATTGTTAATGAAATTATGGCTGAGGTCGGTAAGGTTAATGTTGGAAATATTAGCCATGCACAAAATTTAATAGAGCAGCTTCCTGCAGATATTTATCAGGCCTGTCATTGTCCGTTTAAAGCTCGAGCATTAATTTATTGTTTATTGTTAAATAAAGAGCAAGAAGTACTCACCAAACAGCTAAAGCATATTAAAGATAAAGGCGACGGTGATAATGACAATAAAGTCATTGATCATGTACTTAGTTTACGTCATCAAGTTTTACATTTATCAGTAAGACTAAGGCTGCCATTAATAGATTTAGTACTGCCAACCCTAAAACAATTAACTCTTGGTCGTTATCAGTTATTTAAATCTAATTTGGAATTTTTAATCAATGCCGATGAAAAAGTCGACACCTTTGAATGGGCTTTACAAAAAATATTATTACGCCATTTAGACACTGAATATAACAACAATAACGCTAAGTATATTAAGCCAACACAGATCAAAAATAATATCTCATCGCTGAACGTGCTCTTTGCCATGCTAGTAAATTTTTGTTACCCAGATAACTCAACAGAGAAACTTGTGAAGATTTTAAAGGTTGCAAGTGACGAGTTACAGTTAGGCAAAGAATTAAACATTACGGGGGTCAGTTATGATCACCTGCAATTGGATCATGCGCTTAATATACTATCAACATTAAAACCAATAGATAAAGAGAAGTTACTAAGAGCAAGCTTGTATATCATAACCAGCAACAAGCTATTCTCTAGCAGAGAAATGGAGTTGATGCGAGCAATTGCCGATACCTTAGATTGCCCTATGCCTCCACATTTTCTCGCACACAAATAATTATCGCGGTAATTTAGAGTTGATGTATTGCCAGGCATCGTCGCTAAAGCAACTTTGAGATAGGTAATGACTGGCATTATTAACTTTCAACACCAAACCTTTTTCAGTGGCTATAGCGCTACTAATATCGGCCCAGGCAATAGATTGATTAACGAAGTCAGAATGTATTTCTACCCCTTGTTCCGTCAATGATATTGTTACCTCATTACCTGCAGCTTTACTGAACATTTGCCTAGTAACCCACCAAGCACGTGCATAAATAATATTTAGCGCTTCAACAAAAGCTAATATAAAGAAGAAAGCACCTAAGTGAGCACTTATTCCCTCTATTTTTGTGGCATAAAAAAACAAGCCAAAGAGCACCATAACTCCGGGTTTTATGTAGCGACTGTTAGATTTTGGCACTAGCGAATTTGATTGCTCAAAACATTCGTTGTAATGCGCTCGGTCAAGGGTAAAGCTGGTTTTATGATTCATAATATTAGTAGCTACTTGGTAAGTGATTTATTATTTTTAATGGTATAAGCGTGATGAACGCTGACAAAGATGAGCACACTAATCGCTACTAAGAACGCATGGGTTAGCAGTGTCTCTAGTTTAATATTATCCTGCCACAGCATTTGCGGCCCTTTTGCTGTAACCACAAACAAATCCAAAATAGTAATATGCAACCATAAGACAATAGTTAACAGTGTTACTTTTTTCTTTGTAAAGCTTGGCTCTTGCATACAAGCTTGAGTATTAGCTTTCATTTGTTAGTAGGCCTCGTTACTGTCTAAATACTGGATTAAATTCGAGTGAATAAATCGATACGATAATTGCTTTATATTAACACTGTTTACTTGTTTTCCTTTAATTTCTTGTTGCTGTTGAAATTTAGGTTTTTCAGCTGCTAATTTAGCAACGGCTTTATTATAAAAATCTTTTCTTAGTGGGTGATCATCAATCACACCGTTTATAATTTCTGCCTTACCTTGTTGCCAAGTAGGTATCACCGCAATTAACTGTGTTAATAGTCCGATAACATCATCTCGATGAATAAAGTTAACCACAGAGTCTGGATTTGGAATACTTCGACCATTGCTAAAAAACTTTCCTGGTTGTCGATTGTAGCCAATTAAACCGGCAAGACGCACGACACATTTATGGGTAATATTCGAGTTAAGAACACACTGTTCAGCTTCCGCAATCAGTGCGACTTTCTCTGCGCTATGATCAAGTTTACTAAGCTCATTAACCTCTCCTTGCAAACCATTATAAACAGCCGTAGAGCTTAGTAAAATTAAGCTTTCAACTTTACTATTTACAGCGCTTGCCGCATCGACGATTTGTTTTATTTTTTGTGGATAATCGCCTTTACCATAACGAATACCCGGAGGGATACAGATAATGATGCATTGCTGTTGTAAAAGCCCACTATCTTGTGGCTCTAATGCATTAACCTGAACGGATAACACAGTAGAAGGAACACCAGCCGAAGTAAGTGCTTGCAAACCTTGTTCCGATTGGCAACTAGCAAGTACATTCACCCCTTGCTTTTGTAAGTGCTCGGCGAGAGGTAAACCAAGCCAACCAGCACCAAGGATCCCAACGCTAGGTTGTGCACCATCATTTATTGTCATTATTAATCTTCTTCTTTACTGGTCGGAATAGCAACGTACTTGCCATGAAATTCGGCAACCACATTATCACCATCATGGACATTAACTTGCACATTGATCCTGACTTTACGTCCTCGAGAAATAGCAGCAATTTTACCAGAAGCAAACTTGGCCGAAGTTTTCGCTAGCGGCTCACCATTGAGTGGTTTGATATAGCGGATATTTCCATCGGCTAATACGATATCTGCTGATAAATTATTATCATTTAGCAGTAATTGTACCCATCCCCAACCAGTTAATGTTGCTAAAGTATAAATGCTACCAGCGAACATAGTATTGTGTAAATTGATGTTAGCCGCTCTGTCGGCAACAACATACAATTCGTCGCGGTTATAAAAACTTGGCTGCAGCTGCATAGCTTTCGCCATAGGAATGGTGTTGTGCCATGACTGTTTCAGTTGGGATAAGCTCTGCGCACAATTATCAGGATTTTCGACAAGCATTTTCTTCATCGAATAATGCTTAACCTCATCGTAAAGAGTATGTACTTGTTCTATTAAAGTGTAGCCATTCTTTTTATAAAAACTTAGCGCCACCTCACGAGCATTTAGCTGAATTTCTAGCACTCCCTGCTTTACGGCTTCCTGCTCTAGAGCTTCTAACACCAAGTTACCAAGACCTTTACCTTGATAATTATTGTCTACCGCCATAAAACGTATTTGCGCATCAGTTGTAGATACTTTATGCAAGCGCCCTACTGCCAACACATTACCTTGCCCATCACATACCATTCTATGCACAGCTTGGCTTTCTAAGTCGTCTATTTCACTGCCTTTAGGCTGTTGCCATGGTTTGCGTAATTCATTAAAACGAACGTGCTGGTATGCAGCAACTTCTTGCTCAGTTTTGGGTGTGCATATTTGATATTGATTCGAGTTGGTTGCGCTCGGATCGATTAAATTGGAATTCATAAAGTTAGCAGCTCATACTATTGGGGATAAAATTGTTCACACAGTTAAAGTGAATGTTACTGGGCCATCATTAATTAATGATACCTGCATATCAGCAGCAAAAATTCCGGTTGGTACCTTAAAGCCTAGTCCCCTTAGTTGCTCACAAAAATATTCATATAAATGTTTACCTAAGCTAGGCTCTGCTGATTTAGAGAAACTTGGGCGCATACCTCGGGTAGTTTCAGCGGCCAAAGTAAATTGCGATACCACTAAAATATCACCACCAACTTGGCCAACGTTTAAATTCATTTTACCTTGCTCATCACTAAACATCCGATACCCAGCAACACGTTCTGCTAGGCGTTTAGCTTTAGCTTCTGTATCGGCATGTTCTACGGCAACGAGTACCATTAAACCTTTATCAATTTCACCATTTACTTTGCCATCAATGGACACTGAGGCTTGGGATACTCTTTGTACTAACGCGATCATATTGTTATCTTTTACTTTGTTATTTTAAATGTTTGGCGCTTTAATTTTTGCAGCTTATATATTGCGACTTATTTACTTATTAGAAAATCAGCCATTTTATCACTAGCTCTACATATTGCATCAATAATACCTTGTTCAAAACCACTATGACCAGCTTTAGGGATTATTTGTAATTGTGCATTCTCCCATTGATTAGCTAATAACCAGGCTTGTTTTATTTGGCAGACCATATCGTAACGGCCATGAATAATAAATGCTGGGATATGACTTATTAGATGAATATTGTTTAATAAGTAATTATCCTCAAAAAAGCATTTATTGGCAAAATAATGGTTTTCAATACAGGCCATGGCGATTGCTTGATGCGTTTCTTGGGCACTAATTAACTCAGTTTTATCTATATGTAGAGCCGATATTTTTGTTTCCCATAATGTCCAGGCTTTAGCACTGGCAATACGAGCTATTTCATTGCTATCAAATAATTGCTTATTAAATGCTGAAACCACATCTGGGGATTGTTCATGACCTAATGGGGCCATAAAGTCTTGGTAATGATCTGGATATATTGCACCGGCTCCATCTTCTCCATAAAGCCAATCGACTTCCGCTTGTGTGCCTAAAAATATCCCTCTTAAAATAAAACCGGTTACTCTTTGTGGAAACTTAACACCATATGCCAGCGCTAATGTTGTGCCCCATGAGCCGCCAGAAATTAACCATTTAGTTATCGCAAAATGCTCTCTGATCTCTTCAATATCATCAATTAAATCCCAAGTAGAATTGCCTACAACACTTGCGTGTGGAGTGGACTTTCCACAACCTCGTTGATCAAAGATTATGATCCTATATTTTTCAGGATTAAAATAACGGCGATGCTCTGGGCTGCTACCACCGCCTGGCCCACCATGTAAATAAAGCACAGGGACGCCATCCGGATTACCACTTTCTTCGACGTAAACTTTGTGCTCGCCAAACTCAAGAAAGGTTTCACTATTTGGTTTAATTTTGGGATATAAAGGTTGCACGGGTTACCCTTTTGATCGATCAGTATCTGTAATTTTAGACGGTTTATTTACAAAACCATTGAATTCTTGCATACAAACGACTAATTCAGCACCAATAAAGACAATAAGCCAAGATAAATACACCCATAAAAATAAAATAGGGATCACTGCTAGTGCGCCATATATGGCTTCGTATGACGGTAGGTGAGTAACATAAGCAGCGAATGCTTTCTTGGCTAACTCGAATAAAACTGTAGCAACTGTTGCCCCAAGAATGGCGTGCTTAAACTTTACATTAATATTAGGTACTACCATGTAAAGCACTAGATAGCCGGCTAGTGAAGCCATTAATGGCAACAGTCGTAACAGCAACTCATTAAAGCCTGTCATATCAACGCCTCTAAACGTTGCTAATGAAACTACATAAGATGTCGCGATAATGCTAATACCGACTAAAATCGGCCCTAAAGTTAAGATCATCCAATAGATTGCAAATGCAGTTATACGTTTGCGGCGCTTATGTATTTTCCAAATTCGATTTAATGATTTATCCACAGCTGAAATCATTAGCAGAGCCAACACGAATAAGAAAAATATTGCTGCAGCTGGCATCTGCGAAGCATTAGTCACAAAGCCGTCTATTTGTTGATGAATTTGCTCCGATGCCGCAGGGACAAAATTACTAAAGATGAAATTCTCGATATCGTTATGTAATTCACCAAAAATAGGAAACGCTGACACTATAGACACCATCACCATCACTAATGGCACTAAAGACATTAACGTCACATACGATAAGTACCCCGAAGATACTTGGATTTGGTCGTGTTTACAGCGGGTAATAAAGTGCTGAAAAAAGCGATAGGTAATTAAAAGCTTGGGCCTGCGTGCAATAATTTGTGACAATTTCATCTAATGATCTTTATATTTATTTTTTGAAAAGCATTATACTGAGTTTATACCAATTACATTAAAGATGTGATTTAAACTTAATCACTTAGGAGTAGAAGATGGCAGGACAAGGATCTGGTGGTAATGTATTAGCGGCAATATGCAACGTATTCATACCAGGGTTAGGACAGTTAGTACAAGGCAGATTGATGGCTGCTATTTTATTTTTTACGATTAGTGCCGTATTGTATTTCACTATCGTATTATGGATTGTTGGCGCGTTAGTGCATTTATGGGCAATTATCGATGCTGCGCGTTATCGTCCATACGCAGGGCTATTAGAGTAACTAACTGCGACTAATGAGGCCGATATATTAGGGCAACCAGAGTTGCCCACCATGCTTTTTAAAACAAACGACGGTAACCTAAAAATAAGACAAAGTCGTCATCATCAGGACCACTAATATTAAATTTGGTACCAAACGAATACACATCTTTATTCGGCATTACTTTACCTAGATTAACGTAAGCATTAGTAATGCTATCACCAGAATCGGTTCGTAAAACATAAGAGCCAGCAACTCGAACATAACTTAAGTATTTGGCCATAGGCTGATATGCAACGATTGGGCTTAATGATACTGAATCATAGTTTTCATCTTCAGATACTTTTACGCTAGTCACGTTAGCCACTAACCACTCACCGTGTTTCCACGCATTAAACATACCGACACCAATAGCGTGGGCGTTATCACCTAATTGGTCTTCAGAAGAGGTATCTAAGGTAACACTACTACCAAAAGAAGTAACAAACTTGCCTTTTACAAAAGCTAAATGTCTAATTTGTAATTTTACATCACCAATACCGTTTTGTTCATCACCATTAGCTAATTGAGCCGTGGCTAAAGGTATTTCCATACCGATAACTGTTTTTTTACTAATGTCTTTATCTAGAGCTAAAATACCACTTTGACGTTCAGTACCATTCTTTTTCTCAATGTATGAATAGTTAAACTCAACCCGACCGACCACTTGGGTAGGATCTAGTCCGGTAGCCTCTGCAGCTTTTTGTTTCGCTTCAAGTTCCATCTCTTCAGCTGTTAATTCTTTAGCTGGTTGAGCTTGAGTTGAATCTACTTGCTCTTTAGGCTCCTCAGCATTAACAGCACCAGCATAAAATAAAAAGGCACAAGAAGTTATAAGCTGTTTAAATGTATGATTCATATTTTGATGATTTAGGTAATGATTATATTAAGCATAACAATATTTTATCTAATCGCGGTTATTTTTTAACGATCTAGGTCAAATTTCAATATATCCCTGAAAAAATAGCCTGAATACTTTTCCATAGACAATAAAAAACCGGGCATTGCCCGGTTAATTAGTATTACTATATTGAAGCTTGTATTAAACTAGCTTTAATACCGCAACTAACACTGCAGTTAATGCTAAGCTTGAATGAATAACACCTTTAACAGTAGTCATTAGACCTAACTTACCAACAACAGCATTTACTTGTATTAGAGCAATAATGCCTAAACCAATCCATAATGCGATTGAATCCATGCCAGTGCCCCAACCCATACCTACAGTACCGAAATGTGGACCTGCTAGCATAAAGAAAGCCATAGGGCCTGAGAATAAAGTATTTGTACGTGATGCTAATAACGCTTTACCACCAGCTGCAGGTGCGTCACCTTCAACCATGCCTAAAGCAATTTTTTGGTTTGGCCAGATAATTAACCAAACATTTAAAAACATTAGTGTACCCATAGTCGCACCAAGGATAATGCTTGCGTTCATTTGCCCTAACTGAGCAACACCAACAATTAAGATAGCACCGGTAATAAATGTGAACATTGCTGCCCAACGGAACCACCAAAGAGCATCTGGAGCTAATGCTTTTTTCGCATCGGCTAAACCTTCAGGGCTCGCCTTTTTAAAATAGCCACCTTGAATAAAGTTAAAGTAATACAATAAACCAATCCAAGTAATACCGAACAACAGATGACCCCAACGAGCCAAGATTGCTAAAATTTCCATAATTCACCTATAAATTTTATTTTTATTAATTTTTATATCGCATAAACCTTAATGTTAATAGGGTTATACGACTTTAATATTATTGTTTTTCCACTTGCTAAAATACCTTTTATAACTCTAATAAGCAAACCCATTAACAATCTAGCAACTATAACTTTCCCTTATAATCACTATTCATAAACAATACTGAATTAAACTAGCAAACTATCTCAAAATAAGTAAACTATGACGCAATTACTGTCGGCCATCCTTTTTTGGCCTAGTTAATTAGATTGCTCGGATCTAACTAGCTATGCAGTAGTACGCTGTTTAAATTATTTTTATCAATTATCACGGAGTCAGACCATGGCGATTACATTACCTGCATTACCATATGCAATGGATGCATTAGCACCGCATATTTCTCAAGAAACTTTAGAGTTTCATTACGGCAAGCATCACAACACTTACGTTGTTAAATTAAATGGCCTAATCGAAGGGACTGATTTAGCAGAAAAATCTTTAGAAGAAATCGTTAAGTCTTCTACTGGTGGTGTATTTAACAATGCCGCGCAAATCTGGAATCACACATTCTACTGGAATTCACTAACACCTAACGCTTCTGGCGCACCTGTTGGCGAATTAGCTGCTGCAATTGATGCACAATTTGGCTCTTTCGCAGAATTTAAAGCTAAATTCACTGACAGCGCAGTAAACAACTTCGGTTCAAGCTGGACTTGGTTAGTTAAAAACGCAGACGGTTCATTAGCGATTGTTAATACATCTAACGCTGCTACACCAATCACTGAAGCAGGTGTTACACCACTAATCACTGTTGATTTATGGGAACACGCTTACTACATCGATTACCGTAACTTACGCCCTAGCTACATGGAAGCTTTCTATGCACTAGCTAACTGGGAATTTGCTAACGCAAACTTCACAGCTTAATAAACTCCGTTTATTAGAAACCTATCAAGGTGTCAGACACCTTGCTAGTTAGTTACAAAAAGTTAGACACAAAAATGCCAGCGTAAGCTGGCATTTTTATTTGTACTATGTTCTAGCCATCATCAATATAAGTAAACTGATCCCACCATTGTTAGCTAACCAGTGTTTATTTATGAGTCTATTAATTTCAAAGCAAAAAAAATGCTGACCTAAGTCAGCATTTTATATTAAAGATTAATCTTTAATTATTTTTTAACAGCACGTGTATCACGTTTACGTTCGTTTTCTTTTAACATTTTTTTACGTATACGGATGCTTTCTGGTGTAACTTCTACTAACTCGTCATTATCGATGAATTCAAGCGCTTGCTCTAAAGACATGATGATTGGCGGCGTAAGTGTTTGCGCTTCATCAGTACCTGATGAACGAACGTTAGTTAACTGCTTACCTTTAAGAGCATTTACAGTTAAATCGTTATCACGAGAGTGAATACCAATTACTTGGCCTTCGTAGATATCGATACCGTGACCAATTAACATACGACCACGAGATTGTAAGTTAAAGATAGCGTTAGTAAGAGCTTTACCCGTAGCATTGGCGATCATTACACCATTTTTACGTTGACCGATTTCGCCGCCTTTATGAGGACCGTACTGAAGGAACGTGTGGTAAATTAAACCAGAACCTGAAGTAAGTGTCATAAATTCAGTTTGGAAACCGATAAGACCACGAGATGGCATGATAAAGTCCATACGGATACGACCTGTACCATCTGGTGCCATATCTGTTAATTCAGCTTTACGAACACCCATTTTTTCCATGATAGGTCCTTGATGTTGCTCTTCAACATCAATCGTTACTGATTCATATGGTTCTTGTAATTCACCATTAATTTCACGAATAATAACTTCTGGACGAGATACAGCTAACTCAAAACCTTCACGACGCATGTTTTCAATTAAGATACCTAAGTGAAGTTCACCACGGCCAGATACTTTAAATTTATCTGCATCGTCTAATTGCTCAACACGTAATGCAACGTTATGAATTAACTCTTTGTCTAAACGGTCTTTGATGTTACGTGACGTAACGAACTTACCTTCTTTACCACAAAATGGTGAAGTATTAACTTGGAAAGTCATGTTGATGGTTGGTTCATCTACAGATAGTAACGGCAAACCTTCAACTTCTGTTGGACAACAAATAGTGTCAGATATTTTTAATTCACCTAAACCAGTAATTGCGATGATATCACCAGCAAAACCTTCTTCAATATCATGACGCTCTAAACCTAAGTAACCGAATACTTTACCAACTTTAGCGTTATGTACGCCGCCGTTTGCTAGATTAATAGTTACTTGTTGGTTTGGCTTAACAGAACCACGAGTAATACGACCAACACCAATTACGCCTAGATATGAGCTGTAATCAAGTTGCGAGATTTGCATTTGGAATGCGCCATCTGGATCTGCTGTTGGTTGTGGTACTTCGTTAAGAATAGTATCGAACAATGGCGTCATGTCTGTGCCAGTTGCGCCTTCTTCAAGTGTAGCCCAACCATTGATAGCTGAAGCGTAAACAACTTTAAAGTCAAGCTGTTCATCAGTAGCACCAAGGTTATCAAATAATTCAAAAACTTGATCCATAACCCAATCAGGACGAGAACCAGGCTTATCAACTTTGTTAATTACAACAATTGGTTTTAAACCTTGAGCAAACGCTTTTTTAGTTACAAAGCGAGTTTGCGGCATTGGACCTTCTTGAGCATCAACGATAAGTAACACAGAATCTACCATTGACATAACACGCTCAACTTCACCACCGAAATCAGCATGGCCAGGAGTATCTACGATGTTTACACGGTAACCATTCCAGTTAATAGCCGTGTTTTTAGCTAGGATTGTGATACCACGTTCTTTCTCGATATCGTTTGAATCCATGGTGCGTTCTTCTAGACCGCCACGAGCATCAAGCGTACCTGATTGTTCTAATAACTTATCGACCAAAGTTGTTTTACCGTGGTCAACGTGAGCAATAATGGCAACATTACGTAATTTATCTAACACTATCTTTAGCCTTTAATTAATGAGTGAGTGAGTACGATAACTGTACAAACTTCTTTGGGCGCGGATTATACAGTAGTAAGCCAAATAAAGAAATCAAATAGTATGGTTAAGATGTTATTAAGTGCGTTTAAACAAAAAATTAGCTAAGAACATTCATTTGTGAACGTTTTAAACGACTACAAATGCACTGACATTTATAATAATTTCATTGAATAAACTGGTACAAGCATTCCTTTTATAAAAAATGCTGCTTGCCTGAGAAAGTAAAGCATCCAGAACTAAAATCAAATTTAAGCCTCCATAAAAAATAAGGCCAATACAAAATGTATTGGCCTTAACTTAGGTTAGATTAGCAATGTTATTAGTCATTTGATTAAGTGGACAATAAGAAGATAATATCAGATTTTAATCATCAGCTATTTCTACAATGGTAACTGAGCCACCTGACGTCCACCTTTTCAATGTGTTTTGCCAAGGCGTTGTATCCCAACCTCTATCTTCGCCCATTGCTATTGCCTCTCTTATATAGGTAACCGCAACAGATAGCTTACGAGGACGCATATTATTATGAGCTAAGGCTTGTAGATAATGATATTCAGGATTTTGCTGCTCTTTCTTCTCCAAAAAGTTTAAGTATTCAATTGCACCAGACACATCTAATAACGATTTATCTTTGGCAACTAACTTAAGTTTTGTCGCTTTCAATATAGCCCCTACATGCTCTTTTTGGGCGGCAAGGTCTAACCAAAATAAAGCTTTCTTTTTATCATTAACGACCCAAGGACTATCTAATATAATTTTTCCTAAACGATATTCTGCTTGAGTAACCCCTTGCTGAGCAGCATTTGAAATTAACTCGATAGCAAGCTTAATATCTCTTTGCTCTCGGTATAATAATAAGCCAAGTTCAAACTGAGCGGGAGCAAAGCCAGCATTTGCTGATTTTTTCAATAGAGCTTCCGCCTGCCCTTCTTCTTGACTTAACCAGGTAAAATTAATTAATGCTATTGCATGATCATATTGATCATTAGCATTTTCACTATCGACAAACTGACGAACATATTTTCTTACTTTAGAATATAAGCCATTAAACTCTTCTCTAATCTGAAATTTATTATAATTAGCAATACCAACATAAGAACGATTTATAAAGCTTACTTTTCTGCCCTTAAATGTAGGTTCAAGGGTGTTATTATATGATAAGTCCTCTAAGCCCTTTTTGGGGTTACCAATCGTTTGTACTTGTTCAAAATAGCGACGAGAACCATCTATTTCAATGTCGTAATCAACCACTAACATATAAGGTCTATTTATTAGTAGGTCTAACTTATTCGAGTTCGCAAATGGGTCGTCGTTGGTTGTATCTTCATCATCAAAATCTGATCCTTCAAACTCAATCAAATCGTCACTTTCTTCAAGAAATAGGTCATCAGTAAGTTCATAGCTTGAATCAAGTGATTGACCTTCGCCAAAAACAATCTTTTCACTTAGAAGGGACTCTTTTATCTTGGGGAAATACTTGTTGTGCACACCTTTTTTGCCATATTTATCTTTAAATACAGCAATAAGCTCAATTAGCGTAACTCGGTCTTCACTGGATGCTCGCGCTAGTAGCTCAGTTGCAATATCGGCAGAATTTTCAAAATCATATTCTGCGGCTAAGGAAAACCAAATAAGTGCACTTGAACTGCTTGCTTCAATACCATAGCCGTTATAATACATAGCACCAAGTTGATAATATGCTCTTGCATTGCCTACGTCAGCAAGCGCCATATACTCTTTAATTGCCAACTCATATTGTTTTTGCTGAAAATATATATCCGCTTGATCTATGCTGCTTGCCGTTGATTTAAAGGACAGTATCAATAAAAATGTCGACATGACTATAGCGTTAAAACTTAACCTTGTAGGTAAGAACACGATTAACTCCAATTAATAATTTTTTATAATAATAATCATTTTAATTTTATGCGCACCGATACTTACATTTCTTTACGCTATATAGAATAGTTAATGTGCAAAATTATTACAGTTTATGTAACCACTTAAGTAAGTAAATGAAATAAGCAACAATGAGCTATCGATGCTAAAAGCGTTATGGGTTAGTATCTCTATGCGCCAACGAAAAATAACGCACCACAAACAAGCAGATACGCACCATAGTGGTGCAACTGATATTTATCAGAAATATAAAATCCTTTATATATCAACACTTGCAATCTTGGCACAGTTCTAGCTTAATAGATGACAAGTAAATGTTTTACATTTTTATTATTAACCTGCAGAAATTTTGGAGACGTTCATGTCACAAGCAGTTTTAGATTTAATCAAAGAAAACGACGTTAAGTTCGTTGATTTACGTTTTACTGACTCAAAAGGTAAAGAACAACACGTTTCAATTCCTCACCATCAAGTAGATGAAGATTTTTTTGAAGACGGTAAAATGTTCGATGGCTCTTCAATTCAAGGCTGGAAAGGCATTAACGAATCTGACATGGTTATGATGCCAGATGCATCTACTGCAGTTATGGACCCGTTCACTGAAGAATCAACACTAAACTTACGTTGTGACATCGTTGAACCAGCAACTATGCAAGGTTACAGCCGTGACCCTCGTTCAGTTGCTAATCGTGCTGAAGCGTACATGCGTTCTACCGGTATTGCTGATACAGTATTAATTGGTCCAGAGCCTGAGTTCTTCGTATTTGATGACGTTCGTTTCGATACTGGTATGTCTGGTTCGTTCTACAAAATTGATGATAAAGAAGCTTGTTGGAATTCAGGTACTGAATACGATGGCGGCAACATGGGACATCGTCCTGGTGTTAAAGGTGGTTACTTCCCAACATCTCCTGTTGATTCATCACAAGATTTACGTTCAGCTATGTGTTTAGTAATGGAAGACATGGGCTTAGTTGTTGAAGCACATCACCATGAAGTAGCAACAGCTGGTCAAAACGAAATCGCTTGTCGCTTTAACACTATGGTTAAGAAAGCCGATGAAGTACAAATTTATAAGTATGTTGTTCATAACGTAGCTCACGCTTACGGTAAAACAGCTACATTTATGCCTAAGCCACTAGTTGGTGATAACGGTACTGGTATGCACGTTCATCAATCTTTAGCTAAAGACGGTGTTAACTTGTTCTCTGGCGACCAATACGGCGGTTTATCGCAAGATGCACTTTACTACATTGGTGGTATCATCAAGCATGCTAAAGCATTAAATGCTTTCACTAACGCATCAACTAACTCGTACAAACGTCTTGTGCCTGGTTTTGAAGCACCGGTAATGCTTGCTTACTCTGCACGTAACCGCTCAGCGTCTATTCGTATTCCAATTGTTCCGACTCCAAAAGCAATGCGTATCGAAGTTCGTTTCCCTGATCCAACAATGAACCCTTACTTAGGTTTCACTGCTATGCTTATGGCTGGCCTTGACGGTATCAAAAACAAAATCCACCCTGGCGATGCTATGGATAAAGATTTATACGACCTTCCAGCTGAAGAAGCAGCAGCAATTCCACAAGTATGTTCTTCATTAGAAGAAGCTTTAGATAGTTTAGAAGCCGATACTGACTTCTTAACTGCTGGTGGTGTTATGGATATCGATATGATCAACGCTTACATTGGTTTAAAACGTGAAGAAGTTGAAAGACTTAACATGTCTACTCACCCAGTTGAGTTTGATATGTACTACAGCGTATAAGCTTTAGTAACATAAATTATTCTGAGCCCGCTTTATGCGGGCTTTTTATTAATTAAAACTAAATTGAAGCAAATGATTTTCATTAATAACTAGCGAAACCGTTAATATTTAGTTAAATTATTAAGTAACGGTTTTAAAAAAGGAAAATTGAACCCGAATGTTTAGATATTCTATCTTTGCAATACTACTATTATCTTTGCTTGCACCTGTTTTAGCTGCTTCAAGTAAGGTTTATGTATGGCGCAATGCAAGTGGTGACCTTGTTTTTTCAGATAGCCCAAAAGCGGGAGCTGAAGAAATAGAAGTTAGTAATAAACAAACCATTATTACTTCTGTAGATACCTCTGTCTTAGATATAACACCAAGAGTAATCACTGAAGAATATCAAGTAGAAATCACCCAACCAGAAGACCATGCCACAATACGTGACAATTCAGGCTCTATTTACATCTCAGGGCGCGTAGCTCCGGTGTTTAAACGAGGCTTTAAAGTAAGATTAATTATGAACGGCGCTATCCATGGCGAACCCCAAACCCGCTCAGTATTTATCTTAAGAGACGTAGATCGCGGCGAACATAAAATAAAATTAGAACTAATTAACAATCAAGGCAAGATAATTGCATCCTCTAAAGAAAGAACCGTATATTTGCATCGTTCAAGAGTGAATTAGTCTCATTTTCTCTATTTAGGTGCAAAACACCTAACTATTTATTACACTGAAATAAATGGCGCACCAAAACGGTGCGATGGAGATCAAGTTGTTTACAAACGTTAATTTAAAAGACATTAAGCTCGCCTTTTCTCAGCATTTAGCCTCGCAAATGGTTACCGCTTTGGTTGTACTCGATCAAAACCTAGCCATCCAATATCTAAATTCTGCTGCAGAAGCAATGTTTTCCCGCAGCTTAAACCGCTTACATAACCAACCTTTCCTAGAAATTTTTAATCATTGCAGTATTACCCCTGAGCGGTTGCAACAGATAATAGCAACCGGCCAAGACTTCACTGACTCGGAAGTGGTGTTGGAGTTTATAGAAAATCAACATAAAACTTTAGAAGTAACCGCTTCAGTTATGTTTTATAACGATGAAAAACATGTGCTACTTGAATGTACTCAGATTGATAAACAAAAAGAAATTAGTGCTGAAGTATTTCAAGAACAGCAATGGGAAGCAGCAAGAGACTTAATTAAGGGTTTGGCTCATGAAATTAAAAATCCATTAGGCGGCTTAAGAGGTGCAGCACAATTACTGCATAGAGAGCTAAATAATGATCAGCAAGAGTTCACCACAATGATCATTGAACAAGCTGACAGGCTAACTAACTTAGTCGATAGATTGCTCGGACCAAACCAAATGCCCGTACTTGAAATGCATAACATTCATGAAGTCATGGAAAAAGTCTTCCAGTTAGTAAGCATGGATAACGAGAAAGGCATTAAACTCATTCGTGATTATGACCCTTCTATCCCTGATATGGAAATAGACACAGAAAAGCTACAACAAACCTTACTCAATATTATACGTAATGCAACTCAGGTACTTGATGAAAATGGTCAAATCACATTAAAAACTCGCATTGCAACAAATCAAACGATCAATGGCGAGCATGTCAGGTTAGCGGTTAAATTATCAATCATTGATAACGGCCCTGGCATACCACCACATATCCAAGATACTATTTTTTATCCTATGGTATCCGGACGAGCAGATGGAACTGGCTTGGGGCTATCTATTGCGCAAACATTAATCCATCAACACCAAGGTAAGTTATCGTGCCACAGCTACCCTGGACACACCCAATTTAATATTTTATTACCTTTACCGAAGAGAAACTTACCATGAATGCAGAACAAGTTTGGATTGTTGATGATGACAGCTCGATCAGATGGGTATTAGAGCGAGCATTAAAGGGTGCCAATATATCAAGTGTTTCGTTTAGTAATGCTGACGATCTTTTAGCGGCCTTAGAAGTGAGTCAACCACAGGTGATTATCTCTGATATACGTATGCCTAAAATGGATGGCATGACATTACTCGGCATAATTAATTCTTCATATCCTGAATTACCCGTAATTATAATGACTGCTCATTCTGATTTAGATAGTGCAGTTAATGCTTATCAAGGCGGCGCTTTTGAGTACCTGCCTAAGCCATTTGATATTGATGAAGCCTTGTCATTAACCAAGCGTGCGCTTACGCATGCCCAAGAACAACAAGCGAAAAAGACCAAGGTAGTTAATAAAGAAAATGGCGTTGGTATAATTGGTGAAGCACCAGCTATGCAAGAAGTGTTTCGTGCAATTGGGCGATTATCACGCTCTAGCATTAGTGTGCTGATTAATGGTGAATCTGGCACTGGTAAAGAGCTAGTAGCGCATGCCTTGCATTTGCACAGCACGAGAAAAAACCTACCATTTATTCCATTAAACATGGCTGCTATCCCGAAAGACTTAATAGAGTCGGAATTATTTGGCCATGAGAAAGGTGCATTTACGGGCGCAAATTCTGTTCGCCAAGGACGTTTTGAACAAGCCCATGGCGGTACATTATTTCTTGATGAAATTGGCGATATGCCACTTGATGTACAAACTCGTTTATTACGAGTGTTAGCCGATGGGCAATTTTATCGTGTTGGCGGGCACAACCCAATTAAAGTTGATGTAAGGATAATTGCCGCGACTCACCAAAATCTTGAAGACAGAGTACAGCAAGGTGATTTTCGTGAAGATTTATTTCACCGCCTTAATGTTATCCGTATTCACTTACCTAGTTTAACCGAGCGTAAAGAAGACATTGAACAGCTCACCAAACATTTTTTAAATCATGCTGCTAATGAATTAGGTGTTGATGTTAAGAGTATTTCTAAAGATGCTATTAAGTTTATGCAGCGCTGTGAATGGCCAGGCAACGTTAGGCAATTAGAAAATACTTGTCGTTATTTAACCGTAATGGCAAGTGGCCAAGAAATTTTAGTTGATGATTTACCCGAAGAGCTATCCTCGGTTAAAGTATCAAACCACGTAAGCCAAGGAAGCTGGAAGTCACAATTATCAACGTGGATAGATGAACAGCTCAATCAAGGTTCAAGTGATATTTTATCAACGGCACTACCTGAGTTTGAAAAGATTTGTTTAGACAGAGCACTTAACTTTACCCATGGTCATAAACAAGAAGCGGCTAAAAAGCTCGGTTGGGGTAGAAATACATTAACCAGAAAGCTGAAAGAGCTACAAGAGTAATCGCATTGAAGGGTTGTATGATGGAGTTAAGTAGAGTGGTTAGTTCCCGTGACTGAAGTATAAATAAGCTGCGTCATTGTGCCGAATCGTTGCATGGACGCAACTTATCAGAACACTGCACTAATACAGGATGTATGTAGGTAGAATAATGCAGGAGCAATTATCGAGGAGAAAGTGTCGGGGCCGCAATCTTATGGAACGTGCTGAGGGTCCTAGTGACAATTGCAGTTATTTCATAGTCAGTTAAAAAGCCCGGTTATTCCGTCATACTTTTGGACAGAACCTCCCGCAGTTTAGAAGAGGCTCGAATGAGCATTTTATGCCATTCAGTGTCATATGAAATTAGAAAAAGTACTCCGTCATTCCATCATGCTTTTGGATGGAATCTCCATCAGTTTTGAGTGACTCGAACGAGCATTTTGTGCCACAAACGGAAGTAGAGAAAGTACACCGTCATCCTGTACGAGCCAAAGCGAGATACGGGACCTCCTTGAACGTGCTGATGGTCTGAAAAGTGCCATAACCCGCCAGTCGTTAACGCATTGCTCAGCGGCTAAGTACAATTTGCTAAAATGCGCGAAACGCGAGCAAACTGTACATGTCCGTTGTAGCAACTTGTTATGATTTTACTTCTTCAATCTTAGCTTTTGCTTTAAGAATTACATCTTTAACTTTAGCAAGATCTTCGATATTAAAATAAGCAGCTACACCACCAATGTTACCGCTTGTGATCGCGGACATAATTTTTGTACCAGAACTAAAAGTTGAAATTTTCAAATCACCTTTGGTTTTATAGTCAGCTTGAAAGTCTTCAAGCTTTGTTACGTCTGGCTTTACTTTAGTAATATAGTTAATGCCTTCAATTAATGAGTCAATCTCATCATAATCGATAAAAGAAGTATGATCTTTGTCATATTTTCCATTTTCCTTGAATGCTTCAATTGTAATCCCATACTGTTTAGTACCATCAGTAACGTTAGTAAACTCTTTAGCCTGAACATTGACCGAAGTACTATACAACCCCTGTATAGAGCCAATTTTATGGAAACCACGAATCATTACAACACCAGTTTTCGCACTGAATTGTTCGAGTTTAGTTTTTGCTTCTGGAACCGAATCCTTTAGGTTTGCAGCATAGCCTGTTGGTATTAATAAAGTAGATATAGCTAGTGCAATAATAGTTTTTTTCATTTTCATTCCTTAATTATTAGATAAACTCTGATTTAAATGCATAACAGCTTTATCTAAGTGGATAAAGTCCGTCATTTTCATAGGTTATCTCTAGTAATCGTTTATATAAGCCAATAATCATTGATTACATTATCAAGCAATTTGTTTGTTCCTTATACGATCTGTTACAAATTGCAAAAAGTGTTAATGGTATGTTGGAAAGCTTTTTGAAATGGTCAAATTAGATGGTTGGTATAAAAAAAGCGATCACAAAGGATCGCTTTAATTGTTTGGTTTATGTGACGAATAGGAGCTAATGTCCGTTCAGTGCCATAACCCGACAGTCGTTCCTGAGCAAGGCACGATCACTTTTGCCACAAAGCACTCTAGATTTACGAGTAAAAAATCATCCCTCTAACGGTTAGTTTAGGTTGCAAAAAGTGGTATATACGTTTTATTGCTCAGTTTCTCAATAAGAGAATTTAAAAAACTGAGCATAAAAATCTGCTCGTATTTTATTCTGGCATTTCGATAGTTAAAACACCGTCAATAGCTCCCATATAAAGAGTAGTCCCTATAATTTTTGCCGTAATAAATTTTTTCACTGGTAATGTTGATGTTAGTACAGTCTTTGGCGAGTATGGGTCAGAGACATTTACAACAACGAGACCTTTCAGAGTCACATATACAATATGTTCGTTACTAATGGTCTTCATGAAAACAAAACCTGATTTAAGTGTTGATCTTTCATTCAAAACACCATTTTCAAAAAAATAAATAATTGAATCTGAAGATTCGTTGCCATATGGGTTAAATTGGCTACCAACAAAAACACCATTTTCAGCGGAAGACACACCGTATATGTATCCTTGGGCACCGGTTGAAAAAGAAATATTATCAGGGCTAGATAGATCTAGAATATTAACTGCTGTCCGCTCTGTTAATATAAGCTTATCACCAAAAGTACCTCCTCCATTAAAGCCACTATTTGGATGATATCTTTCTAGAGCTCCAACTTGGTTGGGTTCATCAGCATCAAATAATAGTAGCCCATTAATATAATTGAATAAAACTATATTACCAATACTATTAAAATTCATTCGGCTACTGACGTTTTTTGAGCAGCATGATTCCGAACCTAGTAGTATAGGAGATTGAATGTCTGTTACATCAAAAATAGATATTTTTTCATCGTCTAAGGCGTAAAGCCTATTATTAACCACAATTGCAGGTGTTACAGGATTGTTTGGCTCAAAATAAATGTTTACAGGTGCATTTTCTAACCCGTTAGAATATATGTTCATCCCTGAATTTGTCGTGTCATAATTATCAGAATAACAATTCCCATTTCCTCCTGAGCATGAAGATAATCCAGCAGAATTTGATATAATTGCTATATTATTATCAACTTCGATAATTCGTGATGCTGGGTAATTAGTCTTATAAAATGTCATATCAACAGATGGGCGATCTTGTTTTATGTTCAAATCATACAGTCTAATTTCTTGCTCATACGAGTTTAGTGAAATGAATTTTTCTCCCATAAGCTTAATATGCATGTCTTGATCTTTTATATGTTGTCGGCCAATTACGGATAGCTCATTAATATTAGATAAATCAAAGGCTACAATTTCCATTTCACCAATTGCATAAAGAGTATTATTTGAAATTCTTAAACTCTTAAGCCCCCCCTGGACGCTATTTTGAATTGTTGTATTGAGAGCTAAAGATGGGGAACTAGGATCGCTAATATCAACAATGAAAACGTTGTTAGTATTATTATAGCTTTTAAATATTAGATAATTATTCGAGATATCTTGGCTGTGTAAATAAGCATTGCTTTCAATAGTGAGCGGTTGACCAATAACAATATCATTAGTTATTGGGTAAATTGAAGTGTTTGTGGATTCAATTATTAGCCAGGTAGCATCATCCTTAGATAAAACTTTTGTTTCACCCTCAGGTAAACCGACACCTGTGTTTATGGTCTCTATAACTGTTAATTCACCTGAATTCACCTCTAATACATCAATGTGCATTGGTTCTGATGATAAGGAAAATAGATAATTGTTATTAAATCCAATAACATTTAACTCTTCTATCTCTTTAACATAAATAGGATTAGCTGGATTTTCTATATTAAATAGAACTGAATTTTCGTTTGGTGTAGTAACAAGGACGTAGTTGGCAAAATGCCAAATTCTATTAGGGCTCCTTACGTCTTTGTAGTTATATATATTCTCTATGCCATCGGTGGCAAGAAGATCATAAACATTGAAAAAATCCCCTTTACCTAAATCACCATGGTTTGAACCAAAATTACCAACTGTATATAGATATCTGTCATTTATGATGAGGGATGAATCTGGGCTTGAAGAGTCAGAGCTTGTCATATCGTTCCCAGCCACATAGGTTTCTTTAGGAAGTGAAAATGAACTGTCAATTAATGTTGAGGAAGCAACTGTATTTCCATCTTCATCTTGTAAATGGAACTCATACTCTTCAAACCAAATATCAAGCCAATCTATGCTATATGGAGAAGTAATACTTTGTATTGTTGAAAACCTATTATGATCCTCACCAACGATTCCATAGAATAGTGTGTACTCTTCCCCGTTGTCCCAAACTAATGATCGTTTACCCTCTGAAGCTATTGCTTCAATTGTTGGTGCTTGATTCGGAATATCTTTGATTTCAACATTTACATTAGCTGTGAATGTGGTGCCATCATTATCAGTGACAGTTAACTTTAAAGTTATCGTTACGTGTTCACCGATTTCTGGGGCGGTCAATGAAACGCTCGCGGTATTTGTATCGCTTAAGATCACATCAACACCAGATGTTTGCTCCCATAAGTAGCTAGTAACAGTTCCATCAGCATCGTTTGCTATTGAGGTTATGGTTATGGTGTTATTTTCATTAACAGACTGAACGGGGATTGCTTCAATTGTTGGTGCTTGATTTACTACAGCTTGAGGTGGAGTAGTCGGTTCTTTTACTTGTTGCTCACCACCACTACCACCGCCACCGCCACCACAAGCGTAAAGCCCTAATGTCATGACAGTTGCAACTATAGATCTGTTCAAGAATCTTTTCATTTTAATCCCTTCCATTTGATAATTAATATTATATGTATATAAAGAACGTCTTCTAATTATTGTATATAGACTTAATTATTATACAACCGAAAATATCAATAAATACAATATATTGGGAACGTCATTCGAACTTTATTACAGTAACGTTGTAACATACCTTAATATCAAATTAAAACCGTATAAAAGAGCAATTCCAGTAATGTAATTAGTTAAATTCAATGTCTATAATTGTTAACTTTATACATTCAAATACTGCTACAAAAACGTAAAATTAGAGTCTCACTACCACCTAACAATGACATGTAATCATATACTAGAACGAATACATCATCTGCTATCTGATCACAATGATCTTGCCCACAAAATATGCACCAATTCCTTTCTGCTTTGCGCACAAAGTGATCGTTATTCGATAATGATGAAAGGTCTGCTGATCGCTCTTAACCGCCGTTGGGCAAAGTTAATTATTTGTAAACTTACAATACATGATGTTATTGTAATTACACAAGTTTTTTAGCGGCAACTCAGAGCGAGGAGAATACGCTCGAAGCATCTCCTATTATCTATTTAAACGGCAGATAGCGCTCTTAAATGCATTCCAAAATCAGTGACTGTGACCTCATTGGCTTTTTCTTTTTAAAAATATATAACCTTTGAATCTTGGATGCTTGCCTCTGTTTCAAATTCTTAAGAGCGCAACCTTGCCTGCTCGATTAAAAACCTCTCAATCGTGAAATTTCGACTATGCTATTTATAATACCCACTTGAAATTAATCACAAAAGCAGGGGAATACTAATGAGACACGCATATACAGGAAACCAATTTTACAAAGAAATCGGCGTGTTATAACGGGCCGAGTAAGGACAAATGTAATTGGGGATAACATTTACACTTTCTATACTCAACTTGGAGCAGGTAATGAAAAAATCTAAACTGATTGGCGCAATTTTATTGACGTTGGGCATAACGGGTAATGCCTTCGCACAGAATGGCTTCTATGCGGGGGCGAGTATCGGGCAAGCTACCATCGATGCGTGCGGTGGCATCGCCAGTTGCGACGACGAGGACACCGGCTGGAAGATCCTCGGCGGTTGGGAGTTTAATTCGAACCTCGCCTTTGAGGCCGCTTGGGTGGATTTTGGTGAGAACGATGGTTCCATAGACGGTTCGAAAGTCAGTGCCGAAGCAGACGGATGGTCACTCGCTGCGAAGGGTACGCTGCCGCTCAACGAGCAGTTTGGCCTATTCGGCAAGTTCGGCATGATCTCGTGGGATGTCGAAGGGGGCGGCGTTGCGTCCGGTGTTGATGACGATGGCAGCGACCTTTTGTATGGCCTCGGCGCTGAATACATGTTTACTGACCAGTTCAGTATTGTCGGTGAGTGGGAGTGGTATGATATCGACGAAGACGTTGATCTGTTTTCCGTCGGTATTGTGTTCAGGTTCTAATCAAAGCAGAACAATCAAGCTCAACAATGAGTTTGCACAACCTCGCGAGCCTGCATAGCCGGATTGATAGCCTAGGAGCACGCTGCTCAATTAGGTGGGAAGTTGGTCGCAACCAAGTCGAGCTGCGGCAAGTAGTAGGTTATTAAAAAATGACAATGCGGCTGCCTTTGCGTCGCCGTTTTGTTTGGGACTCAATAGTGACTTCCTGCACTGAACCGACCTGCAACGCGCCCCCCAAAAGAGTAGAGTCCACTCTTTTTTACATTTGAATAACCGTCGGGTTAGTGGCATTAGTAGAGCAGAGTTAATGATTGATCTACTTCCACTTAAGGCACAAAATGCTCGTTCGAGCCACTCTAAAACTGATGAAGATTCCAGCCAAAATAGTGGTGGAATGACGAAGTGTTCTTTCTAATATTGTATGCCAAAAACTGGCACTTAAGCAGGCATTGAACCCAACACCTCTGGAAAGATAGCTTGACATTAGCTACCCCTTTTTAGATCAAATATCGTGATATTTAACTATGCGTTCGGAGTTGAACAGTTATGATCTTCACAAGTTCGGCAATTATTACATAACTTAAGATTAACTAGGTGGGCTGCAACCAATAAAGCTGCGCCAGCAATGATCATTATTGGCTCAAGTGACTCATCAACACTGTGCTTGTGCCAATAAATAAAGCCGCCTAAGAATAATAGAAAAAATGGGTAAATCTTGCGGTGGTAGCGTTTGAAACCAGAAAATAAGGCTATTGAACCTAAGATAAGTGTCGCAAACAAAAACATGTGCTCTGATTCATGAGTTGCTAGAAACTCTAAGCCAAATAAAGAAAGTATAGGTAATAGTACAGGCAGCAGTATACAGTGCAATGCACAAATGGATGTTGCTGTAATACCAAGCCTATCTAACATGTTTATACTTCTCGTAAATGGGGAACACTTAAAAAGTGATAATATCACATACGATATAGTATAACATTTATTTTTTGTTACGCTCTGTTAACAGGAAATGCAATAACGTCGCTAATTGTTTCAGCTTTTACAGCAATCATTACTAACCTATCAATACCTAATGCCACGCCTGCACATTCTGGAAGTCCTGATTGTAGTGCCGCGATGAGGTTTTCATCGATTGACTTTTCAGCCAAACCATTTTTAATTCTAAGCTGGTTGTCCTCTTGAAAGCGCTGTAACTGCTCACTTGCATCCGTTAATTCATGAAAACCATTAGCGAGTTCCATACCTTGATAATACAACTCGAACCGCTGGGCAACTCGGCTATCATCAACACTTATTTTTGCTAAAGCCGCTTGGCTTGCAGGGAAATTATAAATAAAGCACGGTACATGTTTACCTATATTAGTTTCAACTAACTCCATAAAAATATATTGTAATAATGTATCTTTATTTGTTTCATTCTTTGCCCAATCAGCAGACAGCTCATGAGTAAGGATTAATTGTTTTAAATCATCTAATGAGCTTGTTAGCGGATCGGCTCCGGTAAATTTGATAAAAGCTTGTTGATAACTTAATGATTCTGCTTTTTCGCAACTCAAAATAAGCTGCATTAAATCAGAGAGTTCAGCCATAAGGTCAAAATGATCAAATCCCGGGCGATACCATTCCAGCATGGTAAACTCAGGGTTATGATGCCTGCCCGACTCTTCATTACGAAATGCTTTACATATTTGATATATCGCGCCACTACCAGAAGCTAATAACCGCTTCATTGCGTATTCAGGGGATGTTTGCAGGTATAAAGTTTTACCGTTTTGGTGCGCAGCGCCAGCATCATTAAATTGGGTTGAAAAACTGACTAGGTGTAAATCAGACACAGTCGCTGCTGACATAGCTTGCGTATCCACTTCAAGTACTTGCTTTTCGGCAAAGAAGTTTCTTATTTTAGCTAAAATATTTGCTCGGGCTCGTAAATTACTAATACTTGCGCTAGGTCGCCAACTCATACTTTCCAACTATTTAATACTTTTTAAAAGGCAAAAGGGAGCATAAGCTCCCTTTCATACCATAGTTCATACCAACTAAATCAGTACAAAATATTAGTTACTTACCCGCGCGTGAAACGTATTCGCCGGTACGAGTATCAACTTTAACAATTTCACCAATTTGAATAAATAGTGGTACACGTACAACCGCACCAGTATTTAATGTTGCAGGTTTACCGCCAGTACCAGCAGTGTCGCCTTTAAGACCAGGATCGGTTTCAACAACTTCTAGCTCAACAAAGTTTGGTGGAGTTACCGTGATAGGGCTGCCATTCCAAAGAGTAATTACACACTCATCACCTTCTTTAAGCCATTTAACGCTATCACCAACAGCTTTTTCGTCAGCACCAATTTGTTCGAATGTTGCATTGTTCATGAAATGCCAAAACTCACCATCGTTATAAAGGTAAGCAAGATCGGTTTCCATTACATCCGCACCTTCTACAGACTCACCAGATTTATAGGTTTTCTCAATTACTTTACCAGAGATTAACTTACGGATTTTAATGCGGTTAAACGCTTGGCCTTTACCTGGCTTTACAGTTTCATTATCTAAAATATTACACGGCTCGCCGTCGATCATTAGTTTAAGACCGTTTTTAAATTCGTTAGTGCTAAAGTTAGCCATAGTGTTCTCTTATGTATTAGTGAGCGCTTATGTATTAATATTCGTTTATGGATTAGCATGCACGAAAAACGATAAGTAAGCAGAGATTAATTAATGCCGCAAATAATAACCCAAATTGAAGATGATTTGCACTGTTCTTGGAAAATTTCTTGGCAAAAAGAACTTGCCAGTGTGGTTACCGACCCAAAAGAGTTACTGTCTTTACTAAATATCGACAGCAATGAATATGAACAGCATTTTGCTGCTCGTAAGCTTTTTCCTGTGCGAGTGCCTAAACCTTTTATTGCTAAAATGACCAAGGGTGATATTAATGACCCGCTACTTGCACAAGTAATGCCTCTTAATTCAGAATTTGAGCAAGTAATTGGCTACTCTAGCGATCCATTAGCAGAGCACGACACAGTTGCAGAAGGGTTACTGCATAAGTATAAACATAGAGTGCTAATGATTGTTAAAGCCGGTTGCGCAGTAAATTGCCGGTATTGCTTTCGCCGTCACTTTCCTTATGAAGATAATAGCCCTAATAAAATCAGATGGCAGCAAGCATTAGACTATATAAAACAGCATGGCGAAATTAATGAAGTAATCTTTAGCGGTGGCGACCCGCTAATGGCAAGTGATGAGCATTTATCTTGGCTTATCAATCAGCTTGAATTAATTTCACACGTGAAGCGATTAAGAATTCATACTCGTTTACCTGTGGTGATCCCGCAGCGTATTACTCAAAATTTATGCGATATGCTTGCAAATAGTCGCTTAAAGCCAGTTATGGTCTTTCATATAAATCACGGCAATGAGATCGACGATACATTTTTACAAGCAATAGAGTCTCTGATCGCGGCTCGAATTCCTTTATTTAATCAAAGTGTTTTATTAGCAAATATTAACGATGATGCCGATACTCTTTGTGCATTGTCTGAAAAGCTATTTGATAGCGGCATTCAGCCTTATTATATTCATGTATTGGATAAAGTACTTGGTGCAGCCCATTTTGACGTAAGTGAAGATACAGCAAAACATATCGCTAAACAGATGATGGCAACCCTACCCGGTTTTTTAATGCCTAAATTTGTCAGAGAAAATGCTGGCGAGGCTAACAAAACACCACTTAATTTGGCATAATAGCGACATAACGCCGTTATTTAACAATAGATACTGAAGAATCATGACTAAAAATATTGAACAACAACTTATTGATAATATCTCTCAACTTTTAAAACGATCAATTGTTGCAGACAGCGCGCTACTTGAAATGCGCCAGCATAAAGCCGGAAATTTTAGTGCTATTTTTCCTAAAGGCTCTGTTTTTAACTGCTCTGCAAACACATTTCAGCCTTATATTGCTGAAGTTGCCGATGATTTAATGGCATGGCAAAAAACACTAGAAAATGAGCTTTTAGTCCCGATAGTTAAAAAAATTGAGCAGCTTTATAAAGTGTTAACTGAATTTGAAAGCCATTACGAAAAAAACACTCCTAAAAATAGTTAAAAATATGTTTAAATGTAAATAGGTTTTAAATACATTTCAGGGTGCTACCTTGCCGAAAAACATAATAAAAACTATTTACGTCATATGCGCACTATTACCATTTACGCTGACAGCGCAAGAGCTTGACCCAAGATCATATATTGATTTACCTACTGGGCAAAATTTCTTAGGTGCCTTATACATATACACTGAAGGCGATATATATACTTCGCCGGAAGTACCTATTGAGAATTTAAATTTAGTTATCCATGGGCCTGCGCTCGCTTACGCCAGAACGTTCTCATTATTTGGTAACGCCAGTAAATTTGACATCAATCAGGGACACGCCTGTGCAGATGGCAATGCAATATTGCAGGGCGAATATATTGAACGCAGATTTTGTGGCGCAACGGATACACGTGTTCGTCTTAACTACAATTTTTATGGCGCTAAAGCAAAAACCTTATCTGAATTTGTTAAGCAACCTAAAGGAGTTGTAGTAGGAGCAAGCTTGCAAGTAAGTATTCCTACTGGTGAGTATGAAAAACAGTATATTTTCAACACTGGGGCTAACCGTTGGTATATAAAACCTGAAATCGGAATTTCTATCCCTCATGGTCCATGGGAGCTTGATTTATCAACGTCCGTTAAAGTATTTACTGATAACGAAGATTATCTGTATACCCAAACACTAGAGCAAGACCCTATTTATAATATTCAATCGCATTTGATTTACGATATTGCACCTGGTCAATGGATAGCGTTAAACGGTAACTACTTTTGGGGTGGAGATACTCATATTGATGGCGTACAAAAATCAAATAAAGAAGGTAACTATAGAGCAGGTATCACCTACTCTTTAGCGTTATCAAAACAACACAGCATTAAGTTTTTAGCCAACAAAGGCGTTACGACCAAACGCGGTAATGATTCTGAAGCATTTGCAATTGCTTGGGCTTATCGATGGCAGTAAAGCTTTTATAGACCAATTTCAAGATGAGATACTAGATACTAGATACTAGATACTAGATACTAGATACTAGATGCTAGATGCTAGATGCTAGATGCTAGATGCTAGATGCTAAAAAGCCTAATGAACAATACATTAGGCTTTCAATTTATTAGAGTTCGTAAAATACGTTATTGTTCTTTGTTAAACGTATCTTCAAACCAATCTTTAATCATTTCTTTTTCATAATAAAAACTATCTCTATTATGATGAGCACTACTCATATTAAAGCCCATGTCTTTAATATTTTCTTCACCCGATTGGAGCACTTTTACACCTTCAGTTAATTGGTAACTAAATTTCATTCGAGGAAAGTACAAATCAGAAATAACTCGCATAGTTTGATTATTTGGACCAACCATATACTTAATATCACCTGCTAAATCGATATCAGTTACTTTAAGCTTTAATACCTGTTTCTCAGGTAAGCTTGCAGCGAATTCAATGAAATAGCTTTCAAGATCTTTAAATACCCGTTCTTGGAATGCTTTTTTTCCACCGTTAGCTACTTTAATGTCTCGATAGTGTTCCGGTTCAAACCATTCAATTTCAACCGTTGCAGCTTGCACTTGCGCAATAAACATCGATGCCAAAATAATAGGTACTAATAATAATTTATTCATCACTAACCTCTTTTTAATATTCACTTAGCATAAGACCGATAAACAATGAAAAAAGTTTCTTTTACTTTGTCATTACTTGTTAAGGTTTGTTAACAAATTGATTAAAGGTAGCGCTAACTATATTTTGGATGCGCAACTGACGCTCCTCTTCATTTTGTTCATCTAAGAGAAAACCTTGAGCCGCTGACTTCCATACATACTGTTTAGATTGGCCATCAAGGATAAACACCAATAAAGTACCTTTATCCAATTCAGGTAGATGTGGTAAGCCAGGGTTTAGCCCGAAGGACTCTGCAAGTTGCTCATCGCTCAAATCTTCTTCAGACTCGACAACATAACCGATATAGAATGTAGGGCTTTGATCAGGAGTTACTTGGCTAAATGAATTTGCCACCATATATTGCTCTATCGCTTGAGTTATTATCGGATAACGAGCACCTTCTTCAGTAACTTGTAGTGGAGTAAAAGCAAACGTTGAATTTTCATCTAATTCAATGTCTCTTTCAAAACTACTTGAGATCACTAATTGGCTATCAGAAACTGGCATTTCTTCAACGGTTACACAGGCTGAAACAGCAAACAATACAGCAAATATACTTATTAGGCGGATGGCTTTCATTATGGCTCCAAAAAAATATTATTTTATTAACAATAATTGTTATTAACTGTCAGTTTACATCAGATGTTTATTAAAACTGTTATAAAGTGTAGCCAAAATAGCTTTCTTGAAAAATAAATAACTTAATTACTAGCCTCATGATTACATCCCAAAACAATACTTAACATTACCATTACCATTACTTTGATCTAGATCATGGGTAAATAAAAAGTTGAGCGTAAACTTACTGCAAATTAATTGTAAAATAATTGATGCATTCTATATTTTATTACATAAAATTAGAAAACAAGGTTTATTGACGCTATGCTCACAAAGATAAATATAAAGAGGCTTTTTCAGCCATTAGCTCTATTGCTTCTTTTATTTACGGCAACATTTCCTGCGCAAGCTTTGTTTGTTAGTCCACCTAAAGATCCTATCCCTTTAATAAAGCAAATATTTCCTGAGGCCACTCAAATTGGCGAAAAATCCGGTGAAGTACTTATTTGGACCATTAAAAAAGAATCTGAAGTTATCGGTTATGCATTTGAAACCAACGACTTAGCAAAAATACCAGCCTATTCAGGTGAACCAGTAAATATGCTCGTAGCGATTAGCCCTGAAGGCGTATACCTAGGGGCAAAGGTTCTAGAACATCATGAGCCTATTATTCTTGCTGGCATACCAGAAACTAAACTTTACGCATTTGCAGACCAATATGACGGTTTAAAGGTTAGCGACCGGTTAAAGGTGGGCGGTAATAGCAAAGAAGGCGTTATTCATATTGATGGGCTTTCAGGGGCAACCGTTACGGTTATGGTGATGAATGTTGCCATTACGAGAGCTGCAACCTTAGTGGCTCGCTCCTTAGGTATTATTAAAGCCAGCCAAGAAATTATTCAACCGATGTCGACTATTTACCCGGATGTTTATCAAAAAACAGATTGGCAAACCTTAGTAGGCGATGGCTCAATTCGTAAATTAGCGTTAAACAGAAAAGCTGTTGATGACGCTTTTGTTGGTACAGAAGTTGAACATATTGAGGAAGCAACATTAGAGCAAAAACAAGATTCGTTTGCCGAAATATACTTTGCTCAAGCAGATATCCCAAGCGTGGGTAGAAACTTATTAGGCGATAGTGAATACGATTGGTTAATGAGCACTCTTGCTGAAAATGAGCATGCCATTATTATGTTAGGTAATGGTTATTCCTATAAAGGCTCTGGTTATGTTCGAGGCGCTATTTTTGATCGAATTCAAATTTTACAAAATGGTGAAGCATTTGCCTTTCGTGATTTAGACCATAACCGCGTTACCGATCTTATGATTAATGGTGCACCTCGCTTTCAAGAAATGTCATTATTTATTGTACGTGCACAACATGAGTTTAATCCCGGTGTTGATTGGCAATTAGAGCTACTGGTACGTCGCCAATTTGGCGCTGTTGATAGTTTGTTTACTTCCTTTAAAGCTGATTACCATACTTTAGATAAATACGTAGATCGCCCGCCACTGATTTACCCTGAGCCAGAGTTAACCCTGACTGAAGAAGTGTGGCAAGAAAAAAATACTGAAGTCGTTATTTTAATTATCTTGATAATTATCGTTGTGATGAGTTTGTTCTTCCAAGATATTTTAGTTCGTCACCCAACCTTTATGCACAACTTCCGCCATACATTTTTGATCATTACTGTTGTATTTATTGGCTGGGTTTGGGGTGGTCAGTTGTCAGTAGTGAACGTGTTTACCTTCTTACAAGCTTTTATGTCTGATTTCTCTTGGGACTTATTCTTACTTGACCCTGTTATATTTATTTTATGGGGTGCGGCTGCAGTAACAATGATCTTGTGGGGACGTGCGGTTTATTGTGGTTGGTTGTGTCCGTTTGGTGCGCTGCAAGAATTAATGAATGTGTTTGCTCGTTATATAAAAATTCCACAATTCGAATTACCTTGGGCTGTACATGAACGCTTATGGGCAATTAAATATATAATTTTATTAGCTTTATTTGGCTTATCCTTAGAATCACTAGCTCTCGCTGAACAATTTGCCGAAGTTGAGCCTTTTAAAACAACCTTCTTATTAAAGTTTGATCGTGAGTGGCCTTTTATTTTATATGCGTCAATATTACTGATCATTAATATTTTCAATCGTAAGTTTTTCTGCCGTTATTTATGTCCGCTAGGAGCTGCGTTATCAACGGGCAATAATATGCGTTTATTTAGTTGGTTACGTCGTCGTCCTGAATGTGGCCAACCTTGTAAAACGTGTGCGAAAGAATGTGAAATTCAAGCAATTCATCCTGATGGCACGATAAACATGCGTGAATGTCATTACTGTCTTGATTGCCAGGTAACCTATTTCAATGATGAAAAATGTCCACCACTGAAAAAAATAGCGCGTAAGAAACAAAAATTTAAAGAACAGCAAATTCCAACCGTTGACGTTGCTTAAGTAACTAGATGTGTAAGCAATAGTAAAAATTAAACAACAAAATTATAAATTTTTAATATTAAAAATAAATAGCAAGATGGAGAGATAGAATGAGTAATGATGATAAAAAACTTAATGAATTAGAACTGGAAGATAAGAGTAGACGTAGCTTTTTTGGTAAAACGGCTCTTATCGGTGCAGGTGCAGTTGCTGCGCCAATGACAGCAGCTATGTTTGCTAGCACGGCAAGAGCCAACGCAGCAGAGTATGCAAAAAACGATGCTTTTGTTCATCCTGGCGATTTAGATGAATATTATGGCTTTTGGTCAGGTGGTCATTCAGGTGAAGTTCGTATTCTTGGTATTCCATCAATGCGTGAGTTAATGCGTATTCCTGTATTTAATATTGATAGTGCTACTGGTTGGGGTTTAACTGACGAAAGTAAACGTATTAAAGGCGATAGCGCTCATTTAATGGCTGGTGATTCTCATCATCCTCATATGAGTATGAAAGATGGCCGTTACGATGGAAAATACGTTTTCATCAATGATAAAGCAAACTCTCGTGTGGCGCGTATTCGTTGTGACGTGATGAAGTGTGACAAAATGCTTACCGTACCTAACGCTCATGCAATTCATGGTTTACGCGTACAAAAAGCACCATACACCAAATACGTTGTGTGTAATGGCGAATTTGAAATCCCAATGAATAACGACGGCAAAGACGGCATGGAAGATGTTAGTACATACCGTTCGCTTTATAATGTTATTAACGCTGAAACTATGGAAATGGCTTTCCAAGTTATGGTTGACGGTAACTTAGATAATACTGATGCTGATTACGATGGTAAATACTTCGCATCAACGTGTTACAACTCAGAAATGGGCATGAATTTAGGTGAGATGATCACAGCTGAACGCGATCATGTTGTTATTTTCAGCTTAGCAGCTTGTGAAGCAGCACTTAAAGCCGGTAAGTTCAAAACGTATAATGGTAATAATGTACCAGTATTAGACGGTCGCAAAGGCTCTGAATTAACACGTTACATCCCTGTACCTAAATCACCACACGGTTTAAACACTTCGCCAAATGGTAAGTACTTTGTTGCTAACGGTAAGTTGTCTCCTACGGTTTCAATCATTGAAATTGCAAAATTAGACGCTTTATTTGCAGACAAAATTAAGCCACGTGACACTATTGTAGCTGAGCCTGAATTAGGTTTAGGTCCTCTTCATACCGCATTTGATAATAAAGGTAATGCTTACACTACATTATTCCTTGATAGCCAAATTGCAAAATGGAATGTAGAAGATGCAATTAAAGCGCACAACGGTGAAAAAGTTAATTATATTCGTCAAAAATTAGACGTACATTATCAACCAGGTCATAACCATACAACTATGGGTGAAACTCGTGACTCTGATGGTAAATGGTTAATCTCTTTATGTAAGTTCTCTAAAGATAGATTCTTGCCTGTTGGTCCATTGCGTCCTGAAAATGATCAATTAATTGATATTTCTGGTGATGAAATGAAGTTGGTTCATGATGGTCCAACATTCGCTGAACCACATGACTGTATGATAGTTCACCGTAGCAAAATGAAACCATTAAAATTATGGCCACGCACTGATCCTATCTTTGCTGATACCATTGCAATGGCGAAAAAAGATGGTGTTGATGTTTACACACAAAATAAAGTTATTCGTGACGGTAACAAAGTACGCGTATACATGACATCGGTAGCACCTACATTTGGTATGAGTGAGTTTAGAGTGAAACTTGGTGATGAAGTAACGGTAGTTGTTACTAACCTTGACCAAGTAGAAGATGTAACTCATGGTTTCTGTATGACTAACCATGGTGTGCAAATGGAAATTGGTCCACAAGCGACTTCTTCTATTACCTTTACAGCCAACCAACCTGGCGTACAATGGTTCTACTGTAACTGGTTCTGTCATGCTCTACATATGGAAATGCGCGGTCGCATGTTTGTAGAAGCTTAGTCACTCCAGTAGTATAAAAACAAGGCGTACTATCGAATGTATTCATTGATAGTACGCCTTATTCATAATTTAAATAAAGTTGCTCAATCTTAATGAACAGAAGTTTACTACTATATATTTTATTAGCACTGACTGTTTGCAATACAGCTATTGCAAAAGAGTGGCAAGTTTCACCACAAGATAATTTACAACAAATACTTGATGAAAGTTCTAGTGGCGATGTAATCACCCTTAATTCAGGTACTTACTTTGGCAACTTTTCAATAAACCAAGAAGTTACTTTACGTGGTTTATCAGGTGCAATAATTGATGCTCAAAGCAAAGGGCATGCACTACATTTACACAATTCAAATATCACCATAGAAGACTTAACCATTATTAACTGGGGAGATGATTTAACTGAGCAAAACTCAGGTATTTACTCAGTGCAAAAAGCAAACAACCTCCTTATTCAAAACAATCAACTACAAGGCAGTGGCTTTGGTATTTGGTTGCAAAAAGCACAGCATATTAAAGTGCTCAATAACACAGTGATTGGCAATACACATTTACGCTCTGCTGATAGGGGTAACGGTATTCAATTATCCATAGTTAAAGATGTTTTAGTACAAGGCAATACTATATCCGATACCAGAGATGGTCTGTATATAATATCTAGTCAAGAAAATGTATTGCAAAATAACACTATGCACGATTTACGTTATGGCATTCACTATATGTATTCACATAACAATAAAATACTTAACAATCTTGCCTATAACACTCGTGCGGGTTACGCCTTAATGAGTTCTAAACTGTTAACTGTATCCGGAAATACTAGTAAGAACAGCGAAGATTACGGATTTTTGATGAACTTTATCACCTCTTCGACCATTTCTAATAATGTGATTAAAGATGTGTGGACTAAGCCCGAAAACAAAGTATTGGGCCGTGATGGTAAAGGACTATTCGTTTATAACTCAGCCTATAACACCATTAGTGATAATTTAATTGATACCGCTGAAATTGGCATCCACTTAACCGCTGGCTCTGAAAACACCAAAGTATATGGCAACAGTTTTATCAACAACCCAACGCAAGTGAAATACGTTTCCAATAAAAAACAGGAATGGAGCCAGGACGGTAGAGGTAACTACTGGAGTAATTACCTTGGCTGGGATATGGACAATGACAATGTAGGCGACGTGATTTTTGAACCAAATGATGGTATTGATAAACTAGTTTGGCAATACCCTGAAATGAAAATGCTGATGGACAGCCCGGCAATCGTTATTTTACGTTGGGTACAAAAACAATTCCCGATATTAAAGCCGCCTGGAGTAAAAGATAGTTTTCCGCTTATGCAACAACCAGTGCAGCAATTACAGCAAAAAACAAATACAACATCTATAGCAGCTAATGTAGAGCTGATAGATACTAAACATTAAGGTCGAATCTTAAGATGAATGCTCCACTTATATCTTTACAAAATGTTGGTAAGAAATATCAACAATTAGCGGCCCTAGAATCAATAAGTATGACTCTGAACCAAGGAGAAGTACTTGGTTTATTTGGTCATAATGGCGCCGGCAAAACCACCATGATGAAACTCATCTTAGGTGTGATCTCACCAGACAGTGGCAGTGTCGATGTTATGGGCATGGCTCCTGATTCTAAAGAAGCGTGGCATAGCCGCACTAAAATAGGCTATCTACCCGAAAACGTTAGCTTTTACGAACAATTAACCGGTTTAGAAGTGCTCACCTATTTCGCAAAACTTAAAGGTTATAATAAAAAAACAGCAATCGCTTTACTTGAACAAGTAGGTATTGCACACGCAATGAAACGCCAAGTGAAAACGTATTCAAAAGGTATGAGGCAACGCCTAGGTTTGGCACAAGCCTTTATTGGTGAGCCAAAATTACTGTTATTAGATGAACCTACAGTAGGTTTAGATCCAATAGCAACGGCGGATTTTTATCGTACTGTAGACCAGTTAAAATCTAATGGCTCAAGCGTTATTTTATGCTCGCACGTACTCCCAGGCGTTGAACAGCATATCGATAGAGCAATGATACTATCTGCCGGTAAAGTATTAGCTGCAGGGACTATTCCTGAACTTCGTAAGCATGCAAACTTACCAGTTAAAATTAAACCGAAAGGCTTAAACGGCGCAGTAAGCAGCGATCCTAAGTTAAACCTATTTTTAACTTCCGAGTTAGAGCAACAAACGTTATTTGTACCTGAGCAAGACAAGTTATCTACCTTAAAGCAACTATTGTCTTATGATGCTATGGAAGATATTCAAGTTGAGTCGGCTAATTTGGAGCAGCTCTATCAGCATTACCTCTCTCAAAAATCTGCTGCATTTAACGGAGAAAAACTATGAAGCAAATTTTTAACGTCGCCCTCAAAGAATTTCAAGATGGCCTAAGAAACCGTTGGTTGGTATCTATCACCATTATTTTTACGATTTTATCTTTAGGTTTAACCTATTTTGGCGGCGCGGCATCGGGCAGCATAGGTATTGCCTCGTTATCGACAACCATTGCTAGCTTAGCTAGTTTAGCGGTGTTTCTTATTCCGTTAATCGCTTTGTTGATCAGTTACGACAGTTTCGTCGGTGAACAAGAAAGTGGCACATTATTATTGCTACTTACCTACCCTTTAAGTAAAAGCCAATTATTACTTGGTAAGTTTTTTGGCCAAGGCGCTATCATTGCTTTAGCCATATTATTAGGCTTTGGTACTTCGGCAGTTTTGTTATTTATGCAAGTCGATAACAGCCAAGTATTAAGTAGTTTTGCATTATTTATCTTTAGTGCAATTTTGCTTGGTTTGAGTTTCACTGCAATTGCTTATTTGATCAGTTTATCGGTAAGTGAAAAGTCCAAAGCAGCAGGCTTTGCCTTAATCACTTGGTTTGTCTTTGCTTTAGTTTTTGACTTAGCCTTGCTAGCTCTACTTGTTGGTATTGATAATGGCTTAAGCCAGCAAGGATTAACGCAAGTAATGCTGTTAAATCCTGCGGATATTTTCCGCTTAGTAAATCTTTCAGGATTAGACAGCAGTGACGTTAATGGTGCAGTTGCTATCGCAATAAATTCCAGCCTGTCACAAACCACACTAATCAGTTCAATGTTTGCTTGGGTCATTGTGCCATTAAGCCTAGCCATTTTTATCCTTAAGAAGAAAACTCTGTAATGAATACTTTATTAGCTAATACCTTTTTGAAAAACATTTTAATCGTAATATCATTCTCTTTGCTAGCTGCTTGTGGAGAACAACAACAGCAGCAAGTGATCCATCAAGCACAGGCGATTGAGAGTTCAGATGAGTGTCATTTATGTGGCATGTTAATCACAAATTTTGCAGGCCCTAAAGGCGAGCTATATCGCAAAGACAGAGCCGATAAAGTACATAAATTTTGCTCAACCAGAGATATGTTTAGCTTTTACTTAGACCCTGAAAATAGACGTAACGTTACTACAATTTACGTTCATGACATGAGTAAAATGCCTTGGGATGAACCAAATGATGGTTATTTTATTGATGCCAGAACGGCTTGGTTTGTTACTGGTTCAGAAAAAACCGGCGCTATGGGTAAAACCCTAGCAAGCTTTAGTAAGCAGACAGATGCACAAGCTTTTGCCGTAGAGTTTGGTGGTGAAGTGTTAGAGTTTAATCAAGTGAAGCAAGAAAGCTTGATGTAATCAAGCCTGACAACTTATAACACCTTAATGATAAATTAAGGTGTTATAAAATTTTACCAGACACAGTAGAGCCCCTTTATGACAGAGCTTTAACGATTAACGCTTTATCATTTTCAGGTAATGAAAGAGTTAATGCCTTTTCATGTCCTTGAGCAGACATTTTTGCCCATGTTTTTTGCAGTACAGAAATGATTTTTTGCTCAGTATGAGCGGCCGCAAAATCAGTGAAGTAATATTGTAAAAATACTAAACAAACAACATCTTCCAAGGTTTGCGTTTGCGGGTCTTTTTTCAACTGTTTTTTTAACAATAAGAACTGCACTTTTTCAATCGTCTCAGCGTTAAAATCAACTGAAGCTAGAATTTCGCCAGCCTTTTGAGCATGAAATTTGTTCAGCTCTTTGCGCCACAACAAATAGCCAGCTCGATTCATTTCATAATTTTTACGTGGATATTGCCAGCGGCATATGTGTTGACTATGCGCTGCAAGTTGTAATTCTATTGAAGGTGCAGGTACAAAATCACTTAGCATTTCGCTCATTCGTAGCGAGTACAGCACTTCTTTCGGGTATTGCTTGCCTTGCCAACTTTCAATATTTGGATCTTCGCTATTGGCTTCGTTAATAAGGGTTATAGCTTGGGTAAATTTTTCAGTTGTCATGATATTAATATTATAAGATGTTGTTACAGCACATTAGCCAATGAATAAGTAACTTTCAAGCAGCTTCTTAACTAATAGCTAACATACTGACTCTAAGTGACAAAAACATATAAAAATAACCTATCCAATGGCATTTTAATGTAAAATAGCGCAGTGCTTGCACATTACTAAATTCAAACAAGATGGAAATTACCTGTCATGCGAGTAGCCGTTACTCAGTTCGCCACATCCTTAAATACTCAAGAAAACTTAGCAACCTGTATTCGTATGATAAACGAGGCGGCAGTATGCAAGCCATCTATAATCGTTCTTCCTGAATTTTGTAATACTCAATCTTGGTACGTTGACCATAACCAAGCATGGGATCAAGCATTAACTCTTGATGGTACTTTTTTACAATCGATTGCGCAGCAAGCGAAAGCGCATGACTGTTATATTGTACTCAATGTCACTTTGCGCAGACAGCAATCTCGTGACCATCAAAATGGCTCGCTCAAATCTAAGATTAGTGTGACTTCATGCTTACTTTCACCACAAGGTGAGATTATTCTGCAAGCAGATAAGCAAACATTAATTGGTCATGAGAATGATTTTTTCATTAGTAGCCTTCAAGATACTGAAGTAGCTACTACGCCCTTTGGTAAACTAGCTCTTCTATCAGGTAGCGATGCGAATACCTTTGACCTATCACGGGAGTTAGCGTTGCATGGCGCACAATTATTGTGTAGCTCTTTGAATTCATTGCTAACAGATGAAAGCTGTTTACATGGCCCTGCTCGCTCGTGCGAAAACAACGTATTTTTAGCAACAGCAAATAAAGTTGGAGCCTTGGTAGCAGAAGAACAAAGTACAATTATTGCAACGCAAAGATCTATCCCTGAAGAACAGCTTGTTGGTATAGGTCAAAGCCAAATAGTTTCTCCAGATGGCAAAGTGTTAGCATCTATCGCGAACAATAAAGAAGGCTTTGTTTTTGCTGACATTGATTTAGTTGATGCAGGCATTGATTCAAATAAAAATTGTCGTCCTGATGGCACCGAATTCTTTAAGCAGCGCCGCGCCGATCTTTATCAAAGTTTAACATTGCCAAATCAACAGCTAGCTAAACAAAATGATAATGTTCCACTAACAGCCAATGTAGCAATATTCGCCACATATACATCTAACGAGCAAGCCCTTGAAGATGTTTGTTACTACATAGAAAATAACGTTAGTGACATAATTCAATTACCAGAGTTATTCTTTATTGCAGATAAAACACTCACCAATAATGCCGAAGAGTTAAGCAAAATAGAAAGCTTAAGTGGACAAGCAATTGCTCAAATTAGCGCAGTACTAAGACCCTTCCAATACGTGTGTACCAGTTTAGTTATTGATGGAATGCATCAGGCAGTCATAATTAGCGCACAGGGTTTATTTGCACAACAACAGCAATTGCATTTTTGCCAAAGGTATCAGTGGACATCTCTCGGCGATGACTTGAACATTATAGAATTATCCTTAGAGCAAGGGAGCATTAACGTCGCAATGTTAACCGCTGATGACGTTAAAATACCTGAAATAATCAAGATAGCGTCTTTAAATGGCATTCACTTGCTGTTAGTGCCTTTTGATATTCAAGAGCCATGTGATGTTGAGCATAGCTTATTAGCTCGCGCCGCTGAAAATAGAATTTGTATTGTTGCTGCGACCCGAGAAAAAAACTTTGCCGATAAATCATCTTCCGCTAACAGCAAAGGCAATAAGATCAAACTACAGAAATCTACAGGGCTCATTGCCAACTTAACAGCAGATTTCAGTACATTACCTCAGTGGCAAGCGCCAAAGTTTAATGGTTCACTTAACCAGCCTATCGTTACCCATCAGCATGGCAAAATCACCAAAGCAGTTATCCACCCTATTGCCGCTTGTTATAAATTGATGAAATTTTAAAACTCATAGTCCTTAAGGTAGAGTACAAGAAACAAAAAAGCTCGAAAACCTAGGTTTTCGAGCTTTTCAATATGGATATCTGAACAGTGTTTTTGCGCAGGATAAATGGTTTAGTACAAGGCGCTTTATTACAACGTTTAGTTCTTCCTAAACGAGTAATAAAGCAACGCAGTAATCAACGATTTAAACTAGCAAAATTACATCATGCCGCCCATGCCACCCATACCACCGCCCATGCCGCCCATATCAGGCATTGCAGGAGCTGCTTCTTGTGGTGCGTCAGTGATCATTGCTTCAGTCGTTAACATTAAGCCAGCAACTGATGCAGCAAACTGTAATGCGCTACGAGTTACTTTAGTTGGGTCAAGAATACCCATAGCTAACATATCACCGTAAACGCTAGTACCAGCATTGTAACCGTAGTTACCTTTACCGTTACGTACTTCGTTTAATACTACTGAAGATTCATCACCACAGTTAGTTACGATTTGACGAAGCGGAGCTTCCATTGCGCGAAGTGCAACTTTGATACCGTGAGTTTGGTCTTCGTTAGCGCCTTCTAAATCTTTGATTTTGTCAGCAACACGAACTAGTGCAACACCACCACCGGCAACAACACCTTCTTCAACAGCTGCGCGAGTTGCGTGTAATGCATCTTCAACACGAGCTTTTTTCTCTTTCATTTCCATTTCAGTCGCTGCACCAATTTTGATAACAGCAACACCGCCAGCAAGTTTAGCTAAACGTTCTTGTAGCTTTTCTTTATCGTAGTCTGAAGATGAATCTTCAATTTGACCGCGAATTTGAGCAACGCGTGATTTAATTTCAGCTTCTTCACCAACGCCATCGATAATCGTTGTATTGTCTTTCGAGATAACAGCACGTTTAGCTTGACCAAGGTCTTCTAAAGTAGCTTTCTCAAGTTCCATACCGATCTCTTCAGAGATAACAGTACCACCAGTTAATGTCGCGATGTCTTGCAACATTGCTTTACGACGGTCACCAAAACCAGGTGCTTTAACTGCTGCAACTTTAACGATACCGCGCATGTTGTTCACTACTAATGTAGCTAGTGCTTCGCCTTCAACATCTTCAGCAATAATAAGTAAAGGACGGCTTGCTTTAGCAACACCTTCAAGTGTTGTTAATAATTCACGGATGTTAGAAACTTTCTTATCAACTAATAAGATGAAAGGGTTTTCTAATTCAACGCTGCCACTTTCTTGGTTATTGATGAAATAAGGTGATAAGTAACCACGGTCAAACTGCATGCCTTCAACAACGTCTAATTCGTTCGTTAGGGCTTGGCCTTCTTCAACAGTAATAACGCCTTCAGTGCCGACTTTATCCATTGCTGTAGCAATGATTTCACCAACAGAAGTATCAGAGTTAGCCGAGATAGTACCAACTTGCTCAATTTCTTTAGTGTCTGAACATTTTTCTGATAATTCTTTCAGCTCGCTAACTGCAGCTATAACCGCTTGGTCAATACCACGTTTAAGATCCATTGGGTTCATACCCGCAGCAATTGATTTTAAACCTTCGTTTACAATCGCTTGTGCTAATACAGTCGCAGTAGTTGTGCCGTCACCCGCTTCGTCATTGGCTTTAGAAGCAACTTCTTTAACCATTTGTGCGCCCATGTTTTCAAACTTATCAGCAAGTTCGATTTCTTTAGCAACACTTACACCATCTTTAGTGATAGTTGGACCACCGAAACTTTTGTCTAAAACAACGTTACGACCTTTAGGGCCTAATGTAACCTTTACCGCGTCAGCTAAAACATTAACACCACGTAGCATTTTTGCTCGTGCGTCATTACCAAATAATACGTCTTTTGCAGCCATTATCTTTTCCTATAAATTCTTTGTTATGGAGTTGTTGAAATTATTCAACAATCGCTAAAATATCTGATTCGCTCATGATCAGCACTTCTTCGCCGTCAATTTTTTCAGTTTTCATGCCGTAGCCTTCACTGAAAATAATTTGGTCGCCAACTTTAACGTCTAAGGCGCGTACTTCACCGTTTTCAAGGATACGGCCATTACCTACAGCGATAACTTCACCACGGGTTGATTTTTCAGCGGCACTACCAGTTAAAACGATCCCGCCAGCAGATTTTGATTCAACTGCTTTGCGTTTAATAATTACACGATCGTGTAAAGGACGAATGCTCATAAATATCTCCAGATATGTATAAAAATGATTAATTAATTTTTTAGTTAATAAACAAATGGGGGTTAAATTTTATCTCTCAAGGGGGAAGACAAAATTATTCCTCATTTCGCTTTATTTAAATAGGATTAAATTTTAGTCTTTACGCTCAAATTCACCATCTATAGTCTTATTAGTGTGCTCTACTTTTGGCTCTTCGAATGAACCTTCCTGATGAAAAGAATGGCTAGTAAATTGCCCTTCAAAAACTTGTCCTCGGCGGCTTTGTGCTACGACAAAATGCTTTTGCACCATGCGTACAATTTTGGCACGAGATACAGGCCACAATAACAACAAGCCAAATCCGTCAGTAATAAAGCCTGGTGTAAGTAACATTACACCTGCAACTAATAGCAATAACGCAGCGATGATTTCATCAGAAGGGATTTCACCTTGGCTTAATTTACCCTGCACAGACTGAAATGTTGCTAAACCTTGCTGTCTGACCATAGCGGCTCCAGCCCATGCGGTTAATATAACCAGAGCTATAGTAGGTAGCGCACCAAAAATAGAACCAACTTTCATTAGCACCATAATTTCAACGATCGGCATAGCAATAAACAATAAGAAAAGTACTTTAAACATAAATAGTCCAAATTAAACCAAGTGGTTTTATTAATAGATGAAACATATATTGGGATTGTCGGGTCTATTTCAACCTTGGCGATACATTTGCGACAATTTAAAAGCTATAGGATGCAATATATTCATTTATCTGCGAATATTGCATTTGGATTATTAGTCTTTTATTGATTAAGTTAACCTTAAGGTTTTAGGAATAAGATGCATCAAGTTGTAATTACAAATTGTCCAAATAATGAAGTAGCACAACGTATTGCAAAAAAGTTAGTTACTGAAAAGCTTGCTGCTTGTGTTAATATTGTGCCCAATATAACATCTGTATACGAATGGCAAGGTGAGCTTCAGCAAGACAACGAAGTGATGCTGATAATAAAAACTAAATCGTCATTATTTACACAACTAAAACAAAAAATTGAACAACTGCATCCATACGATGTTGCAGAAATAATTGCTTTGGATATCCAGCAAGGTAATAAATTATATTTAAACTGGATATCTGACACGGTGAAAGATTAACTTATGCGTAAAATATTTAGCTTTATACTATTAACCTTTGCGTTATTAACAACAACACAATCTCAAGCTCAAGACGCTATTTTTGATAGTTCTTTAGATTCATTGTTTAGTAACGACAATGAGTTTTTGCCAGTAGAGCAAGCATTTCAATTTGATTTTAACCAACACCAAGATCAGGTTGAAATTTATTTTGCTGTTGCTGATGGTTATTACCTTTACAAAGAAAAATTAGTTATAAAAACACAAGGTGCAGAATTTTCAGCGCCTACGTTGCCAAAAGGTAAAGACCACGAAGACGAATATTTCGGTATTCAAGAAGTCTATTATAAACAATTGAAATTCACGGTGCCGGTGGCCAAAGTAAATGATAATGCACAGTTGATTATCACTTACCAAGGTTGTGCTGAAAAAGGCTTATGCTACCCACCAACTAAAAAAATCGTGCCACTTTCACAGCTGAGTACTAATACTTCGGTTCCAGGCTCAATCTTAGACGCAATATCGGCACCCAACACAGCCAGTAGTTCTGAAACTACAGATTCATCAGCGGATATTAGCCAACAAAATGAACTTGCCGATATGCTAGATGGCAACAGTTTATTTTGGACATTAATTTCATTTTTTGGTTTAGGTGTTTTATTATCTTTCACACCTTGTGTGTTTCCTATGTACCCAATATTAACCGGGATCATTGTGGGCCATGGTGAAGGCTTAACCACCCGAAAAGCGTTTGCAATGTCTATGGCGTATGTACAAGGTATGGCAATTACTTATACCGCATTGGGTATAGTCGTAGCTTTAGCTGGTGCGCAATTTCAGGCTGCGTTTCAACACCCTGCTATTCTTATTTTCTTAAGTGTTTTATTTATCTTTTTAGCTCTGTCTATGTTTGGCGTTTTTAATTTAGCTTTACCATCAAGCTGGCAGAGTAAATTAGCTAATTTAAGTAACAGCCAAAAAGGCGGTTCGCTGGTGTCTGTGTTTGTTATGGGTGCAATCTCAGGCTTAGTAGCTTCACCGTGTACAACAGCTCCATTAACTGGCGCACTACTTTATATTGCACAAACTGGTGATATAGTTATTGGTGCGTCAGCGCTCTATGTGCTCAGCTTAGGTATGGGCTTACCTCTATTAGTACTAGGCAGTTCAGGTGGTAAATTATTACCTAAAGCAGGTAACTGGATGAATGTAATTAAAATTACTTTTGGCTTCTTATTATTAGCTGTTCCGGTATTTTTACTAGAGCGCTTTATTCCAGAAATGGCGGCTAATTTATTATGGGCTGCATTATTGCTTGCTACCGCAACCTACTTCTACGTTGTAAATAACGACAATCGCCAATCACCAGGAACGTTTTGGTATGGCGTGCGCTCATTGGTAATATTTTTAATGATGTTCTTTGCTGCTAACTTTACTTATAACACTATTATCGGCACTCCAGCTGTACATGAGGGGCAAGCGCATAAAGAATTTATTCAAGTAGAAAATTTGCAAGAGTTAAACAAAGAAATAGCCAAAGCCAATGCTAATGATAAAACGGTTATGCTCGACTTATATGCTGACTGGTGTATCGCCTGTAAAGAGTTTGAAAAATACACATTCCCAAATGCTAGTGTGCAACAAGCATTAACTAATACTGTATTAATACAAATTGATTTAACTGACACGGGTTCAGATGAAAGTATAGAGGTAATGTCACATTTTGATGTGTTCGGACTGCCTTCTATTTTATTCTTTGATTTGTCTGGGCAAGAACTGAGTAATAACCGAGTAACCGGTTTTATGGGTGCGCAAGACTTCAGTAAACACATAAATAAACTATTCAATTAAGTGTTATAACGATTAAGTAGATTAATAAACAAGCAAACGTTTGTTTTAATTTTTTTAATAAAGGGGCTAAGCCCCTTTTTTGTTGGCCTTTTTTTTAAACTTGGCAGGTAACTTCACTGATTAGACCAGTATTTTACTGCTAATGTCTGCGAAAATGACTATAATGTGCTCGAATTTGAAAAAACATGTGATTTTTTTGTGCTATATCATATCGGCTCAACAAAGATTATGTGATAATAAAATCAATAATAATGATTTCAACGGATTTGGCTACAGATGACTACAAAGTTTAAAGTTTTAGTGTTAAATGGTCCTAATTTAAATATGTTAGGCAAGCGAGAGCCAGAGATATACGGCGCGCAATCATTAACAGATATAATTACAACATTAAAAGCTAAAGCTAACTCTTTAGATATTGAGATTGATCATCTGCAATCAAATGCGGAACATGAATTAATTGAAAAGATCCACCAAGCATATAAACAAATAGACTTTATTATTATAAATCCAGCAGCATTCACTCATACCAGTGTTGCTCTAAGAGATGCTCTACTTACCGTAAGCATTCCTTTTATAGAAGTTCATTTGTCGAATGTGCATAAACGTGAAGCTTTTCGTCAGCATTCTTACCTTTCAGATATTGCTGAAGGGGTAATTTGCGGTTTAGGTGCAAAGGGCTATGAATATGCTCTAGAGTCTGCAGCTAAAACGCTTGAACAAAATAAATAATATAAACATTACTAAGGTGTAATAATGGATATTCGTAAAATCAAAAAACTTATCGAACTCGTTGAAGAGTCAGGCATCAACGAACTAGAAATATCTGAAGGCGAAGAGTCAGTTCGAATCAGTCGTGGTCAAGCAGTTGCAGCTCCAGTTACTTATGCAGCAGCACCAGCTCCTGCTCCTGTAGCAGCTCCGGCAGCCGCAGCTCCTGCTCCTGCAGCAGATGCAGCGCCAGCACAAATTTCTGGCCATGTAGTTCGCTCTCCAATGGTTGGTACTTTCTATTCGGCAGCATCTCCTGAGTCTCCGATTTTTGCTGAAGTTGGTCAACACGTTAATGCTGGTGATACTTTATGTATTATCGAAGCAATGAAAATGATGAACCAAATTGAAGCTGATAAATCAGGTGTTATCAAACAAGTTCTTGCTAGCAATGAAGACACAATTGAGTTTGACCAACCGCTATTCGTAATTGAATAAGCCTAATAGAAAAGGTTAATTCCATGTTAAAGAAAGTAGTTATCGCCAACCGTGGCGAAATTGCATTACGTATTTTACGTGCATGTAAAGAGCTAGGTATTAAAACCGTAGCTGTTCACTCTACTGCTGACAAAAACCTTAAACACGTTTTATTAGCAGACGAAACTATTTGTATAGGTAAGGCTTCAGCTTTAGACAGCTACTTAAACATTCCTCGTTTAATTACTGCTGCTGAAGTAACCAATGCTGATGCAATTCATCCAGGTTACGGCTTTTTAGCTGAAAATGCTGATTTTGCTGAGCAAGTTGAAGATTCAGGTTTTGCATTCATTGGCCCTCTAGCGGAAAGTATCCGTTTAATGGGTGATAAAGTATCTGCAATTGCAGCAATGAAAGAAGCTGGCGTACCTTGTGTACCAGGTTCTGATGGGCCTCTAACGGATGATGAAGCAGCTAATATAGCTCACGGTCGCCGTATTGGTTACCCAGTAATCATCAAAGCTTCTGGTGGTGGTGGTGGTCGTGGTATGCGTGTTGTACGCAGCGAAGAAGACTTACTAGAATCTATCCAGTTAACTAAAACTGAAGCTAAAAACACCTTCAACAACGATATGGTTTACATGGAAAAATTCCTTGAAAACCCTCGCCATGTTGAAATTCAAGTTCTTGCTGATGGCCAAGGCTCTGCAATTCATTTAGCTGAGCGTGACTGTTCAATGCAACGTCGTCACCAAAAAGTAGTTGAAGAAGCACCAGCACCGGGTATTAGCGAAGAGTTACGTGCACAAATAGGTGAACGTTGTCGCAATGCGTGTAATGCGATCAACTATCGCGGTGCAGGTACATTTGAGTTCTTATTTGAAAACAACGAGTTCTATTTCATTGAAATGAACACTCGTATCCAAGTAGAGCACCCAGTAACAGAAATGATCACTGGTGTTGATTTAATTAAAGAACAACTTCGTGTTGCTTCTGGTATGAAATTAACGATTAAGCAAGAAGATATTGTTGTTCGTGGCCACGCTATCGAATGTCGTATTAATGCTGAAGATCCGCGTACATTTATCCCTTCACCGGGTAAAATTACACGCTTCCATCCTGCTGGTGGCATGGGCGTTCGTTGGGATTCTCACATTTATACCGATTACTCAGTACCGCCTCATTACGATTCTATGATCGGTAAGCTAATTACTTATGGTGAAACTCGTGACGTTGCTATCGCGCGCATGAAAAACGCTTTAGATGAATTAGTGATTGACGGTATTAAAACTAATATTGCTCTGCAAGAAGACATTATGAACGATGTTGGTTTTGCTCGTGGTGGTGCTAACATTCACTACCTTGAAAAGAAACTTGCTGAAATCGAATAAGATAACCGACGCATTAGCTTCGTCCCGAGTTTGAATAGAATAACCGACACACTAGTGTCGTCCCGAGCTTGACTCGGGATCTATTTCAGGAACTTAATATAACCCTGCACTTGCAGGGTTTTTTATTACCTAAAATATCCAGCTTACTTTTACCTTTAGCTAGGATTACGGTAAAATATTTTATCACCAAATTTAGAGTAGAAAAGACAGTGACCGAATTATTAGAAAAACCATACCCACCAGCACAAGGTGAATGTTGTGAAAGTGGCTCATGTAATCCATGTGTATGGGATCACTACTATGCAGAGTTGCAAAAATGGCGTATTCAGCAAGCTAAACTTAAAGAGAAAAAACAAGAGTCCTAAAATATACATTTTGAATAAATGTCAGTTATTTTTACACTTTTTACCAAAACAACTAACCTTCACACAAAAAGTCACAACAACCCACTGATTTAATTGTAATTAAATATAGTGGTTCACTTTATGCATATTTCAAAGTACAAACTCTATTGCTCGCTGCAAGCAGTTGTATTTTTCAATAAGGATTTAGTTATGGCTTACACTTTAAAATTAAAGGCTTTGTTTCTTGCAAGTATATTCGCAGTTACATCGTTTAATGCAAACAGTAACTTTTTAGAAAGTTGTAATGGTTTTTCTCAAGAAAACTGGGTATGTATTGATACGTTCGATTGGACTCACACTGAAGGCGATAATAATGATGGCGTACCACTTTTAGTGGTAGCAGCAACTCAGAATGAGGATGGTTTTAGTCTCCATATTAATGTCGGTGAAAATGAAAAGTTGGGCGCATTAGGTTTTAATTTTGAGAATCCAGATATGTTTCAACAAGAGGCTTCATGGGATGTGTTTAACCATTTCCCCGAAGAGTTAGACCTTGATGATAATGGTGAGCCATTGGATTATACTTTTCTTACAGACTCAAGTGGTGTTGCAAATAATAACTTCAATGGGCTAGATATTGACTGGGCTGTTCTCTTTGCATTTGATACTGATTTCGACAATATTGTAAAACTAACATTCACTGATCCTGAATTTACATTAGACAATTTATCAGGTTTTTACTTCGGCGTCAGAGCCCAATCAACAGGAGATGGAAGTAAAAGTTTCAAAGGGTATACAACAGGAGATGACATTTTTACTCCTCAATGTATAGATTGTGGACCAGATGATCCTCCTGAGGTTCCTGAACCACAAACATTGTTTGTTTTTGCATTAGCTATTTTAGGAATTTACGCAAGCAGAAGAAAAGCTTAAACAACAAATTAAAAACACTAACGCCCTGAACTTTCAGGGCGTTTTATTTGGCGAATAGATTTAATCAAATTGGTATTATTAAACTAATTTTTTTCTAAATAAGCCAGTTAGGGCAATTAATAGAAAGTAATAAATTGCACCACCACTCGAGCTTTCATCGCTATCGACTGTCACTACTTCAGTTTCAGAACTATCCGTTTCTTCGATAACCTCATCGGTTGTATTGTCACTAGAATTACTTTGGGCCGATTCTTCTGTGGTTTTATCTTCAATCGGTTGCTCAGTTTCTTCAGCGTCAACTGGGTCAACTGGGTCAACTGGGTCAACCGGGTCAACCGGGTCAACCGGGTCAACTGGGTCAACCGGGTCAACTGGGTCAACTGGATCAACTGGGTCAACTGGATCAACCGGGTCAATCGGGTCAACTGGATCAACCGGGTCAACTGGATCACCTTCATCAACACTCCTTGTTGGATCATTTGGAAACGCATCAGCATTGTCGCCTACGCCATCTGAGTCGCTGTCGATTGATTCATTGCTGTCATTTGGGAAAACATCGGCATTATCACCTACGCCATCTAAATCACTATCTTTTGATTCATTGCTGTCGTTCGGGAAAACATCGGCGTTATCACCTACGCCATCCAAGTCGCTATCTTGCCATTCTGCTGGATCATTAGGGAATTCATCTTCGCTATCAACAACTCCATCCTCATCAGTATCTTGTTCGATATATTCAAGGTTAACCATAATAGTATCTGATTGACTGTAGTTACCTGCGCTATCGTAAGCGATCGAATATATGTCCAGTTCGTTAATGGAAGGATAGTTTGTTGAATCAACATAAAATTCATACGGTGGTTGTCTTTCAGTACCTAATAGCATTTCATTAATAAATAATTCAACCCTTTCGATTTCAGTTTCATCTTGGGCATCAACGGTCACTGTAAAGTCATCTGAAAAATTACTATTATTGGTTGGCGAAGTTATGTTAACTGTAGGAGCTAATTGGTCTATTACTTGATTACCTGCTAGTGAAGTTAATGCTGCATTAGCATCAATTCGGCCATAACCAAATTTGATAGAGTAGTCACCATTGTGTACAGACTTATCGGCGCTATTCTTTAAAGTTGTTTCAATATCATTAATCGAAGCACTAGGTTTAGCCGCCTTCATTAATGCTATGACAGCAGAAGTAATTGGAGCAGAGAAAGAGGTACCACTTGCTTTACTATATCCTCCTGATTTATGGGTAGTATAAATGCTGACACCTGGTGCTGAAATGTCGATACATTTACCATAATCGGAAAAACTTGCTAAATTATCATTTTGATCAGTTGCTGATACCACAATAAAGCTAGCCTTATCAGAGCAAGATAACTCTGAGCCACCATTCCCAGCAGATATAACGACTAATCCGCCTTTACTCCGAAAATAGTCGGCAGCAGTTGCAACTGTACTACTGCTATGGACATCATAGCTAAGGTTAGCAACATCAGCGCCATTATCAGCCGCCCAGGTTAACCCTGCAGCTATATGACTTGAAAAAGCGTAGCCATCTGATGCATTTGAAATTCTAATAGGAAGTATTTTACTATTCCAAGCAATTGAAGTAACACCAAGGTTATTGTTACTCAAAGCTGAGATTGTGCCAGCAACTAACGTACCATGACCATTTAAATCGCTAGTATTAGAATTATTACTTACTACATTTCGACCAGTTAACACTTGGCCTTTCAAGTCCTCATGATTAGGATCAACGCCAGCATCTAAAACAGCAACAACAATATTGTTACCTTTAGATTTATCCCAAGCTTGTGGCATATTAATTTTCGCTAAATGCCAAGCGGATGAGTACCTTGTATCATTGGCAGTTACATTAGAATGTGCTTCTAAGTCTAATTCAGCAAAATCAATCAAAGAGCTATTGTTCAAAGTATTAACAATATCAAGTTCTTGATTAATTTGGGTTTCGATTAGTTGGATATTTAATCTTGAGAATTTTTTCTTTGCTTTTAAGCCATGTTCTTTTAAAAAAGATTTTAATTTCTTATCTGAAACCCCTGCTTTTGCTTTCACTAAGATCTGACCACTATGCCATGGATTTTTTGCTGAAGCATTTGCACCAAAAGCGATTAGAACTAGGCTTAGGGTAAAAATAATAGCTACAAGATTTAAATTTTTAGAAATTAAACAGCAATCTCTATGATTGCTAAAGTAACCTCTTAGCAACCGGGGTGTTCCGATAATGCTCAACATTTCAGACTCCACTTATGTGAAGTCTACAACACGCCTTAACGCAATAAATTGTCTTTTATTATTATTATGTTTAACTTAAAGTTAACACGCAAAAAAAATACTGACAGTTCTGCAAAACAAGGACAAGTATCGTAGACTTATGATTATTAATAAATTAACTACTTATACAATTTAATTAAAAATCGAATACGCTCTTTATCAAGTTACAAAACCTTCCTTTTTAGTAGCGTTAAATCGAATTTCACCATATAACATCTGCTTTAAAGGCTGGTTCTTATTATTGTTCTCTGGGGTTAAATGTATGCTTAAACATAGGCATTGGTCAAATGAATTGTACACTTTTTAACCACAAGTTAACCTTTTGAAAACAACTTACGAATCTCTATCGTTAATAAATAGTTAATTTAAAACGGTTTATTTTTGTACGATTTAGAAAAAAATATTTTCATTTTTTTTGTAACCGAAGCTGATTATTTGTCATAAATAGCTCTATTTTTTTAAAATAGAGCTTTGCAGGGAATTTTCAGATGAAGGGATTGAAAGTTAATGTTTTGCTTTAATGTTTGAATATTGGCAAACACCAATCAATAGAATCGCAGTTAGCATTAATAATGTAAAAGGTATCGCCGTACCATTATGGAAAACAGCTAATATTGGACCCGCTAGTGCTCCTATACCAAATCGGAGCGTGCCAATAACAGCGGTTGCCGTACCACTTTGTTGTTTAAATTGAATCAAAATTAAAGAATCAGCATTAACAGCAACAAGTGACATGCTTCCCATAACAGGTAAAATTGTGACAACAGTCCAAAACAAACTCATTTCTAGAACATTGACAGTGACGAGTAAAATAGCTGATATAAGGGCGCAGTAAAAACCACATTTGAGCATATGATGCGAGCCATAGCGCACTACATAGCGGCTATTAATAAATTGCGCCATCATTAACGCCACAACATTAATGCCAAATAAAAAACTAAAAACAAACTCCGTTGTTTCATAAATAACAAGATAGACGAATGGGATGGCGGTGAGGTAACTAAAAAAGCTCAATGAAACTAGCATCGAGGTTAAAATATTTTTTTGCGCAGTTTTCTCTAATAACACAGTTTTATAGCTAGCTAAGAAAGACAGTTCACTCTTATTATCAGTTTTAGTTTCTGGCAGATATTTAAAAGCAAACAGCAAAATAAGACAAGCATAGCCACAAAGAAAATAGAACATCGACTGCCAGCTATCTATGTACATAATAAAGCTACCAATAGTAGGTGCTAGCATAGGGGCAAACATCATGATCATACTGACATACGACATGCCTTTGGCGGTATTTTTGCCATAAACTTCTCTGATAATACCAGGGACAACTACTGTTGCAGCACTACCTAGAAAAGCTTGAATGCCTCTTAAGGCAATAAATTCATCAATCGATACAGAAAACGGAATATAGAGCGAAACAGAAGCAAAACCTGTTAAACCTAAAATAGCTAAGCGCCTTCGCCCCATTTTATCGGCCAAAGGACCAAAAATTAACATCCCTAATGCATAGCCACCTAAATAAACACTTAGCGAGTTTTGTACTGCGGCAATATTGGTACCATAATGCTCTGCAATAATGGGCATTGCCGGTAAATATAAATCAATAGCCAAAGGCGTAATTGCAACAATGGATGCCAGCAATGGTAATAACCACATAATGGTTAAAGATGTTTTTGCATTCGAACTGGAGGACATTATTACTGGTCACCAAAAAAAGTTGGCACATCGATTAGGTGATGTGAGGCTTGTGTGATTTATTTATAAAATGCATTATAGCGTATTCGTTATCAACTTTGATAAATTCATTTTATCAATATTTAAAATAAAGATTATTATGGTTCAAATATCTGCATTATCTATTTTCCCTATAAAATCTACACAAGGAATCGACTTATCAAGTTCGATGATCATCGATCGTGGCCTAGAGTTTGACCGTAGTTTTGTAATAACCGATGTCCATGGCAAATTTATTACCGGCCGAACTAAAGCAAAATTAGTCTTAGTGAAATTACAGAGAATCACGAATGGTTATTTAATTTGTGCCCCTGAAATGGAAGATTTAACCATACGGTTTGATCAGTTTTCTGCGCACTATAATTCTGTGCAAGTATGGAAAGACACTATTTCAGCACAACATTGCTCTGTACATATAGACCAATGGTTTAGTCGCTATTTAAAAACCCCATGTAAGTTACATTATTTTGGTAATGACTCGCAGCGTTATATTTCAGGTTTCGATCAACAAGTAAGCTTTGCTGATGGCTATCCTATATTACTCATTTCCCAAGCTTCATTAGATGATTTAAATAGTAAGTCGACAAGCAAGATAGAAATGGCACAGTTTAGACCAAATATCGTAGTGCAAGATTGTGAAGCTTTTGCTGAGGATGCTTGGTCAAAAATAAGGATAGGCGAAGTTGAGTTTGTTTTACCTAAACATTGCAGCCGTTGTATTTTTACTACTGTAAATGCTAAAACCGGTAAGCGTCATGCAAGTAAAGAGCCTTTAGCTACGTTAGAAAAGTATCGCTTGGCAGATGATGGTGAAATTTATTTTGGGCAAAATTTAATACCATTAAACGATGGTAAAATTAGTATTGGTGACAAAGTAGAAGTATTAGAAACTAATAATTCAATTAGCTTTAGCCATGTTAAATAATGAATACTTAACTTTAAGCTTTAATCGTATCGGTTAAAATGAAATAATTGCTTCTTCTGTGTGGGCTTAGGTTCGACCAATGTTATTAATGATAGATAATTACGATTCTTTTACGTTTAATTTAGTGCACTATTTTCAACATTTAGGGCAAGAAGTTAAAATTGTACGTAATGATGAAATAAGCATAGCTCAAATCCAAAAGCTACAACCGCAATATATTGTCATATCTCCTGGCCCTTGCGATCCTGATAGTGCAGGCATATCTTTAGAAGTAGTTAAAAACTTTGCCGGAAAAATACCTTTATTAGGCGTTTGCTTAGGACATCAATGCATTGCTCAATACTTCGGTGCTCACATCGAAAAAGCAAAACTTGTAATGCACGGTAAAACCTCATTAATTAACCATGCAAACACACGCTTGTTCAACAATCTAAATTTACCTTTGCAAGTTACCCGTTATCATTCATTGCTTATACAAGCCTCATCCCTACCCGCCGAGTTAAACGTTACGGCCTGGACTGAAACTGAAGATGGAAAGCTTGATGAAATAATGGCAATTGAACATAAGAGCCTACCGATAATGGGGGTGCAATTTCATCCAGAGTCTGTTTTAACGGAACAGGGCCATAAATTACTAAATAATTTTTTGACATTAACCGCTTAAATCGTTAGTTTTGTTAAGATAAAGTTAATTTGCAGTGATCTAATTTACCATATTAGAGATTGCGCTCTACGCTTGTACTATATTTATACCACAATAATAAAAACCTAAAGGATTGGTATGTCGGTTGAAAGACGATTTCACCCAAGATTTGATGTTGATTTGCCTGTTAGCATTTCCTTCACTGATGAGGAGTGCATACTTGATACTTGTGCGATCAACTTGTCGTTATCTGGCATGCAAGTCCAAGCAAGCAAAACTGTTGTCGACTCAATTTTACAACATTGCCAACACCCAGCCGAATTTTATGTCTCGATTAATACCGAGCAACTAAATTTTGAGAAAATTAAAGTTCGCTTGATAATAAACCGCCGAATTTCACAACAAGCATTCCAGCTTGGTTTAAAGTTTTGTGGCCCCTCACAAGAGCAACAAAACAGCCTAAACGATTATATTCGTCACTGTAAAAACACCTAACCCCCTATTCTACCAATTTAATTTATTTCATTGCCTAATAAGGGCTACACTTTGTAATTAAATGTAAGGCATTGTTAGTAATAGTTATTCAGCTATATTGCATAAAACCCGTTAACGCCTTTTTTTTACTGGCTTACAGCCAGTTACAGTAAAGACATTTGTTTGCTTTTCTGCCATAATATCGCCATATTTCAAGTAAACCTATACACAAATAGTTGTTTCATTGATAAATGAGTAGCAGCCATATTAGTAATCTTTTAGAGGAATTGTACAATGACAGAACAAAACTCAGTAAATCGCGAATTATTTGATCAAGTAATGGTGCCTAACTATGCACCTTCGTCAGTTATCCCTGTACGCGGAAAAGGCTCTCGAGTTTGGGATCAAAATAATAATGAATATATCGACTTTGCTGGTGGTATTGCGGTTAACTGTTTAGGTCATTGTCACCCAGCTCTTGTTGGTGCATTACAGTCACAAAGTGAAAAAATTTGGCACTTATCAAACGTCATGACTAACGAACCTGCTCTACGCTTAGCTAAAAAACTTGTTGATGCTACATTTGCTGAGAAAGTTTATTTTGCTAACTCTGGTGCTGAATCTAATGAAGCAGCACTTAAGCTAGCTCGTCGCTGGGCATTAGAAGTTCACGGTAGTGATAAAACTCAGATCATTGCATTTAAACAAGGTTTCCACGGCCGTACATTCTTTACAGTAACTGTTGGTGGGCAAGCAGCCTATTCTGACGGATTCGGTCCTAAGCCTGGTGACATTGTTCACGCTGAATACAATAACCTAGAATCAGTAAAGGCGCTTATTTCCGATAAGACGTGTGCTGTAGTTATGGAGCCTTTGCAAGGCGAAGGCGGTATTGTTTCTCCTACTCAAGAATTTGCTCAAGGTGTTAGAGATCTTTGTGACCAACACAACGCATTATTAGTATTTGATGAAGTACAAACTGGTGTCGGCCGTTTAGGCGAGTTATACGCTTACATGGGATTGAATGTAACTCCAGATATTTTAACAACTGCTAAAGCTCTTGGTGGCGGTTTCCCAATTGGCGCGATGATCACCACAACAGCAATTGCTAAGCACTTAAAGATAGGTACTCATGGTAGTACCTATGGTGGTAACCCATTAGCATGTGCAGTGGCAGAAGCTGCTTTTGATACAGTTAATACTCCTGAAGTTTTAAACGGTGTTAAAGCAAAAGAAAAATTATTCAAAGATGGCTTAAACGCAATCAATGCTAAATATAACGTATTCAGTGAAATTCGTGGTCAAGGCTTACTCATTGGTGCGGTATTAACTGAAGCTTACCAAGGTAAAGCAAAAGAGTTTTTAAATGCAGCAATGACTGAAGGTTTAATGTCTCTAGTTGCTGGGGCAAGTATCATTCGTTTTGCTCCATCTTTAGTGATTGAAGATGCCGACATCGCGGAAGGTCTAGCTCGTTTTGAAAAAGCAGTCGCTAAATTAACTCAAGCTTAATTAAGTCATTTAGCTAATACCAAGAGAATATTTATGATTATTATTCGTCCGATCAGAAGTAGTGATTATGATGCGTTACATCATATAGCTGTTGAATCAGGCCATGGTTTTACCTCATTACCTGTTAATGAAGGATTGCTTACTAGCCGAATTAATCGAGCTACAAAGTCGTTCCATAAGCAGCAAGATGTTAATGGTGATGAAGGCTACTTGTTTGTTATGGAAGATACTGTAACAGGCGAAGTAGTTGGCACAACTGCTATAGAAGCCGCGGTTGGTTTACATGATGCTTTTTACCACTACCATGTTGGTAAAGTTGTGCATTCTTCACGTGAATTAAATATATACAACACAGTTGAAACGCTCTCTCTGAACAATGATTACACAGGTGCAAGTGAGCTTTGCACCTTATATCTTGATGCCAAGTATAGAATTAATAATAACGGTCGTTTTTTATCTAAATGTCGATTTTTATTTATGGCCGAACATAAGCAGCGCTTTAACCATACTGTAATTGCTGAAATGCGTGGTGTTTCTGATGAAAACGGTAATTCACCATTTTGGCAATGGTTAGAAGAACACTTTTTCTCAATGGACTTTCCAACTGCTGATTATCTTTCAGGCATTGGTAAAAAAGAATTTATTGCAGAGTTAATGCCTAAATACCCTATTTACGTCAGCTTGTTAAGTAAAGAAGCGCAAGCGGTGATCGGTAAAGTACATGATAATACTGTCCCTGCTTTACGCTTGTTAGAAAGAGAAGGTTTTGTTAATCGAGGCTATGTCGATATTTTTGATGGCGGTCCTACCGTGGAAGCTGAATTAAAATCGATTAAAACAGTTCGTAATTCAAAGCGCTTGCAAGTTCAAATTGCAAATGTAGAAAACACACATAAAACAATGATCTGTAATACCAAGATTGCTGATTTTAGAGCAGTGCAAATGCCTATCGATGTAATCGATGAAAAATTAGCAAATATAGATCAAGCAACCGCAGATGCCTTGCAAATTAAAGCAGGCGACTGGATCCGAGTTAGCGCACATTAATATCACCAAGTGATATAGAGGTAAGTATGACAAATTTAGTAAATTTTATTAATGGACAATGGCAAGCTGGTTTAGGAAAAGAGATGTCTTCTTTAAACCCAGCAATAAACAAAGTTATTTGGCAAGGTAATGCCGCAACCGAAGCACAAGTTGATACTGCAATTACTAGCGCTCGTGCTGCATTTTCTGGCTGGGCTTTACTGCCAATTGACCAGCGTATTAACGTTATTACACGTTTTGCTGAGCAACTTACAGAACACAAAGAAGAGATGGCTGTAGCGATTGCCCAAGAAACCGGCAAGCCACTATGGGAAACTCGCACTGAAGCAGGTGCAATGGTTGCTAAAATAAACATTTCAATTAAAGCGTACAATGAGCGTACAGGTACGGTAGAAAACCCTATGCCAGGTGCCAAGGCGTTTATCCGTCATAAACCACACGGCGTTGTCGCTATTTTTGGCCCATATAACTTCCCTGGTCATTTACCAAACGGCCATATAGTACCGGCATTAATTGCAGGTAATACTGTTGTATTTAAACCATCTGAATTAACCCCTATGGTGGCAGAATTAACTCTGAAATTATGGGAAAAAGCCGGCTTGCCTGCAGGCGTGATCAATATGGTCCAAGGTGAAGTAGAAACAGGTAAAGCACTGGCAAGTAATACTGAAATTGATGGCTTATTTTTTACTGGTAGTTCTACTACAGGTAAATTGTTGCATCAACAATTCTCTGGTCAGCCAGGAAAAATATTAGCCTTAGAAATGGGCGGTAACAACCCATTAATCGTTAAGGACGTAAGCGATATAGATGCCGTAGTTCATGACATTATTCAGTCTGCGTTTATTTCTACAGGTCAACGCTGTACGTGTGCAAGACGCCTGTTTATTGAAACTGGCGCTCAAGGTGATGAGATCATCGCACGTTTAGTTAAAGCGACAAAAGCGATTAAGATTGGCCATTATGATGATACCGAGCAACCTTTTATTGGTTCTATGATCTCAGCTAAAGCTGCTAGCGGCTTAGTATCTGCGTATCAGAAACTTCTCGATATGGGAGCAGTATCTCTTGTTGAAATGAAGCAAGAAGACACAACTACAGGCTTTATCACTCCTGGCATCGTTGATGTAACAGCAACCGCGGCAATTCCAGATGAAGAACACTTTGGTCCATTATTAAAAATTTACCGTTACAGTGACTTTGATGCAGCCATAAAAGAAGCCAATAATACTAGCTTTGGTTTATCTGCAGGATTACTTAGTGATAGTGAAGAATTATATAACCAGTTCTTTATTAACATTAGAGCCGGTATCGTTAACTGGAATAAGCCAATTACTGGCGCAAGTAGTGCTGCACCGTTCGGCGGTATTGGTGATAGTGGTAACCATAGAGCAAGTGCATTTTATGCCGCTGATTACTGTGCTTTCCCGGTAGCTTCTGTAGAAGCTGAGAAAGTTTCACTACCAGCAACTCTTAGTCCTGGTTTATCAATTTAATAAATCGAGTCTATGAGAGCATTTTATTATTTAGAAAACGCTAGGGTTCGCCCTAGCTTTTTTAAGAGTATTGACCAAATTTAATTTTTCGGCGAATGGGAAGGCTTCCTTTCGTCTGAAATTTTCATTTCTATGAAACGCCCTCCTTCGCATATCAATAGTATTACCTCAACAATAGTATTTTTAGGAAGCGAACATGACAGAACAAATCACAGCTTTATTTGACAACATTTGGCAACAGTATTTAGCAGTAACACCTTCAGCTGACAAGGTGCACCAACTATTAGGTTCAGGCAACGACCTGATCAATGACCACGTTGCTTATAGAACATTTAATTTAGAAAAAATTAACTTAGATAAATTAGCGGATCATTTAACCAAACTTGGCTATAAAGAATGCGGTAATTACCATTTTGAAGCCAAAAAGCTAATCGCTAAGCATTTTGAACATGAAAACACTGAATTACCAAAAGTATTCATTAGTGAATTGTTGGTGGAAGAGTTTTCAGATGAAGTTCAAGCCATCATTAAGCGACTGGTTGACGACATCGATGTGGCCAATGTTTCAAAAGATAATTTTTTATACTCGGGGCGTCATTGGCAACTAAGTAGTGATGAGTACAAAACGTTATTAAATGAAAGTGAATATGCAGCTTGGTTGGCCGCTTGGGGCTTTCGAGCAAATCATTTCACCGTAAGCATTAACCATTTACAAAATTTTGATTGTATCCATGCAGTAAACAACAAGGTTAAAGACGCAGGTTTCTTACTGAACGCCTCTGGTGGTGAAGTTAAGGGAGATGTAAGCGTTAAGCTCGAACAATCTTCGACGATGGCGGATAGTGCTACTGTTGAATTCAGTGACATTAGCTTAGATATTCCAAGCTGTTTTTATGAATTTGCTAAGCGTTACCCTATGGACTGTGGCAATTTGTACAGTGGCTTTGTTGCTGCTTCTGCAGATAAAATTTTTGAAAGTACTAATAGTTAATTCAAATAGTTAATTCAAATAGTAATTACTTTAACTAGATAAAACCAAAACGCATATTATTATAATATGCGTTTTTTTTACGGCTAAGACCTAATTTTTAGAGCTACAGCAACTCAGGAATTCATTCTACTTTTTAAGAAAAATGACCATAGGATGCTAATAAACACCGCAGAAACAGTTGCAAGAGGGATTGGTAAACTTAAGCCTAGCGAATTAGAGTTAAACAAAAAGGCAAGGGCTACTGTTGTCATTAAAAAAGCAGAAATTGTACTTAGCCAATGGCGTGTGCTTTCTTGTATTGAATACGCTGCAGTCATCCAGATTATTATTAATGCAATAGTTTGCAAAGCTAAACCTGAACAATTAAATATCGTGCTAATATCTAGCTGAGTTAATATCACACCTACAATAAATACCACTAGTGATAGCGATACTAGTTTAGTAAAGTGTCTACATGATACATTCCGAAATTTAGATAAAGACATATGTGTCATCTAGTAATACTCGCTTTAAATGAGTTTTAAATATTAACTAGATTTTGAACTTAAATCTGTGATTGAGTGTTATTGATTGTGTGTTTTTTGCACTAATGTTTTTACATAAAAGATAATAACAAATAGTGATATTTATCTCTCCGACGTTTAAAATAGCAAAAACTACTTATAAAAGAGATTATTATGCAAGCAAAAGTAAAATGGGTTGGTGAAGAATTATTTATGGGCACTTCAGAAAGTGGTCACTGTGTCGTAATGGATGCCAACGGTGGTGCTTTAGGTCCAAGTCCATTAGAAAATGTATTACTTTCATTAGGCGCTTGCTCTTCAGTGGATGTGGTCAGTATTTTAGAAAAAGCACGTCAAAAGATTTCAGGTTGTGTGGTAGAAATCAACGGTACTAGAGTAGACACAGTTCCTAAACTTTTTTCGGATATTCACTTACGTTTCGTTATCACTGGTGCTGGTGTTAGTGAAAAGCACGTAGACAGAGCTGTTGCTTTATCTGCAGATAAGTATTGTTCTGTCGCTCTTATGTTAAATAAAGCAGTGACAATAACCCACGATTTTGAAATCGTAGAAGCCTAATAAAAATAGTTATTAAAATGATAAAGGAGCCATAAGGCTCCTTTTTTGTATGCGGTCTTAAATTAACAATTACTCTTTATAAGTTTGCATCCAATCCATTTGCTGACTGGCTTCTCTTTTATTCGCCATGATTTCAACAATCAATGGCTTTAAGATCAATTCCATAGCAAAACCCATTTTACCACCAGGTACCACTAAGGTGTTTACCCTAGACATAAACGAGCCATCGATCATGCGTAAATAGAATGGAAAATCTACATTTTTCATTTCACGAAAACGGATCACGACAAAACTTTCATCCTGGCTCGGGATTGCTTTGGCGCTGAATGGATTTGAAGTATCAACGGTTGGTACTCGTTGAAAGTTTATATGAGTACGAGAAAACTGTGGGGTGATAAAACTGAAATAATCTTCCATACTGCGGACAATACTATCGGTAACGGCTTCGCGCGAATGACCACGACTATTAGTGTCTCTGATGATCTTTTGGATCCATTCCAGATTTACAATTGGTACCATGCCAATTAAAAGGTCAACATGCCTAGCTACGTCATTCTTTTCGGTAACAACCCCTCCATGTAAACCTTCATAGAATAAAAGGTCAGAATCGCCTCCTAGAGGCTCCCAAGGAGTAAATGTACCAGGCATCTGATTATATGGAACGGCTTCATCAAAAGTATGCAAATAACGGCGCATGGTGCCTTCGCCTTTTTCGCCAAACTCACGAAACAAACGCTCTAGCGCGTCAAAGTCATTGGCTACATCACCAAAATAACTCACCGTACAACCATCGGCTTTGGCTTTACGTTTCTCAAGGTCCATTTCTGGGCGAGTAAAACGATGAAAGCTGTCACCTTCAACCATAGCGGCTTTTATATCCAAAGATCGGAATATGTGCTCAAAGGCATCCATAGTAGTTGAAGTACCAGCACCAGACGAACCAGTGATAGCAATAATGGGATTACGAGCAGACATATTTCTTCTTCTAATTATTTATCAGCTTAACTTTATACGTTTTATATCGCTTTAGGTCAAGAAAAGCACATATTTAGCTAGGGTAAATATTAAGTAACAAGGTCATTAATTAGGCATAGAGCGGATAACAAGACATTTCATTTATCTTTATCTTTATCTGTATCTTTATCTTTATCTTTATCTTTACAAAATACCGTAAAATAGTTTGAGTCAGGAAAAATGGGTTTTATCAAGGCAAATTGAAGCGACGTTTAGCCTGCTAAACGAGCTTTAATTTAACGCAGAGAAAGCACATTTTAACCACTCAAAAATGGACTTCATCAAGGCAAATCGAAGCGACGCTTAGCCTGCTAAACGAGCTTTAATTTAACGCAGAGAAAACACATTTTAACCACTCAAAAAAAAAAAAGGAAAGCCGAGGCTCTCCTTTTTATAAATCAAACTAGGTTTGATTAAGCTTCAGCTGAAACTTCTTCAACCACATCAGCAACTTCTTCAGTTACTGGACGGTCTACAAGTTCAACATAAGCCATAGGTGCTTTATCACCAGTACGGTAACCACATTTTAAAATGCGAGTATAACCACCTGGACGTTCTTGGTAACGAGGACCAAGTTCGCTGAATAATAAACCTACTACTTCGTTGTCACGTGTACGTGCAAATGCCAAACGACGATTTGCAACGCTATCTGTTTTAGCCAATGTAATTAGTGGCTCAACAACGCGACGTAGTTCTTTAGCTTTAGCAACAGTAGTTTTAATAACACCGTGCTTTACTAAAGAGCTTGCCATATTGCGGAACATCGCCTGGCGATGACTGCTATTACGGTTTAACTGGCGACCGCTTTTACGATGGCGCATACGTTAATCCTTCTTCTCTTAAACTATTAAATTCTGATTGACTTAGTCGTTATCAGCAATGCTTTCAGGTGGCCAGTTTTCTAGGCGCATGCCTAGAGATAAGCCACGAGACGCTAACACGTCTTTGATTTCAGTTAGAGACTTCTTACCTAAATTAGGAGTTTTAAGAAGTTCTACTTCTGCACGCTGTACTAAATCACCAATATACTGAATCGCTTCTGCTTTTAAACAGTTGGCTGAACGAACTGTAAGCTCTAAGTCATCAACTGGACGCAATAAAATTGGATCGAAAGCAGGTTTAACTTCTTCCGGTTCAACTTCTTTAACATCGCGTAAGTCAACAAACGCATCTAACTGTTCAGCTAGAATTGTTGATGCACGACGAATTGCCTCTTCAGGATCTAACGTACCGTTAGTTTCCATGTCGATAACAAGCTTATCTAAGTCAGTTCGTTGTTCAACACGAGCCGAGTCAACGTCATAAGCAATTCTCTCAACAGGACTGAAAGACGCATCAACTAGTAATCTACCAATTGCGCGTTCTTCTTCCTCGGCGTTGCGACGAATAGAAGCAGGAACGTAACCACGACCCATTTCTACTTTGATGCGCATGCTGATTGAACCGTCACCTGTTAAGTTACAGATAACGTGAGCAGGATTAGCGATTGTAACATCACCATCATGCTGTATATCAGCGGCCGTTACAGGGCCTTCACCTGACTTAGTTAAAGTTAAAACTGCTTCAGTTTTGCCTTCTAAACCAACAGCCAAATCTTTAAGATTCAACAGTATTTCGATGATGTCTTCTTGCACACCTTCTTTACTGCTGTATTCATGTAATACACCGTCAATTTCAACTTCCGTCACTGCACAACCTGGCATAGATGAAAGAAGAATGCGACGTAACGCATTACCTAAAGTATGACCAAAACCACGTTCAAGTGGTTCTAATGTTACCTTAGCACGAGTTGCGCTGATATTTTCGATACCAACTAACTTCGGCTTAAGGAATTCGGTTACAGAACCCTGCATTTTTGTCCTCTCTTAAAGTTCAGCTTTATTTCGAGTAAAGCTCGACAATCAACTGTTCATTAATTTCTGCTGATAAATCAGAACGATCTGGGTAACGTTTAAACGTACCTTCCATCTTCTTGTTATCAACTTCAACCCAGACTGGCTTCTCACGTTGATCAGCTAATTCTAAAGCAGCAACAATGCGCGCTTGAGTTTTAGATTTCTCACGAATCGAAACAGTATCTTCTGGCTTAACAGCGAAAGATGGTATGTTAACAACTTGACCGTTAACTACGATAGCTTTATGGCTAACTAGTTGACGAGCTTCTGCACGTGTAGAGGCATAGCCCATACGGTATACAACGTTGTCTAAGCGCACTTCTAAAAGGTTTAACAAGTTTTCACCTGTGTTGCCTTTAAGACGAGCAGCTTGCTTGTAGTAATTACGGAACTGCTTCTCAAGAACGCCATAAATACGACGAACTTTTTGTTTCTCACGAAGCATCACACCGTAGTCAGATAAACGACCGCGACGGGCGCCATGCTGACCAGGAATAGTTTCGATCTTACATTTAGTGTCAATTGCTCTTACACCACTTTTAAGGAACAAATCTGTTCCTTCGCGGCGACTAAGCTTAAGCTTTGGGCCTAAATATCTTGCCATGTTATTTCTCCAACAGACCTATTAAACGCGACGTTTCTTAGGTGGACGACAACCATTATGAGGAATCGGAGTAACGTCAGTAATGTTGGTGATTTTAAAACCAGCAGCATTTAAGGCACGGATAGCAGATTCACGACCTGGACCTGGACCTTTAACGAATACTTCAATATTCTTCAAACCAAACTCTTGTGCTACTTTACCAGCACGATCAGCAGCAACCTGTGCAGCGAATGGAGTAGATTTACGTGAACCACGGAAACCTGAACCACCTGCAGTTGCCCAAGATAAAGCATTACCTTGACGATCTGTAAGAGTTACGATTGTGTTGTTGAAAGAAGCATGGATATGAGCCATGCCATCAGCAACTTGTTTTTTTACGCGCTTTTTCGTGCGCGTTGGTGTTTTAGCCATGTCTAATTACCTCGTTACTTTTTAATTGGCTTACGAGGACCTTTACGGGTACGAGCGTTCGTTTTAGTACGCTGTCCTCGTAGAGGTAGACTGCGACGATGGCGTAAACCACGATAACAGCCAAGGTCCATAAGACGCTTGATGTTCATTGAAACTTCACGACGTAAGTCACCTTCTACGGTGAATTTCGCCACTTCTGCACGAAGCAAATCTATTTGAGCTTCGTCTAATTCGCTGATCTTTTTATCTTCCGCGATACCTGCATCTGCACAAATTGACTTTGCGCGAGTTGCTCCGATACCGTAGATGGCAGTAATGGCAATTACTGCATGTTTACGATCAGGGATGTTAATGCCAGCGATACGGGCCACTAACACATCTCCTATATTTAAGGTTAAAAGATAACCGGTTGAAAAGCCCGTTAGGATACTCAACCAGCAACATTTTTGCAATGTAAAGTGTCATAAATTGCAAAAAAATACAAAAAATGACACTTTAGTAAAAGATTAGCCTTGGCGTTGCTTGTGTTTTGGCTCTACGCATAATACGCGAACCACACCTGCACGCTTAACAACTTTACAGTTACGACAAATCTTTTTAACGGATGCACGAACTTTCATTTAATACTCCGTAGCCTCTAACGGCCGTAGCCTTTTAGATTAGCTTTTTTCAGCACATTGTCATATTGATGAGACATCAAATGAGTCTGTACTTGTGCCATGAAATCCATAATAACAACTACTATAATTAGTAGGGAAGTACCGCCAAAATAGAACTGTACATTCCAGAATATCATCATAAACTCAGGAACCAAACAAATAAGAGTAATGTATAAAGCACCCGCTAATGTTAAGCGAGTCATTACCTTATCAATATATCTTGACGTTTGTTCACCAGGACGAATCCCAGGAATGAACGCACCAGATTTCTTCAAATTATCTGCCGTTTCACGCGGATTGAAAACCAATGCCGTGTAGAAAAAACAGAAAAAGATTATTGCAGTTGCATATAGCATTACATACAAAGGATTACCTGGCGACAGAGCAAGAGCAAACTCTTGCAATGCATTGGCAACCACACCATCACCTTGACCGAACCAACTTGCGATGGTACCCGGGAACAAAATAATACTTGATGCAAAGATAGGTGGAATAACACCTGCCATGTTTACTTTTAACGGTAAATGAGTGCTTTGTGCTGCAAATACTTTGCGACCTTGTTGGCGCTTAGCATAGTTTACCACAATACGGCGTTGGCCGCGCTCTACAAATACAACTAAATAAGTCACAGCAAATACTAAAACACCAACTAGTAATAATGCTAATAAGTGCAATTCACCTTGACGCGCCATTTCAGCTGTTTGACCAACAGCTGAAGGCATGCCAGCAACAATACCAGCGAAGATTAAGATTGAAATACCGTTACCAATACCACGTTCAGTAATTTGTTCACCTAACCACATTAAAAACATGGTACCGGTTACTAAAGATACTACCGCAGTAAAGTAGAAACCAAAGCCAGCGTTAACCACTAGACCTGGCATCATACCCGGTAAACTATTTGCAATCGCAATCGACTGTACTGTTGCCAGTAGCAATGTGCCATAGCGTGTGTACTGACTGATCTTACGTCGTCCTGCTTCACCTTCTTTTTTCAATTCTTGCATACTCGGTACAATATGTGTACTGATTTGCATGATAATCGAAGCTGAAATGTACGGCATAATACCTAGCGCCATTACAGAGGCTCGCTCAAGTGCACCACCAGAGAACATGTTAAACATTTCTACAATGGTGCCCTTTTGTTGTTCAATCAACTGAGCTAGTACAGCGGCGTCAATACCAGGGATTGGTACAAATGAACCTAAACGAAACACAATAAGCGCTCCGAGTACGAACAACAATCTTTGTTTAAGCTCAGACAAACCGCCTGCAGCTTTGTTTTCCATTCCTGGTGTAGCCATTTTGTACTATTCCTCTATTGTACCACCGGCAGCTTCAATAGCTGCACGTGCACCTTTGGTTACTGCTAAGCCACGAACCGTAATTTTACGGCTGATTTCACCAGATAACATGATCTTTGCAGTTTCAATGTTACGAGTGATTAGACCTGCGTCTTTTAGCGCGTGAATATCAACAACATCAACATTCATTTTGTTTAATTCGTGTAAACGTACTTCAGCGCGAACTAAAGATTTACGCGACGTAAAACCAAACTTAGGTAAACGTTGTTTAAGAGGCATCTGACCACCTTCAAAACCTGGACGAATTGAACCGCCAGAGCGTGATTTTTGGCCTTTATGACCTCTACCACCAGTTTTGCCGATACCAGAACCGATACCACGACCACAACGCTTTCTGTCTTTCTTAGCGCCAGGTGCAGGGGATAATGTATTTAAATGCATAACTTAATCCTCCACCTTAATCATGTAATGAACTAAGTTGATCATACCACGTACTGATGGAGTATCTTCTAACTCTACAGTATGACGGATACGACGTAAACCTAATCCTTTAATTGTTGCTCTATGAGACGGCTTGCGTCCAATTGAACTTTTAACTTGCGTTACTTTGATTGTATTAGCCATTGTCTATTACCCCAAAATGTCTGAAACGTTAAGGCCACGTTTAGCTGCAACAGTTTCTGGCGACTTCATGTTCGCTAGAGCACCGATTGTAGCGCGTACCACGTTAATTGGGTTAGTAGAACCGTATACTTTAGATAATACGTTCTGTACGCCTGCAACTTCTAATACTGCACGCATCGCGCCACCGGCGATGATACCTGTACCGTCTGATGCTGGTTGCATGTAAACTTTAGAACCTGAGTGCTTACCATTTACAGCGTGCTGTAAGGTAGTGCCCTTAAGATCGATATTTACGATATTACGACGAGCCTTTTCCATTGCTTTTTGAATTGCAGCAGGAACTTCACGTGCCTTACCGTAACCAAAACCAACACGACCGTTGCCGTCACCAACTACTGTTAGTGCAGTGAAACTGAAGATACGACCACCTTTAACCACTTTTGAAACGCGGTTAACTGCGATTAACTTTTCAGCAAATTCACTTTGTTGTGTGTTTTCTACATTAGCCATTGTCTAACTCCTAGAATTTAAGGCCAGCTTCACGAGCTGCTTCTGCTAACACTTGTACACGACCGTGGTATAAGAAACCTGAACGATCGAAAGCAACGTTAGTAATGCCTTTGGCTGAAGCGCGTTCTGCAATTGCTTTACCAACTGCTGCTGCTGCTTCTTTGTTACCAGTAGCTTTAACTGATTCGCGAACTTCTTTATCTAAAGTAGATGCAGATGCAATTACTTCAGAACCAGATGGAGCGATTAGTTGCGCGTAAATGTGACGAGGAGTACGGAAAACGACTAAACGATTCGCACCCAGCTCGCTGATCTTTGCACGTGTACGTTTTGCACGGCGAAGACGAGATGTTTTCTTATCCATAGTATTATCCTACTTCTTCTTAGCTTCTTTACGACGAACAACTTCATCGCTATAACGAATCCCTTTACCTTTGTAAGGCTCAGGTTTACGGTATGCGCGAATGTTCGCAGCTACTTGACCAATCTCCTGCTTATCAGCACCGGTAAGTACGATTTCAGTTTGACTAGGAGTTTCAACTTTAACGCTAGCTGGAACAGCGTGCTCTACTGGATGAGAAAAACCTAAAGATAAATTTAGAGTTTGACCAGCAGCTTTAGCACGGTAACCAACACCGTTTAAAATTAAGCGTTTTTCAAAACCAGTACTTACGCCAGCAATCATGTTATTGATTAATGAACGAGTAGTACCAGCTTGTGCCCAAGCGCCTTTAACGTCGTTAGCGATTGTAGTAATAATGCTGCTTTCTTCTTGAGAAACAACAACGTCACTGTGAATCGTACGAGCTAATTCGCCTTTTGGACCTTTTACTGTGATGTCTTGACCAGATAACGTAACTGTAACGCCAGCAGGGATTGACACAGGTGCTTTTGCAACACGAGACATATTCTTGCTCCTTACGCTACGATACCAAGAATCTCACCGCCAAGACCCGCATTGCGAGCGGCACGATCAGACATTAGGCCTTTAGAAGTTGAAACAATAGCAATACCTAAGCCAGCTAATACTTGTGGAAGATCATTACTTCCTTTGTATACGCGTAAACCAGGGCGTGAAACACGCTTGATTGTTTCGATTACTTCTTTACCATCGAAATATTTTAAAGTTACTGCTAGTGTTGGTTTAACACCTTCAGTAATTTCAAAACCGTTTATATAACCTTCTTCTTTAAGCAAGTTAGCAATTGCAACTTTTAGCTTGGAAGATGGCATAGATACTGCAACTTTTGCTGCAGATTGACCGTTACGAATGCGTGTAAACATATCCGCGATAGGATCAGTCATCATAATTAATTACTCCCTTACCAACTTGCTTTTTTAAGACCAGGTACTTCACCACGCATAGTTGCTTCACGTAGTTTAATACGGCTTAAACCGAATTTACGTAAGTAACCATGTGGACGACCAGTGATCGCACAACGGTTACGTTGACGACTGCTGCTCGAATCACGAGGTAAAGCTTGTAGTTTAAGTACTGCATCCCAACGCTCTTCTTCAGAAGAATTTGCACTAGAGATGATCTCTTTTAGAGCTGCACGCTTTTCAGCATATTGAGCTACTAATTTTGCACGTTTTGCTTCACGTGCTTTCATTGATGTTTTAGCCATAACTCTACACCTATTTCTTAAACGGGAAGTTAAAGGCAGTCAGCAAAGCATGACCTTCCGCATCTGATTTCGCGCTAGTAGTGATAGTAATATCCATACCGCGAATCTTATCGATTTTATCGTAATCGATTTCAGGGAAAATAATTTGCTCACGCACGCCCATGCTGTAATTACCACGGCCATCGAACGATTTAGGGTTCAAGCCACGGAAATCACGGATACGAGGAACCGAGATTGCTATTAAGCGCTCAAGGAAGTCCCACATGCGATCGCCGCGTAGTGTTACTTTTGCACCAATTGGATAGCCTTCACGAATTTTAAAACCAGCAACAGAGTTGCGAGCTTTCGTGATTAGCGGCTTTTGACCAGAGATTAAAGTCAGATCATTAACGGCGTGGTCTAGTACTTTTTTATCAGCAATAGCTTCACCAACACCCATGTTAAGTGTGATCTTTTCAATCCGAGGGACTTGCATGACACTTTTGTATGCGAACTCTTTGGTAAGTCCGGCTACAACGGTATCTTTGTAAAAATCATGCAGTTTCGCCATCGTTTTTACTCCAAAAATTAAACTAATTCGTTATTAGACTTGAAGAAACGAACTTTTTTGCCGTCTTCAATTCTAAAACCTACACGATCAGCCTTGCCAGTAGCAGGGTTTTTGATCGCAACGTTTGATACGTTAATTGCAGCTTCTTTCTCAACGATGCCACCAGGTTGCTGTAACTGAGGTACAGGTTTCTGATGTTTCTTGATTAAGTTGATGCCTTCAACGAATACTTTACCTTCAGCTGTAAGAACTTTAGTGATCTTGCCACTTTTGCCCTTGTCTTTACCAGCTAGGATTACTACTTCGTCATTTTGACGAATTTTAGAGGCCATTTTCGTGACTCCTTATAGTACTTCAGGTGCTAATGATACGATCTTCATGAACTTTTCAGTTCTTAATTCACGTGTCACAGGCCCGAAAATACGAGTACCAATTGGCTGTAAGTTAGCATTTAACATTACTGCCGCGTTTCCATCAAATCGAATGGCTGAACCATCTGAACGACGAACGCCTTTTCTAGTGCGCACCACTACCGCATTAAGAACATCACCTTTCTTCACTTTACCGCGAGGAATAGCTTCTTTAACAGAAACCTTGATGATGTCGCCAATACCTGCATAGCGACGGTGCGAGCCACCTAGAACCTTTATACACTGCACGCGTCGAGCGCCGCTGTTGTCAGCAACGTCTAGCTGTGATTGCATTTGGATCATAAAATATGTGCTCCGCTGTTTTAAATTTAAGGCCAAAAATTTGACCCGTCACTGCCTTTATCCACTAACCTAGAGTCAGTGGGCGCGAGATTATAACACTACAAAACTAAAAGTGGTACTTTATTTAAGCAAAAAGTTTAACAAACTGGCTATAGTTAATAATAAGTTAACAAGGTTAATATATAGAGTGCTGTTTTACTTGCATTTTATTTTCATAAATAGATTACAATTTGTTACTTTTTTGTTCACTGTTTTATCGATTTTATTTGGGGTCTATTTTAGCCAGATGCCTTTAACACAAGGTTTACAATGGGTTCTCTTTAAAGAAAAAAAACATACTTGCTCAACAATACTTACCTCTAGCACTTCGTTTTTTAGAGCTTACAAGTACAACGCACTTCTAAAGACAAGTCTTTTGATGAGGTACAAAAATATTTTATATTTATTAGCTATGAGATGCGTAGCATAATTAAGTAATGAAAAATTAGTTAAGTAATGAAACATTAGTTGAGCAATAAAACTTTATTCAGTCAGCATTCTTTTCTTAGGAAAGAAAAAATTCATATAACGAATTGCAACATAACTGACAATAACAGTGGCGATTACAAGCTCAAATTTTGCTAACCCTTGGATCTGCATTACATACTCATCGGCTACATTTACCGATTGCATCCAAGTTGCCATTTTAAATAATGCAGTAGCACTGATCACTGTAGGAAATGTAAAAGCGGCAAATCCAGGGCTAAATGGTAACGTTAGTAGCTTAAAAAGGGCTAAATAGGTTATAAATGTCATCAAAACTGCAATGCCAAATAAGATACCAATAATCACCGGTGAGTTAGTTTGGCTCACAGTTAAATACCGAGCTAGTGATAAACTAGCCGGTGCTGCCAATATAGCAATGGTAGGTTGCGCCAAATGAGGAATATTCTCACTAAATAATACTCTATATATCATTGTTGGTAATAACACGGCATACGATATTAAACCAAAAATTAACGCTGCTTGTGCAATTGGTAATAATATAGGGTTACCTGCAAAGGATACATCAGCAACAATAATGCCTACAGGAGGAACAAACCAACTAGGTAGCATGTGATGCAGTTTAAACTGCTTACTACGGTGATAGAAAAAGCTGCCCATAAAGATAATATGTAGTACAACACCTAATAGCCATAATAGGTCTCCCATTATAGGATTAAACTGATGAATAGAATTCGAAATAATCATCATTGCCATTGCAAATGTTGGTATAACACTCCCGATTACGGGATGAGCTAAATCTTGCTTTAATAAGTTCCAATGTAATCCATTCTTTAATATCAGCATAATTAATAACCCACTAGCAATTGCTGCACTAATCCACTGTCCATACCCTGATAGGTTAAACATACTTTCCCAGCACCAACCTAAACTAGCAATAGCTAATGCTAAGCCAGCCATTGGCGTCGGAACACTAATAAGTTTTTGTTTCATTGCAGTAATCATCAATTTATCTCATGTTAAATATTATGAAGATAATACCTCCACACCCAGTTTAGTTATATCAAATAATACTTTACAAACGTTAAGTAAAATCTAACACTAGAGTAGTCATCCTAATATGAGTAATAATATTGAATATCTCTTTAAAGCAATTACATGTATTTTCCGCTGTGGCCCAATACAGAACATTAACGGAGGCTTCTGAGAAATTATTCCTTTCTAAGGCGGCAGTTAGTCTTTCTCTATCTGAGCTTGAAAAGCATATTGGCCACACCCTATTTGATCGAGTTAATAATCGTTTACGTTTGAATCATCAAGGTAAGGAGTTATTACCTCTAGCAGATGAATTATTAGAGCGTGCTACTCAAATAGACGGCATTTTCAATAATGAAAAGAGTTTGGTTGGTACTTTGCGTATTGGCGCTAGTGATACTTTAGGAAACCAAGTTGTTCCAAAGTTGCTAAGTCTTTTTCGTACAAAGCATGACCATAATTCACAAAGCCTGTTTATCTCTAACTCAATGTTAATTTGCCAAAAACTAGTAGATTTCGATTTAGACATCGCGTTAATTGAAGGAAAAGCCCAACATCCGCAACTACTCAGTTATGAATTTTCCGGAGATAGTATGTGTTTTGTTTGCTCAGCTAACTCCCCTTTAGCGCATTCCCCTAATTTGCAATTTGTTGATATTGAACAGCAACAGTGGATATTGCGCGAACCAGGATCTGGAACTCGTGAGTTTTTTATACAAAATGTGGCGAGTCAATTACAGCATTGGCAACAAGTTTTTGAGCTTAATAGTACCGAAGCCATAATTAATGCAGTATCTGCCGGGTTAGGCATATCCTGTTTGTCAGAGTTAGCTGCGAATGTGGCAGTAGCTGATGGCAGAGTTATAAAGATGAAAATTAGTAGCAATATTGAAATGCAACGCCAGTTCTGGCTTCTAATCCACAAAGATAAGTATCAAAGTCCGCTATTAAAATGCTTCATCGACTTTTGCAACAACTGGAAAGCAAAATAGTTATCCCAAATTATTTTAATAAAAATTATAAGAGCGCTTTAGTGATTGCATCAACTAAAGTCCAATTCTTTTAAACTGAGAGTTAGACTTAGAGACTTCTGGTGTTGTCACATTCAAGAATATGTATCTCGAATATCTATATTCCAAACATAAAAAACCTTACCGTTACCGGTAGGGCTTTTGTACGCGATATCCTCCAGTTTCATATTCTATCCGTAAAGCTCTAAAGTTCACTGTATGCGTGAGGAGATCCCATCTAAAAGCATGATGGGATGACGGCGCTTCTTTTCGTGTCAGGTTTAGTATCTAAATTTTTGCTAAATTTCAGACACAAAAAAACCTTACCGTTACCGGTAGGACTTTTGTACGCGATATCCTCCAGTTTCATACTCTATCCGTAAAGTTCTAAAGTTCACTGTATGTGTGAGGAGATCCCATCTAAAAGCATGATGGGATGACGGCGTTTCTTTTCGTGTCAGGTTTAGTATCTAAATTTTTTGCTAAATTTCAGACATAAAAAAACCCTACCGTTACCGGTAGGGTTTTTTAAGAACAATCAGCTTAAAAAATTAAGCTTTAGTGATTACATCAACTAAAGTCCAGTTTTTAGACTTAGAGATTGGTGCACATTCACGAATTGTTACTAAATCACCTTCGTTACATACGTTAGCTTCATCATGCGCTTTCAACTTAGTTGAACGGATCATGAATTTACCGTATATAGGGTGCTTAACACGACGCTCGATCATAACAACGATAGATTTTTCCATCTTGTTGCTAATTACGGTGCCTTGAACAGTACGAATTGACTCGCTCATTATGATCCTGCCTTCTGAGTTAGGATTGTCTTAACACGTGCGATATCGCGACGTACGTTACGAAGCAAATGAGTTTGAGCTAACTGACCTGTGCTTGCTTGCATGCGATAGTTAAACTGTTCGCGCAATAAGCTTAGTAATTCAGCATTAAGCTCTTCAATGCTTTTTTCTTTAAGTTCAGTAGCATTCATTACATTACCGTCCTAGTTACGAAAGTAGTTTTGAAAGGAATTTTAGCCGCTGCAAGCTCAAAAGCTTCGCGTGCTAACGCTTCCGGAACACCTTCCATTTCATAAAGAACACGTCCTGGCTGAATTTGGCAAACCCAATATTCAACACTACCTTTACCTTTACCCATACGAACCTCAAGAGGTTTTTTGGTAATTGGCTTGTCAGGGAAAACTCGAATCCAAATTTTACCTTGACGTTTTACGTGACGTGTCATTGCACGACGAGCTGCTTCGATTTGACGAGCAGTCATACGTCCACGAGCTACGGATTTTAAGCCGTAAGTACCGAAGCTAACTGAGCTACCTGTGTGCGCTAGGCCACGGTTACGCAGTTTAAATTGCTTACGGAATTTAGTACGTTTTGGTTGTAACATTTGTTAGTTCCTTACTTACTGCCTTTGCCTTTGCCTTTTCTTTTAGGCTTAGGTGCTGGTACTTCTGCCTGTAGAGGCATGTTACCAATCACTTCACCTTTAAAGATCCAGACTTTAACACCGATAACACCATAGGTAGTATCTGCGCGGGCAATTGAATAATCGATGTCAGCACGTAAAGTGTGTAATGGAACACGACCTTCACGATACCATTCAGCACGAGCAATATCTGCACCGCCTAAACGACCGCTAACTTGAACCTTGATACCTTTAGCACCTAGACGCATTGCGCTTTGTACTGCACGTTTCATAGCTCTACGGAACATAACACGACGCTCTAACTGACTAGCAATGCCGTCAGCTACAAGTTGTGAGTCCATTTCTGGCTTACGAACTTCTGCAATGTTAATTTGAGCTGGAACACCGGCAATTTGAGAAATCTTTTTACGTAGTTTCTCTACATCTTCGCCTTTCTTACCAATCACAACACCTGGACGGGCTGTGTGGATAGTTACACGAATAGACTTTGCTGGACGCTCAATTACTACTTTCGATAAAGAAGCACGCTTCAACTCTTCAGTTAAGTAAGCACGAACTTCGTGATCACCTTTGATGTTGCTTGCGTAATCTTTGCTGCTTGCATACCAAGTAGACGCGAAAGGCTTAGTGATACCTAGGCGAATACCGGTAGGATGTACTTTCTGACCCATACTAATATCTCCTAGTGATCAGCTACAATCACAGTAATGTGACTTGTGCGCTTAAGGATACGATCCGCGCGACCTTTCGCACGAGGTTTAATACGTTTCATTGTTGGACCATCGTCAACCATAATAGTTTTAACGAATAATTCATCAATGTCTGCACCTTCATTGTGTTCAGCATTTGCGATAGCTGAGTTAAGTACTTTCTTAACTAACTCTGCAGCAGATTTATTGCTGAAAGTTAATACTTCAAGTGCTTTCTCAACTTGCATTCCGCGAATTTGGTCTACAACCAAACGAGCTTTTTGAGCCGAACCACGGGCAAATTTATGTATAGCTATTGCTTCCATCTTATTTTCCCTTATCTTTTCTTCGCTTTCTTATCAGCGACATGGCCACGATAAGTGCGAGTTGGTGCAAATTCACCCAGTTTGTGACCGATCATTTCATCGGTAACAAATACTGGAACGTGTTGACGGCCATTATGGACAGCGATGGTCAATCCGATCATGTTAGGTATGATCATTGAACGACGGGACCAAGTCTTAATTGGTTTTTTGTTCCCGCTTTCCAAAGCTTTCTCTACCTTCGTCAACAAGTGCAGGTCAATAAAAGGACCTTTCTTGAGAGAACGTGGCATGGTAATTCCTCTTTATAGTTACTTAGTACGACGACGGACAATAAATTTGTCTGTACGTTTGTTTGAACGAGTCTTATAACCCTTAGTTGGTACACCCCAAGGTGATACCGGGTGACGACCGCCTGAAGTTTTACCTTCACCACCACCGTGTGGGTGATCAACTGGGTTCATGGCAACACCACGAACAGTTGGTCTAACACCACGCCAGCGTGTAGCACCTGCTTTACCCAAAGAGCGAAGCATGTGTTCAGCGTTGCCGATTTCACCTAAAGTTGCACGACAATCAGCTTCAACTTTACGCATTTCGCCAGAGCGAAGACGTAGAGTCACGTAAGCGCCGTCTTTTGCAACTAATTGTGCATAAGTACCAGCGGCACGTGCGATTTGTGCACCTTTACCAGGTTTAAGTTCGATTGCATGGATAACGCTACCAAGTGGTACATTACGTAATGGTAATGTGTTACCAGCTTTGATAGGTGCATCAACACCAGACTGAAGAGTATCTCCAGCGCTAACACCTTTAGGTGCTAAGATGTATTTGCGTTCACCATCTGCATATAATACTAACGCAATGTTAGCACTACGGTTTGGATCATATTCCAAACGCTCTACTTTTGCAGGGATACCGTCTTTATTACGTTTAAAGTCAACAATACGATAATGTTGCTTGTGTCCACCACCAACGTGACGAACTGTAATACGACCAGTATTGTTACGACCACCAGACTTAGAGTTTTTCTCTAAAAGTGGAGCGTAAGGCTTACCTTTGTGCAATTCCGAGTTTACCACTTTAACAACGTGGCGACGACCCGGAGAAGTAGGTTTACATTTTACAATAGCCATTTTTAACTTCTCCTATTGCTCTGCGCCGACGAAATCGATGTCGCTACCTTCAGTAAGGGTTACGTAAGCTTTCTTCCAGTCATTTCTACGACCAAAACGAGCGCCAGTACGTTTTACTTTACCCTTAACATTCAAAGTGCGAACACCAGTAACTTCAACTTCGAAAAGCTTTTCTACAGCAGCTTTAATTTCAAGCTTGCTTGCATCAGTTGCAACTTTGAAAACAACAGTATTGTTTGCTTCAGCAGACATTGTTGCTTTCTCAGAAATGTTAGGTGCTAAAATCACCTTTAACAAACGTTCTTCGTTTATCATGCTAACATCTCCTCGATTTGCTTAACTGCATCAGCAGTTACTAATACTTTCTCGAAACCAACTAAGCTAACAGGATCAATACCAGCTACATCACGAACGTCAACTTTGTATAAGTTGCGTGCTGATAAGAACAAGTTCTCATCAACTTCTGAAGTAACGATTAATACGTCTTTTAATTCAAGACCTTTTAACTTAGATACTAACTCTTTAGTTTTTGGAGTTTCTACCGTAAAGTTTTCAACAACAACTAGACGTTCTTGACGTACTAATTCTGAAAGAATACTTTGGATCGCACCGCGATACATTTTACGGTTAACTTTTTGGCTGTGATCCTGAGGTCTTGCAGCGAATGTTACGCCACCTGAACGCCAGATTGGACCACGACTTGTACCAGCACGTGCACGGCCAGTACCTTTTTGACGCCATGGCTTCGCGCCACCGCCACTTACTTCTGAACGAGTCTTTTGCTTAACTGTTCCTTGACGAGCACCAGCTGCATATGCAACTACTACTTGGTGTACAAGGGCTTCGTTAAACTCACGTCCAAAAGTAGCTTCAGACACTTCAAGAGCGCCAGTTGCGTCTTTTAATGCTAATTCCATCATAATCTCCGATGACTTAAGCTTTAACAGCTGGTTTGATGATTACGTTACCATTGATAGCACCCGGAACCGCACCTTTAATAAGGAGCAAGTTACGTTCTGCATCAACGCGAACCAATTCAAGGTTTTGAGTAGTAACTTTCTCAGCACCCATGTGACCAGACATTTTTTTGCCTTTAAAAACACGACCAGGTGTTTGACACATACCGATTGAACCGTTTGAACGGTGAGATAACGAGTTACCATGAGTTGCATCTTGCATGCTGAAATTCCAGCGCTTGATACCACCTTGGAAACCTTTACCTTTTGAAGTACCGGTAACGTCTACTAACTTAGTCTCATTGAATAACTCAACAGTGATGTCACTGCCAGCTTCAATACCTTCACCTTCGCCATCTTGTAAGCGGAATTCCCAGCAGCCACGGCCAGCTGTAACACCTGCTTTAGCAAAATGACCTGCTAAAGGCTTAGTAACACGACTAGCTTTACGAGAGCCAGTTGTTACTTGTAAACCACGATAACCATCGTTTTCAAGCGTTTTAACTTGAGTAACGCGGTTAGCTTCAACTTCTAGGACTGTAACTGGAATTGAAACGCCATCTTCAGTGAAGACACGAGACATACCAACTTTACGTCCGACTAAACCAATAGTCATAGTTAAATCCCCTTATTAACCCAAGCTAATCTGAACGTCAACGCCAGCTGCTAAATCTAAACGCATTAATGCGTCTACAGTTTTCTCAGTTGGTTCAACGATGTCGATCATGCGCTTGTGAGTACGAATTTCGTATTGATCACGAGCATCTTTGTTTACGTGTGGAGAAACCAAGATAGTAAAACGTTCTTTGCGAGTAGGAAGTGGAATAGGACCACGAACCTGTGCGCCAGTACGTTTAGCTGTATCTACGATTTCAGCTGTTGATTGATCAATCAGACGATGATCGAACGCTTTCAAACGAATGCGAATTCTTTGACTTGACATGTAATCAAATCCCCAATATAAAAAGAACGAACAAAGTACGACTCATCACCTACGTTTTGGTGTAGGGGAGCGTACTGCTATATACATTCAACTCCAAATCGGAGTTGCTGTGTTTAGTCTCTTAACGCCACTTTAAAGCAGGTGAGAACTAATTAAACCTAAACCATAACGGTCAAGGTCGGCATATTATACACAACTTCAAAATAAAGACAAGCCTAAATAGTAAACAACTTATTTGTTCGTCAGCGTTTCATCTATTACCTTGAAAGAATGAACAAAATCACTTTATAGTCTGATTTTTGTGCTGTTCTATGTCATAATAATCGACTGTTAAAATTTCAGGCTGGCCTCTTCTATAGTATCCAAGTTATAGGGCCCTAGGCAGCAATAGGAAAAATATGAAACAAATTGAAGTTCGTGGTGCCCGTACCCACAATCTAAAGAATATAGATATAGATATTCCAAGAGATCAGCTCGTAGTAATTACTGGTCTTTCAGGTTCAGGTAAATCATCTTTAGCGTTTGATACCCTATATGCAGAAGGACAACGTCGATACGTAGAATCGTTATCTGCTTATGCTCGCCAATTTCTATCGTTAATGGAAAAGCCGGACGTTGATCATATAGAAGGTTTATCGCCGGCAATTTCTATCGAGCAAAAATCTACTTCTCATAATCCACGATCTACTGTGGGCACCATAACTGAAATTTATGACTATTTACGTTTATTGTATGCCCGCGCTGGTGAGCCACGATGCCCTACTCATAAAGAACCGTTAACGGCTAAAACTATCAGTCAAATGGTAGATAATGTTTTAGAGCTTGAAGAAGGCACTAAGGTAATGTTACTTGCACCGGTGGTTCAAAACCGCAAAGGTGAACATGTTAAGTTACTCGACAGCTTAGCAAATCAAGGTTATATACGAGCTCGAATAGATGGTGAAGTTTGTGATTTATCCGATCCACCAAAGCTAGACTTACACAAAAAGCACACTATCGAAGTTGTTGTCGACCGTCTTAAAGTCAGAGAAGACATTCAAACTCGTTTAACTGAATCATTTGAAACAACTCTTGGCCTTACCGATGGTATTGCCGCGATTGCTTTTATGGATGAACCCGAGCGCGATGAATTATTGTTTTCTGCAAACTTTGCCTGTCCGCAGTGTGGTTATAGTATGCAAAAGCCTGAGCCACGTTTATTCTCTTTCAATAATCCAGCAGGTGCTTGTCAAAGCTGTGATGGATTAGGTATAAAGCAGTTTTTTGATCCTAGCCGTGTTATTGCTAATGCAGAACTCAGTTTATCTGGTGGTGCTATAAGGGGCTGGGACAAACGTAATTTTTATTACTTCCAAATGCTTACCTCATTAGCTGATCACTACCAATTTGATTTAAACAAAGCGTTTAATGAACTCGAAGATGATATTCAAAACATCATACTAAACGGTAGTGGCGAACAAGAAATTCAATTTAAATATATGAATGACCGTGGTGACATTGTCGTTCGTAAGCACCCTTTCGAGGGCATACTAGTAAATATGGACCGACGTTATCGTGAAACTGAATCGAATGCAGTTCGCGATGAACTGGCTAAGTATTTAAATTCTCAAGCCTGTCCAAGCTGTTCTGGTAGTCGCTTACGTTTAGAGGCTCGTAATGTATTTGTTGCAGATAAGCCACTTAATGAAATTGCCGATTACTCTATTGCTGAATCGGCTGATTTTTTTGCTAACCTAAACCTAGGTGGTCAGCGCGGTAAAATCGCCGATAAGATATTAAAAGAAATAAACGATAGATTAGGCTTCTTAGTTAATGTTGGTTTGAACTATTTATCAATTTCTCGCAGTGCCGACACCCTATCTGGTGGTGAGGCGCAGCGTATTCGTTTAGCCTCACAAATTGGTGCTGGTTTAGTTGGTGTTATGTATGTACTTGATGAACCTTCTATTGGTCTGCATCAGCGTGATAACGAACGCTTATTAAAAACACTAATTCATTTACGTGATTTAGGTAATACCGTTATTGTTGTTGAACATGACGAAGATGCCATTAAACTTGCCGATCATGTAATAGATATAGGTCCAGGTGCTGGTGTCCATGGCGGCCAAGTGATCGCAGAGGGTACAATCGATGATATCCTCGCTAATCCAAACTCACTAACAGGTAAATACTTATCTGGTGTTGAGAAAATTGACATCCCGACAAAACGTACACCTATTGATAAAGATGAAGTATTAGTATTAACAGGTGCTACAGGGAACAACCTAAAAAATGTTGATTTAACTCTACCGCTTGGGTTAATGACCTGTGTAACCGGTGTATCCGGTTCAGGTAAATCAACTTTGATTAATGATACATTATTCAAGATTGCTCATATTGAACTTAACCGGGCAACGGTAGATGTACCTTCTCCTTATAAAAGCATCACCGGCCTTGAGAAGCTAGATAAAGTAATCGATATTGACCAAAGCCCTATAGGTAGAACCCCACGTTCAAATCCTGCTACTTATACTGGGATATTTACAGCAATTCGTGAAATATTCGCCGCGACACAAGAGTCACGCTCACGCGGTTACAAACCAGGTCGCTTTAGCTTTAATGTTAAAGGTGGTCGTTGTGAAGCCTGTCAGGGTGATGGTTTAATCAAAGTTGAAATGCATTTCTTACCTGACGTTTATGTACCATGTGATATTTGTAAGAGTAAACGCTATAACCGTGAAACTCTAGAAATACGCTATAAAGGTAAAAACATTCATGAGTTGCTCGATATGACCATTGAAGATGCTTTTGACTTCTTCCATGCGATTCCAGCGGTGAAACGTAAACTACAAACTTTAATTGATGTTGGTTTATCCTATATCAAACTAGGTCAGTCTGCGACAACACTGTCAGGTGGTGAAGCCCAACGAGTTAAGCTAGCTAAAGAGCTATCTAAACGAGATACCGGCCAAACGCTTTATATATTAGATGAGCCAACTACGGGTCTGCATTTTCATGATATTAAGCAGTTAATGCATGTGCTACACCGCTTACGTGATCATGGTAATACTATCGTTATTATCGAACACAATTTAGATGTGATTAAGACCGCGGATTGGATCATTGATTTAGGCCCTGAAGGTGGTGCTGGTGGTGGTGAGATATTAGTGAGCGGAACTCCAGATGACGTTGCGCAAAATAAAGAGTCTCATACTGCACGTTTCTTAAAACCTTTACTAGAAAAGTAATAGCAACACATAAACTGAGTGGCCTTAATAAAGGCCACTCAACTCCCTTCTTTCAAGCACTTATTACCCTTAATCCCTTAGCTACTTAAATCCTTGCCACCTTAAACCTTTGGCTCCTAGCTCAAGCTTCTAGCTTCTAACTTCTAGCTCCTAGCTCCTAGCTCAAGCTTATAAATTATATTTCTGGCAATAAAAAAGCGAGCTACTTAGCTCGCTTTTTTGATGCTTAATAATTAGTTACCTAATATCAATTAAGCTTTCGCTTCTCTGTCTGCATCAGCTTGTGCCGCATGCTCTGTTTTAGAGCCGAAACGTTCACGAAGTTTTTGGAACATCATGAAGAAGACAGGAACAAAGATACAACCAATAACCGTCGCGGTTACCATGCCACCCCATACAGAGTGTCCCATAGTATTACGTGAAGCTGAACCAGCACCAGACGCTAACACTAAAGGTGTTACACCTAAGATAAACGATAGTGCAGTCATTAATACCGCACGCATACGTAACTTAGCGGCTTCAATACCAGCGTCAAGAATTGTCATACTACGCTCTTCACGAAGAACTTTAGCAAATTCAACAATTAGGATAGCGTTACGACAGGCCATACCTATCATCAAGACTAAGCCGATTTGTACGTAAAGGTTTAATGTACCACCCATAATCGTTACAAAGACCATTGAACCTAACAATGCTGTCGGTACACATAACATAATAGCGAATGGTGTTACCCAGCTTTCATATTGTGCAACTAAGAACAAGTAAGTAAATAACATTGCTAAGCCAAATAATGCCGTCATACCACCAGATGTTTTAACTTCTTGGTATGTTTGACCTGTCCACTCGTAGGCATAGCCTGCAGGTAGTAAGTTATCACCGACATCTGAAATTGCAGCAATCGCGGCACCAGAGCTTACGCCAGGCATAGGTACGACAAGTAACTGAGTCGCGTTAAATAAGTTATATCGAGCAGAAACATCCGCTCCAGTGATCTTTTTAAACTCTGCAAACTCTGAAAAACGAACCATTTCACCAGTTTTAGCGCGAACATATAAACTGCTTAAGTCTCTTTCATCATTACGATATTCAGCATCTGACATTATGTTAACTTGGTAGTTTTTACCAAATTTAGTAAAGTCATTGACATACTTCTTACCAAACATAGTTGATAACGTATTATTAAGATCGATTGGACGCACACCTAAAATAGTTGCTCTTTCGTAATCTATATCTAAAAATAACTGCGGAACTTTTGACGTGTAAGTTGAAAATGCTACGGCAATTTCAGGACGCTTCATTAACTCAGTTGCAAATAACTCATAAACAGGGCCAAGAGATTCGGTAGAGCGACCTAAAGTATCTTCTAGCATTACCGTAATACCAGATGTAGAACCTAATCCTGGAATTGCAGGAGTAGATAACACTAACCCTTTAGCTTCCATACTATTTGCTAACAGTCCTCGCGCTTTACCCATAATTGCTACTTGCGATAAATCAGGTGTTTTACGTACACTCCAATCTTCTAATGTAACAATTAACATGGCAGAGTTCGTTGCCAGAGTACCTTTAAGTAAGCTGAAACCATTGGCAGAAATTACATCTTTAACACCTGGAATCGAAAGTAGTTCTTCAGTAATTCGCACAACTTCAGTTTCGGTTCTTTGCAGTGTTGATGCTTCAGGTAAAGATACATCCATAATAAATGAACCTTTATCTTCGTCTGGTAAGAAACCACTAGGAAGATTAACACCTAAGTAACCTGTGTAAGCAATTAAAGCTACAAATACGGTTAAAGTCAGTAAGAAACGACGACCTAAGAATTTAACTGTGCCGCCATAACCAATGGTTAATTTATCGATAAACTTATTAAACCAACCTAACGGACCTTTAGTTGCTAGTGGTTTGATTTTCATCATAGTGGCACAAAGTGCAGGCGTTAATGTTAGAGCAACAACAGTTGAAATAATTGTTGAAGCTACGATAGCAACACCAAATTGTTGATACAAAATACCAACCATACCAGGAGCTAGTGATACAGGAACGAACACCGCCATTAATACTAATGCAGATGCAATCAATGGTGCAGTAACTTCTTTCATCGCCAGCGATGTTGCTTCTTTGGCAGGTAAGTGCTCTTCATGCATCAAACGTTCAACGTTTTCAATTACCACGATTGCGGCATCAACTACCACACCGATAGCTAATATCAAACCAAACATGGTGATGGTATTAATATCCATACCAAATGCATTCATTACTAGGAAAGTACCGACTAATGACACAGGAATTGCAATACAAGGGATAAGGGTTGCACGCCAGTTTTGTAAAAATAAGTAAGTAATGATCATTACTAACACTAAGGCTTCATATAAAGTTTGATTTACTTCTGCCATCGAGGTTTTAATAAATAACGTCGAATCATAAGCGATAGCATATTCTAGATCGTCAGGAAATGACTCTTCTAAAACTTTCAATTTGGCTTTCAACGCATCGGCTACTTTTAGAGAGTTAGCTCCTGGCGCTAAATAAGAAATCATTAAAGGACTTTCATACTCATTATAATAGCCCTTAGAGTTGTATTTTTCAGCGTCTAATTCAACACGCGCAACATCAGAAATTCGAATAAGGCTACCATCAGGTTCACCACGGATGATGATGTTTTCAAATTCTTTAGGCTCTTTTAAGCGCCCTTTAGTTTGAATGGTGTACTGGAAAACTTGCCCAGAAGGTGCAGGGCTTTCACCAATTTTACCGGCTGATACTGTCGCATTTTGAGATGCAATTGCCGAAGAAATCTCAGCATCTGATACATTCATCGCTGCCATTTTTTCGTTATCTAACCAAACACGTAACGAGTAGTTCTTTTCACCTAAGATTTTTAACTCACCAATCCCAGCTACACGTAACAATGAATCTTTCATATTCAATGCCATATAGTTTGAAATATAAAGACCGTCATAGGTGCCATTAGGAGAGTACAAATTCACAGTAAGTAACATAGATGGCGAAACTTTTGCAACTGTCACACCTAACTGGTTAACAATACCGGGTAATTTACTGCTTGCCTTACTCACTCGGTTTTGTACAAGAGTTTGTGCAAAATCGGCGTCAGTACCAATTTCAAAAGTAACACTAGCAATATAACTACCGTCATTACTTGATTTAGAATCAAGGTAAATCATGCGTTCAACACCATTTACTTCTTGCTCTATAACCGTGGCAACAGTATCACGAATAGTATTATGGTCAGCACCAGGAAAGAATGCTTTAATTTGAATCGTTGGTGGCGCTACGCTCGGGTATAAGGATACCGGCATTTTAAGCAAAGTTAAAATGCCCGCAAGCGTTAAAACAATAGATAGTACAATCGCAAATTTCGGGCGATTTATAAAAAAGTCAGCCATGAATACATTCCCTACTGTTTAATTGGAGTAACTGGTTTACCAGGTTTAGCTCTTAATATGCCAGAAGTGATAACAAACTCACCTTCACTTAAGCCTTCTTTTACAATCCAATTGCTTTCAAAACGGTCACCTAAAACAAGATAACGCTTGTTAACAATATTTTGTTCGTCAACCACTAACACGTAACGACCAGACTGATCTTCTTGAACTGCTTTTTGTGGGATTGCGAAAAATTTACTTTTACGTTTATTGGTTGCAACAACAGTTACATTTTGACCAGTAAGTAATAATCCATCCGGATTAGGGAAAACTAGTCGATAAGTAACCGTAGCACTTGTTGGCGATACTTCATTACCAATATAGTCAAGTTGTCCTTCATGATCATATATTTGCCCATTAGGTAACTCTATTTGTAGGGTAGTTATTTCGCTTGCAGAACGCTCCTGTAATTGAAGCATATTTTCAAAATGTTCTTTTTCACCTATTTGGCTATAAACTTGTACAAATTGATTGGCTGTAATTTCAACTAATGGGCCAGATAATGGGCCTTTAATTTCGCCGACACTCACATCGGTTAAACCAACGACACCATCGATAGGAGATACTATTTTCGTTTTCTTTAAATCGAGTTTCGCAGAAAGTAATGTTGCTTTAGCTGCAGCCATAGCCGCTTTGGCTACCTCTAAATCAGCTCTAACTTGCTCAGAATCTAGTTTACTTAATACATTTTCAGTAGCTAACGATTCAGACATATCATATCTAACATTAGCCATTGAAACTTCAGCCTTAGCTTGTTCCAGTGCACTTTCTGCCCTAGCAACTCTAGCTTCAAATGGTTTAGGATCCATTCTAAAAAGAACTTGACCGCGTTTTATATTAGCGCCTTCAACAGCATTGCTTTCAATAATTTTGCCGCGTATTTCTGTTGAAAGGTTAACAATAGACATTGCTTCGGTTTTACCCGGATATTTAGCCACTAAGTTAAGTTTTTCATACTGCATGCTTTTCACGCCAACTTCAGGTGGCGCAGCTTGTACTGCAGCTTTTTTTTGTTGCTCTCCACAACCGGTAACTAATAATACCAAGAGTGACGATATACCAAGAACTTTAAAGCGCATTATGATCTCCTGCGAATTCTAATTTATTTTTAACATATGTAATATATCAGTAAGATTGCAAGCCATATGTTTTATTAGGAAATAATATGTAACTCAAAAAATAGTAATATTGCACAAATAACATCCTATTTGATGGGGATTCATATAAAACGGTTAGTTTTATAATAGACTAATATTTTTTATAGTGAATGTTTTTAAATAAAAAAACACTCACTTTTTTAAAAAAAATTAAGCTATTTTGTTCTTCAATTGCAATGAGTTAGCTAATTATAAATACAATAAACAGCACCCAGAGCCAATGTTAGCAGCATGTTAACCACGTTAATGGAACTTTGAGCTATTTAAATTATATATTCCAACAAAAAATTCATTATTAAAGTGGCCGTTTTGATTATGATCAAATTACTCGATAAAAACAGATAAAAAGCTAATAAATCAAACTGTAACTAAAACTTTATCAAGGCCGGTTTTAGTTACAATTAATAACAATAATTCTGGAACTTAAAATTAAAACTTAAAAAACTAAGTGCGCAACAAGAGTGATGACAGGTAATGTCACAATGGTACGTAAAATGAAAATAATAAAAAGATCCAAAATATTTACCGGGATCTTTGTACCTAATAACATAGCACCAACTTCTGACATATAAATTAATTGCGTTATTGATAAGGCTGCAACAATAAAGCGCGTCATTTCATTATCAACGCCAGCAATTAATATCGAAGGTAGAAACATATCGGCAAAGCCTATCACTACTGATTTAGCAGCTATTTCAGCTTCAGGAACCTGTAACAATTCAAGATAAGGTACAAATGGCATACCTAAATAATCAAATATAGGAGTAAATTCGGCTAACATTAACGCCATAGTACCTATCCCCATCACCACAGGTAATACGACTAAGACCATTTCACTGACATTATGTAAACTTTGTTGTAAAACCGCTTTCAGGCTTGTTACTTGTGATGCCCTCTCAATGGCCGACTTAAATGCATGAGTAAAAATATTTTCACCATCAGGAATTGATGATGCTAGAGGATCCGGACTAGTACCATCTATATATAAATCTTTCTTAAAACACAAAGGCGGTAATCTAGGAACAATCAGGGCAGCAACAAAGCCAGCTAAACATACCGCGAAATAAAACGGCACGAACATATGGATCAGTCCGACTTCAGCAATAACAATTAAACTAAAGGTAATTGATACTGCAGAAAATGTTGTACCGACAACAGCAGCCTCTCGTTGCGTATAAATATTTTGCTCATATTGTTTACTAGTGAGCATTACACCTACCGTGCCATCCCCTAGCCACGAAGTTGTACAGTCAATAGCAGAACGTCCAGGCAACTTAAACAACGGTCTCATTACTTTACTAAATAATGTCCCTACTAATTCAAGTAGACCAAAATTAAGCAGTAAAGGTAGTAATAAGCCAGCAAAAATGAATACAGAAAATAAGATAGGCATTAAGTCATTTAACAATAACCCACCAGTATTTTCACTCCAAATCATTGCTGAGCCTTGCTTAAAATACACTAAAAGAGCAAAAGTAGCACCTAAGCAACGGATGATTAACCACACAGGCGAAACAATGAATAAGCTACCAACGAATGAATTTACATGTACCGATTTTGGTTGAATGGTACTAAAAAAAATAGTTAATAAGGCACTTAAGGTTATTACCCCGCATATGAGCTCTAAAATTATTTCAGATAGATTTTGTTGTAAAAACTTCGCTAAGACAGCTACAGGGATACTAATTTCATCTCCATAATTTATTGGAAACATGAAAAATCCAATACCTATAGCGGAAGGGATAAAAAACATTAGAAGATTACGCATGGTGAAAATAGAATTCATGATTACAACGACTTAAAATAAAATTAGAAAATTCATTATCACTATGGCACATAATAATAAATTTACACGGGTACTAAATTATATAGATTAGAATCTAACCAAGCCAATTAAACTTTACTTATAATTTGCAACATACATAATCTATTCTACCAATTAGATAAGCAATCCTTGAGCTATCGCACAACAAAGGCTAAAATTCGCGCTTAATGAAAAATAAGGTCTTTTTATGTTCAGTCACATCCATCCAGATAATTATGCACAGCAATTAGCAACAAAAGAACAAGAAATGTCAGCGTTATTTGCTGAGTATTCTGTACCTAATGCTGAAATTTATACTTCAGAGCCTTTGAATTATAGATTGCGTGCTGAGTTTAGAGTGTGGCATGACGGCGATGATGTTTACTACATTATGTTTAATAAGGAAACTCGCGAAAAATATCGTGTAGATACCTTTCCTGTTGCAAGCCTTATAATCAACGAGGCGATGACTTCGTTAATTGCCAATATTAAAGATAATGAACTGCTACGAAGAAAGTTGTTTCAAGTTGACTTTCTTTCCACCCTAAGTGGTGAACTTTTAGTTAGCTTGCTTTATCACAAACAACTTGATGATGAATGGCAAGTTGAAGCAGAAAAGTTACAAACAGAATTAGCGAAAATTGCACCAACAGATATCATTGGCCGAGCTCGTAAGCAAAAAGTTGTGTTAGGCAAAGAGTTTGTTACTGAAGTTCTTACGGTAAAAGGCAAAGAGTTAAAATACCAGCAAGTTGAAAACAGCTTTACCCAACCTAACGGCGGAGTAAACCAAAAAATGCTGACCTGGGCAAGTGATGCAACAGAAAATTCATCTGGTGACTTAGTTGAGCTTTATTGTGGTAATGGTAATTTTAGCATTGCACTTGCACCAAATTTTGAAAAAGTGCTGGCAACTGAAATTTCTAAAAGCTCGGTAACTTCGGCGCAAATAAATATTGCAGATAATAATATTGATAATTTAGATATTATTCGCATGTCGAGTGAAGAGTTTAGCCAAGCCATGAATGGCGAAAGAGAATTTAGACGTTTGCAAGGTTTTGATTTATCAAGCTATAGTTATGACACAGTATTAGTAGATCCTCCTAGAGCTGGTTTAGATCCTGACTCTGAAGAATTAGTCTCGCGCTTTGAGAAGATCATCTACATTTCTTGTAATCCGCATACACTACATCACAATTTAAAAACTCTATGTAAAACTCATAAAGTAGAGAATTTTGCGTTATTTGATCAATTCCCTTACACAGATCACATCGAATGTGGCGTTATCTTAACGCGAATAAAGTAATAACTAAGAGTCGGTTTAGTTACCCTGCATTATTTTAGTTCGAGCACTTAAGTCCATTGCACCACGAGCGATAAAGCGTAATTGTTTTATCGTTCGATTGGTTAATTCTTCTTTTTCCATTTTATTCGCATCTAATGCTTCCGCACCAGCACTAAAGACAATAATAACAGCGGCATTAGCTTGCAAATAGCTGGTCTCGTGATCAAGCTTGTTGGCTTTTTGTAAATAGTCACATAGCTCCATTGTAAAATATCTTATTTCACGGTTAACCGCTGCTCTAAATTCGGGAGAAGTGCCAGAGCGCTCACGTAATAATAATCGGAATACGTTACCATTGGCTTCGATGAACTCCATAAAGGTAAACACTGAAATTTGAATTACCGAGCCGCCCTTTTCGATTCTTTGGCGAGCTTGCCTCATTAATTGCCTTAACGTTAAGCCCGCTTCGTCAACAAGAGTTAAGCCCAGTTCATCCATATCATTAAAGTGACGATAAAAGGATGTGGCAGCTAAACCAGCCTCTTTAGCTACTTCTCGTAAGCTTAAATTTGAGAAGCTACGTTCGGCACTTAACTGATTAAGTGCAGCATCGACTAATAACCTGCGAGTCTTCTCTTTTTGTTGTGCTCTTATTCCTGACATTGCTCTATATAATTCAATGGATTACTAATTATTATCATAATAGCACAAGATTTTAATTGACTGCTATCAAACAAAAGATAGAATAGTGTACACGTGTAAGCTCAACTTATACTGTAGTATTAATAAATAAAGAGAATAAAATGACAAAACCGCGCTTACTTTGGATTAATATCCTAGTATTTTTAACCACGTTTTCAATTGCTGCTATTGCGGTTCCTTATCATGCTATCACCCATGGGTTTGATAGTTTTGAAATTATTGCAGCGTTAATCTGTTTTTGTTTCTGTGGTATGTCTATCACTGCCGGTTACCACAGGTTATGGTCACATAAAACCTATCAAGCACATCCAGTGTTAAAGTTTATCTTTGCTATTGGCGGTGCATTCGCGCTACAAAATTCAATTCTACACTGGTCATCTGATCATCGAGTACATCATAAGCATGTAGATAATAACGATGTAGACCCTTACTCAGCTAAAAGAGGTTTTTGGTATTCCCATATTGGCTGGATGCTACGAGACTATCATGCTGCTACCTACAGTAACTACGATAATGTACGCGATCTGCAAAAAGATAAAATAGTAATGTGGCAGCATAAAAACTACTTACTACTTACCATTATCACTAACTTTGGCATACCTATTGCGCTGGGTTTACTTAATGGCGATTTATTGTCTGCAGTGTTATTGATTGGTGTGTTTAGATTAGTTATGAGCCACCATACAACGTTCTTTATCAACTCACTTGCCCATATATGGGGTAAGCAAACTTACACTGAAAAAAATACTGCTCGCGATAATGGCGTTTTGGCTTTTTTTACGTTTGGTGAAGGTTATCATAACTTCCATCACATTTTTGAAAATGACTATCGTAACGGTATTCGTTGGTGGCACTTTGACCCAACCAAATGGTTAATTAAAAGCTGTAGTTATTTAAATTTAACTCACAAATTACGTAAAACACCTGAAGAAAAAATAGCTAAGGCAAAAGCGCGTATGCAATTGGTGAACAGTCAAAAGAGTTTACACGTTAAAGAAAATGCAGAAGAGCTTATGGCGAAATTACAACATGAGTATGAAATTCTCATTGAACAAATGAACTTATATTATGAAACCAAGAAGCAGTTAATTGCGGCTAAAAGTTGTCAAATATCTGAAGAAGTAGAACGTATGCAATTAAAGCAGCGCTATTTGGAAATTAAAGAAAATTTAAACCAACATATGAAACAATGGAATTCATTAAGATCACAATATGCGTAATTTTGTTGGTGTTGGTAATGGTGTTGGCTCAACAGTAAAACAAGGCCTTAAACATTTGGCTGTTATTGCTTTACTGTTGCCTGCTTATTTAAGTCTAGTAAAGGCAGCACAAGCCGACTCAATTGATAGCAATGTAACTAAAAAGCACGTTATTTATTTAGTTCGCCATGCTGAAAAGCTTAAAGATGTTAAAGATCCTGCATTAACTGAATGTGGTTTACAAAGAGCAGATGCATTAGCTAAGCAATTAAGCGCTATCAATTTCACTAAAATTTATAGCACTAACTATCAACGTACAATTGCGACGGCTGCACCATTAGCCGCTCAAAGTAATAACACGATTAGTTATTATGATCCTGGCAAGCTTGAACCGTTTGCACAGCAACTAAAGCAACAACAAGGGGTAAGCTTAATCGCAGGCCATAGCAATACCACCGCAGTTTTAGCTGGTTTGCTAGTGCAACAACCACTGACTAGCTTTGATGAAAGTATTTATGACCGTCTGTACCAAGTAGTTCTCATTAACGGTCATGCGAGTTTACAGTTATTAATGCAGAACTTTGACTGTAAACCAGCTTAGGTTAGTGCCTTACGTTTGGTTCGAAGCAGCAGGTTTACCTTCACTAATCATTTCTGCTGAAATAACTTTAAATGGGCTACCCCACATTTGTATGGTCATAATATTATTATCAATATGACCAAATACTTTAATGATGGCGCCATCTTTTTTGTATTTATTGTCTAAATTAAGTGGCAGTAATTGCTTACCATCCTCAGTAGTTAAACCAAAAAAACCACCCTCTAAGTTATAAAACTTTAATGTCCCTGTGTACCATTGATTGATTGTTTGATCTTGATTGTTGTTTTCGATTTGCACCGTATTCATAACTTGCTTACTCGATTGTGCTTTAGTTGCTGAATCACTCTCATTGTCAGCGCATGCAGACAATGACATTGTTATCGCATAACATGCGGCTAATTTTATAAAATTTTTCATAAACTCTCTTTCTATAGTTAGTTTGCAGTGGTTACTCAATATCTTTAAAACCATACTGCCATTGTGAGCTAATATCAAAAAACAACTCAAATTCTTTATTGGTATCCGGATCTTTGACCATGACAACATCGTATGTTTTACCTTCAAAATCTAATAACGATTGTTTAAGTAAACTAAAGCCGCTAAATTTTAAAAATGCATCTAGCTCAGATTTGCTAGTACAAAACAATGGACTTAGTGGTGAAAGACCATCTCCTGACTGCCACATAGCCTGTAAAAGATGCGTCATTACAGTGCGATGAAATTTACCTTGCTCCGGTAAGTTAGTTTCAAACGAACACACCATAGCCCCATAATGAGCATCTAAACTAATATAATTAGTAGTCAAAATTTGCTTACTGAGTTCATTACATTTAACCCAGTTCTTTGAGTCGATATTACTATAGATGCTAGCAATAAGTTCAGCTTCAGTGCCAAGAAAGGGTTGGTAATATTCGGTTCTAATATAAGTGAGTTTTAATGCTTTTACATATTCAAAATTAGGCGCTGATTTTACTTTCTTAACTAAATCTTGGTAGCGCTTATTATAGCTACTAAGTTGAACAGTTTCAGCTTGCTCTATAGACGAGGGGTTTGTCTCTGCACTAGCTTCAACTTGATTAGTTGTAGCCGAATTTTCTGGTTGAGTGTTTGAAGTACAGCCATATATGGATATAGATATAAGTAATAAAATAAAACGCACTGGTAGCCCTTGATAATAATGATTAAATGGTTAGAACCTTTATTCACATAAAGGTTCAGTACAATATCATTTTGATAAAATAAGTATTTAGTGCGTTATATCAGATATAAAGCAATTATTCTGAAGTTTTATGTAAATGAACATCCATTTGTGGAAACGGTATATTGATGCCTTGTTGGTTAAACGCCTTATAAATATTACCATTCATGGCGAAGAACACAGCCCAGTAATCATCTGAATTGACCCAAGCTCTAACGGCAAAATTTACCGAGCTATCTGCAAGCGCAGATACTTCAACAAATGGCTCTGGATCTTGTAATATTCGTTCGTCAGCTTTACATAACTCTAGCATTAGTGCTTTAGCTTGATCTATATCGTCACCGTAGCCAATGCCAAAAGTCCAATCAACCCTGCGTGTAGGCTCTGTTGAATAATTTGTTAATGATCCCGTAGATAAACCACCGTTAGGAATAATTATGGTTTTATTGTCTGGTGTTTTTAATACCGTATTAAAAATTTGGATTTCTGAAACTGTTCCGGTATAACCTTGAGCCTCAACAAAGTCGCCAATGCGATAAGGTTTAAAGATAAGAATAATCACCCCACCGGCAAAGTTTTGTAATGTTCCTGATAAAGCCATGCCTATAGCTAAACCTGCAGCACCTAGAATGGCAATAAATGACGTCATTTCAATGCCAATCATACTGAGTACAGTAATAGCTAAAAGAACTTTTAATAGCGCACCTAGTAAACTTTTAATGAAAGGTTTTAACGTTGGATCAATTTTGCCTTTGTCTAACATTCGGCTTAGCCCCATATTGATTGCTTTGATGATCCAAGCACCAATTATCCAGACAAAGATAGCGCCAACTAATTTAGGTCCGTAGAGAAGCGCCATATCCATCATATCCGCTATTATTTTTTCATGATCCATAATCAATCCCAATTTTATTAAACCGTTATAATTTCTTATAAGTATAGATTTATAACTTAGCTTTACTAATTTTTTTGAATTTTAAATTAATAACGCTATGTTATATATAAAAAAAGAGCTTTTCAGCTCTTTTCTTAATTATAGATTTATTGCTTGATATGTACCTAATCCGGGGCCATAAACAATGGCATTAAGTAAGAGTCGTGCCGTACCTTTTGTTGCTCCGCGGAAATTTGGTGAATTCGCAAACATAATAACCTGGCCATTACCTTTTTTATCGCGAGTTAGATAGGCGGCGTTACTTATGCGCTGTGAGGCTTCAGGCCAAACAAGTCCACTCATGCGTAAATATAAGTCTTGACCTTCAGGCACAGTAGACCAACCAATTAAGCGTTCTTTTGATTTAGGGTTATCAACTAAGGCGCCAAATCGAACCACGGCACTGGCTGGGTTTTTGCTCATAAGTAAAGGCGTGTTGTCAGTTAATACAGGTAACACCTCACTTACGCCATAAGTAAGCCAACTTTTTTGATCCGTTCGGGTAGCAACCAAAGCACCAGAAGGCATAAATTGAGCGGTCCAACTATCCCATCGGCTTAGCTGATCTTTACTCATAGGTTTTAACTCTTCCTGATTTTGCCATGGATACCAAATTGAATCCGCAACCGTATGGCTAGCAATTTGTTTTTGGTTCGATATGGTAACTTGCGTTGCTAACCATTCTTTATAAAGAGCAATATTATAATCTTCGATATCTTCAAATGAGTCGGATAATAAGGTAGTCGCGATAAATTTCTCAGCTTTGGCAAACTGATTCGTTGAATTACTGGTGACAATTAAAGTTCCCCCCGCTTTAACCCAGGTATCAATTGCAGCCATATTTGAACTACTTAGTTCTCCATACCAACGACCGGGAATAATTAATACGTTATAAGATCGCAAGTCCATAGAATTAAACAGCTCTTGACTCAAGTGTGAATGACGCACACCAAGCTCAGTATCTAACATATGCCAAATATGACCATAATCGTATGGACTAATACCAGTTTGAGTTAATAATGCTATCTGCGGACGTTTAAGCAGCCTAAAGTGCTCTCCGCCAATATCAGGCAAGTCTTCTTCACCTAAACCTTGGCTAATTGCTTGTACTGTGATCTGTTTATCAGCCGCTACTTGCTTAACAAGTTCGGTGAGATTGGCAATATGCTTGTTATCGTGTCGAGTTACAGCAATAGAGCCGCGACTAAAGCCAAAGTCATTGAACAAGCCTTCTCTATCTAATGCCCGAACATTGACTCCTTGCTCAAGTAATCGAGCAGCAAAGCCAACTGAAGCATCGTTTGCTCCATCGACAATATACGCAATGGCACTATCGATAGCTTTAAGGCTTGAGTCTTGGACGCGTTCGTATGGATTTAAACCACTATCAAAATGATGAGCCACTTCCAAAGCATCCAGCCCGTAAAGCATAGTTAAATTCCAAGCCGTTGCATCATACATAACAGAGCTACCATCACGTAATGTTTTTTGACGTTCTTCAAGCAATACTTGATCTTTAATTTTCGCATCAAACTCTAAAATTGCTGCAATTAAAGGTGCGTCGTATTGACGATTGGGTATAACAATTGAGCCTAATGGCACTTCAGTTAATGCCAGTTTTTGGCCTAACTGATTTTTGGCGTTATGTACTTTAGTGTTGCGTGCCATTGAGTAATATTCAATACCTTGCAAATCGAGTAAATCTAAAAATTTATTTAATCTAGACTGGTTTTTAGTTGGTAAAATAATAAAACTTTTATTCGCATAAATACCTGATTTCGCCACATGGCTTTTTCTATTTTTAACAAAATCAGAAAATATTTTTTTACGGTTATTACTTAGAGTATTTAGATTAGTAATCGAGCTATAAAATTGATGATGAACAGATTTTTTATAACTTCTAATTTGACCGTTTTCTAATTTAACACCATCTTCTGCGGTACGAGCTTGTTCATATAGAATATGGATAGAACCTTTATACTCTGAATAATTAGAATATCCTGGATATAAGTTCTCAAACCATTCTCCGGTATAATATGGCCAAGATTTTTTATCAAAGGCAGCTGCCTGATCTTGAGCAAAGATTTTACTCCATTGGTTAATGCTTGGCGCAATATGCTCGTTAATTGGTTCTCTTGGTGGTCCGAACAAGAATGTATCTAGTGCGCCCATTTCATGACCGTCTATCATTAATAAAGGGTACCACTGATTTATAGCTTTAATACGACCACGGGATTCCGGGTTCACCGCGTAATAAAAATCTCTATTTAAATCGAAATGATAATGATTGGTGCGACCGAATGGCCACACACCTGAATGTAACAGTGATTGCGTATCGAAGTTTGGTGTTGCACTTCTATTTTGCTGTAATTGTTTAGTGAATCGTGCCCTGCCGTCGGGATTCATCATTGGATCAACAAGCACAACAAGATTACTTAATAAGGTATTAATAGCTTCATCTTCGCTAGCAATTAAGTGATAAATAAGAGCAAGTGATGAATCTGCACCTGAAGACTCGTTACCATGAATGGAATATGCCATCCAAGCCGTAGCTGGTGTTTCGTTGATCAGCTTGTTTATTTTATCTTTTGATAAATCATCTGGGGTACTTAATGCCTCAATATTAGCTTTGATAGTATCCAAATTAGTAACGTTGCCAGTACTGGAAATGACCAAATAATGTAGGGGTCTATTTTCATATGTACGAGCATATTCAATAATATTTACTCGATCACTTTCCTCTGCCCATAGATTAACTAAAGCATTTATTTGCTCTGGAGTTGCTGTTCTTGCACCAACCTCAAAACCTAAAAATTCTTTTGGTGTGGTAATATTTTCCTTATATTTACCTGTCAAAATATCAGGATATTGAGCATCAGCGAGCGGTGTTGGTTTCATTAATGCCGTTGCATTGACAGTAAAACCAGAAGTTAACAGCAATATAAAAATTGCCAAACGCATGAAATTAACCATAGTCCCTCTTTATCTATTATTTTTTTATTCGGATTAACTATAGGAGCCTGATTTAAAAAGATAAAGGTTAAAGCAATAAAACATGGAATGGATAAACAAATGAAGCTCGCTGTCAAGCATGGGGGTTCCGCACAGAAGCACTGCGGAATGACGGTGTATTTTTTCGAAATGTATTGAATATCCACAGAGCTTGTTTACTTACACCACGTCATCCCTGTGAAGATGGCTCGCTGTCAAGCATGGGGGTTCCGCACAAAAGCACTGCGGAATGACGTACACGGAAGTACTAATGCAAATAGGTTCATGGATGAACGTTTTCTATTTGTGACGGTGTACTTTTTCGAAATGTATTGGAATCTCCACAGAGCTTGTTTACTTACACCACGTCATCCCTGTGAAGATAGCTCGCTGTCAAGCATGGGGGTTCCGCACAAAAGCACTGCGGAATGACGGTGTATTTTTTCGAAATGTATTGAATATCCACAGAGCTTGTTTACTTACACCACGTCATCCCGTCATGCTTTTGGACGGGACCTCCCTAATTGACAGCGTGCTTACTAAATTTCAGGCAATAAAAAAGGCCGCATCAGCGACCTTTTTTGTATTGTTTTAAATTATTGACTAGTCAATGA
>JAQWHD010000024.1 GCA_029237915.1 Thalassotalea sp. | reverse complement strand
TTGGTTTCCAACGTGTTGGTGATTTAGCATGGGCAGCGGCAGACAGCCAAGCACGTGGTTTCCTATTAGGTGCTACTGCAGGTCGTACAACGCTTAACGGTGAAGGCTTACAACATCAAGATGGTCATTCACACGTACAAGCGGGTCTTATTCCTAACTGTGTTACTTATGACCCAACTTACGGTTATGAAGTAGCGGTTGTCGTTCGTGAAGGTTTACGTAGAATGTACGAAGAAAATGAAAATATCTTCTTCTACTTAACGTTAATGAATGAGAACTACCAACACCCAGAAATGCCAAAAGATGCTGAAGAAGCGATCATTAAAGGTATTTACAAGTTAGAAACAGTTAAGCCAAGCAAAAAAGCAAAAGCTAACGTTCAGCTTATGGGCTCAGGTACTATCTTGTTACAAGTACGTGCTGCTGCACAAATTCTTGCCAACGATTTTGGTATTTCATCTGACGTTTACTCAGTTACTTCATACAATGAATTAGCTCGTGAAGGTCAAGAAGCAACTCGTTACAACATGTTGCACCCAGAAGCAGAGCAAAAAGTTCCTTACATCAGCCAAGTTATTACAGCTGATAACGGTCCTGCTATCTCAGCAACAGATTACGTTAAATCATACTCTGACCAATTACGTGCATACATCAACACTGATTACCGTGTATTAGGTACTGACGGTTTCGGTCGCAGTGATTCACGCGCTAACTTACGTCGTCATTTCGAAGTTGACCACAACTACATTGTTGTTGCTTCACTTTACGAATTAGCACAACGTGGCGAAATTAAGATGGCTGTAGTTACTAAAGCAATTAAAGACTTTGGTATCAACGCTGATAAAATTAACCCGCTTTACGCATAATTGACTAGAAAGGAAAATACAGATGTCTGATATTAAACAAGTTCTAGTCCCTGATGTTGGTGGCGATGAAGTTGAAATCATTGAGTTATGTGTTGCCGTTGGCGACATAGTAGAAGCAGAAGATGCACTAGTAAGTGTTGAAACCGATAAAGCTTCTATGGATATTCCTGCACCATTTGCAGGTAAAATCACAGAAATTAAAGTAGCTGTTGGTGACAAAATCAACGAAGGCGACTTAGTGGTTATGATTGAAGCTGCAGGCGCAGATGCGCCAGTAGCTGAAGTTGAAGCTCCTGCTGCACCTGTTGCGGCCCCAGTAGTTGAAGCAGCTCCTGCTCCAGTAGTTGCAGAGGCTGCTGTTGCAGCACCTGCTGCTAGTGCAGTAATTGAAGTTGTAGTACCTGATATTGGCGAAGACGGTGAAGTTGACGTTATTGAAGTATTAGTTGCTGCTGGCGATGTTATTGAAGCTGAAGATGGTTTGATCACGCTTGAAACTGACAAAGCAACTATGGATGTACCTTCTCCTGAAGGTGGAACTGTTGTTGAAGTTAAAGTTGTTGCTGGCGATAAAGTTAAGCAAGGCAGCTTAGTGATTATGCTTGAAACATCTGCTGGTGCAGCCGCTCCAGCACCTGTTGCAGCTCCAGAGCCTGTTAAAGAGTCAACGGTTGTTGCTCCTGCAGCACCTGCTGCGCCAAAAGCTGCGCCAGTACCACACCATCCAAGTGCAGGTACTAAGCAAAGCCAAGGTCATATTTACGCATCACCTTCAATTCGCCGCATTGGCCGTGAATTTGGTGTTGATTTAACATTAGTTAAAGGTACTGGTAACAAAGGTCGTATCTTAAAAGAAGATGTTCAATCTTACGTTAAATACGAATTGTCTCGTCCTAAAGCAACTGCAAATACTTCAGTTGCTGGTGGCGAAGGTGGCTTACAAGTTGTTAGTGCAAAAGCTATCGATTTCTCTAAGTTTGGTGAAATTGAAACTAAGCCGCTTACTCGTATTCAAAAAATATCTGGTCCATTCTTACACCGTAACTGGGTAACTATCCCACACGTTACTCAGTTTGATGAAGCCGATATCACTAACGTTGAAGCGTTCCGTAAAGAACAAAACGTTATTGCTGAAAAGAAAAAGCTTGGCTTTAAAATTACGCCGCTAGTATTTATCTTAAAAGCTGCTGCAGATGCATTACGCGAATTCCCAGTGTTTAACTCAAGCTTGAGTGAAGACGGTGAAAGCTTAATCATGAAGAAATACATCAACATTGGTGTTGCAGTTGATACGCCTAACGGTTTAGTTGTTCCTGTGGTACGTGATGTAGACCAAAAAGGTATTCATCAGTTATCAAAAGAGCTACTAGAAATTAGTATTAAAGCTCGTGACGGCAAGTTAAAAGCTGCTGACATGCAAGGTGGTTGTTTCACTATCTCTTCTCTTGGTGGTATTGGCGGTACGGCATTTACGCCTATCGTTAACGCGCCAGAGGTTGCTATTTTAGGCGTATCTAAGTCTGAAATGAAACCTAAGTGGAATGGTAAAGACTTCGAACCTAAGCTTATGTTGCCATTATCAATGTCATACGATCATCGTGTGATTGATGGTGCATTAGCAGCACGCTTTACTGTGCATTTATCATCAGTAATGAGTGATATTCGTCAATTAATTTTATAATTGATAGCGGTGCAGTATGTATATATTGCACCGCGGCTTTAACAAGTTTGTCATTAATATTTAAAATTGCTTGTGTTAGGTAAAGTATTTACAAAAACAGTACCTACTTAAGTCTAATTTATTACAGTTTTATTGGCGATTTATTGTCACACAATGTAAACTTGCGAGCGAAATTGCTAACTAATCGTATTTTATGATGAAAGGCAACATGTTGCAGTGATCAGCCGAAAGGTTTTAATGTGCTGCAAACACAGAATTTATACCTTCGGGTATCAGCTTGACTGACATGAGTTGGTCAATAAATATAAGAAATTTTTGAGGTTAACATGAGTAACGATATTAAAACTCAAGTCGTTGTTTTAGGCGCTGGCCCTGGTGGTTATTCTGCAGCATTCCGTGCTGCCGATCTAGGTTTAGACGTAGTACTAGTTGAAAGTCGCGCAACCCTAGGTGGCGTTTGTTTAAACGTTGGTTGTATCCCATCTAAAGCATTACTTCATGTTGCTAAAGTAATTGATGATGCAGCAGCTATGGCATCTCACGGTGTTACATTTGGCGCACCAAAAATCGATTTAGATAAAATCCGCAGCTGGAAAGAAGACGTAATTGGCCAATTAACTGGCGGTTTAGGCGGCATGTCTAAAGCTCGTAAAGTTGCTACGGTAACTGGTTACGGTAAATTTACGTCTGACAAAACTATTGCTGTTGAAGGTAGCGATGGTACTGTTACTAACATTACTTTCGACAACGCAATTATTGCTGCTGGTTCATCAGTAATCGACTTACCATTTATCCCTAACGATGATCCTCGCGTTATCGACTCAACTGGCGCTCTTGAATTACAAGACGTTCCAGGTGAAATGTTAGTACTTGGTGGCGGTATTATCGGTTTAGAGATGGGTACTGTATACAGTGCTTTAGGCTCTAACGTATCGGTTGTTGAATTTGCTGACCAATTAGTACCTGCTGCTGATAAAGACATCGTTAAAGTTTACACAAACTACAACAAGAAAAAGTTCAACATCATGTTGTCTACTAAAGTTGTTGCAGTTGAAGCTAAAGAAGACGGTTTATACGTAACGTTTGAAGGCAAAAAAGCGCCGGCAGAACAAGTACGTTATGACAAGATCTTAGTTGCTGTTGGTCGTAAGCCTAATGGTCACTTAGTTGCTGCTGATAAAGCTGGCGTTAATGTTGACGAACGTGGTTTCATCAACGTTACTAACGAATTACGTACTAACGTGCCACACATCTTCGCTATCGGTGATGTTGTTGGTCAACCTATGCTTGCTCATAAAGCGGTTCATGAAGCTCATTGTGCTGCTGAAGTTATCGCTGGTAAGAAACACGTTTTCGACCCACGTTGTATTCCTTCAATTGCTTATACTGATCCAGAAATGGCTTGGGTTGGTGTTACTGAGCGTGAAGCGAAAGAGCAAGGTTTAAACATCGAAGTTGCTAACTTCCCTTGGGCGGCTTCTGGTCGTGCAATTGCTTCAGCTCGTACTGAAGGTAAAACTAAGATGATCTTCGAAAAAGAAACTGGCCGTGTATTAGGTGGCGCTATCGTTGGTATCAACGCTGGCGAAATGCTTGGTGAAGTTTGTTTAGCGGTTGAAATGGGCGCTGATGCTGAAGATTTGGCATTAACTATCCATGCTCACCCTACGCTTAACGAATCAATTGGTTTAGCATCAGAAATCTTTGAAGGTTCAATTACTGATTTACCTAACGCGAAAGCCGTTAAAAAGAAAAAGTAATTTTTTCTAGAAAACACCGTTTAAAGTAAATCATTAAACATTAAAAACGCCAGCATTTGCTGGCGTTTTTGTTTTTAATTCTAAGTGTTTAAAATGTTTGAAATCCTCTAACTTTAAAAATAGCGCCGTCATCGCTCATTGGCATCCATGCCATCGTGGCATTAGTGCTTCCATGCACGTAATCCTTGAGGAGCACTAGCGACATCAGGGATCTCCTGAGGTGTGCTGTGGCTTTAAAAGATATATAAGATCATTATCTTAGAGGCACGATATTAGTTAGGGAGGTCCCGTGTCTCGTTTATACTCGCACAGAATGACGTGGTTAATTGTTTCTGAGTTTTTCTCTGATACCTAGCAATAGCCGAAAGGATGCTTTTTACATCCGCAACGTATCAAGGTTATTTACAGACACAAAAAAAGGGTTACTATTTAAGTAACCCTTTATTTTGTTCTACTTCATTAACTAAAATAGAAGCTCTACATAGTTAAGAACTATGTTTATACCATTTTAATCGGTACAGCGAACTTAGTAGTCATGTCTTCTGTAGGTGGAGTGAATCGAGTTAAATCGATACCTTCTACGGCACTCTTGTACTCATCCATAGTAGGGAAGCGGCCAAGCATAGTTGAAAGAACAACTATCGGTGTAGAACCAAGTAGTGATTCACCTTTTTTCTCTGCAGTATCTGCTACAACACGACCTTGGAACAAGCGAGTTGAGGTTGCAATAACTGTATCGCCTGGTTCAGCTTTCTCTTGGTTACCCATACATAAGTTACAGCCAGGGCGTTCAAGATACATGATGTTTTCGTATTTAGTACGTGCAGCGTTTTTAGGAGCCGCATCGTCAAATTCGAAACCAGAGTACTTTTGTAGAATTTCCCAGTCACCTTCAGCTTTAAGCTCATCAACAATGTTGTATGTTGGCGGCGCAACAACTAGTGGTGCTTTAAATGAAATACTGCCGTTTTGCTTTTCAATATTACGGAACATTTGCGCGATGATTTGCATATCGCCTTTGTGAACCATACAAGAACCAACAAAACCTAAATCTACAGATTTGTCAGCGTAATATGATACAGGGCGGATAACATCGTGAGTGTAACGCTTAGATACGTCTTCGTTGTTTACATCCGGATCAGCAATCATTGGCTGGTCGATAACATCTAAGTCAATCAATACTTCAGCGTAGTACTCAGCATTATCATCTGGTGATAGCGCAGGTTGAGTACCTGATTTAACTTCTTCGATACGTTTATCAGCTAAAGCAATTAAACCAGTTAATGTACCTGCTTCGTTTTCCATACCCTTGTTGATCATTATTTGGATACGGCTCTTAGCAAGCTCGATAGATTTAATTAATGTTTCATCGTTTGAAATACAGATTGAAGCTTTTGCTTTCATTTCTGCAGACCAATCAGTAAAAGTAAACGCTTGGTCAGCCATTAATGTACCAATATGTACTTCAATAATGCGACCTTGGAAAACGTTCTCGCCGCCAAATTGCTTAAGCATTTGCGCTTGAGTCGCGTGAACAACATCACGGAAATCCATATGGCCTTGCATTTTACCTTTAAAGGTAACTTTAACAGACTCAGGAATTGGCATTGCCGACTCACCTGTAGCAAGTGCAATAGCAACTGTGCCTGAATCGGCGCCGAATGCTACACCTTTAGACATACGAGTATGTGAATCACCACCAATGATGATAGCGCGGTCATCTACGGTAATATCATTCAATACTTTATGAATAACGTCAGTCATTGAGTGGTAAACACCCTTTGGATCACGAGCTGTGATTAAACCAAACTTGTTCATGAATGCCATTAGCTTAGGAGTGTTCGCTTTTGCTTTGCTATCCCAAACAGACGCAGTATGACAACCTGATTGGAATGCGCCATCAACAATTGGAGAAATAGTAGAAGCAGCCATCGCTTCTAGTTCCTGACATGTCATAGGACCTGTCGTATCTTGTGAACCTACAATGTTTACTTTAACGCGAACGTTCGAGCCTGCATGTAGAGGTGAGTCAGATGCAACACCAACCGCGTTACGGTTAAATATTTTTTCTACAGCTGTTAAGCCTTGACCGTCGTGTGAAATTTCTTTAGAAGCTGCATATACGCTTGCAGCTTGAACGCCTAAAGCTTCTGCTGCAAAAGTTTGTAGTTTTTTACCGAATGTAACCGCGTACGATCCACCGGCTTTCATAAACTCAACTTTTTGCGGAGTAAATGCTGATGAAATGTCAGCAAGCTCTTTATCACCGTTGTATAACTTCTGCGCTTTAGTATCGATAGTTAATACTGTACCAGTAGCAACAGAGTATGCTTCTTCTAATACTGTATCGCCATTTTCATCGGTAACATTGTTACCATTAGCATCTACTTTATTAACCCAGTTTTTAAGGTCAAGACCAATACCACCAGTTACGTCAACCGTAGTTAGGAAGATAGGAGCGATACCGTTAGTACCAGCAACTACTGGTGCAATGTTAATAAATGGTACGTAAGGACTTGCTTGCTTACCTGCCCAAAGTGCAACGTTGTTCACGCCAGACATACGAGAAGAACCAACACCCATAGTACCTTTTTCGGCGATAAGCATTACTTTCGCGTTAGGGTGCTTAGCTTGTAGTGCTTGAATTTCTGTTTGTGCTTCTGGTGTGATCATACACTTGCCGTGTAATTCACGGTCAGCACGTGAGTGAGCTTGATGACCTGGAGATAATAAATCAGTTGAGATATCACCTTCACCAGCAATGTAAGTAACGACGTCAATTTTTGCTTCGATATCAGGTAACTTAGTGAAGAACTCCGCTTGTGCGTAGCTTTCTAAAATATCTTTAGCGATTACGTTGCCAGCTTTAAAAGCTGCTTCAAGACGAGCTGTATCAGCATCGTAAAGGAATACTTGTGTTTTTAATACTTCAGCTGCTTTGTTTGCTACTGATACGTCATCAGATAGTGCCAAATCAAGAAGTACTTCAATTGAAGGACCACCTTTCATATGAGATAACAATTCAAAAGCAAATGTTGGGGTAATTTCTGCTACAACAGATTCACCTAGAATGATTTCTTTTAGGAAGACAGCTTTAACACCCGCAGCACTTGTAGTACCCGGTAAGGTGTTATAAATAAAGAAGTTAAGTGATTCTGCACGGTACTCATTTGCTGAATCTTTAATTTGGGTAATGATTTCAGATAATAAATCGGCAGAATCAATTGGCAGTGGAGCCAATCCTAGATCGTTTTTACGACTTTCAATTTCTTTAAGGTACTCTAAATATAGGCTCATGTGTCTCTCTCTCTGACTATAAGATGGCTAATACTATTGCAATTAGCGGAAATAATTTTGTGCATAGTTTACCTGATTTTTTAGCCTCTACTAATCATTTCGTTAAATAAGCAATATTCATACGATTTATGGCAGGTAGAAGAAGGGCTTATGGTAGTGATTGAGCTAGAAGGGTATGAAATTGTAAATTCTGGGCTTAATCAAATCGGTATAATGCAAGCTCGGATGTTATGTTTTTTCTTTATAAGCCGATTTGATCTGAGTTAATAAAGGCGCGGTTAGATAGGTTGCAAAAATTATGTACCCACATGCAGCACCAATTTGTACTATGCGTATATAGAACTTTCCGCCGGCACCCGCATCGCCAGTGCTGCCAGAGGAGATAAGAATAATTACTGTAGTAATCGCCATGGCAAATAATGGAGCCATTGGTCTATTTGAAAAAATTAACTTAGCAAAGTAAATGTTAACCACTGCAAATAACAATACCAACGCCGTAAAGGTTGGGGCTATAAGTAAAAACTTATAAACCACAATAGCGACTAGCCCACCTATGGTATTTCCTACAATTAACGCTTTACTGCCCTGCATGCCCATTAATAAATCAGGCTTTTGCGCCAAAATAGCAATAAAGGCTAAGATCAAAATTGAACTGGTTAAGCCAAAGTAGAAGAAAAACACTATCGCTGGCATGATAATAATGGTGCTTAGAGAGGCTAATTGAAAACGAGTTGATTTTAACTTTAAACCTTGTTTTACTGCTTTTTTTTCGAATTTTGTCTGTGGATTATCGGGTATTAGTTCATGCATTATCATGGTAATTAACAACGCCATAAAACATGAAAATAAAAAACCAATAGTTACTACGCTCGCTACTTCTTGTTTAAACAAGCCAAGCATCGGCACTAAAGTAAATCCTACAAGTAACATGGTTATGACAAAATCATTACCACCAGAATAACCCCAGTACGAGACTAAAAATATTAGCAGGGTCATGATCAAAATGAATACAGCAGGGAAGGGCAGCAAAAATCGGGTCACTAATATGCCCGCACAAAATGCGCTTACGCTAACGATGAAAATACCCAGCAAAGCCTTAAATGGAATTTTAGGAGCATTAGTCCCCAAAAATTTGGCGGTAAAAACTGCGCTAATAAACGCTAATGGCCAATTAAACCAAAATGCAATGGCAACAGCTAAGGTTAAACCAACAGTAAAGCGAATGATCCTTATTCGCTCTGGTGTTTGCTTATGTAGTTTAGTATCTAAAATCGTGATCATAAATCGGTATTAATAGAGATACGTTAAGAAGCTGGTAATTCTTACCCATATTTTACCGAGAGAGTTAAAGATAAAGCTATCTCCGGTATAGGCAATAACATCTGCTTGGCCGCCTTCACGTAATAGGCGTTTATCTGGCTGCTCAACAAAGGTTATTATTGTGGTAAAACGCTGTGGATCTCTCATCCAGCCCTGCGGTTTCTCTGGAGTAGGCAATTCACCTGGTTTACTTTGATCAAAACTGACCCCATAGCCAATTGTTCTAACTCTTCCTGCAAAAACTTGTCCTGGAGCTGAATCTAGAACAATATCAACAGCATCTCCTGACTTTAAATTACCTAAACTGTTTTCTCTAAACCCTGCTTCAATCCAAACGTATTGATTGGAGATAAAGGTCATTATTTTACTGCCTTGGGCTGCGTAGTAACCGACATTAACTTTAGCATAGGAAATAACACCATCACTTGGCGCTCTGATCACTGTCCTGTCTAAGTTTAATTGGGCTGTGGAAAGTTCCGCTAATGCGGTAATTATTTTAGGATTGCTGGCGCCTTTTTTACCTAACTTTTGCTGTGCTTCTTCGAAAGCGGCTTTTGCATTGACCACTTCTAGTTCTGCCTGAGTTATCGTGCCTCGGGTTTTATCTGCATCAGAGCCTGAAATAATGCCTTTTGCTTCCATCGCAAAAACTCGGCTAGCATTCATTTGTTTGGTTATTAAATCAGCTTCCGCTTTATCTACTCTTGCCTTAGCTGCACTTACTGAAGCAATACCTGCACCAATTTCTTGGCCGGCCATTTCTAAATTTGCTTCGGCCTTTTCTAGCTTAAATTGATAATCCCTTGGGTCTATTTCAAATAAGGCATCACCTTTTTTTACCTTTTTATCTCCACCCACATAAATGTTAGATATTTGCCCAGATACTTGCGGCACCATAGGGATAACAAATGCCCTTACACGTGCTTGATCTGAAATAGGAGTCAGTCTGTCACCAATGACATACCAAAGAAAATACAGTAGCGCCAAGCTAAGTATTATTTTACTTAATCGTTGCGCCAAATCAGGCTTACTGCTTTCCTCATTTTGTATATTTTCAAGTTCTTCTAATGAATCATTAGTTTTTGTTTTGGTGTCAGACATAAGTTATTCCTAAAATGCATTATTCAGATTTTTCAGCGGTTACTTTTTCTGTAGAACGCTGAGATTGATCTAACCACATAAGCATTAATTGATAACCTAACGCTAAGGTTACTGCGCCGGTGAACAAACCAATAATACCTGACATGATCATACCGCCGATCGCACCTAATAAAATAACCAACATTGGTATGTCGGTACCACGCCCTAAGAATATTGGTTTTAATACCGCATCACTACTGCTGACTATGATTGAATAAACCAAAAATATAACTGCAGGAGTGGTATCTGCTACTGAGAAGTAATAAGCGGCAATCGGCCCTAAAATAATAATTGGTGGTAATTGCACTATAGCGAGCATTAATACCACTAATACCCAAACACCAGCAGCTGGAATGTCGGCTACTACTAAGCCAATTCCGGCCAGTACTGCTTGAGTAAATGCAATCCCTAAAATTCCCGTTGCAACACTGCGAATGGTTGCTATCGAATTCTTAATTACAGTCTCGCCGTATTCATTCATTAATCGGGAGAAAAATGACTGACAACCTCTAGTACAAGCTTCTGAATTAGCTAAAAACATTGAAGCGATAATTACCGATAAAATAAATTGTAATATAACTCCGCCAATACTCGCGGCTGCGCCAAGGACTTTTGATAAGGTATTTTTAATTTGTTCTGGATATTGCGCGGCAAAATTTTCAATATTATCTGAAGCACTTAACCATACAGGGTAAATTTTCTTACCAACCACTGGCCATTCTTTAACACTTTCTGCAGGTGCTGGAATATCAAGAGTACCCTCTTTTAACCCTTCTGAAACCTGCGTAATTGAGTCCACGGCTGAGGTAGAAAAGGCGATGGTTGGTATAACTAAAATTGCGATACCAATAACCGCAAATACACCTGCGGCTAAGCCTTTTTTATTGCCACATAGTTTTACAAGTTTTTTATAAAACGGAAATAATGCAATGGCTAAAATCGCCCCCCATGCCATTGGCATAATAAATGGCTTTAATATGTCGAAACACCAGGTACCAATCAGTATTATGGCGATTATCTTTATCGCAGCGTCAATCATATTTGCAGAGAACATTTTACTGTCTGCTGGGTTATTATTGTTATTCATGTTTTGCCTCGGTGGTTTCATTAATATGTTTTTGTTTAGGACCTGTAGCACTATCATTTGAAATTTTTGAGCCGACTAAGCTAGCCACTAAAATTGCTAAGTAAAACTGTCCAACAATAGCCTCTAAGTAGACTAAGAATCTAGTGATCGGCATTGCTGGCGATATGTCACCAAAACCAAGCGTGGTTAATGTGACAAAAGAAAAATAAACAAAATCTGGCAAGGTTTCATACCAGAGCTTGCTGTCGGGCATGCCATTAAAGGCCTGTAATGATGCAAGGTAGATCAAGGTGTAGAGTAAAGCCCAAATCAAACCCATTAAAATATAGAGGCAAATAGCCCCGAGTATTTTATTACCGTCGATTTCACCAGTAAAAATGACCTGCTTTGCCGTTTGATAAGCGGTAGTGATGAAAAACACCAGTAAAAGTATCAGGTGGGTAAAATTTAAATCTAAATTATCTAAGAAGTAACTGAATAGCGACGTAATAATGATCGCCAAGGGGAAAATAAGGGCCTTTCTAAAAATGTGTTTTTCATTCTTAACTCCCCAAACCGCGACTAATAGAGTGACAACTGTTGTTGATTGCACTAGGCGTTGGGCTGAAGGGGAAAAAAACTGCTGTGCTAAAGCGATACCCAGCAGTAACAAAATAAGTGAGCAGGTAAGGTAAATAAAATTGTCGCGAGTACTAATTGGCTGCATAGATTAAATATTATAAGAATATATTATTTAACATTAGCCAATTAATCGCTAAACACCTAATTTACTAGATAAAATTAAGAAAATAAATTTAATAGAACTAAAGTGTGGGATGTAAATTTGTGAAGGCAATGTGTGTATGAAAGTAAGCTTCAGCTAAGTAAAGCTTACTTAATGATTTAAATGATTAGAAAGGGCGAATAAAAGCAACACCTAAAACAGTTGATGTTTCACCGTCAACAAAATCAAATGCAATAGTAGGCGCGATTTCAAAATCACCAACCACAAAATCATAGTTTGCAGATACACGAACTAAGTCTTCTTCATGGCTAGCATGGCCATGGCTACCATTAACTTTCTCTTCACCAAAACCTAAACCAATACGGACATGGTGAATAGGGTGGAAATACGCAGAAACTAGTTTTACTTCAACTCCGGCACCTTCATGAGCATCATCGGTGTTTTCCATAACAAAACCTGCACCCCAAGTGCGGGTGAACTTGTACTCATACTCTAAGCCGTAAGAAAAATCAGTCTTATCGTCAATCGTCGTAGCACCAACAAAAATTCCCGGAAAGTGATGATTACCTTTTGCTGTTGCAAATACAGAGGTTGAGAATAATGCTAAAGACAATATTGCTATTTTTTTGAACATAATAATTACCATAAATTATAAAAATTTCTATTCTCTAAACTTTATATTCATTGCTTATAAAGTCAAGCAATGAAGCTTGATAGTACAATTTGTTACAGATGTTCGTGGACGTATTTAAACTTACATTTTCAACATTTAGTATTTTTATATTTTTCATATTTATGAGGGTATAAATTTTAGTTATATTAAATATAACCCTTATAATTAGTAATGTTATTCAGTTTTTATTTGTTATCACATATAATTATTACGATAAATTTTAATAACGATAGTGAACGCATTTAGTTGTGATTCATTTTCTAGCAAAGAGGAAAACGTCGTGCTTCAAGAATATCGCCAACACGTAGAAGAGCGTGCCGCTGAAGGTATCGTACCTAAGCCATTAGATGCTGAGCAAGTAGCTCAGTTAGTTGAATTAGTGAAAAATCCACCAGCAGGTGAAGAAGAGTTGTTATTAGATCTTCTTGTAAACCGTGTTCCTGCAGGTGTTGATGATGCTGCCTATGTTAAGGCTGGCTTTTTAGCTGCTATCACAAAAGGTGAAGCAACGTCTCCAATTTTATCTGCTGAGCGCGCAACCGAGTTACTAGGTACAATGTTAGGCGGTTACAATATCCAACCTATGATTGACCTTTTAGAATGTGATAAGTTAGGCGCAACTGCAGCTGCAGGTCTATCTAAAACATTACTAATGTTTGATGCATTCCATGATGTAAAAGAAAAAGCTGAAGCGGGCAACGTGCAAGCTAAAGTTGTTATGGATTCTTGGGCTGCTGGTGAATGGTTCACTAACAAACCTGAAGTTGCTAAAAAGATCACAGTTAAAGTCTTTAAAGTAACTGGTGAAACAAATACAGATGACTTATCTCCAGCACCAGATGCATGGTCTCGTCCTGATGTGCCATTACACGCTAAAGCAATGCTTAAAATTGGCCGTGAAGGTATCACTCCTGAGGAAGATGGCGTTATTGGCCCTATCTCTCAAATCGAAGCGTTACAAAAAGACGGTATCCCACTAGCTTATGTTGGTGATGTTGTCGGTACTGGTTCTTCTCGTAAGTCTGCAGCTAACTCAGTGTTATGGTACATGGGCGATGATATTCCTCATATCCCGAACAAACGTGGTGGCGGTATATGTTTAGGCGGTAAAATTGCTCCTATCTTCTATAACACAATGGAAGATTCAGGCGCTTTACCAATTGAACTAGACGTTCAAGCAATGAGCATGGGCGATGTGATCGATATTTTCCCTTACGAAGGTGTTGTTAAGCGCAGCGGTACAGACGAAGTTATTTCTACGTTCGAGCTAAGCCCAGTACTTCTTGATGAAGTTCGTGCTGGTGGTCGTATTCCACTTATCATTGGCCGAGGTTTAACAGGCCGTGCTCGTGAAGCATTAGGCCTAGATGAACTAGATTTATTCGCAAAACAAGTTGATGTTGTTGCAAGTTCTAAAGGTTTCACTTTAGCGCAGAAGATGGTTGGTAAAGCCTGTGGTGTTACCGGTGTTCGTGCTGGTCAATACTGTGAGCCTAAAATGACAACGGTTGGATCGCAAGATACTACCGGTCCTATGACTCGTGACGAGTTAAAAGATTTAGCCTGTTTAGGTTTTTCTGCTGACTTAACAATGCAGTCTTTCTGTCATACTTCAGCATATCCTAAGCCAGTTGATGTTATTACCCATCACACTTTACCGGATTTCATGATGAATCGTGGCGGTGTGTCACTTCGTCCAGGTGACGGCGTAATTCATTCTTGGTTAAACCGTATGTTATTACCTGATACCGTAGGTACTGGTGGTGACTCACATACTCGTTTCCCTCTAGGTATCTCATTCCCTGCAGGCTCTGGCCTAGTAGCATTTGCTGCAGCAACAGGTGTTATGCCTCTTGATATGCCAGAATCAGTACTTGTTCGCTTTAAAGGTGAGATGCAACCAGGTATCACATTACGTGATCTTGTACATGCAATCCCTTACTACGGCATTAAAAATGGTTTATTAACGGTAGAAAAGGCAGGCAAAGTCAACGAATTCTCTGGTCGCGTACTAGAAATTGAAGGTCTTTCCGGCTTAACGGTTGAGCAAGCATTCGAATTATCTGATGCATCTGCAGAGCGAAGTGCTGCAGGTTGTTCAATCAAACTTGAAGAAGATGCCGTGGCAGAATATTTAGAGTCTAACATTGTTATGCTTAAATGGATGATCAGCGAAGGTTATGGCGATGTTCGTACAATTGAACGTCGTATTATTGCTATGCAAGAGTGGTTAGCTAACCCTGCATTGATGGAAGCTGACGCAGATGCTGAATATGCACACATAATTGAAATTGACTTGGATGATATTAAAGAGCCTATCGTTTGTTGTCCTAATGACCCGGATGATGCCAAGCTTCTTTCTGATGTTGCTGGCGTAAGCGTTGATGAAGTATTCATCGGCTCTTGTATGACTAATATAGGTCACTTCCGCGCTGCTGGTAAATTACTAGAAGACTTCGGCGGTGTACTTAAAACTCGTATGTGGGTTGCTCCGCCAACTAAGATGGATAGAGATCAACTTACTGCTGAAGGTTACTACTTTACATTCGGCAAATCTGGCGTTCGTATTGAAACCCCAGGCTGTTCTTTATGTATGGGGAACCAAGCTCGTGTTGCAGAGAAGTCTACTGTACTTTCAACATCGACTCGTAACTTCCCGAACCGTTTAGGTACTGGTGCTAATGTTTACCTTACTTCTGCTGAACTTGCAGCCGTTGGTGCTATCGTTGGTCACTTACCAACTGTTGCAGAATATATGGAATATTCTGCTAAATTAGATACAACAGCAGCTGATACTTACCGCTACTTAAATTTCCATACTATGGATAGTTATACTAAGAAAGCTAAAGAAGTTGTTATTGCACAAAATGTTGCTTAATAGGCATTAAGTTTGACTTATTAGCACTTAGTTTAGATACATTGATTATCTTTAGGTTACAGTGAGTGTAGATAACATTAAGTAGATGAAGATAACAGTGAGCAAACAGAGTAAAACTAACGACATATCGTCATCCTGAACTTGATTCAGGATCTCACCTTAATAAAAGGCCGCGTAAGCGGCCTTTTTTTGCTTAAAAACTTCGGCGTAAGCAAAAGCCAGAGGACTGATACATCACTAGATTAATAATTCGAATAAAAAATGTGATTACTAGATTACATAAAATGAATAATTCAGTGCAGATTAGTACTTATAATATGCAGTTTGTATGATAAGTGGACAAACAATCATTAAATTTAAATAAATTGCAAAAAGGTGTTGATCTTCCTCTTCAGATCTATACAATGCGCCCCACTTCTTCGGGACATCCCAAAGAACGGTTAGAAGGTTAGGCATCGGGTATTTACTTAGTGTTTAACACCAACAAAAACTTTTTTAAAATCTTTTTATAAAAGCTGTTGACTTACTAACTGAGGTGTTTATAATGCGCCTCCTGCTTCGGGCAAACGGCAACGTTAACCGGCAGCAACAAGAGCCTAGCGAATGCGACTAGCTCTTCTTATAAACGAACGTTTATAAGCTCTTTAACAATTAGTTATCATGCAATTTGTGTGGACACTCACATTACAGTTGATTTTACATAGTTCCTTATCTTCGGATAGGAACACAAAAATAAACTTAATGATGAATGAACACACAAAATAATAGTCATTAATCTTCGGATTGATGAGTATGTTTTATGTAAAAGTCTTAATCTTCGGATTAAGCATCAGAATTCATTGAGCCGAATCACTTGTTGATTCAAATTACACTTTTTAATTGAAGAGTTTGATCATGGCTCAGATTGAACGCTGGCGGCAGGCTTAACACATGCAAGTCGAGCGGTAACAGAGAGTAGCTTGCTACT
>JAQWHD010000019.1 GCA_029237915.1 Thalassotalea sp. | reverse complement strand
TGTTGATATATTCGCTGAACTAAGTTGCTAGTAACACCGATATATAAAACGCTATTGGTAGTGTTTGTTATGATGTATATGGCTGGTTCTTTCATGATCGAAATCCTTTTCAATGCGAGAAATTTAAGTGTAGTTGAATTTGTAGGACTTTTTATAAGCTCTTTATATCTGAAGAGGGTTCCATCCAAACGCACGATGGAATGACGGCGCTATTTTTCTAAGATTGTGTTTACTTTTTTGGTGCTTTTTAACAGGTTATGCTTTGTCGGCGAATGGCACTTCGCCGACCAATTGAAGATTGAGATTTAAGAGAAAAAGCTAATTTATCGATGGACAATTCGCTGAAGCAGGTCCCATCCAAAAGCACGATGGCATGACGGTGTGTTTTTTCTGTTTTCAGCTATGTTACAGCGTTTGTTCTGATTTTTTGTATGGCTATAAGTGGCATAAAATTCTCGTTCGAGTCACCCTAAAACTGATGTAGATTCCACCCAAAAGCACGGTGGAATGACGGAGTTTTTTTCTAATATTGTAATCACAAAGCCGCCGCTTAGCACGCTCTATAAAATTGCGGCTTTCGCCACAATGTCACAGTTTTTTTTCTACTTCTGTTTGTGGCACTTTCAGCACCTCAGCATGCAGCATATCCCGTTCAAAGGCATGACGTGAAGACGCTCTACTTTTCTATTACTACGTATGAATGATTGAGTTTAGATGTGCTTTTCTTTAAAAGCTTCAATCTTTAATCTGGCTGCTTCAATGATTGCTTCATCAACAACTTTCTTTTCATCAATAACAACCGTAGCTGAGATCTTATCTTGGATTGCTTGTCTGTTTGGATCCCAATAAATTTGTAAAAAACCTAGTAAACCAGTAGCTAAACCAGCACCATAACCGCCGTAGCGCCCAAAGCTATCCCATAGTGATAAACCTGTGCCGTCTAGTTGTAAAACTCGAATCCCTAATAAACGCTTACCAGGAGTTTTACCATTCCATTTGGAAGTAAAAACTGTGAAGTACAAAGCTGCCCAACCAAAACCTAGGCCTAAATCATTAAAAATACCTTTGGCTAATTCAATCAGCGAATAAACAGGTTTTTCAGATTTGTTATTGTCAGGTTTTAAAGTTACATCTTCCTTATCATTAGCCTCTTGTGCTACTACTGGTAATTCATCAGCGGTCTTACTGTCTTGTGCTATTGGTTCAGATATTATTGCGCTAGGTTCATCTAATAAGCTTAAGTACTCTTGATATAAAGTGTTAGATAACTTACTTTGCTCGCTAGTACTTAACTCTGTTGCATCAACAACTTCATTAAAGAAGTTTTTCGCTTGTTCGTTACTCATATCTAGATTAGTTGCTTCATCAGGAATGGGTTCATACACTTTTTCCCAACAGTCATAGCTTGCACAACGTTGTGTTTTAGCATCGCTTACAACTTGTATTACGACACCTGCAACCCTAAGTGCATTTGCAATACCAGACTCTTTATCTTTGAACGTAACCCCATCGCCTTTATTTTTCCAGTCGTTGTCACTGTCATCATAATTTGAATATTGGTTACTTGTATTATCGCCAAATAAGCCGTTAACTAAAGGTGGTAATTGTTCAAGTAATACACCTAGTAAAATTAGAGCGCCGATCAAGCGTACAAATCCCCTACGCTTGCGCCCTTTGACTTTACCTTCTTGCTGTGCCCTGCGTTTACTACCCACTCTAAATGCCATAATCGCGATAGCAATGGCTAAAAACTCACCGCCAGCACCACTTAATATTGCTATAAGGAGTAAATCAATAGCTATTGCTACACCACGTTTCCACGGACTCGCTATTGCAGTGCCAAATAGGTTTTGATCTAGTTTAAAAGCAAAAGGCGTGATGATCTCTTGAGTTTCATCAAACGTTAATTTTTTTCGAGTTTTAGAAAAGAAAGCTTTCATGCATCGCCTTTTGTTTAACTATAGATTTAATTATTGTTGTTAACTATAAGAGCTCTTTAATGCCATCAGATAAACCTTCAATGGTCATTGGGTACATTCGCTGCGCCATTAACTGTTTCATTAAACCAATACTCTGGTAATAATTCCAATATTGCACAGGTTGTGGATTAAGCCAAATGCAGTGTTCGAAATGATCGGTTAAACGTTGCATCCAAACACTCCCCGGCTCTTCATTCCAATGCTCTACACTACCACCTGGGTAGGCTATTTCATATGGTCCCATGGTGGCATCACCTACAAAGATAATTTTATAATCTTTAGAGAAACGGTGGATTATATCCCAGACATCAAGTGTTTCTTGGTAGCGCCTAGAGTTATCATGCCAGACATGTTCGTACATACAATTGTGAAAATAAAAATACTCTAAGTGTTTAAACTCGGTATGCACCGCTGAAAACAATTCCTCGCATACTTTAATATAATCATCCATAGAGCCACCAACATCAAAAAACATCAGCACCTTAATGCTATTATGGCGCTCTGGTCGCATTTTTACATCGAGGTAGCCAGCATTTTTAGCCGTGGCTTTAATGGTGTTATCTAAATCTAGCTCTTCTGCCGATCCTGTTCGCGCAAATTGTCTCAATTTACGCAATGCCACTTTAATATTACGTGTACCAAGTTCAACATTAGCATCTAAATTTTTAAATTCACGTTTATCCCAAACTTTAGCGGCAGAAAAATTGCGATTACCATCTTGACCAATGCGCATTCCTCCGGGATGTTCTCCATAAGCGCCAAATGGCGAAGTACCACCTGTACCTATCCACTTATTACCGCCCTCATGGCGTTTCTTTTGCTCTTTTAAGCGCTCTTGCAGCGTTTTCATCAACTCTTCTAAACCGCCGAGTTTTTTAATCTGCGCTTTTTCCTCTGCACTAAGCTGCTTTTGAAAGCGTTTTTCAAGCCAATCTTTAGGGATATTAGATAAATCTAAATCGATACTAACCACACCTTTAAAATAATCGGCAAAGGCGCGGTCAAATTTATCAAAGTGGCTTTCATCTTTAACTAAAATAACCCGGCTGATCACATAGAAGTCATCGACTGAACAAAAAATCACTCGCTCTTTCATTGCCGAGATCAAATCTAACAATTCTCGAACAGTACAAGGAACTCGGTATTCTCTTAATTTGAAGAAAAAATCAATTAACATTGATTAACGTCCACCACGATTCATAAAGGCCAGCTTTTCAAAAAGGTGTACGTCTTGTTCATTCTTTAATAAAGCGCCATGTAATGGCGGTATTACTTTAGTTTGATTACTTTCTCTAAGTACTTCTGGGCTAATATCTTCTGCCACTAAAAGCTTTAACCAATCAATGAGCTCTGACGTTGAAGGTTTCTTTTTAATGCCCGGCAATTCACGCAGGTTAAAAAATAACGCTAAGGCTTCATCGAGTAATGTTTGTTTAATATTGTCAAAATGCACATCAACAATCGACTGCATCTCAGCTTTATCTGGAAATTTGATGTAATGGAAGAAACACCTTCTAAGGAAAGCATCTGGCAATTCTTTCTCATTATTGGAAGTGATTATTACTATAGGACGTTGTTTTGCCACAATTTTTTCTTGTGTTTCATAAACGTAGAATTCCATTTTATCGAGTTCTAAAAGTAAGTCATTGGGGAATTCAATATCAGCTTTATCTATTTCATCAATCAATAATACTGGGCGTTCATCGGCAATAAAACCTTGCCACAGTTTACCTTTAACAATGTAATTGCCGATATCTTTAACGTCTTCATTACCCAACTGACTGTCTCTTAAGCGTGAAACAGCATCGTATTCGTATAAACCTTGTTGAGCGCGAGTCGTAGATTTTATGTGCCATTGAATTAATTCCGTACCCAGTGCTTCGGCTAATTCTTCCGCCAGCATAGTTTTACCTGTGCCTGGTTCACCTTTAATGAGTAATGGTTTTTCTAATGCAATTGCTGCATTAACCGCTAGCTGTAAGTCTTTGCTGGCAATGTAGTTTTCTGTACCTTGGAATGTGTTCATGATTTTCCTGAATTTGTGTATTTGTTTTAATCTACTATTCTTATTCGTAATTAAAATGATAAAACTAATTGTTATTAGTTATATCGTTCTGTTACTTCTGAAATATTCAAAACAATGTAGTCTATTATTAATTATAACAATGTTAATTAAAGAAATATTAACGTTAAACAAGCTATTTTCATAGGTTTAAAGATGACTAATTTATATCAAAACAATGCAGATTCAATTGGCAAAACACCACTAGTAAAGTTAAACCGCGTAACGGGCGGAAATGTATTTGCCAAAATAGAGTCACGTAACCCAAGTTTTAGTGTTAAGGATCGTATTGGCGCCAACATGATTTGGGATGCCGAGAAAAAAGGTACATTAAAGCAAGGTATCACGATTGTTGAGCCGACCAGTGGTAATACCGGTATTGCACTAGCGTTTGTTGCTGCATCTAAAGGCTATGATTTAATTTTAACTATGCCACACACTATGAGTTTAGAACGTCGTAAATTGCTTGTTGCTTTAGGCGCTAAATTAGAGCTTACCGACGGCGCTAAAGGAATGAAAGGTGCAATAGCAAAAGCTGAAGAAATCAAGGCATCCGATCCAAGTAAATACCTAATTTTAGGGCAGTTCGATAATCCTGCTAATCCAGAGATCCATGAAAAAACTACTGGCCCTGAAATTTGGCAAGAAACAGATGGTGAAATTGATATCTTTGTAGCAGGTGTTGGTACTGGTGGTACAATTACGGGTGTGACTCGTTATATTAAAAACACTCAAGGTAAGGCGATTCAATCGGTAGCCGTTGAGCCAACCGACTCACCAATAATCGGTCAAAAGCTTGCCGGCGAAGAACTTACTCCAGGTCCACATAAAATCCAAGGTATTGGTGCTGGCTTTATTCCTGGTAACTTAGATTTATCCCTTATTGATTCAGTTGAACGGGTATCAAACGAAGACTCTATGGCAATGGCGCATAGATTAATGAAAGAAGAAGGTATTTTAGCCGGAATTTCATCGGGTGCAGCTATGGTTGCAGCTAAACGATTAGCAGAATTACCAGAAAATGCTGATAAGAACATTGTAGTTATTTTAGCAAGTTCAGCTGAACGTTACTTATCAAGCCCACTGTTCTCTGACACCTTTACTGATGCAGAATTAACTCAATAGAATTATTCTATTTGTTTATGAGTTGAAGCATAAGCTGAATATATGAACCATGTTTAAACACTTGGGGAAGTGTATGGCTAGTCACTATGTGACTAGCCATTTTTATTTCCCTAGCTGCGCAATCCCCATGACTAATACGTCTATTGAGTAAATACCTTCCCTTCACGACGTGGATCAGCACCGCCAACGAGTTTATTACCAGAGACGTCTATACCATGGAGTCCGCTGTTTAAATTACGAATGTATACCTTATGCCCCATAGCTTCTAATTGTGGTTTTAATGCTTCTAACTCTGTCCCTTTTTCCAATGTCGTCGCCCCATTCCTATTAGTAACATGAGGTAAATCAATTGCCGACTGAATATCTAATTGCCAATCTAAAACAGCAATTATCGTTTGCGCCACATAATTAATAATACGACTACCACCGGGCGAGCCAACCACTAAGCGTAATGAACCGTCTTCATTAAATACCATAGTCGGTGACATCGAGCTTCTTGGTTTTTTAAATGGTTCTAAACGGTTCGCTACAGGCTTACCATCAACCATAGGTGCTAATGAAAAGTCGGTAAGTTGATTATTTAATAAAAAACCATCAACAAATACTGCCGAGCCAAACGCCATTTCAACAGAGGTAGTCATAGAAATGGCATTACCTTCGCTATCAACAATCGAAATATGTGAGGTTGAAGGCATTTCTATTGCATTATCGTCAGCTTGGGCAAGATCTACAGTTAGCTCTCCTGCTTGGGCTTTGCCCATGTCTTTGTCTAAATCAATTAAGCGGCCACGCTCCGTTAAGTATTCATCATTAATAAGCTGGTTAACGGGAACATCAACAAAGTCTGGATCGGCGATATAACGAGCTCTATCTGCAAAGGCTAAACGTGAGCTTTGGGTAAATAAGTGCAAAGCGTTAACATCGTTAGGTGAGTACTGAGCTAAGTTTGCTTGCTCAAGTTGTTTTAAGATCTGTAGCACCGCCACACCACCAGAGCTAGGAGGTGCCATACCACAAACATCATAACTTTTATAAGTACCACAAACGGCAGGCGTTTGCGTGGCACGGTAATTAGCTAAATCGCTTAAAGACAGTGTACCAGGTGCAATCGCTGAATTACGCACAGCATTTACCATGTTTTTTGCTATCCAACCTTGATAAAACACCGAAGTGCCCTGCTCGCTAATGTCTTTATAAACTTTAGCCAGAGCTGGATTTTTTAATAAGGTTCCAGCTTTTACAGGTTCGCCATTAGGGAAAAAATAAGCACTAGCTGCAGGTAGTTTTTTTATACCAGGGTTGAACGCCATAGCAACCAGTTTGGCCATACGATTTGATACAATAAAACCATTTTCAGCAAGGTTGATTGCATCAACAAATAATTCATTCCAAGCAAGTTTACCGTATTGTTTATGAGCAGTCTCAAGTGCCTTTAAAACACCAGGTACACCAACACTTCGGCCACCAACAACAGCATCAATCCAACGAACAGGCGTGCCATCGGTTTGTAAAAACATTTGTTGAGTTGCTTTTTCTGGTGCAGTTTCTCTGCCATCAAAGGTCGTTAATTTATTCTCACTTTCGTCAAAATATAAGATAAAAGCTCCGCCACCTATCCCTGATGATTGAGGTTCTACCAAGGTTAATACCAACTGCACAGCAATGGCTGCATCAACTGCATTACCGCCTTTGGCTAACACATTATAACCCGCCTCACTGGCATAAGGATTGGCAGCTGCGACCATAAATTCTTTGCCAACAACCGCTTTACTGCTTTGAATACCTGTAGCAGCTTCTGGCTCTCTATCCTCTTGTGGTAATTTGGTAACTTGCTCAGTAACACAAGCGGATGTAAATAACACAAATGATAATAATGAGATAAGTTTAAATCGAGTTAACACTGGCAGTCCTATTGTTTCTAATTTTTATTTTTTTATTATTGTTTTATAACAACTATTTAGCACTATTGCTTTGTCTAAGTAATAATTGGAAGTCGTTAAATAAATTAAAGCTATTGAATAAAGGCTGATATTTAGCCTCGCTATTTTCTAGAGCGACTAAAGCATGAGCGCAAGCCTCAAGCGATGATACGTCCGCTTCTTTATGATGCTTGCGAATACGATACTCACTTTTAATGCCCGGCGCTAGAGTGATTTTAGCTAATGAGTGTAAGTTTGTTGATAATTGATACATCAGATACGCTTTTTTCCAAGTACCATCTAAAATCAATATAACGGTATTCTTTCGCTCTTCTAAAGGTAATGCTTTGGCAACAACCGCACTTTCTTCAGGGTAAAGCAAAAGCACTTGCTTAGACGAATCCGTTAGCAAACTATTTAATTGCTCATTATCAGTAAAATTTTCACCGATAAGGATCTTACTACTAGTTAAACACAAAGTACTTAACTTAGCGGTGCCCTTTGCTTGCTTTTCTTCACTAGGGTGTTGTAAAAACCACACTTCAACTTCATTGCTAATAGAGCAACAAAACTTACAAATACAAGTCACTAGCGGTCTGTCACAGCTTGTGCAATACTGTCGGCTCATAAATCTCGATTTAATACATTCGAATAATAATCCATTATAAACTTGAAATGACCTTATGTTGAAGTTGTCTTTACCATTAAATAAAAATGCAGTACTAATTCCTGCCATTATTTTCTTAATATCCTTTGTTGTTTATTTTTTACCTGCATCGATTGAAAGCATTCTAATTTACGATCGCAGTGACATCGCCAGTGGCGAACTATGGCGATTAATTACTGGCCATTTGGTCCATACCAACTTTAATCACTTGTTATTGAATTTAGCTGGGTTAACCATGCTATGGGCATTGCACGGCGATCACTACACGCCTAAAACTTACCTGCTTGCTTTTATCACCTCCCTTATTGTTTGTAGTGTAGGTATTTACTACTTTGATCCTAGCATGGAACGATATGTTGGTTTATCAGGTGTGCTACATGGCATCTTTGTTTGGGGGGCGATATTAGATATCAAAAAAGGTTGGAACTCAGGCTACCTTTTACTTGTTGGGGTATTAGCGAAAGTTGGTTATGAACAGCTATTTGGCGCAAGTGCCGATGTAGAAGCCTTAATCAACGCCAGTGTTGCCATAGACGCACATTTATGGGGCACTGTCGGCGGCTTATTATTTCCCGCATCGCAATGGCTAATCAAGAGAGTTAGATCAACTTGAAACTGAACAACAATTTCAAGTTGATCTGACCCTCTTGATTTTTCTTGTTTTTAAGAGCGTAAAGATAAGGTAACCATAACAACGCCATGGTCGGTGCTTTCACCATCACGGTCAAATATGGGATTAATTAAATGGCGATCATAGGTATGATGTTCGCTCAGTTCAAATAGGCTTGCTTGGTTGCTGGCATCAAATTCTGACGACAATAATATATAGTCTAAAACAGATCCTTTCGCGCCATAATAATGTGTCGGTTTACGAGGCGGCACTGTTAACTTGGTTTCCTCCTCTTTATTATAAGTTTCAACATATAACAGCCAAGAATCTTTTAAATAGTATTTATTAAGCACTTCTTCATGATCATTATAAAAACGCAAAGATTGAGTGGTTAAAGTCTCTAATATGCCGTCATCTAGAGGGTTATTAAAGTCACCTAACAACATCATTGGGTAACCTTTTTGCTCTCGCCTTTTTATCATATCAACAAGTAACAAACTGGCTTCACTACCGCGAATAATTGCTGAGCCCCAGCCGCCAGCTATTTGCGCTTTTAAGCGAGCAACTAAGGTGGATTCTTTACTTGCAAGTTGTTCCTCAAACTCCAACATTGGCCTTTTAGATTTAAAATGCACTACATAACAGTCAGTAAACCCGGCATGCGGTAAATCTATCGTTGCGCGAAGTACTTTACGGCTAAAATTAAAATTGGGGTGCAAGCCTATAGATTTTGCCAATTCAATATCAACTTCAACAGCAACCGTTTGTGTAATGGCAAATTTTGACGCGATTGCAACTACCGGGCTGTTGCAAATAAAGTCATCAACAATATTAGGCTCATCGACAACAGCAAAATACGGATAGCCCTGCTCTAAGGTTAACTGCTGCAACGCCTCTACGCTAAACACTTCCTGAAAACCTATAATGTCAGGTTGAAATTCAGTTAAATAATCACAGATCCATTTTTGTTTTTTAAGCCATTGTTCACTCGATAAAATTTTATCGAAGTCATAAAAAGCTAAAGGAGGTTCAATAAAATTGTATAAATTAAACGTTGCGAGTTTAATTGCCGAATTGGCAATCTTAGGTTCGAGGCTTGGCGTTAATACAGTCAATGGCTATGGGCATAAGAATTAGAGAATATAGTGTAAACAATACCATAAAGGCGCTAGCTTTATGGTATTTGCATAAAGTAATTTATATTTATTTTTTCGGCATCGATAGATCTTTACGATGAACGTAAACGCTGTAATCAGTGCTAGTAAAGTGCTTAGAATAAGTCTCTAGCAAAGAGGTCGCTTTAGCTTTGTCACCCATTTGCTCAGTTAATCTTTGAAAGAATGAAGCTTTTGGCGGAGTCATCGCACTATAATTTTCATAACCAACAACCAACTCTATTCGGTTACTGCCACCAATAGGGCTTTGCCATGAAAAACTTTTTTCCCATTGCATTTTTTTGGCTGCATCACTAATTTCTTTAATTGATTTTTGTAAAGCAAAACCTTCCCCTTGTTTAACAAACATCCGGCTTACACCAAAGTACTTAAACTCTTTTTCATTGTCCCAATTGCTATTTTCAGTATCTATTTCACTGTAATAATGATTTGCACCTTGAGTATATTTACTCACTGTTTTATTCCAATGAGCTGACGTTTTTGAAGAAGCACTCCAGTCTCGATAAGCATCTATGCTGTTCCAGTTAGTACAACATGAGCGTAAAATGTATTCTTGCATGCGTTCACCAATAACTTGGGTATAAACCTCCCATTGCCTTGGGTCTTTTGCATCAGCACGAAACTTCATATGTTTACTAAGCGCACTTTCGAATGCTTGCCTATCATTTACATTAACCGTAACTACCCACTCATCAGCTAATACAACTTCATTACTCTCCTGTGCTACTAAACTGAAGCTAGCGATTAATGACAACCAAGTAATTGCCATAAATAATTTAATGCCTTTCATTACAAAGTCCCTTCTAAATGTTGATTTAATTAAATTTTATTAATTCTCAAAGTTTCCGTATTACTATAGTACATTAATAGAAAATGGATTAACTACAGGCATAAAAAAAGCTACCGAAGTAGCTTTTTATAATAAACATTGAGAGTTTACAGGGTAGTTTCAAATAACTTGAATATGCGACGGTATTCATCTAACCAACTGCTTGGTTGCACAAAACCGTGAGGCTCTACTGGATAAATAGCCGTTTCAAAGTTTTCTTTTTCTAACTCAATTAAACGCTGTACTAAACGCACTGTATCTTGGAAAAATACGTTATCATCAACCATAGGCGCATTAATTAATAATGGTTTTTGTAAGCCTTCAGCGAAATAAATTGGCGAGCTACGCTCAAAAGCAATTTTATCGTCTTCAGGTGTATTTAGAATGTTTGATGTATAACCGTGGTTGTAAGACGTCCAGTCTGATACTAAACGTAATGCTGAACCTGACTCAAATACGTCAGGCTCTTTAAACATAGACATTAATGTTAAGAAACCGCCGTAAGAGCCGCCGTAAACGCCTACTCTATTTTTATCAACATTAGCATTTTCAGTTAACCAGTTAACACCATCAAGCATATCTTCAACTTCTGGAGTCCCCATATTACGGTAGATAGCTGTACGCCAGTCACGACCATAACCACTTGATGCACGGTAATCCATATCAATTACGGTATAACCTTTTTGCACTAACATAGAGTGGAACATAAACTCGCGGAAATAGCCTGACCAGCCTAAATGAGAGTTTTGTAAGTAACCAGCGCCATGCACGAACATAACCGCTTTACCTTGAACTGTAGCGCTAACCTCAGCTTTAGGTGCTTGGTATACTCGAGAAAATATACCTTGTTTAGTGTTTGATGAAGGTACTTCAACAATCGTTGGCGCTGTCCAAGGCATGCTTAAGAATTCTTCAGTAACTGTGTGTGTTAACTTAATTGCCTCGGCATCTACCGCTATATCTTGAACGTATAATTCTGGAGGCATAGTTGTGGTTGAATGTTCAACCAGTAATTTACTTTCATCAGGAGACAATTGGTAATCATTCTTACCGCCTAAATCAGTTACCGCAGTCAATTTAGCTGAAGCTACATCAACGTGGTATATTTCAAAAATACCAGGGTGTTTTTTATTGCCTTTAAAGTAAAAGCTGTTGTCATCATTCGTTAAAGTAACATCACGAACCTCAAATTCACCTTGTGTTAATGATTTCACATCACCATCAATTGGTTTTACATAAAGATGGCCATAACCCGATTGCTCAGAGGTAAAGTACAATGTTTCGCTGTTATTTAACCAACCAAACTCGTTAAAGTCCCAGTTGATCCATGCATCGTCGTGTAAACGATGTTGGTTAACAAGTTGCTTATTGTCAAAATCGATTGACGCAATCCAACGGTCTTTGTTATCCCAAGCTTCAAGCATAATAGCGACTTGCTTAGAATCGTTATGCCATTGAATGCTGTTACGGCCAATTAAATGAATGTTACGAGCTTTTTTCTCTGACTTATATTCTTTACCTTCACGAGCAAAGTTTTCAGCTTTAACGCTTGCTAAAACATCTTCATCAAAACCAGGTAATGTTTTGTAATCTAGTACGTATTGCGCATTATTAACTAAATCTAATAAATATAATTGTTCTTCATATTTACGATTATCTGATACTCGACGACGTGCAGGAACTGAGTCAATAGTAGCCTCAGAGTTGATATAATTAGGCATGATATCGCCAGGATTATTCCAACTTTCTTTTTTGCTAACGCTAACGACCATCATTTGTGCATTTGGAGATAATTGCGCATCAACAATGCGTTTTCCATCACCAAAATAAAATACCGATGTAGCAATGGTGTTGTTTTCACTTCTTAATTGAGTGTTTTGATCTGCTTTTAAATCAGCATTACGTTTTTGCAAGGCAACGTAGTTAATCAGTTTATGTTGTTCTTTTGATATATAGCTTTGTTCACTACGGCTAACACCTGGTGTATTAGTTACTTGTAAATTCACTAATTCACGTATTTGGTTATTGGCACTATCGAATTCATAAAATATGTTATCTATACGGTAAGCAACATTGCCGTTTGATAAAAACATTGGCTGCTTTTCAATAGCCGATGTAAAGGTAATTTGCTGCACAGATTTAGCTTGAAGGTCTTTTACAAATACATTGCCTTGAAAAATATAAGCTTCTTTAGTGCCATCAACATTTTTAACTGCATATTTATCTGCAGCGGCATGCATATTTGCCAAAGCAACTTTTTCACCATTACCGTCTACAGTTAACGATTTACTATAAAGATCAGTTAAAGGATTACCTAAACGTTTTTGTTTATAGAATATTGTTTGGTTATCGTCACCCCAATACCAACTCTGTGGTGAGCGAGCGATCCAATCAGGATCAGACATTATTTTTTCTAGTGTTATAACCTGGCTATTATCTGGAGAAGAAACAACTGCACTTTGCACAGGAGCCATTAATACCGAATTATTATCCTTAGCATCAGTATTATTTTCATTTGTCGCACAAGCGCTTAATAAAACACTTATTGATGCAACAATTAATGGATATTTCATTATTTATTATCCTATAAATTTATTTGTGGCGTAGTTATACAAATAGTCAGCTTATAAAGCAATCAACAAGTCTTATAAAAGTTATCAAATAATAATATTTTTTATTTTGAAAGCAATTTAATGTAATTAAGTGTAATTTCGGTACATTTTTTAACCGTATATTTCATTGATTTTCTGTTATAATCCGCGGCAATTAAATTGAGGCAAAATTTTTCATGATCCCATTACCAAAAATAGAATTATTCGATTATCCGAAATATTGGGCAGAATGCTACGGCCCTGCACCATTTTTTCCTATGTCACGTAGCGAGATGGATGACTTAGGCTGGGATAGTTGTGACATTATTTTGGTAACTGGTGATGCTTATGTGGACCATCCAAGTTTCGGTATGGCAATCATTGGCCGAATGTTAGAATCACAAGGCTTTCGTGTTGGTATGATCTCACAGCCTGATTGGCACTCAAAAGACGAGTTTATGAAGTTAGGTAAGCCTAACTTATTCTTTGGTGTTACTGCCGGTAACATGGACTCTATGATAAACCGTTACACTGCTGAACGCCGCATGCGCCATGACGATGCCTACACACCGAACAATGAAGGTGGTAAACGCCCTGATCGAGCAGTAATGGTATATACCCAGCGCATTAAGGAAGCCTACAAAGGCGTACCTGTTGTCATTGGCGGTATAGAAGCCAGTTTACGCCGCATATCGCACTACGACTATTGGTCAGATAAAGTTCGCCGTAGTGTTATATTTGATGCTAAAGCCGACATTCTTATCTACGGCAATGCAGAACGACCATTAGTAGAAGTGGCCCACCGCATTGCTCGTGGTGAAGATATATCAAGCATTACTGATGTTGCGGGTACAGCTTTTATCAGCAAAACCCCTCTTCCTGGTTGGCGTGGTATTGATTCAAGAGACATTGACCGCCCAGGTAAAATCGATCCTATTTCTAGCCCATATCAAGATATGACGCCAAGTAATTGTGATAAAGCCGATGAAGTGACTGAATCTGGCGTTACTATAGTGAGTGCTAAAAACCAAAGCACAGAGCCTGACGTAACCAAAGACGCGGTGCCAATTCAAATTAGTGATTACCAAAACAAAACCTGGAATAAAAAATATAAGCCGTGGGAGAAAACCTACGTTAAGTTGCCAAGTTATGAGCAAGTTAGTGTTAATAAAATGCTTTACGCGCACGCTTCTCGTATTTTCCATCAAGAAGTAAATCCAGCCAGTGCTCGTGCATTAGTACAAAGCCACGGTGATAGAATTATTTGGTTAAACCCGCCGGCATTGCCACTGAGCGAAGCTGAAATGGATGGTGTATTTGCCCTACCGTATGCGCGCGTTCCGCATCCAAGTTATGGTGATGCTAAAATACCAGCTTATGACATGATCAAAACGTCCATTAATATTATGCGAGGCTGTTTTGGTGGTTGTTCTTTCTGTTCGATTACCGAGCATGAAGGCCGTATTATTCAGTCACGTTCACATGAATCTATTCTTGCTGAAATTGAAGATATCCAAGATAAAGTACCTGGTTTTACTGGTGTTATTTCTGATTTAGGTGGTCCAACAGCCAATATGTATAAATTGCGCTGTAAAAGCCCGAAAGCAGAAGCAACTTGTCGACGCCCTTCATGTGTATTCCCTGATATTTGTGGACACATGGATACCGATCATACGCCAACAATTGAGTTATACCGTAAAGCGCGTAAGTTACCGGGCATTAAAAAAATCCTTATCGCCTCTGGTGTTCGCTATGATTTAGCCATTCGCGATCCAGAATACGTAAAAGAGTTAGCGTCACATCATGTTGGCGGTTACTTAAAGATTGCCCCTGAACATACCGAAGAAGGTCCATTAAATAAAATGATGAAACCAGGTATGGGATCGTACGATAAGTTTAAAGAAATGTTTGACCACTACTCAAAAGTAGCAGGTAAAAAACAATTCTTAATTCCTTATTTTATCTCAGCGCATCCGGGCACTACCGATAAAGATATGGTCAATTTAGCACTTTGGCTAAAAAGTAATAACTTTAAGTTGGATCAAGTACAAAACTTCTATCCATCGCCATTAGCGAATGCAACAACGATTTATCACACAGAAGTTGACTCGTTAAACAAAATTCGCAAAACCAACGATCCAGTACCTGTTCCTAAAGGTACTATTCAACGTAGATTGCACAAAGCTATTTTGCGCTATCATGATCCAGTTAACTGGCCAATCATTCGTGAAGCATTAACTAAGATGGGATTAGCTCGTAAATTGATTGGTAGCCGCCCTGAGTGCCTAGTTCCTAATGAAACTCGACAAGAGCAGCAAGCCCAACAGAAAAATCGCCGCGGCAAGAATAATTCGCAAGGTTTTAAAACATCTCCCGGGCAAAAACGAGATACTGGTTTTAATAAAAAACGCGGCGGACAAAAAGCCAATAAAGGCTTAACTCGCTTTAGTGGCGACCAGTTTAAAAAGTAATTCTTAATCGTTATAACATAAGAGAATCACTAGCTAGTCAAATCAATGGCTTAACATGGTTCAAAAAAAAGCACTAGCTCACTATGGGTAGTGCTTTTTTCATGTCTATGAAGTGCCATGAACGTCATACGAAATTAGAAAACAAACTCCGTCATTCCATCATGCTTTTGGATGGGTTCTCCATCAATTTAAGAGTGAGTCGAACGAGCATTTTGTGCCAGTTGCCGACCAAACGATATCCGATAAAAAGCACCAAAGAAACCCGCACAAGGCCAGAGAAAAAACGCCGTCATTGCGGCGAAGGCCGCAACCTCCATTAGGATGCAGTGCGCCTAGAAACAATTAATTTTATATCTAAACACCTTTTCAACTACAATTAAGTTTCAAACATTGAAAAGGACTTCAATCATGAAACAACCCGCAATCTATATCATTTCAAATATACATAATACGACCTTATACATTGGTGTAACCAGTAACTTGCCACAACGAATTTATCAACATAAAGAGAAGCTTATAGGAAAGTTTAGTTCTAAATATAACTTAACCAAGCTAGTTTATTTTGAGCTATTTGATGATATGGAAAATGCGATTGTGAGAGAAAAACGCTTAAAGCAATGGCATAGAAAATGGAAAAATAGATTGATTACAGAGTCGAATCCAAATTGGAGTGATCTATATCCTGAGATCATTTAATGCCATGTGAAATAGCCACTGCATAATTTGGGGAGGTTGCGGCCTGCGCCGCAATGACGGTG
>JAQWHD010000009.1 GCA_029237915.1 Thalassotalea sp. | reverse complement strand
ACTTACCTCTATCGATATCAATAAAGTCGATAACAATTAAGCCACCTAAATCACGTAAACGAAGTTGACGTGCAATTTCATCTGCCGCTTCTAGGTTGGTGTTAAGCGCTGTTTCTTCAATATCGCCGCCTTTTGTTGCTTTAGACGAGTTGATATCGATAGAGGTAAGTGCTTCAGTAGGGTCAATTACAATTGAACCACCAGAAGGAAGACGTACTTCACGCTGGAATGCAGACTCAATTTGGCTTTCAATTTGGTAATGTGTAAATAAAGGCGTGTCACCTTGATAAAGCTTAACACGGCTCATAAAGTCAGGACGAAAACGCTCAATGTGCGCTTTAGCTTCTTCAAAAACACGTGGTTTATCAATTAAAATTTCGCCAATGTCGCGACGTAAATAGTCGCGTATTGCGCGGAAAATCACGTTGCTTTCTTGGTGAATCAAAAACGGTGCTTTAGCACTATCGGCTGCTTGTTTAATTGCATCCCAATGTACTAATAGTGCTTTTAAATCGTAGTTAAGTTCTTCAAATGACTTGCCAACACCCGCTGTACGAACAATTAAGCCCATACCTTTAGGTAAGCTAAGTTTGCTTAAAGAGTTTTTAAGGTCGGTACGTTCGTCACCTTCGATGCGACGTGAAATACCACCAGCACGAGGGTTATTTGGCATCAATACTAAATAACTACCGGCAAGGCTGATAAAAGTAGTAAGGGCTGCGCCTTTCTGGCCACGCTCTTCTTTATCAATTTGTACGATTACTTCTTGGCCTTCGCGCAATACTTCTTTAATGCTTGGACGACCTTGAAAGCTATATCCTTGCGGGAAATAACTACGAGCAATTTCTTTCATAGGTAAGAAACCGTGACGATCAGCACCGTAATCGACAAAAGCAGCTTCTAAAGATGGTTCTACGCGGGTAATAGTACCTTTGTAAATGTTTGATTTTTTCTGTTCATGGCCAGGGCTTTCGATATCTAAATCGTAAAGAGTTTGACCGTCAACAAGAGCTACGCGGAATTCTTCCGATTGTGTAGCATTGATTAACATGCGTTTCATATTGTCTGTGACTCATTGGTTAAGTCACAACACTTTTACTAAGAGCAAAAGCAATCTTTGCAATGCTTTGACTGGATTTTTGTTTTGATCCAAAAGTCAACGCATACAGAGGGTTGGCAGCCTCACGGATGTCAACTCCCAAATTAAGGGGTCTGTTAAAGTATCTGATTGTTTTTAATTAAACTAATACGAAGGTTTTAATTTTGGTAGTTGTAAATTACCGTTATAAATATTTATGTTTTCGTATTGATTTTTTTAAACTTTTCACTCAGCAATCGTGCTGTGCTTTCTATCATTATTTGTTCTTTATCGCTGGATTATCTGTTTATGCTGTCAACACTAGTAAGTTACATACTCTAGTGTAAGCAATAGGCAATTCATTCAATGTATCGCGCTAGTTAGTAGCTGATAATTTGTACATTAAAGTTGCCGCAGTAAACCTCTTACGTCTCTACAAGAACATCGTTTATTTCGTTATTGGAAATTTTCATCAATAACTAGCTTTATTATCCCACTAATTAATAGGATAAGGCAATCAATATACTGGGCTTTATTGTACTTTTCTAGCTGATTTTAGTCTTATTTGCTTAATTCTTATGTTAAACTCGCCGTTATGAAACCAGAAAATATAAAAGTCGGTAGAAATACCGCTGAAAATGCCGATAACAGCGAAGAGCGCCCGAAAGTCAGATTTATCACAATTGATGAAGAAACTGACGGCCAACGTATAGATAACTTTTTATTGAAAACCTTAAAAGGTGTTCCAAAAAGTATGATTTATCGTTTATTGCGCAAAGGCGAAATTCGAGTTAATAAAAAGCGTATTAAACCTGAATTTAAACTCAGCAATGAGGACATCATTCGTCTTGCGCCTATTCGAGTATCTGAAGAAGCCGCGCCAGTGTCGACCAAATTAAATATTGTAGCCAACCTTGAGCAACATATCTTATTTGAAGACGAGTGTATGATTGTTATTAACAAGCCAACTGGCATGGCCGTCCATGGTGGCAGTGGTCTTAGCTTTGGCTTAATCGAAGCGCTTCGAGCATTGCGCCCGCAAGCTAAGATGCTTGAATTAGTCCATCGTTTAGACCGTGATACATCCGGTTGTTTAATGGTTGCTAAAAAACGCTCGGCGCTGCGTAACTTACACGAACAACTGCGTAATAAAACTGTACAAAAGCATTACCATGCGCTCGTTAAAGGCCATTGGAATCCTAAAATGAAACGAGTAACCGAAGGCTTACGTAAAAATGAGCTTAAATCGGGTGAGCGAGTTGTTGTGGTTGATAATGTTAATGGTAAAGAGTCGGAAACACGTTTTATTGTATTAAAACATTATGAAGGTTGCAGCTTAGTTAGAGCATTTCCTGTTACCGGGCGTACCCATCAAATTCGTGTGCATTGCCAAGTTGCTGGTCACCCAATTGCATGTGACAACAAATACGGCTCAGAAGAATTTAGCCACACAATCAATAAACAAGGTTGTAAGCGTTTATTTTTACACGCTGCAAGTATTGAGTTTACGCACCCGCGCAGCGAAGAGCGAGTTAAATTTGAAGCGCCATACGATGCCGCATTAACCAATATCCTGAAAAAGCAAACCGTTAAGACCTATTAAAAAATCAAGAGGGTCAGATCAACTTGAAATTAACAAGATGATCTGACCCCTTTGATTAGCTTGCTTGGTTAGCGAGTACGTCAAAGCCTTCATTTTTTAATAATTCATGTAAACGAATTAATGGTAAGCCAATCAAGGTGTTTGGATCTTCGCCTTTTAAACTTGCAAATAAACATATTCCTAAACCTTCACTTTTAAAGCTACCGGCACAGTTGTATGGTTGTTCAGCATTAACATAAGCTTCAATTTCAGTTAACGTCAAATCTCTGAAGGTTACATAAAAAGGTTCAACAATCACCTGGCTGTGTTTAGTTTCGGCATTTAATAAGCACAACCCTGTTAAGAAGGTTACTGTTTTACCACTAAAAGAGGTTAACTGATTAACCGCGTTGTCAAAATTCCCTGGTTTACCTAATACATTGCCCTCGCAAAGAGCGACTTGATCCGAACCTATGATGAGGCCAGAAGAAAACTCATCATTAACTTTTTCTGCTTTTTGTAACGCCAATCTTGCGACTATCTGCTCAGGTGTTTCATTAGCAAGTGCGGATTCATCAATGTTTGGTTTAGCGCAAATAAATGGCACGTTGAATTTTTCTAATAATTCTTTTCGAAATGGCGAGGTTGAACCCAAAATTAATTGTGTCATGTGATAAAGTACTCTTTATAGGCAAAATTGTTTACCTGTTAAGTTTAACTAAATTTAAATGCTGATAACAACAAACTAACTGCGAATAACAACTTATTTCAATAATTTGCGTAAAATCAGCGGATAAATGTTCATAAATAAAGCAGTTGTGTTAAAATTTGTATCTAAATGAAGATTTACAATTAAATAGATGAATTTTCTTTTGACACAAGGCGCTACACCATTTATTATGCGCGCCATATGAAGAATCTTAAGCTTCCATTAACAATAGACCCGAGACGAAGTGCGCAACGTCGCCTTATGTGTGAAGGCTATTTTGAATTAATTGGATTAGATAGATTGCTTGCTATCTCTGAGAAGAGTAGTGAGCAAGTAAATGTAAAAATGAATTTTGATGTTGATGAACAAGGTTTGATTGTTATCAGCGGTAACGCATCAACCAAAGTATCATTAACATGTCAGCGTTGTACTGAAGCGTACGAAGAACAACTCAATGTTGAGTTTTGTTTTAGTCCGGTGAAGAATGAAGAAGATGCATCGCATCTTCCTTCTGAATATGATGCTGTAGAATTAGATGAAAATGGTGAAGTAAATTTACGTGATTTAGTGGAAGACGAGTTAATACTTGCTGTTCCACTAATTCCAAAGCATAAACTTGAAGACTGTTCTGCTGATGCAGATACTACTTGGGGTAAATTGCCGGAAGTCGTAGAAAAACCGAATCCATTTGATTTGTTAAAACAACTCAAGTAACTTGCGATTTTAGGAGTAGGCTCATGGCCGTACAAAAAAGTAAAAAGTCTCGTTCAAGACGTGGCATGCGCCGTTCACACGATGCAATCACTACAGAAAATTTATCTGTAGATCCAGTTTCAGGCGAATCACATCGTCGTCACCATGTAACAGCTGATGGCTTTTACAAAGGTGTCAAAGTTATCGCTAAATAAGCGAATTAACTTTGGATAGTCTAACGGTAGCGTTAGATGTTATGGGGGGCGATTCTGGCCCCCTTATAACAATTCCCTCTGCAATATTGGCAATTGAAAATTTGCCAGCACTTCGTCTCATCCTTTGTGGCGATGAAAGCGCTATTCTTGCGCAACTCAAATTAAAAAACTTCCACCAACACCCGCGAATTACTATATTACATTGTAGTGAATCTGTTGCTATGGATGAAAAACCTAGTATTGCCTTAAGAACTAAAAAAGATTCATCAATGCGACGATGTATTGATTTAGTTAAATCAGGTGAAGCTCAAGCATGTGTTAGTGCAGGTAATACCGGCGCGCTATTTGCCACTGCGCACTACGTTTTAAAAATGCTATCAGGCATAGAACGTCCAGCTCTGGTGTCACAATTACCACTTACCAATAGTAGCTCTCATGCTTTTATGCTTGATTTAGGCGCCAATGTGTTTTGTGATTCCAATGTATTATTTCAATTTGCGATTATGGGCTCAGTTATGGCCGAGCAAGTTGATGGTATTGAAAACCCACGAGTCGCTTTGCTAAATATGGGCGCGGAAGACATTAAAGGCAGTGACCATATCAAACTAACCGCTAGCTTATTAAAAGAGTGTGCAGCGATTAATTATGTTGGTTTTGTTGAAGGTAATGATATTTTCTCAGGCAAAGCGGATGTAATTGTTTGTGATGGTTTCGTTGGTAATGTTGCGTTAAAAACTTGTGAGGGTGTTGCCAAACTTGTAATGGCAAAAGTGATGAAAATCATAAATGAGAGTAAATTTACTCGAATTTTAGGCGTTTTACTCAATCCTACCCTAAAAAAGATCGTAAAACGCCTGAACCCCGACCAGTATAATGGTGCAAGTCTGATAGGATTACGCGGTATTGTCGTGAAGAGTCATGGTAATGCTACTAGCTCAGCTTTTTACAACGCTATTTTAGAAGCGGTTAAAGAAGTTGAAAGACAAGTTCCTGACAAAATAAAAGACAAATTGGAACTGGGTTTAGTTAAAAGGTCTTAAGACAAAATATGAATTCAAAAATTATAGGCACGGGCAGTTATTTTCCTGAGCAAGTTAGAACTAATGCTGATCTTGAAAAAATGATCGACACCACCGATGAGTGGATAACTGAACGTACCGGTATAAAAGAGCGTCGTATTTCAGCTGAACATGAAAATGTAGCTTATATGGGCGCCAAAGCCGCTGAAAAAGCGATAGAAATGGCAGGTATTGATAAATCGACTATCGACATGATAGTTATGGGCACAACCAGTTCCCATGTTGACTTACCAAGTGCTGCTTGTCATTTACAAAAATATTTAAACATACCAACCATCCCTGCGTTTGATATTGCAGCCGCTTGTTCTGGATTTATTTTCAGTTTAAGTATCGCTGATCAATACATTAAATCTGGTATGGCTAAACGTATTTTAGTGATCGGCGCTGATACACTTTCTCATATGTGTGATCCAACCGATCGTGGTACTTTTATTTTATTTGGCGATGCCGCGGGTGCGGTTATATTAGAAGCTAGCGAAGAACCCGGCATTATTTCAACTCATATCCATTCAGATGGTGAATATGGCGCTTTACTTGGGGCTAACTCACCAAAACGTGGCGACTTAATGACTGAAGAAAAAGCCTACATATATATGAAAGGTAACGAAGTCTTTAAATTTGCAGTAACACGTTTAAGCGAAATTGTGACAGAAACTCTTAATCACAACAACATGGACAAATCTGAAATTGACTGGTTAGTTCCACACCAAGCAAATCTACGTATTATAGCTGCCGCAGCTAAAAAGCTGTCATTGCCAATGGATCAAGTTGTGGTAACGCTTGATAAACATGGTAATACCTCGGCAGCTACTATCCCTACCGCTTTTGATGAAGCAGTACGTGATGGCCGTATTAAGCGTGGTCAAACAGTTCTTATGGAAGCCTTTGGTAGTGGTTTTACTTGGGGTAGTGCACTGGTTAAGTTTTAATTAGTGTGCAAAATATCAATTATATAAATTAAAAAATAAATATTTAGGTAGTAAACAATGAATAACAATTTAGCCTTTGTATTTCCAGGCCAAGGCTCTCAAGCCGTTGGTATGTTAGCTGATTTAGCTGACAATGCCGTTGTTATCGAAACTTTTGCTGAGGCTTCTTTAGCACTAGGTTACGATCTTTGGGATCTGATCCAAAACGACGCAGATGGAAAATTAAATCAAACCAATTACACGCAACCAGCATTACTTACAGCAAGTGTGGCGGTGTGGCGTGCATGGCAAGACAAGGGTGGTAAAACACCATCAATACTTGCTGGCCATTCTCTTGGTGAATATTCTGCATTAGTTTGTGCAGGTGTTTTAAGTTTAAGCGACGGCGTAAAGCTTGTTGAAAAACGTGGACAATACATGCAACAAGCAGTTCCTGCTGGTGTTGGTGCTATGTACGCAATTATCGGCTTAGCTGATGATGCTATTATCAAAGCATGTAGTGAAGCCGCAGAAGATGAAGTTGTTTCAGCGGTTAACTTCAACTCTCCAGGACAAGTCGTTATTGCAGGTAATAAAGCAGCAGTAGAGCGTGCAGGAGCTTTATGTAAAGAAGCAGGTGCTAAACGTGCTCTGCCGTTACCGGTTAGTGTACCGTCTCACTGTGCTTTGATGCAGCCAGCAGCTGATCAATTAGCTCTGGATCTGAATGCAATTACCTTCAATACGCCAACTATTCCAGTGATCAACAATGTTGATGTTGCTATGGCAACTAGCGGTGAAGAGATCAAAGACGCATTGATCCGCCAACTATATAGTCCAGTTCGATGGACACAAACAATTGAACTAATGGCTGAAATGTCTGTTGAAACTTTAGTTGAAGCAGGACCTGGTAAAGTACTTACTGGTTTAGTCAAAAGAATAAACAAACAACTTAATTGTGTATCGGTTAATACTGCCGATTCACTTAACTCAGCTTTAGAGCTATAGGAAAGGGAATAAAATGTCTCAATTATTTTCATTAGAAGGCAAAGTTGCTTTAGTTACTGGCGCTAGTCGTGGTATTGGTAAAGCAATTGCAGAGCAATTAGTAAGCCAAGGCGCTACTGTTATAGGTACTGCAACTTCTCAAAATGGTGCTGACAATATTAGTGCGTACTTAGGTGCTAATGGTAAAGGTTTTGAATTAAACGTTACTAATAACGATTCAATTGCTGCTTTATTTGATGCGATTAAATCTGATTTTGGTGGCGTAGATATTTTAGTTAACAATGCGGGAATTACTCGTGATAACTTAATGATGCGTATGAAAGATGATGAGTGGGACGATATCATCGATACCAACCTTACTTCTTTATTCAAAATCACTAAAGCGGTAATGCGTCCAATGATGAAAAAGCGTCATGGTCGTATCATTAATATTGGTTCTGTTGTTGGCTCTATGGGTAACGCTGGACAAGTAAACTACGCCACAGCAAAAGCTGGCTTATTAGGTTTTACTAAGTCTTTAGCTAAAGAAGTAGCTTCTCGTGGTATTACTGTTAATGCTATCGCTCCAGGTTTTATCGATACAGATATGACTAAAGAATTAACTGACGAACAAAAAGAAGGCATTTTTTCACAAGTGCCAGCTAACCGTTTAGGTCAGCCAGAAGAAATTGCTAGCACTGTAGGCTTTTTAGCTTCAGCTGCTGCAGGCTACATTAATGGTGAAACAATTCACGTTAATGGTGGCATGTACATGGTTTAATAATTGATTGTTGAAAGTAATTATTTACAATATAATCAATGTTAAGCTATAAATATATCAGAAATCAGGTTTGACCAGTGCAAAAATAGATATAAATACTTGCATGGCGACATGATGACGAATAAACTACACACAATTTTATAAATTACTAAAATATAGTAAAGGAAACATAATGAGTACTATCGAAGAACGCGTAAGAAAAATCATCGTTGAAAAACTAGGTGTTAAAGAAGAAGAAGCTAAAAACGAAGCATCTTTTGTTGATGATTTAGGTGCCGATTCTCTAGACACAGTTGAATTAGTAATGGCTCTTGAAGAAGAGTTCGATACTGAAATCCCTGATGAAGAAGCTGAAAAAATCACTACTGTTCAATCAGCTATTGATTACGTTACAGCAAACGGCTAATTATTAGTTGTTCGAAATAGGCGGTCTTTACCGCCTATTTTTTTATTTAGAATTTAACAATTTCAACCTACCAGCATTAATACTTTTTACTGATTGGTATCAACATATGTGTAAGTTAAACCTTACTCGATAATCAGATATTAAATCTACCGATAATCAAAGTATCACTACTGGTTAAAATGCGGAGACATTGATCGTCATGCGTAGAGTAGTAGTTACTGGCTTAGGAATGCTAAGCCCACTTGGAAATGACCCTCAAAGTACATGGAATGCCTTACTTGCCGGTAAAAGTGGCATCAGCCCAATTACCCATTTAGATACCACTAATTTCACCACAACCTTTGCGGGTACAGTTAAAGATTTCGATCCTGAAAGTTTTGGCATAGCCAAAAAAGAAACTCGCAAAATGGATTTGTTTATCCAGTACGGATTAGCGGCAGGTAATCAAGCGATTGCTGATTCAGGTATTGAAGTTACCGAACAAAATGCTGACCGAATTGGTGTAGCAATTGGCTCTGGTATTGGTGGTTTAACATTAATAGAAGAAGGTCACAAAAAAACCTTAGATACGAGCGTGCGCAAATTATCGCCTTTCTTTTGTCCTTCCACTATCTTAAATATGATTTCTGGGCATTTATCAATAATGCATGGCTTACGAGGTCCTAATATTGCCATCGTTACAGCTTGTACTACTGGTGTGCATAATATTGGTCAAGCAGCCCGAATGATAGCTTACGGTGATGCCGATGCTATGGTTGCTGGTGGTGCTGAAAAAGCATCAACTGTGCTAGGTATCGGTGGCTTTATGTCAGCCCGTGCACTTTCTACTCGTAATGATGCCCCAGAGCAAGCCTCTCGTCCTTGGGACAAAGACCGTGATGGTTTTGTGTTAAGTGATGGCGCAGGTGTCGTTGTACTTGAAGAGTATGAACATGCGAAAGCTAGTGGTGCTAAAATTTATGCAGAATTAAGTGGTTTTGGTATGAGCGGTGATGCCCATCATATTACCTCGCCTCCTGCTAATGGCTCTGGTGGCGCAAAAGCTATGGCCAACGCCATTAAAGATGCGGGTATTCGTGAAGATAAAATTGGCTATATTAATGCCCACGGTACTTCTACTCCAGCAGGTGATATTGCTGAAACCAATGGTGCTAAGTCTATTTTTGGCGACCATGCTTATAAATTAATGATGGGATCGACTAAGTCGATGACAGGTCACATGTTAGGTGCCGCAGGCTCTGCAGAAGCTATATTTACTATATTAGCTCTACAAAACCAAGAAGTTCCGCCAACCATCAACCTTGATAATCCAGGCGAAGGTTGTGACTTAGATTATATTGCTCATCAAGGACGCCAAGCTAAATTAGATTACGCGCTGTGTAATTCGTTTGGTTTTGGTGGCACTAACGGCTCATTGTTATTTAAAAAAGTCTAATATTGCACAAGTTAATCTTGCACATACCAAATAAAGTCTGAATACTAGGATTGTAATAACAAAGTATTCAGACTTTTTATTTTTACCAAAAGTTCCTCTATTAACTGACTAGCGAAAAATAACAATCACATATGCTCTATAACTCTGTTAATTTTATTCAATCCTCACAGTTATCTATAACCGATAGAGGCTTAGCCTTTGGCGATGGTATTTTCACTACAGCCAAAGTTAGCAAAGGTAAAATTGAGCATTTTGACCAACACATACAGCGCTTACTTCTTGGTTGCCAACGTTTAAGTATCACTGATATTAATTGGCAAGCTGTTAAAGATGAGTTAGTTAAAGCAAGCAAATCTGCTCACCATATAGATTTGGCAACGTTAAAAGTTATTATCACAGCGGGCAATAATAAAAGAGGTTATTCTCGAGTTGGCATAGAGCAAGCCAATGTGATTGTTACTGTGTCGGCTTTTCCTAGTCATTATTCGATGTGGCAAGACCAAGGTATCACTTTAGGCTTAAGTCGTATTAAACTCGGTCATAACCCGCAACTTGCAGGGTTAAAACACCTTAATCGCTTGGAGCAAGTGTTGGTTCGTAATGAACTCGACCAATTGGCAGTTGATGAAGTTGTGGTAACGGATTTAGCAGATGACATTATCGAATGTAATACCGCCAATATTTTTTGGTGTAAAGATAATGTCTGGTATACACCATCTTTAATGATGGCAGGGGTGAATGGTATTATTCGTGAGCAAATTATCGCTAACTTGTTAGCGACGAACAACGAAGTTGAAGTCGTAAAGGCTAAAGTTAATGAGTTGCAAAACAGTGATGCAATTTTTATTTGTAATTCTTTGCTTGGTATTGCTCCTGTTAAGCAATTTATGACAAAATCATTCGCTATTGAGCCAGTCAAAAAAATTCAAAAATTAATGCACAAGGAATTTGATTAATGATACGCGCATTACTCGTTTTAATATTGTTAGCAGGGCTAGCCGTTGGCGGTGGCTGGGTTCATGTAAACAATAAAGTAGAACAACCATTACCTATTTCAGTAGATTTTTATACGATTAAACCTGGGACATCCTACAGTCATCTCATTAATGATTTTAAACGTAATGGTTGGATAGACAGCAAGTTAGTCTTTAAAGTTTATGGCAAGCTAAACCCAGAGCTTACCCAGTTAAAAGCTGGTACCTATCAATTACAAGCTGATCTGAGTTTTATCGCCTTATTAGCATTATTGAATAGTGGAGAAGAGCACCAGTTTAAAATTACTTTTGTCGAAGGGACAACGTTTAAAGAATGGTTAATACAACTTGCTGAAACGGACAATATAAAAAATACGCTACAAGATAAATCAGCAAAGCAGATTTTAACCTTGTTAGAGAGTAAATATACTCACCCTGAAGGTGTGTTTTTCCCTGATACCTACCAATTTACGGCTGGGACAAGCGATCTTGACATCTTACGCTTAGCTCATGCTCGTATGGTGAAGGAGTTGGCACAAGTATGGCAAGAGCGTGATAAAGGCCTACCGTATAAATCATCTTATGATGCTTTAATTATGGCCTCGCTTATTGAAAAAGAAACCGGGCAAGTGTTCGAACAACCTATGATAGCTTCGGTTTTTATCAACCGTTTAGCTAAAAGAATGCGCTTACAAACCGACCCAACTATCATATACGGCTTAGGTGATAGATACACAGGGGATATTACTTACGCCAATATTCGTGAGAAAACCGCGTATAACACTTATCAAATTAACGGCATGCCGCCGACGCCAATTGCAATGCCTGGCCTGTCGGCACTTAAAGCTAGCGTACAACCAGATAAAACTGCACTCTTGTATTTTGTCAGTAAAGGTAATGGTGAACACTATTTTTCAAAAACCTTACGTGAACACAACAATGCAGTAAATAAATACATCAGAGGAAAGTAACAGATTATGTCAGCAGGTAAGTTTATTGTTATCGAAGGTATAGAAGGCGCAGGAAAGTCTTCTGCTATTGCAGTGATAGAGCAATATTTACAACAACAACAGATAGCTTTTGATAAAACACGCGAGCCTGGAGGTACACCCTTAGCTGAAAAGTTACGGAGTTTGGTTAAAGAGCCTAGCGATGAACAAATCACCCCTGAGTGCGAACTTTTCCTTATGTACGCCAGTCGCAGCCAATTATTACATAATAAAATTTTACCGACCTTAGCCACAGGTAAATGGGTTATTGGCGATCGCCATGATTTGTCTTCTCGTGCTTATCAGGGCGGAGGGCGCGAGTTTAATAATGAAGTTATTGATAGTATCGCTAACATTACTTTAAATGGCTTTAAACCTGATCTTACCTTATATCTAGATATTGAACCTGAACTTGGTTTAGGCCGAGCTCAAGCTCGTGGAGAGTTGGATCGTATTGAACAAGAAAAAATTGAATTTTTCCATAAGGTAAGAGACAAATATCTAGAGCTAGCTAATCAAGACGACAGTATTTTTATTATAGATGCTAGTCAATCTATGGCTAAAGTTCATCAAGATATACGAGCAGTGTTAGGAGAGCAACTTGGCGCATCTGATCAATAGTAAGTCATGGCTAGACGACAATAAAGTTGATTTGAACGATAAAATCAAACAAAATTTGTTGCCACATGCTTTGCTTCTTAAAGGTTATGCTTTAGCAGGCCAAGATGAGCTCGCCGTTTGGCTTGCCAATAAATTACTCTGTGCCGATAACCACGGTTTTGATGCTTGTGGTCAATGTAAGTCTTGTTTATTAGTCAAATCTGCATCGCACCCTGATATTCAAATAATTGACAATGGTGATAAAACCATTGGCGTTGATTTAGTGCGCCTAGCGAGCCAGTTTTTTCAAAAAACTGCACAGCTCAGTCAAAATAAAGTCGTTATTATCAAGTCTAGCGAAAACATGACCGAAGCGGCTGCTAATGCTCTATTAAAAACATTAGAAGAGCCAACCCAAAATAGCTTTTTATTACTTAGCTGTAATGATGTCGACTTATTATTACCAACAATTATTAGCCGTTGCTCTCAAATTCAAATTCAGCCACCCGTCGGACAAGAGTTAGCTAAGCTAGTTGATGATAAAAGCTTGCTGCACGATTTTACTAATATTAATCAATTTGCTGAACTAACCGATGACTTTACTAAACAGGCTTATTTAGAGTTTAATGAGCAATTAATACTGTGGCTGCAAAACTTTCAACAAGGGTCACAACTAATCACTTTGTTTAATAACAATAACCAAAGTTTGCGTTGGTTTGTTGATTGCTTTCAACAGTTGCTGAGAATGCAATCCGGTTGGCAAGATGCACTAGCGAATCATCCTCTGAAAGTATTACAAGACAACTACTCTAATGAACAGTTGTGGCAGTGTTTACAGTTAAGTATGCAAGCCAATAAACAAATAAAATTACTTACCCAAGCAAATAAAAACTTTACAATTGAAGCCTTATTGGTTGATATTGAACAAAGGTTACAATAAAAATTAAATCAGCTTCGTGATACTTATCATTGGCTTGCAATAATAACAAAGGAATTACCGTGTTTAATAAGGTATTAGAATTTAAGAATGATCGTGAGTTATATATGGCCTACATGCCATTTTTAAAACAAGGTGGCTTGTTTGTTAAAACTCAAGAACAACATGAATTAGGTGATAAATTCAATTTAGAGGTGTTTTTACCGGGCAGTTTAGAGGCCGCGGTTATTGAAGGCGCTGTTTGCTGGATCACCCCGCACGGTGCACAAAATGGCACAGAAGCTGGAGTTGGCATTTCATTCTCTAATGATGAAACTAATCTGCGCAACCAAATAGAATCGGCATTAGGACGTTTACTTAACTCTAAAGATCCTACTTACACTATGTAGGCCCATTATTTTATAAAACGTCGAGAATCGCGGCATACGCGTGTTCTGGTATTGATGTTAAAGGTCGCATTAGCGACCTTTTTTATTGTATCCTTTTTAACTGCGCTGTTATAATCGCCTTATTATAATTTTGCGTTAACCCTATCGGGAGCTTCCCTTGTATATTGATTCACACTGCCATTTAGACCGTCTTGATTTAACCGATTTCGACAACAACTTAGACAATGTTGTTAATGCTGCCACAGCTGCTGGCGTACAACAAATGTTGTGTGTTTCAGTGACATTAAAAGATTTTACATCGATGGCTGACAAAACAGCAAAGTACGATAACGTACAAATTTCTTGTGGCGTGCATCCTTTAAATCAAGAAGACGCAGTTGATCAATCACAGTTATTGAAATTAGCAGACAACCCTAGAGTAGTTGCGGTTGGTGAAACTGGCTTAGATTATTTTTACGCACCCGAAACCCAAGAAGTACAACGCGATGCTTTTCGCAAGCACATCCGCGTGGCTAAACAACTTAATAAACCGATTATTATTCACACCCGTGATGCGCAAGAAGATACGCTAAACATAATGCGAGAAGAGGGGGCTGAACAAGTTGGTGGTGTACTACATTGCTTTACTGAGTCTTGGGAAATGGCAGAGCAAGCAATAGCTATGGGCTTTTATATTTCATTTTCAGGCATTGTAACCTTTAAAAATGCAGCCGCACTTCGTCATGTCGCTTTTCAAGTACCTGAAGATAAGTTCCTAATTGAAACCGACTCACCTTATTTAGCCCCTGTACCGCACCGTGGAAAACAAAACCAACCAGCTTTTGTGTCTGAAGTAGCCAAAGTACTTAGCGAAGTACGTGGCCAAAGTGTTGAAGAAATCGCTCGTCTAAGCACCGAGAACTATAAACGCCTCTTCAACTAAAGATCAGGGCTCACCGCTCTTTGTCTCCAGCCAAAAAATCAAGAGGGTCAGATCAACTTGATTTCAAGTTGATCTGACCCTCTTGATTTTTTGACAAAAAAAGGCCTGAAACAATCGTTTCAGGCTCAGGGGAATGGCTCAAATGGTATGAGCCTGCTCTAATAAATTTAAGGAGAAACTCAATTAAGTTTTTGCCTTGAATTAATAATTGTAGTGTATAACTGTATAAAATCTAGTCGATTTTATGGTTAAATTAAAATAAATTTTAAATCCTTATTAATCATACTGTTAGGCTTGTTATTTTTATTTGTTTTAAAAGCTGCGCATAGGAATTGAACAGTTAGCGCACAAATTATGAACAGGTTTGTGCACAGGTTTAAACGCTGGTGTTATGGACTCGTTTTGGTGTTGAAAAATGGGTTAACCCCGTAAAAACTTTGTGCTACTGTAAGATCACTAAAATAATAAATACCCAAATTACTCTATGCTTAATATTATCTGGCTTTCCTTCTTTGTTATTGCGTTTATTGCTGCCATGTTTCAGTGGTTGTATTTAGGCAATTCAGGAATTTTTGAAGATATTCTTAACAGCATCATCTCGATGTCGAAAGTAACGGTTGAAATTGCGATAGGCTTAATTGGTATTTTAAGTTTTTGGCTTGGCATGATGAAAATTGCGGAAAAGGGTGGTGTTGTTGCTTGGATTGCTAGGGGGATATCACCACTATTTAGCCGATTAATGCCACAAATTCCCGCCAATCATCCGGCTTTTGGCTCTATTACTATGAACCTTTCGGCCAATTTTTTAGGTTTAGATAATGCAGCTACGCCGCTTGGCTTAAAAGCGATGAAAGATTTACAAGAAATAAACCCACAAAAAGATACCGCCAGTAACGCACAAATTTTATTTTTAGTTCTCAATACTTCGAGCGTTACGCTTTTCCCTATCAGTGTCTTTGTCTATCGAGCACAGCAAGGCGCAGCCGTACCAACGGATGTATTTATTCCAATCCTGTTAGCAACTTTTGCATCAACATTAGCAGGCTTGATCAGTGTTGCTTGTTTTCAAAAAATTAAAATATATAAAGGCATTATCCTACTGTATTTAAGTGCTGCTATGGCAATGGTTGCCGCGCTTGTTGTTTACTTAACCCAATTAACGACTGAGCAGCTTTCAACTCAATCTTCACTTATGGGTAACTTTTTAATTATCTCAACCTTGATCTCTTTCTTACTCATAGCCCACTTTAAAAAACTGATGGTGTACGATTGTTTTATTGAAGGGGCGAAGGAAGGGTTTGAAGTCAGCATAAAGCTAATACCTTATTTACTTGCCATGCTTTGCGCGATTGGTGTGTTTCGCGCCAGTGGCGCATTAGATTTAATTGTCGACAGTATTCGTTCACTTGTTGTCGTGCTAGGTGGTGATACTCGTTTTGTTGATGCTCTGCCTACTGCCTTTATGAAGCCTTTAAGTGGCTCGGGCTCAAGAGCTATGATGGTTGAAACCATGAACACTTTTGGCGCCGACTCATTTGCGGGACGATTGTCTTCAATTATCCAAGGCTCCACTGAAACTACCTTCTATGTACTCGCTGTTTATTTTGGTAGTGTTGGTATTCGTTACTCTCGTCATGCCATAACCTGTGGCTTAATAGCTGATATCAGTGGTATCACTGCTGGTATTGCTGTGTGTTATTGGTTCTTCGCTTAACAAGCCAATAGCAATCATTACTTTTTACTTACCTAATTTACATTATATCTAAATTCAAACGCTTGTATGTCGGACAATTATAGTAATAAAGTGTAATTATATTGCAACAATTGCTTATACTTTGGTCTAATTGTCGACAATTCTTGCTTTTTACTATTGACTTGAGTTCAAATCAGCGTATTATTTTTATCAGATTCAAGATTGTCGACAATTATTAAGTTAATTACGGCAATTATTAAGGATCACTGATTAACTAATTACAATGATAAATCGGAATTTATGAACTCACTCAACCCAGCAAGACAAGCACCGGTTACTACTGCTGATAAGATCTTTGAAACCATGCAACATGAGATTGTTGAAGGTGAAATATTAGCGGGTAGTAAGATCAGTGAACCAGAGCTTGCTAAAAAATATCAAGTGAGTCGTTCAACATTAAGAGAAGCGTTAAACCGTTTAGAAAAGTGCCACCTTATTGAACGCAAAGCTAATGTCGGCTCACGTGTGGTTGAATGTACCGTCAAAGGCTTACTTGAAATATACATAGTTCGCGAAGCGCTTGAAGGTATGGCTTGCCGCTTAGCTGCAACCCAAATGGCAGACTCTGAAATTAGAGAACTACAATCAATACTTGCCAGCCACGGCCAAGATAAAAAACTCCAAGACGGTGTTGCTTATTACCAAGAAGAGGGTGACTTAGATTTTCATTATCGAGTTATTCAAGGCAGCAACAACCAACAACTTATTAACATCCTTTGTGGTGAGTTATATCACTTAGTGCGTATGTATCGTTGCCAATTTGGCATGAACAGTCCACGTGCTACTCGTGCTTATGATGAACACAAAGCTATCTTACATGCGATTGCTGACCGAGATGGTGAATTAGCAGAGATGCTAATGCGCCGTCACATCGCAGCATCGCGTAAAAACATTGAAAGAAAACTAGAACAGGAAAACCTATAAAATGACTACTCAATTATCACCAGGTGCTAAATTTCGTTTAGCCCTAGAAAATAACAAACCACTACAAGTTGTCGGTACTATCAATGCTTATGCTGCAATGATGGCGGAGCAAATTGGTCATCAAGCTATTTACCTTTCTGGTGGTGGTGTTGCTAATGCTTCTTACGGTTTACCTGATTTAGGTATGACATCTTTAAATGATGTTATAGCAGATGTACAACGCATTACCGGAGCGTCAAGCTTACCATTGTTAGTCGATATTGATACGGGTTGGGGTGGTGCATTTAACATTGCTAAAACCATTCGTGATATGGAAAAAGCTGGTGCTGCCGCTGTTCATATTGAAGACCAAGTAGCGCAAAAACGCTGTGGTCACCGTCCAAACAAAGAAATCGTTTCGACAGAAGAAATGGCTGACCGCATTCGTGCAGCAGTTGATGCCCGTATTGACCCTGACTTTTTCATCATGGCACGTACCGATGCATTTGCTCAAGAAGGTTTAGAAGCAGCACTTGAACGTGCTAAAGCTTACGTTGCAGCGGGTGCTGACGGTATTTTTGCAGAAGCAGTTAAAACTGAAGAACATTACCGTGCATTCACACAAGCATTAGATGTACCTGTACTAGCCAACATTACTGAGTTTGGCCAAACTGAACTTTGGAATAAAGAGCAGTTAGGCGAGTGGGGCTGTGCCATGGTGCTTTACCCATTATCAGCATTTCGCGCAATGAACAAAGCCGCTGAATCTGTATACCGCACTTTATTAAATGATGGCGACCAAAAGGCTGAAATCGAAAACATGCAAACTCGCATGGATTTATACGATTACCTTGGTTACCACGAGTACGAGCAAAAGCTAGATGCGCTTTTCTCTGAAGGTAAAAATAAGTAAGCCTTCATTAAAATAAATATTAAAAGCAAAAGTTTAAATAATTAGCAAAGAATTAGGAATAAATTATGACTGAGAAAAAAATTGGCGGTGCAGGCTTACGTGGTCAAAGTGCAGGCGAAACAAAATTATGTACAGTAGGGCAATCAGGATCTGGTTTAACTTACTGTGGTTATGATGTTGCAGACCTTGCTGAAAACTCAACGTTTGAAGAAGTAGCTTACTTATTATTTAATGGCGACTTACCAAATCAAGCAGAGCTTGATGCATACAAAGCAGAAATCAAAGCGATGCGCGACTTACCACAAGCACTTAAAGAAGTGCTAGAGCGTATTCCAAGCGACGCGCATCCAATGGATGTTATGCGCACAGGTGCATCTTTCTTAGGTAACTTAGAGCCAGAGAATGATTTTTCAGAAGAGCGCGTTGCAGCTAACCGTTTACTTGCCGCATTCCCTGCAATCATGACTTACTGGTACCGTTACAGCCATGAAGGCGTAAAAATTGACTGTGTAACTGATGAAGATTCATTAGGTGGTCACTTCTTACGTTTATTAACTGGTAAAGAAGCATCAGCACAACACAAACGTGTTATGGATGTATCACTTATTCTTTATGCTGAGCATGAGTTTAATGCATCTACCTTTACTGCTCGTGTTTGTGCTTCAACGTTATCAGACATGTTCTCATGTATTACTGGTGCTATCGGTACTCTACGTGGTCCACTTCACGGTGGTGCTAACGAAGCTGCTATGGATATGATCGAGAAATTCAAATCTCCTGAAGATGCGAAAGAGCAAATGGCTGGCATGTTGTCTCGTAAAGAGAAAATCATGGGCTTTGGCCATGCGGTTTACCGTACCTCAGATCCTCGTAACGTTGTTATCAAAGCATGGTCTGAAAAACTAGCACAAGAAAATGGTGACACATCACTTTACGATATCTCAGTAGCATGTGAAGAGTTTATGTGGGATACCAAGAAATTATTCTGTAATGCTGATTTCTTCCACGCTTCTACTTATAACTACATGGGTATTCCAACTAAATTGTTTACTCCTATCTTCGTGTGTTCACGTTTAACAGGTTGGGCTGCACACGTTATGGAGCAACGCGTTAATAACCGTATAATCCGCCCAAGTGCAGATTACACAGGCGTAGAGCCACGCACCGTAGGTCCAATAGCAGAAAGATAGTTCTTTGGAGGACTGGTTATTTGCCGCTACTTCTGCGTTTAAAAATGATTGCATATGCTTATATGCGCACATTTTTAGCCTTGAATTAGCAGCAAATACCGGCGTCTAAATGAACTCAAAACTTTATTAAATTAAATATGGAGTAGAGCGATTTTTACTCTACTTCACAAACATTATTCTTTGGATAACGTTATGAACTATGAATACCGTAAACCTTTGCCAGGACAAAATATAGATTTTTTTGATACGCGTGCAGCGATTGAAGATATCGAGCCGGGCTCTTATGCAAAACTACCTTACACCTCGCGTGTATTAGCCGAGCAACTTGTTCGTCGTTGCGCACCAAGCGACTTAACCGAAGCGTTAAAGCAAATAATCCACTCTAAGCAAGACTTAGATTTTCCATGGTACCCAGCTCGTGTTGTTTGTCATGACATTCTTGGCCAAACAGCCTTAGTTGATCTTGCCGGCCTTCGTGATGCTATTGCCGACCAAGGCGGCGATCCTGCTAAAGTTAACCCTGTAGTACCTACACAGTTAATTGTCGATCACTCTCTTGCAGTAGAAGCTCCGGGTTTTGACCCTGAAGCATTTGAGAAAAACCGCTCAATTGAAGACCGTCGTAATGAACAACGTTTTCACTTTATTGAATGGACTAAAACGGCGTTTAAAAACGTTGATGTAATACCTGCTGGTAACGGCATCATGCATCAAATTAACTTAGAAAAAATGTCGCCAGTTATTCAAGCTCGTGACGGCGTTGCTTTCCCTGATACTTGTGTTGGTACCGACTCGCACACACCTCACGTTGATGCACTTGGTGTTATCGCAATTGGTGTTGGTGGTTTAGAAGCTGAAACGGTAATGCTTGGTCGCCCATCCATGATGCGCTTACCAGACATTATTGGTGTTAAGTTAACCGGTAAACGTGCCCCAGGTATTACCGCAACAGATATGGTTCTTGCCATCACTGAATTCTTACGTAACGAAAAAGTAGTATCAAGCTACTTAGAGTTCTTCGGTGAAGGTACTAAAGATTTAACGATTGGTGATAGAGCAACTATCTCAAATATGACACCAGAATATGGTGCGTCGGCAGGTATGTTCTACATTGATCAACAAACCATTGATTACTTAAAAATTACGGGTCGTGAGCCAGAGCAAGTTAAATTAGTTGAAGCTTACGCTAAACACACTGGCCTTTGGGCTGATGATCTAAATGACGCACAATACCCTCGTGTTATCGAATTTGATTTATCAACGGTATGTCGTAACTTAGCTGGTCCATCGAATCCACATCGTCGTTTAGCGACAGCTGATTTAGTATCGAAAGACATCGCTAAAGATTTAGACGCATGTAAAGTACAAGAAGCTAATGGTGAAATGCCAGATGGCGCGGTAATTATCGCGGCAATTACCTCATGTACCAACACATCAAATCCACGTAATGTTGTGGCTGCTGGCCTTGTTGCTAAACGTGCTAACGAGTTAGGATTAGTTCGTAAACCTTGGGTTAAATCTTCATTCGCTCCTGGTTCAAAAGTTGCAAAACTTTACCTAGAAGAAGCTGGTTTGTTATCTGAGATGGAAAAACTAGGTTTTGGTATCGTTGGTTACGCTTGTACTACGTGTAATGGTATGAGTGGCGCCCTTGACCCGAAAATCCAACAAGAAATTATCGACCGTGATTTATACTCAACAGCAGTATTATCAGGTAACCGTAACTTTGATGGTCGTATTCATCCACACGCAAAACAAGCATTCTTGGCGTCACCGCCATTAGTTGTTGCATACGCAATTGCGGGTACTATGCGTTTTGACATCGAAAAAGACATCTTAGGACAAGATCAAAACGGTAATGACATTACCTTAAAAGATATTTGGCCGTCTGATGAAGAAATCGATGCAATCGTAGCATCAAGTGTTAAGCCTGAGCAATTCAAGAAAGTTTACACGCCAATGTTTGATTTAGGTGCGTTTGAACCGGCAGAAAGTCCTTTATATGACTGGGATCCTGCCAGTACTTATATTCGCCGCCCTCCTTATTGGGAAGGTGCCTTAGCGGGTAAACGTACTATGCAAGGCATGCGTCCATTAGCTGTACTAGGGGATAACATCACAACCGATCACTTATCACCGTCAAACGCTATTCAATTAAATAGTGCGTCTGGTGCTTACCTGCATAAAATGGGCTTACCAGTAGAAGACTTTAACTCGTACGCAACTCACCGCGGCGATCATGAAACGACGCAACGTGCAACATTTGCTAACCCTAAATTGTTTAACGAAATGTGTACGGACGAAAACGGCGAAGTTAAGCAAGGCTCTCTAGCTCGTATCGAGCCAGAAGGTGTTGAGTCACGTATGTGGGAAGCTATTGAAACGTACATGCAGCGTAAACAACCATTAATCATTATTGCTGGTGCAGATTACGGCCAAGGTTCATCACGTGATTGGGCTGCAAAAGGTGTTCGTTTAGCGGGTGTTGAAGTAATTGTTTCAGAAGGTTTTGAACGTATTCACCGTACTAACTTAGTTGGTATGGGCGTACTACCACTAGAATTTACTAATGGTGAAACACGCCATACGTATAACATTGACGGTAGCGAAACGTATGATGTCGTTGGTACTACTTCACCAGGCGCAGCTATGACAGTAGTTATGACTCGCAAAAACGGTGAAGTAATTGAAATTCCAGTGAAGTGTCGTTTAGATACTGCTGAAGAAGTTTCCGTATACGACGGCGGCGGAGTACTTCAAAAGTTTGCAACAGACTTCTTAAAATCCAATTCTTAAACTGCTAGTTGAGTTGATAGCTGCGTTGCCTGTACTCACGTATAAATATACGCTCTGTGCAGGCGCCTTGCTCTCAACACAACTATCTCGTTTAATAACCGAATTTATGCGCATTGAACATAATAAAGCAGCAAATGAGTGATCAATGCTGCTTTATAATTTATTAGAGTTGCAATAAACCGCAACTCAATTTAAATAAACATATATAGGAGAGAGTAAATGGCTTTCGTTCCTCAAGTAAAGATACCGGCTACGTATATTCGTGGTGGCACATCCAAAGGTGTATTTTTTAACTTAACCGATTTACCAGAGCGTTGTCAGGTAGCGGGTGAGCCGCGTGATAACATGTTACTACGTGTGATTGGCTCGCCAGATCCATACGGCAAGCAAACCGATGGTATGGGCGGTGCGACATCATCGACCTCGAAAACAGTTATCTTAGCTAAATCTGAACAAGCAGATCACGACGTTGATTATTTATTTGGGCAAGTGGCCATTGATAAAGCATTTGTTGATTGGTCAGGTAATTGTGGCAACTTAACTGCAGCGGTTGGCTCGTTTGCAATTATGTCAGGTTTGGTTGACCCTGAACGTATTCCACAAAATGGTGTTTGTACGGTACGTATTTGGCAAAAGAACATCTCTAAAACCATTATCGCACAAGTACCTATTACCAATGGTGAAGTACAAGAAACAGGTGACTTTGAATTAGACGGTGTTACTTTCCCAGCAGCAGAAGTCCCAGTTGAATTTATTGCCCCTGTTGACCCATCAGAGGCGATGTTTCCAACCGGTAATGTTGTTGATGAGCTTGAAGTACCAGGTGTTGGTACGTTTAAAGCAACCATGATCACAGCAGGTATTCCAACTATCTTCTTAAATGCAGAAGATATTGGTTACACCGGCACTGAGTTACAAGAAGCGATTAATAGTGATGATGCAGCGTTAACCCGCTTTGAAACTATCCGTGCCCATGGTGCAATCAAGATGGGTTTAATTACTGATGTAAGTGAAGCTGTTGCACGTCAACATACGCCGAAAGTAGCATTTGTTACCGGCGCTAAAGCTTATACAACCTCAAGTGCAAAAGATGTTAGTGCTGATGAAATCGATTTACACGTACGAGCATTGTCTATGGGCAAACTGCACCACGCAATGATGGGCACAGCAGCTGTTGCTATTGGTACTGCTGCCGCAATCCCTGGCACACTTGTTAACTTAGCTGCATCTAATGACGATGAGCCTTCAGCAGATAATAAAGGACGTAACTCAGTAACCTTTGGTCATCCTTCAGGAACACTAAAAGTAGGTGCCGAAGCCGCTTTAATTAACGGTAACTGGACAGTGAACAAGGCCATCATGAGCCGCAGCGCACGCGTTCTTATGGAAGGTTGGGTTCGTATACCTGGCGATTGCTTCTAATATTTACAACACGAATAAAAGCCTTGCACTGCAAGGCTTTTTTTTTGCAAACCAATCAAGGGGGTCAGATCAACTTGAAATAATTAAATCAAGAGGGTCAGATCAACTTGAAATAATTTACCAAAATTTATTAACCTATACTAAACTTCAAAATATCAACTCTATCATTATACAAGGATGCATAATGCCAAGAACTATAAGACCAAACTTAGTCAATATTCCTCAACACGTAATACAAAGAGGCAATAATCGCTGTAAATGTTTTACTGAAAATGGTGACTATGCCGTTTATCTAGACAAACTCTACGAATATAGCCAGAAGTTTGGTGTCCAAATCCATGCTTTTGTTCTCATGACCAATCATGTACATCTGTTAATGACTCCATTATATGAACATAGTATTAGTTTATTAATGCAGGCATTAGGTCGATACTATGTGCGTTTTTTTAATTCTCGCCATAAAAGAACAGGGACACTTTGGGAGGGCCGTTTTAAATCAAGTCTTGTCGATACAGATAGTTATTTTTTACAAGTCATGATGTACATAGAATTAAACCCGGTAAGAGCCAACATGGTTAAAAATCCAGGTGATTATAGGTGGTCTAGTTTCCAAGGGAATGGTGCGGATAAAGATATTAAATTATTAGTTCCTCATAGAACTTACTTAGCTCTAGGGGTAAACGATAAAGATAGGTTAACCACATATAACCAACTAATACTCAGCCGTATTCCTAAGCACATTGTCGATAAAATTAGGCAGGCAAGTCGATCATCATCAGTATTTGGCCGGGATGAATTTAAAATTAAGGTTGAAAATCAGCTTAACCAGAAACAACACCTCGCTTGGGGAGGTGATAGAAGATCTAATAAATTCCAGTCGAAATAAAACGTTTATTATACTTTAAGTTTCAAGTTGATCTGACCCCCTTGATTTTAATTTATGCGTAACTATCTGATTGGGTTATACTTAAATTTTAATTGATATCTAAACACGGTTGTTATGAAGAAATTTTTTGTTAGCTTGTTATTAGCTCTGCTGCCATTGAGCAGTTTTGCGGCTAAATTATTAATCCCAGCCGAATTTAGTGTAGTTAGAGTAAATGGCGAGGAGTTTTCTTCCTCATTTATTTTACAAGAAACCGAAGTTAACTTAACGACAGGGCAAAATGTTTTAGTCTTAAGGTATAATGAACTATTTAAGGGTGATATTGATGACTCACAGCAAACTATAAAGTCAGAATCATTTATCTTATTGTTTTCGGTAGCCAACGATAACGATTTAAAATTTTCATTTGCCAAACCTATCGATAAATCAGCAGCGCAAGAGTTCAGCAAAAAGCCTGTTGTTAATATACTTGACCGTAATGGCAGTAAGTTAGCCGTTATCAATCAGTCCTTATCCCGTTACAATGACCAAGTTATGCAAGAAACCATGATGCGCAGGCAAGAGGTGGTAAAGAAAAGTTTAGAGTCGGGTGATCAAACCACTTTTACCAAAACCGGCCCAAATAACCTTACTATGTTAAAATATTGGTGGTCGCAAGCATCAGATATGGACAAGCAAGAATTTATAAAACATTTAAATACAACTGAGCAGCAACAATTTTAAACGCTTTGTATTGCCTTTATGTGGCAAAATAAGCAACGAATGATTAAGTAATCGCCAATATAAGTTATTATTTAGTAAAAAATAGGCAATTATTTTTTAAAATTGAGCAGTAATGCTTTAATTAACATGCGTTACAGGGTATGTTATGCGCTTTTTAAGATGTAACTCTATTAATGAATAAAAGCGAATTTTATCAAAGCCTTTTAGGGCAAGTAAAAGCTATAATTAGTGATGAAGCAGATCTTATTGCTAATATGGCTAATATCAGCGCTATATTGTTTAATGCCTATGACGATGTTAATTGGGCAGGCTTTTATCGTATGCTTGACGGTGAACTGGTTTTAGGACCATTTCAAGGCCAAGTTGCTTGTATTCGCATTCCTGTAGGGCGCGGTGTGTGTGGCACAGCAGTAAGCTCGCAAAAAACGCAACTAGTTGCCGATGTACATCAGTTTTCCGGACACATAGCGTGTGATGCGTTAAGTAACTCTGAAATTGTTATCCCGGTATTTGCCAATAATGAAGTAATTGCCGTACTTGATATCGACAGTGTTAAATATAATCGTTTCGACGATGAAGACCAACAAGGTCTAGAAGCGATTGTTGCCGTATTGCAGCAACAAATAACTAACAAGTAAGAGCATAAAAATGAAAGAGTTTGTTATAATACATGATTTTTTAGTCTCTGAAGAAGTCGTTGGTGATTGGGATGGTCAAGAAGTTACCATCGCAGAAAAAGTAAATGAATTTTATCATACCATCTATCTATTAGCTGAAGATGATATTGACCCAGAAGAGTTAACAAGTTTATTAGACTTAGTATGGGAACATTGGATAGGTAACGATCACCTAGCCGATATAGAACATGATGAGATATACGATTGGAGCCGACATTTGTTGGAAAACCGTGATCAATATCTTGAACAAGACAATTAATTAATTAAAGTAAATATTATGGAAACTGAAACTAAACGTATCACCAGTAAAGAAGTTATCGCTCATTTGGTAGAGAAATTCCCTGCCTGTTTTACCCTAGAAGGTGCTGTTAAACCTTTGAAAATTGGTATCTTTCAAGAGTTAGCTGCAGCGTTAGCTGAAGACGAAAAAGTGAGTAAAACTCAGCTTCGTCAAGCACTTCGTCATTACACTTCAAGCTGGAGATACTTAAAATCTATCAAGCTTGGCAGTCACCGTATAAACTTAGCCGGTGAAGACGCAGAATTGATTGACGAAGAGCAAGCAAACTTTGCGGCAAAAACGTTAAAAGAAAGCCAAGACAAATTTGCTAACAAAAAAACGCAAGACAAAAAAGAAAATAAAGACTATAAAGGAACTAAAGCAGGTGAAAAGGGCTCTACAATAACAAGTAAGCCAAAAGTTAAAGCCAAGCCAGCTAAAGTTAAGAAAGCGCCAGCTAAAGTTAAATTAAACAAAGTTGAAGCTGGTAGTTTATCTGCAGGAATGCAGGTTATGGTTCAAGTTGGTAATTCACCATTAGACGCTACTATCACGGAAGTAGCGGGTAAAGATGTAAGCGTTCAATTAACTTCCGGTATGGTTGTTAAGACTCAAGCCGATAAAATCTTTACCAAATAAATAATTTGGAGTAGTTATATGCAGAAAATATGTCGATTAGCCCTTGCGGTTACTTTTACCTTATCGTCAATGTCAGCACAGGCTGAACAAGCGAAAGTTAGCGAGCAAGATTTACCCGAATTAATGCAGCAAATGCAGCATAAAACGGCAAGTAAACGTATTTCTGCAACCTATTCTCGTCAACACTACAAGAAATTTTCGTTAGATGACCAATTGTCATCGTCTATCTATGATTTGTATTTGAAGCAACTTGATTACTCACATCAAGTGTTTTTAGCGCAAGACATTAAAGATATCGAAAAGTATCGCAATAGTTTTGATGAAATGATCATAACGGGTAAATTAGCCCCAGCGTTTGATATTTATAACCTAAATGTTAAACGCCGTTTTCAGCGTTACCAGTTCGCGATAAAACTTCTTGAAAAAGAATTCGATTTTGCCAAAAAAGAAGAGTACATCTTTGACCGTGAAGATGCGCCTTTTGCTCAATCTGAAGCTGAGCTTGATGAGTTATGGCGTCAAAAAGTTAAATATGACGCACTAAACCTAAAATTAGCCGGTAAAGATTGGCCAGAAATTCAAAAGTTACTAACCAAACGTTATAACTATGCGATTAAGCGTTTAAGCCAAGGTGAAAGTGAAGACGTATTCCAAGTAGTTATGAATGCCTTTTCGCGCACCGTTGAGCCGCACACTTCTTATTTATCACCTCGTAATGCTGAGCGTTTCCAGATGGAAATGAACTTATCGCTTGAAGGCATAGGAGCAGTACTGCGCTTAGATGATGACTTCACCGTAATTCAAAGTGTTGTTAAAGGTGGTCCGGCAGACAAATCTAAAAAAATCAAACCTAAAGATAAAATCATCGGTGTTGCACAAGACGACGAAGATTTTGTTGATGTGGTTGGCTGGCGTTTAGATGACGTTGTTGATTTGATCAAAGGCCCTAAGGGGACTAAAGTACGCTTAGAAGTCGAAAGGGGTGAAGACGACCCAACCATGCAAGTGGTTGAGATTGTTCGTGACACCATTAAACTTGAAGACCGTCAGGCAAAATCTGAAGTTTACCAAGAAAAGCTTAATGAAGGTGAAGCAGAGTCTTCTGCTCGCAACATCGGCGTTATTACAATTCCAAGTTTCTACAACAACTTGTCACGTGACGTAGCCAAAGAGATTGCTACATTAAAAGAGTCAAATGTTAAAGCCATTATTGTTGATTTACGTGGCAATGGCGGTGGCTCATTAGTTGAAGCGACACTATTAACCGGTTTATTTATTGATAAAGGCCCTGTTGTACAAGTACGCGATGGCGCTAACCGAGTTGAAGTGAATAAAGATACTGATGGTTTAACATACTACGATGGTCCTGTTACTGTCATGGTAGACCGTTATAGTGCCTCAGCTTCTGAAATTTTTGCCGCAGCATTACAAGATTATGGCCGTGCCATTATTGTTGGTGAAAGTACCTTTGGTAAAGGTACGGTGCAGCAGCATCGTGGTTTAGCTCGTGTTTACGACTTATACGAAGAGCCAATTGGTAGCATCCAATTTACTATTGCTAAGTTCTACCGTATTAATGGTGGTAGCACGCAGCATAAAGGTGTTACTCCAGATATCTTATTCCCTTCAGCAATCGACCCTAAAGAATGGGGCGAAAGCCAAGAAGAAAATGCCTTACCTTGGGATAAGATTAATAAAGCCGCTTACACGCCTCTACGTGACTTTACTGCAGATATCACTTACTTAGATTCAATGCATCAAGAGCGTATTAAGAGTAATGATGAATTTTCTTATTTAGCTGAAGATATCGTTAGGTATCAAGAAAATAAAGATAAGAAGTCAGTATCTTTAAACTATGTTGAACGTAAAAGTGAACGTGAAGACAATAAAGCTAAGCGTTTAACTCGTGCTAACCTGCGTCTTCAAGCACAGGGTAAACCAGTAGTTAAAACCGTTGATGATATCCCGGAAGACTTATCTGAATTAGATCCTTTCTTAGATGAAACCGCTAATATTACGTTGGATTTAGTTGAGTTAGATAAGCTAGCGAAGAAATAATTTATTTGCTCGGCAATTATTTTTAGATAAAAAACCGTCCAAGTGACGGTTTTTTCATTTCTATTAATGCGTTGTTAAGTGTAGGTTGCAGGCTGTTTTAAAGTGTTACCAGCTAGATTAACTATTCGTTATTTGTGCATAAATCAATATATACTGATTTTGAAGTTAAATAGTGCAATACATTTGCATTTATAAATAATAGAATTGATAGATAACAATTTTTTTACAAATCCAGATGTCGATGATAGCCAATTAAATAGAGCAATCACGAACATTTATAAAAGTAGGTACACCTAAGTTATGTCAAATAACAGTACAATTAAGAACCCAAGTTTTATTGATGCAATGATCCCATTGCTCGTGATGATCAGCATGCTTACCGCTGCTGTATTATATTTTGGTGATAACTCATCATATGGGCCAAACCAAATAGCATTATTAATGGCAACTGGTGTTGCTCTTATTATTGGCTTTAAAAATGGTCATAATTGGATCAGCATGGAGAAGGCCATTGTAAATGGTATCTCTATCTCATTAGGTGCCATCCTAATATTACTTGCTGTAGGCTCGTTAATTGGTACCTGGTTACTTGCGGGTACAGTACCAACCATGATCTATTTCGGTTTACAAATTCTAGACCCGCAATGGTTTTATCCTGCGGCATGTATTATTTGTGGCTTAGTATCCATGTCTATTGGTAGTTCATGGACTACTGCAGCAACCATAGGTGTGGCATTAATTGCGGTAGCAACTGGTTTAGGCTTATCGCCAGAAATCACTGCCGGCGCGGTTATCTCTGGTGCATACTTCGGCGATAAGATCTCACCTTTATCTGAAACAACTAACTTAGCACCTGCGGTTGCTGGCTCTGAATTGTTCGAACATATTCGTTATATGTTGTGGACTACCATCCCTTCAATTGCTACTGCTTTAGTTATTTTTGTATTTCTTGGTATATCAGAAGATATTACTGACAGCAGTGCCAATGTAATTCGTATTAATGAATTATTAGAACAACACTTTTACATCAGCGTATTTAACTTAATCCCACTGGTGGTGTTATTAGCATTAGCAATTAAGAAAGTACCAGCATTCATTTCTATTGCTATCGGCGCGATTGTCGGCGCTATTTGGGCTGTATTATTTCAACAAGATTTTATCATGAGTCTCGCTGGTGAAGGTGTTGATACCTTAACTGCTAATATCACTATTGTATGGACCGCTTTCTTTGATGGTGTTTCTCTTGATAGCGGTAATGAAAAACTAGATAGTTTAATTAGCCGTGGCGGCATGTCGAGCATGCTAAATACAGTTTGGCTTATTATGTGCGCCCTAACTTTTGGTGCGGTGCTTGAGCATTTAGGCATCTTGCGTAAAATTATGAGTGTTATTTTAAGTAAAGTTCACTCAACGGGTGGTTTAATTGCAAGTACTGTTGCTACCTGTATAGGTACCAATGCAGTAACTGCGGATCAATACATGGCCATTGTTATGCCCGGTCGTATGTATAAAGAAGAGTATGAACGTCGCGGTTTAGACCCTGTGGTATTAAGTCGTACCCTTGAAGATTCTGGTACCTTAACTTCACCGCTTATGCCTTGGAATACCTGTGGTGCTTACATGTACAGTGTACTCGCGGTTAACCCGTTAGACTACATCTTCTACTGTTTCTTTAACTTGATAAACCCAGTGTTAGCAGTTATTTACGGTTTTATTGGCTTTAAAATTAAGAAGCTAGCAAAGAGTGTTGTAGCTTAAGTAATAAAACGTCTAACTAGATTTAAGGTGACTTTCCTCTCTAATAAATAACTAAATTTAATAGAGTAGGGGGTCACTTTTTTATTGCAGCAAAACTAACGCCACTTTGGTTGATATTACAGCCTAGACCAATGGCTTATTGTAAATAGCCGTTATGATGCGTACAGTGGTTGAATAGTAATATCAATAATTAGAAAGTCACATGGACAGCGAACAGCAACAAGCCCATCAACGTAAAAATGATAAAATAGATTTTGCAATCAAGTGTGTGCTTGCAGCTTGTTTGTTGGTACCAATCAGCTATATTCTCGCCATGGCTTTTCTCGCTTAAGACTAATTATATAAAGCCAATCAATTGATTGTTTTTTTTTGTTTGAAATCTGGGCTGAATCACTTTACTCTGCAGTTATATATTTCGACAATGATATGAGCTCAATGACTGATTTCACTCCCCGCTATTTAAAAGATTACCAAATTCCCGACTACACCATTAATACGGTTAATTTAACCTTTGCTTTAGATGAAACCGCAACCATAGTCACTAACGTGATGAACATTACGCGTCAAGGCAAGCATAATAAGCCTCTGCAACTTGATGGTGAACACTTAAAACTTATTAGTGTTGTTATTGATGGTAAAGAAATTACACAAGCGCAGTATCGAGTAACCGAGCAAAGCTTAATCATAGACAATGTATTTGCCGACTTTGAATTAACTCTAGTAACCGAAATATCACCAGCTACTAATACCGCACTCGAAGGCTTGTATAAATCAGGTGATGCGTACTGTACTCAATGTGAAGCAGAAGGCTTTCGCCGTATCAGTTACTTCTTAGACAGACCTGATGTGATGGCAGTTTACACCACAACAGTTATTGCCGATAAACAGCAGTTTCCTTATTTACTTGCCAATGGTAATAACATTGCACAAGCAGAGTTAGACGGTGGTAAACACAGCGTAACTTGGCATGACCCATTTCCAAAACCATGTTATTTGTTTGCTTTAGTTGCTGGTGACTTTGATGTATTAAAAGATCATTACACCACTAAATCTGGGCGTAAAGTGGCACTAGAGTTTTTCGTTGATAAAGGAAATTTAGGCAAAACAGCTCATGCTATGGAATCATTGAAAAAGTCCATGGCCTGGGATGAAGAGCAGTTTAATCTTGAATACGATTTAGATATCTACATGGTGGTTGCGGTTGATTTCTTTAATATGGGGGCGATGGAGAATAAAGGCTTAAACGTGTTTAATTCTAAATTTGTTTTAGCCGATGACTTAGATGCAACCGATGAAGATTTCTTTAATGTTGAAGCGGTTATTGCCCACGAGTATTTCCACAACTGGACTGGTAACCGAGTGACTTGTCGAGATTGGTTTCAATTAAGCTTAAAAGAAGGCTTAACAGTTTTTCGCGATCAGCAATTTAGTGCCGATATGCATTCAAGCGCGGTAACACGAATTAAAAACGTACGTTTACTACGCTCACAGCAATTTTCTGAAGATGCAGGTCCTATGGCGCACCCAATCCGCCCAGAGCAAGTTATTGAGATGAATAACTTCTACACCATGACCGTATATGAGAAAGGGGCAGAGGTTATTCGTATGCTGCATACCTTACTTGGCGAGCAAGGTTTTAAAGCTGGTGTCGCGTTGTATTTTGAGCGCTTTGATGGGCAAGCGGTAACCTGTGATGATTTTGTGCAAGCGTTAAGCGATGCAACAAATGTCGATTTGTCACAGTTTAAACTTTGGTATAGTCAATCGGGCACGCCACAATTAAGTGTGCTTGATTCATTTGATGTTAATACTGGTGAATACAAATTAACGATTAAGCAATCTCACCCAGAAACGCACGATAAGCAAAGCAAACATAACTTACATATCCCAGTAAATATTGAATTAATTGACGTAAACACTAGCAAGTCATTTAAACAAGAATTATTACAACTCACTGCTAGCGAGCAAACCTGGACCTTTAACGGCTTAAGCCAAAAGCCCGTGCCAGCTTTATTAGGTAACTTTACTGCACCAGTTAAATTAACTTATGATTATAACGAGCAAGAGTTATTAACCTTAATGATGGGGGCGAAAGATGAGTTTATTCGCTGGGATGCAGGGCAAACACTCTATGGGTTAACCATTAAAAATTTAGTTGAAAATGCTGAAGCAGAAATAAGTGCCAATATCACAAAAGCAATAGCGTCTATAATATCAAGTGACTCTGATGCCGCGTTTAAAGCCGAGCAGTTATTACTTCCAAGCTTTGATCAAATGAGTGATGCCATCAATGAAGTTGAACCGAGCGCCTTAGTGACTGCTATCACAAAATTAAAATTATTTATTGCTCAGAGCCTGCAAAATGAATTAGCAGCTACTTATGATGATTGTGTTAGCCATGTATTTTCTAAAGATGGTAAAGCCATAGGCAATAGGGCGCTTAAAAATACCTGCCTAGACTATTTGTCGGTATTATCAGAGCCATCGTCTAACGACAGAGTATTAACTCAATTTAATACGGCTAATAATATGACAGATCAAATTGCCGCATTAAAAATGGCATCTACTCACGACTTAGCGTGTTTTGGTGAGGTAATGCAACGATTTGAACAGCAATGGCAAGACAACACCTTAGTTATGGATAAGTGGTTCGCGATACACGCAATTCACAATAATGTGGATGTAGTTAATCACTTAACTGCCTTATTAAATCATCAGAAGTTTAGTCTTGAAAACCCAAATAGAGCACGTTCACTAATTGCCTCATTTGCGTTTCATAATGCTAAATATTTCCATGATAAAAATGGACAGGGATATCAATTTTTAGCTGAACAAATTAGTAAGCTTAATACCATCAATCCGCAGGTCGCTTCGCGTATTTTAACGCCATTAATTCAATACAAAGCATTCTCAAAGGCTCATCAAATTTTAATGTTAGAGCAATTAAATAAGTTAAATAACTTAGACAACCTAGCTCGAGATCTACAAGAGAAGCTTACTGCAGCGCTTACATAAGTGTGTATTTGATGTAAATAAAACTTTAATAAAATGCCAAAATGAAAATTTTGGCATTTTTTTTTGAATTTTTTTTACAGGCATTAGAGCTAATACTTTAAACGTGGTTGGACCACTTCTCTGGTTACATAAAAATACACCTTAAACACACACCGTATACAATATACAGCTCGATAGAGGTACTTGAGTTTTAAACGTACGTTTTAAACTGGGTGTTAACTATTTGTTGAAAAACCATGCAAGTCTTTAAATTCAAACCTATTAATCCAAGTCGTTAGCTATTGCCTACTGGTTAAAATGATGTAATTATTGTTTAAGTCATAAATTATTAAAAATAAAAAACACTAATAATTAGCACTGAATAAAACGATAAAATATAAATTATATCTGGGGAAAGAAAAATGAAGCCACGTTCAATGGTAAGTTTTTGTAAAAAGCCAATCGCTAAAAGTATAGCTGCTGGTTTATTAACATTAGCAGCGTCACAAGCACACGCAGTAAAATTCGATTTAGGTGATTTTCAAGTAAGTTTCGATTCTACTTTTTCATACGGTGAAGGTCACCGTATTGAAGATAGAAATTGGGATGACATGGTTGGTAAATCAAACAATTTAAATAATAATATCGATTGGATGAACGCACCATTTCCTGGCCAATTTCAAGTATGGTCAATGCCTGGTGGATATTCAACCAATGGTGATTTAGGTAATTTAAATTACGACTCAGGCGAGTCATTCTCAAGAATGTTTAAAGGTAACCACGAATTAGATATTACTTACTCAAACGATGTCGGTGATTTCGGTGTGTTTGTGCGTGGCATGTATTTTTACGACTTTGAAATGATGGATAACGATCGTGCTTACGTTAACCCTGTTACAGGTCAGTCTACCGATCCATGTGATGACGAAGACGCCAAAGATGAAATCTGTCGTGATGTGCGTTTATTAGATGCATTCGCCTATGCTGATTTTTATGTTGGTGATACGCCAATCAGTGTTCGTGTTGGTGATCAAGTGATCAGTTGGGGTGAAAGTACTCTAATTGCTCATGGTATTAGTGAATTAAACCCAGTTGATATTGCTCGTCTTCGTGCCCCTGGCGCAGAATTAAAAGAAGCATTTATTCCTTTTGGCGCTGTTTGGACATCAATTGGTGTTACTGAAAACTTCAATGTAGAAGCATTTTATCAATACCGCTGGGAAAAATCAGTATTACCAGCACCCGGTAGCTACTTTGCAACCAATGACTTTGCTGGCTCTGGTGGTTATGCCAATAACATCCAATTAGGTTTTGGTAGTGCGCCAGATGTAAATCTAGAGGAGTTAGTCAATCGTATAAATTCTCTAGACTTTACGGCATCTTTTCCTGAAATTCTTGGTGCTTATGGTGGCCTTGTCGGCTCGGCAACGCTAACAGGACAAAATGAAGACGGTGAAGTTCACCCAGATGATGGCGGCCAATACGGTTTACGTTTTGCTTACTTCTTCCCTGAATTTAATGACACGGAATTAAGTTTGTACCACATGAACTATCATTCGCGTCGTCCATTAATCTCTGGTAAAACAGCTAACTTTACACCACAATCGCTTGCTGCTGATGTTGGTTTAATCGCCGCTCAAGGCGTAAACGAAGATAATATTCTAGAGTTAGGCTCATTCTCGAAAGCGATTTTTACTTTCCCTGAAGATATTAAACTATACGGTTTAAGTTTTAATACTACCGTTGGTTTAACCTCTGTTGCAGGTGAAATTAGCTACCGTCAAGACGAACCACTGCAAATTGATGATGTAGAGTTGTTATTTGCCGCGGTTGCCGACCAATCAGGTAAGCTACCATATACAATTTCTCAAATGGGTGATATTGGTCCAGGTGAAATCGCTCAAGGTTTTATTGAGTCAGATACGATTCAAGCACAAATGACACTAACGCATTTATTCGGCCCTAGCTTAGGCGCAGGTCAAATGACTGGTTTAATCGAAGTCGGTGGTATTGATATTAGTGATATGCCTGATGAAGACGAATTACGTTTAAATGGTCCAGGTGGCGCTCGCTCAGGTAATACCGATCCATTGATGTTGTTAGTTCAAGGTGGAACAGAAACAAATCCATTCCCAACAGCGTTCGCTTGGGGTTACCGTGCTTTAATTAAACTCGATTATAATGATGTGTTTATGGGCGTAAACGTTGCTCCTCGTGTAATTTTCTCACATGACGTAAAAGGTATTACACCTGATCCATTATTCATGTTTGTTGAAGATAAGAAATCGGTATCAATTGGTTTAGGTTTTGATTATCAAAGTACTTGGTCGGCTGATTTTAGCTATAATTCATTCTTTGATGGTGTAGGTACTACCAATCGTTTTGAAGATCGTGATTTCGTTTCTTTCAATGTTAAATATTCAATCTAAGGTTAATATAAATGAAAAATATAACAGCAATTTCCTTAGCAATTACAATGGCGCTTTCTTCTGTAAGTGCTATGGCTAAAGTGGCTCCAGAAGAAGCAGCTAAACTAGGTAAAGAACTAACGCCAATGGGCGCTGAAGCAGGTGCTAATGCCGATGGCTCAATTCCAGCATGGACTGGTGGCATAACATCAGCGCCAGAAGGGTATAAAGCAGGTGATCATCACCCTGACCCTTACCCGGCGGATAAAGTACAATACACAGTTACTGCTGCAAACCTTGAACAGTACAAAGGCTTGCTTAGTTTAGGTCAACAAAAATTATTTCAAACGTACCCTGATACGTACAAAATGAATGTTTACCAAACTCGTCGTAGCGCATCTTACCCTCAGCATGTATATGATGAAACTATTGCAAATGCTTCACGCAGTGAATTAATTCGTGATGGTAATGGTATTAAAGCCGCGCAAGTGGGCGTACCATTTCCAATTCCTCAAAGTGGTTTAGAAGCTATTTGGAATCACAGTTTACGTTACCGCGGCGAAAGCATTGTCCGTCAAGGTGGTCAAGCTGCACCAACAGCTGGTGGCAGTTTTACTTACATTGGTTTTGATGAAGGTTTAATTATTCCTTACGGTGTTAAAGGCGCTAAATCGGAAGATTTAGAAAAATCAAACATCTTATTTAAGTTTAAACAGCAAGTATCAGAGCCAGCGCGTTTAGCCGGTACTGCATTACTTGTTCATGAAACAATGGATCAGATCAAAACACCTCGTCAAGCATGGACCTACAACACAGGCCAACGTCGAGTTCGTCGTGCACCTAATGTTGCTTATGATGCACCAGGTACAGCGTCAGATGGTTTACGTACTACCGATGATTTCGATATGTTTAACGGTGCTCCAGATCGTTACACCTGGGAATTAAAAGGTAAACAAGAGCTATTAATTCCTTACAATGATTACCGTTTGCACAGTGATAAAGTTAAGTACGATGAGATCTTAAAAGCAGGGCACATTAACCCTGAACTTATTCGTTACGAAAAACATCGTGTATGGGTTGTTGAAGCAAAACTTAAATCAGGTACAAGCCACGTTTATAAAAAACGTACCTTCTACATTGATGAAGATAGCTGGCAAGTATCGGTTGCTGATATGTATGATAACCGTGATGAGTTATACCGCGTAGCAGTTGCTCATGGTTTGAACTATTACGAGTTACCGGCTCAATGGTCTACACTAGAAGTGTATCATGACTTCCAATCGCGTCGTTACATCGCAATTGGTTTAGACAATGAACATAATATGTATGACTTTGCACCAAAGCATAAAGACCGAGATTTTACTTCGTCTGCATTGCGCCGATCAGGCCGTAGATAGAGCAAAACCTAAAAAAAAACGGTTGGCTTTGCCAACCGTTTTTATTTTTAGCAATTAAAATCAATGTTATTAACTGTTTATGTACTAAAATAAACAACTAGCAATGATATTAAACCCTGTAACATTAACGATAACTACACATTTTAATTTGGACGTTTATGAGTCGAATTTTCAGATCTATTTTTCTGCTGAGCTTATTACCCTTAGTCAGCTACGCTAACAATCAACCTAAACCAGCCGAAATAATGCCGCTAGCGGCTAATACATTAATGCTCGATATCGTCAAAGTAACTCAGGATAAACTCATTGCGGTAGGTGGTCGGGGCCATATATTACAATCGACTGATGGTGAAAATTGGCAGCAACAGCCATCTCCAAGTAATTCAACGTTAACCAAAGTTTACTTTTTTAATGAATCTTTAGGTTGGGCTGTCGGTCACGATTCTGTGATTTTAAACACCAAAGATGGCGGTGTAACTTGGACTCTACAAAATTATCAACCAGAAAAAGAGCGTCCATTTTTTGATGTGCTCTTTTTTACTGAAAATCATGGCATAGCCGTTGGTGCCTATGGCTTGTTTTATCGTACCCGTGACGGTGGTATTAGTTGGGCTCAAGAACATCATATTGAGTTACTTAACGAAGATGATCGTTTATACCTTGAAGATACCAAGGCGGATGATGAAGAACTTTATTTAGAAGAAATAGCCAGTATATTACCGCATTTTAACCGATTAGCAGCCACAGCCGATAAGCTTTATCTTGCTGGTGAGCTAGGCACCATAGCAAGCAGTAGTGACCAAGGTACTACATGGCAATTACTTGATGAAATATATATGGGCTCATTTTTCGATATTAGTAGCATTTCAGCGACGCAATTATTAGTGGTTGGTTTACGTGGCAATATGTTTATCAGCGATAACAGCACTAATGATTGGCAAAAAATTAACAATGACACTACGGCTTTATTAAACGACATTGTTGTTGCTGATAATGACACTGTTTTTGTCTTAGGTAATTCCGGTGTTATTTTAAAAAGCACTGACGGTAAAACCTACCAATTATCAACCCAAACCGATGGTAAAGCATTACTTGCCGGCGTTTGGTTCAACAATAAACTTATTGTCGCCTCAGAAGTAGGCGTTAAAGCAGTGGATATTCAATAATGGCAATTAAAAAATTCTTCTCTCATATTGAACGAAATATATTCCGCTTTCGCTTTAGCGTACTAGGACTGTTTCTATTTATTACGGGTTATTTGTTAGCACAGGCTATCGATATCAAGCTCGACGCCTCGTTTGAAAAGAATATCCCGCTACAACACAGCTACATGCAAACCTATTTGAAACACCAAAATGACTTTGGTGGGGCAAATAATATTTTGATCTCTGTGTGTAATCGCGACGGTGATATTTTCAATGAAACGTTTTTTAACTCATTAAAAGGCGTGCACGACCAATTATTCTTTATTCCTGGCGTTAACCGTATTTTGGTAAATTCACTGTTTTCTCCTTCGACTCGATTTGTTGAAGTAGTGGAAGACGGTTTTGCTGGTGGTCCGGTGATCCCTGCCGACTTTAGGCCAGATGAATATGGCTTAGGCATAGTAAAAGGCAATATTGAAAAAGCTGGCATTGTTGGCAGTATCGTTTCTGATGATTACTCTTGTGCCATGGTCAAAACCTCGTTAATGGAGAACGACCCAGACACAGGCGAAAAACTTGATACTTTAAAGTTAGCAAAACAGTTAGAAGATGAGATCCGCAGCACATTTGAAAACGATGAGATCAGCATCCACATTATTGGCTTTTCAAAAATGGTGGGGGATATTGCTAACGGTGCAAAAGGTGTTGTTACTTTCTTTGCTATAGCTATTGTGATCACTGCTGTCATGGTTTATTTATTCTGTAATTCAATCACTTTAACCTTGTTACCCATTTTATGTTCACTTATTGCCGTGATTTGGCAAATGGGCTTACTTACTCAACTTGGCTTTGGTCTCGATCCTATGTCGATATTGGTGCCGTTTTTGGTCTTTGCCATAGGTGTCAGTCATGGCGTGCAAATGATCAATGCCATTTCCAAAGAAGTGGCCAAAGGAAATAACCCTAAACAAGCCGCACAGCTTAGTTTCCGCCGTTTACTTGTGCCAGGTGGTATTGCCTTACTTTCTGATACTATCGGCTTTATGACCTTGCTAGCGATTGATATTGGTATTATTCGCGAGCTAGCGATCACTGCATCATTAGGCGTAGGTTTAATTATCTTCACCAACTTAATTTTATTGCCTATCTTGGTGTCATTCGTTCGATTTGACCAAGCAGAGCAAAAGAAAATAGTTGAGCATGCTGACCATAAACTGTTTAACCGTTTATTGTGGCGTAAAGCGGCGTTTGTAACTACGCCAAAATATGCTGGCATGATCTTAGCAATAACCGCAGCATTATTCGCTTGGGGTTATGTACAAAGTGATAACCTTAAAATTGGTGAACTACAAGCTGGAGCGCCATCGTTGCATGAAGACTCACGTTATAATCAAGATACGTTCTTAATTACCGACAAATACGCGATCAGTGTTGATTATATGTCTGTAGTTGTCGAAACGTATCAAGATTCATGTATTTACCATGAAGTACTCGATACCATAGATACCATGCAATGGCGTTTAGAAAACATTGACGGTGTACAATCTGCAGTGTCTTTAGCGACTATCGCCAAAAAAGTTAACTCTGGTTATAACGAAGGTAATAAACGCTGGCAAATATTGTCGCGCAATCAACCTAGCTTAGTGCAGTCTATTGCTCGCGTGCCAACCACCAGTGGCTTATTAAATTCAGATTGTAGTGCAATGCCGATCATCTTGTTTATGGAAGATCATAAAGCTGAAACCATTAACCGAGTAGTTGCTGCAGTTAAGAAAAATGCTGCCCAATTAAGCACTGAGCAAGTACAGTTTAAACTTGCCTCAGGCCCAGTTGGGGTGATGGCTGCCACGAACGAAGCAGTTGCTGAAGCACAGTTGCCAATGATGATTTACGTTTATGGCGCTGTGATCATCTTATGTTTAATAAGTTTCCGCTCGATACGTGCCACCACAGTGGTTATTTTGCCATTATTTGTGGTATCAACGTTAGCGCAAGCACTGATGACCTTTTTAGATATTGGTCTAACCGTTTCGACTCTACCCGTTATCGCCTTAGGTGTTGGTATTGGTGTTGATTACGGTATTTATATTTTATCGACAATGTCGCAGTGTTTGAAAGAAGGACAAAGTATGTCACAAGCTTATCTTTCAGCACTTAAAGAGCGTGGTAGTGCGGTATTAATTACTGGTGTTACTTTAGCTATCGGTGTGTCAACGTGGTTCTTCTCTGATCTGAAATTCCAAGTAGATATGGGGATTTTGTTAACCTTTATGTTCTTAGTGAATATGTTGGCTGCAATTATTATCTTACCGGCGCTTTCCACTTTCTTATGGCGTGATAAAAAATAGCGTTTTTAAATAAAAACCACTTTAAATTGTAATTGTGAGTGTGGGGTGAAAATAATTTTTTCATCGCCACATTCAAAAAACTGCATAAATAATCACTAAAATGGCCGAAAGGCCATTTTCTATTTACCCCTACTGAATAAACACTTACAAAACGTTAACACTCTTGAAATAATTGGTATTTTTACTCTAATAAAGTACTCGCATTGTGTAAAAAATCTTAATAGAATCCGCTCCATAGACTATTCTAAAGCTATCATTTGCATAAAATTATGAAATGTTAGTTGAAAGTTTAGGATTTCGGTTACATTTCGCCTTAAACCAGAGGGTACAAACATGGCGTCATTAGATAAAAAATCTTCTGTACTACTTAAAAATGTTGCAAAGCTTATTCAAGAGAAAGTGCCAAGCGATACAGCACCTTTGTTAGAACAATTCACCAGCTTACTTTACAGTAATATATCCAACGACGATCTTGCCGGTCGTAATGATAGCGACGTATATGGCGCTACCTTGAGTCTCTGGAAAGCTTTAAATGCACAAAAAGAAGACCAAGCATTTATCCGAGTATTAAACCCGGAAGTCTCTAAACATGGTTGGAAATCAAGCCATACCGTTATCGAAGTAATTATTAAAGATATGCCATTCTTGGTTGATTCAACGCGTATTGCGTTAAACCGCCTTGGCTTATCTCCTCATTTGATCTTGAATTGTCCATTAAATATTGCCCGTGGTTATAATGGTTCAGTTGAAAATTTAGGGCCTGCACGCGAGCCGTTAAAAAATAGCTTATGTGAAACTATTTTCTTTATTGAAATTGACCGACTTACTAAACAATCACAGATTGACGATTTAACTGCAGAATTGCATTCAGTATTTAAAGACGTGTCATTAACGGTTACTGACTGGAAGCCGATGTGTGACCAATTTCAGCAGTCGATCACAAACCTTGAAAAATCAAAAAAGTACGTTGAAGCAAAAGACTTTAGCGAAGCCAAAGAGTTTTTAACTTGGGTAGCAAACAACAACTTCACTTTTATGGGGTTCCGCTCATATAACGTTGAACAGTTAAAGGGTGATATCGCCTTGTCTGCCGATGTTGATACTAGTTTAGGTTTGTTGAAAAATTCAAACGGTACAACCAAACGTTTAATGTCTACTTACAGTGAGTCAGCACGTGAATTAGCTTTAGGTAATAACTTACTTATCTTAACCAAAACTAACTCAAAATCACGCGTTCATCGTCCAGCTCATTTAGATTACATTGGTATTAAGCGTTTCGATGCTCAAGGCAAAATTATTGGTGAAGACCGTTTTATCGGTTTATACGGCAGTGCGTTTTACAATAACAGCGCCTTAAACGTACCGTTAATTAAAAACAAAGTGCAACGCGTTTGCGAAAACTCGGGTTACGCGAATGGCTCACACGCATTTAAAACGCTAATTAATATTTTAGAAACCTTTCCTCGTGATGAAATTTTACAGTCAACTGATGAAGAATTAGTTACGACTGTAAAAGGCGTATTGCAAATGCAAGAGCGTGACGTAACAGGCCTGTTCGTGCGCCGTGATGCGTTTAATCGTTTCTTCTCTTGTATGGTTTATGTGCCAAGAGACAGATACAACACACAATTGCGTATCGATACCCAAGACGTCTTACAGCAAGCGTTTGGCAGTGACAAAGAAGTTGAATTTAATACCTTCTTCTCTGAATCGGTACAAGCACGTACTCATTACATAGTTCGAGTTAACTCAACCAAAGCAGATATTGATGTGAAAGAAATTGAACGTAACTTAAACCACGCTGCACGCAGCTGGGATGACAAATTCGCCGACGCCTTAAGAGTAAATAAAGGTGAAGTAGTAGGTAAAGCGTTAAGTAATAAATACGCCAGCTTCCCACAATCATATAAAGATGAAGTATTACCAGGTACTGCCATTGTTGATGTAGAGAAACTTGAGAAAGTTACCGCTGACAATCCTCTAGAGATGTTGTTTTATCAGCCGCTTGAAGAAAAGTCTGATAGCCGTTTTGTAAAATTAAAACTATTCCACAAAGGTGATCCTCTACATTTATCTGATGTATTACCTATGCTAGAAAACTTTGGTTTGCGTGTTATTGGTGAAAGCCCATACATGATCCGTGATGCCGAAGGTGAGATGAACTGGATCTTAGACTTCTCTATGTTATTAACCAGCAACAAGGCGTTTAACTTAGAGCTAGTACAAAACTTATTCCAAGATGCGTTTGCACGAGTATGGCATGGTATTTTAGAAGACGATGGCTTTAACCGATTAATTATTGGCGCTGACTTAGGTGGCCGTGAAGTATCTATTTTACGAGCTTATGCTAAATATCAGCAACAAATTGGTAGCACCTTCTCGCAAAGCTATATTGAGTCAACATTTACCAGTTACCCAAATTTTGCTGAGTTATTAATTGAGTTATTTGAACTTAAATTTAAGCCAAATAGTAAAAGTAATGCCAAAGCTATCGCTAAAATAGCCGATACCATCGAGCACTCATTAGATAATGTATCAAGCCTTGATGACGATAGAATTATTCGCCGCTACGTTGAATTGATCAACGCGACGGTACGTACTAACTACTTCCAAAAAGATGAACACGGCAATGATAAAGCTTACGTATCATTTAAAATGTTACCTGAGCTCATTACTGAAATGCCTCAGCCGTTACCTAAGTATGAAATTTTTGTCTATTCACCACAACTTGAAGGTGTGCATTTGCGCGGTGGTAAAGTGGCTCGTGGTGGCTTACGTTGGTCTGACCGCCGTGAAGATTTCCGTACCGAAGTCCTTGGCTTAGTTAAAGCGCAACAAGTAAAAAATACCGTTATTGTTCCAGTTGGTGCTAAAGGTGGTTTCTACTGTAAGCAACTGCCTGTTGGCGGTTCACGTAATGATATCTTTGAAGCGGGGCGTGAGTGTTACAAAACTTTCATTCGTGCGTTATTAGACATTACCGATAACATTGTTGGTGGTGAAGTTGTTCACCCGAAAGATGTGGTTCGCTTAGACGAAGACGATACTTATTTAGTTGTTGCTGCCGATAAAGGTACTGCGACCTTCTCTGATACTGCTAACGGCATTGCTGACGATTACGGCTTCTGGTTAGGTGATGCATTTGCCTCTGGTGGTAGTGTTGGTTATGACCATAAGAAAATGGGTATTACCGCAAAAGGTGGTTGGGAGTCGGTTAAACGTCACTTCCGCGAAATTGGCATTAACTGTCAAACCACCGACTTTACTTGTGTCGCAGTAGGGGACATGGCTGGTGATGTATTTGGTAATGGTATGTTGTTATCTAAGCATATTTGTTTGCAAGTGGCATTTAACCACATGCACATATTTATTGATCCAACGCCGAACTCTAAAACCAGTTACCCAGAGCGTGACCGTTTGTTTAACTTACCAGGTTCAAGCTGGGAAGATTACAATCAAGAGCTGATCTCTGCAGGTGGTGGTATTTTCTCTCGTGCGGCAAAATCAATTAAATTGACGCCAGAAATCAAGAAAATGCTCAACACTAAAAAAGTTTCTATGTCGCCTAATGAATTAATTCAAGCGGCATTAATGATGAAAGTTGATTTATTCTGGAATGGCGGTATTGGTACCTACATGAAGGGCACTAAAGAAACTCATCTAGAAGTGGGTGACCGTGCTAACGATGTACTTCGTGTTAATGGTAATCAAGTCCAAGCTAAAGTTATTGGTGAAGGTGGTAACTTAGGTTGTACGCAATTAGGTCGTATTGAATATACTGCTAATGGCGGCCGCATGAACACCGACTTCGTTGATAATGTAGGCGGAGTAGATTGTTCAGATAAAGAAGTGAACATCAAAATATTGCTTAACACTTTAGTTGCTAGTGGTGACTTAACCGTTAAGCAACGTAACAAGTTACTTTACGATATGACTGATGAAGTGGAAGTGATTGTGCTTGATGATTGTTATCGTCAAACCCATTCAATTTCTATCTCAGAGTCGCGTGGCGCAAGCAAGTTAAAAGAACAACTACGCTTTATCCACCGTTTAGAACGTGAAGGCAAACTTAATCGTGAGTTAGAGTTTATTCCAAACGATGAAGAAATTGCTGAGCGTATGGCTAACGGCAAAGGTTTAACTCGTCCGGAAATTTCAGTACTCGTTGCTTATGGCAAAATGGTATTGAAAGAAGACTTGGTTCTTGAAGAAATCACTAACGATACCTACTTAGGTAAGTTGTTAAGCAAAGCATTCCCGCTTAAATTGCAAGAGTTATACTCTGAGCAAATGGAGTTACACCCACTTAAAGCCGAGATCATTGCTACAAGCTTAGCCAATAACCTGTGTAACTATATGGGTGCTAACTTTGTTTACCGCATGCAAGAAGAAACTGGTGCATCAATTGCCGAAATCGTAAAAAGCTTTGCTATAAGTGCTGAGATATTTGAATTAGAGTCAATTTGGACCAGCATTGAAAAGCTTGATAATAAGATCTCTGCACAAGTACAAACCGGCATGTTACATGAAATGCGCCGCACAATTCGCCGTGCTTCACGTTGGTTCTTACGTCACCGCAATAAGTCGTTAACTATTGAGCAATCAATTGATTTCTACCGTCCAGCGTTTAATGTATTAACGTCTAAATTAGATAGCTTTATTATTGAATCAGAAGCGCGTGAATTAGATAACTTAAAAACCAAGTTACTTGACGAAAAAGTACCAGCAAAAATTGCCGGACGTATTTCGCAACTATCAACGTTATTCTCTACTATGGATATTGCGCAAGTTGCCTGTCAAGACAGCCGCTCAATTGAATTAGTCGCGCAGTTATACTTCTCTGTAGGAGCTAAGCTTGATTTACATTGGTTCTTAAGTCAAATTACTAAGCAACCGGTTGATAATCACTGGCAAGCACTGGCTCGTGCCTCATTTAGAGAAGAGCTAGACTGGCAGCAACGTTCACTTACCTCAGTAATTTTACGTGCTTACCCTGACAGTACTGATTTAGAGCAAATGTTTATTGATTGGAAAGAGCAGTGCTCACAGCCAATCGAACGCTGGCATCAAATTTTAGCTGACTTTAGAACAACGAAAACTCATGAGTTTGCTAAGTTCTCAGTAGCACTGCGCGAGCTAATGATGTTGTCACACTTTAGTGACTAAAAGCTAAATCAAACGAAACCGATTTAAGCAGTTAACGCCAGCAGTTATTTTTCAGGCAATGCTTATTTTTGCTTTATTTTAATGATAAACTCCCCGCCATAGGGGAGTTTTTTTTGCCTGCTATTCTTGGCACATTACTCAACGCTAATTTAATTCAACTTTTCAGGACCAATATGCTTTATTCAATTGCTCGTAATCTTTTATTCAAACTTAGTGCTGAACAAGCACATGATATAACTATCAACATGCTAAAACTCCCGGCATCTGTTGCAATAAAAGGCTTGTATGGCTCACAAGTAAAAAACAAACCAGTTGAAGTAATGGGCATAACGTTTCCAAACCCTGTTGGCTTAGCTGCCGGTTTAGATAAAAATGGCGAGTGTATTAACGGTTTTGCCGCTATGGGCTTTGGCTTTGTTGAAGTAGGTACGGTAACTCCTCGCCCGCAACCTGGTAATCCAAAACCAAGAATTTTCCGTCTACCACAGGCGAATGCCATCATTAACCGTATGGGTTTTAACAACCATGGTGTTGATTACTTAGTAAACCAAGTAAAGAAAGCTAATTTTAAAGGCGTGCTTGGTATTAACATAGGTAAGAACAAAGATACCTCTGAAGAAAACGCTAAAGATGATTACATTCACTGTATGCGTAAAGTGTATGAGCATGCTTCATACATCGCAGTAAATATTTCATCACCGAACACTCCAGGCCTTCGTGCATTGCAATACGGTGACGCCCTTAATGAGCTTTTAAGCGCATTAAAAACTGAACAAAAGGCATTAGCTGAAAAGCACGGTAAGTACGTACCGGTAGCGGTTAAAATCGCTCCAGACTCAACTGAAGAAGAGATCGCTGGTATTGCTGAGTGTTTACTAGCCAATGAAATTGATGCAGTAATAGCAACAAACACTACATTAAGCCGTGAAGGTGTTGAAAGTTTAGAGCACGGCGCTGAAATGGGCGGCCTTAGTGGTTTACCAGTACAAGAAAAAAGCACCACAGTGATCAAATTATTATCTGCTGCACTACAAGGTAAAATGCCAATTATTGGTGTTGGCGGAATTAACAGCGCAGCATCAGCTAAAGAAAAATTAGACGCTGGTGCAAGTTTAGTGCAAGTCTACACTGGCTTTATCTATGAAGGTCCAAAACTAATCAAGAATATTGTTGATAGCATTTAAATTCAGAGTTAACTTACAAATCAAAAGCTTATGTTAAGTTGTTTGATTTAAAGTAACGAATTTTAGAAACCAGAGAATTTAAACCCTCTGGTTTTTTTATATGATTTTTTCAAATAAACAAAATGACATTTAACAATGCCGCCTATTTTTTAACCCGTAAGGGGGATACTTCTCAAGCACTAGTGGTGTTAATTTATTGTTAATGAAAATTAACGCCAAGGGACTGGTCAGGAGAAAAAATGAAACACATTATTCAAATTATCATCATCCTTTGTCTTTCGAGCATCAGCATAAAGGCATCCGCAGCCGACATCTTTGGCCCAGACACCATCACCAATCTATAAAAAATCAAGGGGGTCAGATCAACTTGAAATACCAGCTAAGTTTCAAGTTGATCTGACCCCCTGATTTATTGTTTTAAATCTTACTTAATGCGTTGCAGCGTATTGCTCTACTTCGCTCCATACTCGTAACACATTACCCGATAATATTTTTTCAATATCAGCTTCACTATAACCACGTTTGATTAAACCGTCGATCAGGTTAGGGTAACTGGCAACATCTTTCAATCCAGTAGGTAAGCTGTCGCCAACACCGTCGTAATCTGAGCCTATGCCTACATAGTCAATACCAACAAGCTTAATGACATGGTCAAAATGATCTAATACGTCGTTTAAATCCGCAAAAACAAAAGGGTTGTCAGCGAGATCTTGTTTGGCAAATGCTTTTACCTTATCACTATCTACTTCAATATTATTGGTTGCTGCAAATTCTTCTATTTTGGCATTGTGTTTATCCCAGCTCTCGATTGATGTTTGCGATATAAACGTCGAACCAAAGTTAATTTGAATTACCCCACCGTTTTTGGCCATCAACTTGATCATATCGTCACTCATATTACGCTCAAAGCCAGGAGTAAAATGACGTGCAGAAGAATGAGAGGCAATAACTGGCGTGTTAGATAGCTCCATTACTTGATAAAACGCATCATCAGATATATGTGATACATCAACCATAATACCAATGTTGTTCATCTCTTTTATCAGCGACTTACCAAATGGCGTTAAACCTTTTGCTGGGCGGTTTTCATCGTAAGACGAATCGCTAATATGATTTGCTTTAGAATGAGTTAGGGTGATGTAGCGTATACCACGCTCGTAAAAATGTTGTAAGTTTGCCAAATCACCTTCAATAGGACTGCCATTTTCCATACCTAAAGGTAATGATATAAGGCCATTAGCAAATTGCTCTTTTACTTCTTGTACGCTGCTTGCCATGGCGAATTTTTCTGGGGCTAGGCTGACAATGGCTTCAACAGAGTCAATTAATTGATCTGCTAATTCTTTACTGCCACCTGTTTTTTCTAACTCTGGAGGTATATAAATAGACATAAATGGCGCGTTTAAACCACCAACTTTAGCTCTAGGATGATCGAAGTCACCGTTTGGCGTTGCTTTGGTAACGTCTTGCCATTGTTCTTCTAAACGGTAAGGTACGTCAATATGACCATCTAATATAATATATTTTTGCGCAAGTTGTTTACCGCTCACTTTTGTTGATTCAGATTTTGTGCCCAGAGCAGAGAATGTGTCAGCTTTATGATCAATTGAAGCTGTCTTAGTAGGTCTGTCACAGCCGCTTAAATTGAGTCCTAATGCTAGGATAATTGCGCTTGATGTTATTGTTTTAGTTAAATTCATTTAGGTGACTTAGTAGTTGATAGTAAATCCACCTTACTGTGTTTATGGTTATGATACAAATCGTAAAATTTATTTTCAGAAAACTTAAATAAAGGGTAAAACAACTTGTTTGTAGTTTGTTAAATTTCAAGTTGTCTGCCCCTTGATTTTAAGTTATTTATTAAATGAAGGGTCGGGAGATCCTTTAAAGCAATTTAAGACATACGGAAATGTGTCAGTAATATAATAGCCATACACGCCATCAACAGTCATGCCATTACATTCATCTAAATCACCGAAGCCTTGGATGTATTCGTTGTCGTCTCTATATGTGCCATCATAGTTGCCACCAGGACTTCCTGCGCTCGTCGGGCGAGCGCCATCCATTACTCGATAACTCGATAATGCTTTTCTTATATTACCGCTGCCATCACCGCTACTATCAAAATATGGACCGAAAATAGGGTAACCATCTGCGGCAAAACCTACCACAGGTGAAGCGCTACCGTTATTTTCTGCATGATAAAACGCGTTAGGTGTACCATGATAATGATAAGTACCGTCTGGCTGCGAATGGGCATTGTGAGAATCAACATTAAAACCGGCAGCAGGCGACATAGGATCATAGCGCCACGCTTGGTTAATATCATTACAGCCAATTTTACCATTGCCAACCCCATAGCAACCTGCAGCGAGTAAATCGACTTTCACGCCATTAAGTAAAATGGCATTATCGGTTTGTAAGCTTAAGCCTGTTAAAACATTTGCATGGCTTGGTTTAGAGGTTATTTCAAAGGTATCATTTTGCGCTGATACATCGTTAGGAAAAGCTCTACCACCATCATTAAAATCATGATTTGGAATGGCATTGGTTTTAAAGATACATTTGTCACCGTCAAGGCTAATAACCAAATCACCAGAAAATGTTCGGCTATTATTGACATCTAATACGTTCGAGCGATAGCTTTCTAAATAACTGCTGCAATTGCCATCTCGGTTAGTAAATATTTGCTCTGTAATATCAATGCCGGCAATGCTTTGTTCATTGCGGATGATGGCCGCTTGTGCACTGAGTTCGTTGACTATGCTGGCACTAGCAAAAGAGGTTAGGAGTAAGTTGTCCTCTTCACTAATGTTAGTTTCTGGATCTGCGCTGATGTCATAAAGCTCTTGCTCACCGGTTGTATACTCAATTAACTTGTAGTGTTCATTTCTTACCGACCAACCGCTAACGTCATTTTTAATAAACTCGGAATAATTGTATGTTCGGCCATCGGTATTATTATCACTCAGTAGGTGATCAAAACTTGAACTATCATAGAGTTGCGCGGTTTTACTGCCGGCAATTTGAGCGATAGTTGTATACAAATCAGTACTATTAATTAAACTGCTTTCTCGCTCGCCGTTACGTTCAACGCCTTTACCCGAAATAAACATAGGAACACGTATACCGCCTTCATAAAGAGTAAATTTACTGTGCGAGTTTTGATAAACACTAGTATCGATAACCGCAGATGGCGTACCATTATCGCCAATAAATATAATCACAGTATTGTCTTGCACATCACTTGGCAAAGCCGCAAGCAGACGGCCAATTTCACTGTCCATAGCTTCGATAGCCGCTAAATAATACTCACGTTTGTTGGTGCTTATGTCATCACCAGTTAAATAATCACGTGCATGTAGATTGCTAGGAGGTAAATGAAATGGTGAATGCGGGGCAGAATAAGCAACCCAGGCAAACCAAGGTGTTGTTTGCTTATTAGTCCAGTCAATCACCAAATCAGTAATTTTACTGGTGTGATATTGCGTTACATCGCTAGTTACGCCATTCTCGACAAGTTGCCATTGGTAGTAATCATCTAAATTACTTAAATTACCGGCGTAATGTTCAACGCCACTGTCATTAGGGTGGCTAACATTTGCATTACCGCCTCCGCCTAAATGCCATTTACCAAACACCGCCGTTTGATAATTACTCGTTAGTGCATCGGCTTTTAAATACTTAGGTAATGTTTGTAGCGAAGTATCTAGTTTAGCCGGAATGAAACTTACACCACTATTAACACCATGCATGCCAGTTAATATACTTGCTCGTGTTGTAGTACAACCAGGCGTAGCCCAAGCATTATCAAATACTATGCCTTGCTCGGCTAGGGCATCTAAGTTGGGAGTATTAGGTAAATCTGCTGAATAGGAATATTGTGCAGAAGCATCAAGACCTTGGTCGTCGGTAATAATTAATAAAATATTCGGCTGCGATAGTTCGATATCGTTAACACTATCATCGTCATCGTCATTGTCAGGTGTTGAGTTATTACTATCATCAACGACGGGAACCACATCGTCTATTACAGGAATTGAGTCATCACTACCTGATCCCCCACAACTCGATATTATTAAAATTGATAAAACACTGATTATGATCTTCATAATAATCCTTTGAATAAATATACCTTTAGCTTACGTAATAAAATCAAAAGTATCTCCAGTTAGAAAGTAAAGGTTGTGTAAATGCTTTTAGGTTATTGATATATATATAATTGTTACAGAAAGGTTAAAAGGTAAATATTCTGTTTATTAATGGTGTGGCTTATGTTGAGTGGTCGAACCAGGGTAACCCTAGGTTACAAATTGATGCAAAATACAGCCTAGTTGTAACTGTTTGTTGTTGACACTTTGCTACCATCTGCGCAATTAGAACTTTTGTACAATTTACCTTTCGGGGGTTCGACAAAAGTAAGCAATTTCACAGTGGATCACTATGCAAAATAATTCAAATAAACCATTTAATAAATCACTATTAGTTTTATCTTTAACCTTAACGTCTGGCCAAAGTATGGCTGCTGGCTTTCAATTAAACAGTCAATCGGCAACGGGTTTAGGCCGAGCATTTGCAGGTGATGCGGTAATTGCTGATAACGCCTCTATTATTGCTCGTAATGCAGCGGGTATGGCGTTATTTGATTCGTCAGAGTTTTCAATGGGCTTAACCGCAATTGATACTGAAATTAAAATTGAAGACATTAACTTTAATTTAGGTAACGATTCAGGTCGTGGCGCTGTTGACAACCAAACCAACTCTGCAACCAGTTTCGTACCTAATATTTATTACGTAAAGCGACTTAATGATAAGTGGGCTATCGGTTTTGCTGAGTACACTAGCTTTGGTACTTACCATGAATTTGAAAATGATTTTGGTAGTGAAGTTCCTGGCGCAAGTGTATTTGGTGGGCATACTGAAATCAAAAGTATTACCTTAGGTGCCAGTGCATCATATCGCATCAATGATCAATGGAGTGTTGGTGCTGGTCTCGATTTAGTTGTTGGCCAAGGAATACTGGAACGCGACTTAGTAACCGAAAATGTAGATATGTCAGTACTTGACGTTGACGCAACCGCCTATGGTTTTGGTTATAACTTAGGTGTTGTTTATGAAGTTAACGATGCTCATCGCTTTGGCTTAGCTTACCGTTATAGTCCAGATCTTAAAGCTGATGGCGATATGTCTTATTTAGGTGCTAACTTAAACAGCGAAGAATTAATTTTACCTTTACCTGATACATTAATATTTTCAGGTTTTCACCAACTTACTACTAAATTTGCAATGCACTACAGTGTGCAGTGGACGCAGTGGAGTGAGTTTGACAAGTTAGAAATAACCAACGATTCATTCAGTAAAAGCTATAACTGGGAAGATAGTATGCATTACGCTTTAGGTGCTACTTACGATATCAGCGAAACTTGGACGGTCCGCGGTGGTGTTATGCATGATGAAGCCGCGCAGAATACAACAACAACGGTTTCTGTTCCTGATTCAGACAGACAATGGTACTCAGCAGGTTTTACCTATAACACCAAAGAGCAATCGAGTATCGATTTTGGTTTTACCTATGTTAAAGGTGAAGAGCTTGATGCCAGTGAGTCACTCGTTAGTGGCGCACCACGCGCAATGACCGCTACATCAGAAGCGAATGCGATGATTTACTCAGTCCAATACAGTCGTTCATTTTAACTTTCAGGTTTACAATCTAATTTAATATCAAAGGTGCTTCGGCACCTTTTTTTTATGTTTAAACGTTGAATAATTCAGTTGTTGATATAAGCATACACACATCATTTTACATCTACGCAGTTTTGTTACAAAGGCGATACACACAGATACAAATTATTACGTATTATCAAACCATAGAAAGACAAAACCATAGTGTTAGAGGATGCGAGCATGTTAAATATCTTAAATTTAGGCAAAAAATTAGTGATCAATACCACCATATTATCAATTGAATTATTGATCTTATTGTTTGAAGCAATTACTTATGTATTTACACCAGTTGCAAAATCGCTGTGTAGCATCTCTAAAAAAATAAAATACAAAGCGTAATAGAAGTTTATTATCTTCCTAATACCAATAAATTAAACTTCCCCTGCATTGTTAGCTTATTAATTTAGGCAAAAAAAAACCTCCGCATGCGGAGGTTAAAATCAAATATAAAGTAAATTAATAATAAACAGGGGAGAAAATTATCTTCTTAACTGTATGTTATGACGAGCATTAACTTATAAAGTTCAATTTTTTTAATTTAAATTTAAACTTTTATTTAAACTTTAATTTTAACGCTTAAAATCATCACCGCTATGGCGTTCAGGAAGTTGCTCATCTTCTTCCCCCCAACTGCGATTAACCATCTTGCCGCGAATGACTGCTTCACGTTCGTTTATTTCATTAGTCCAACGGTTTAAATGCTTATAAGTGTGTACTTGTAAAAACTCTGCCGCTTCATACACTTTGTTTAATACTAAAGCTCCATACCAAGGCCAAATAGCCATGTCAGCTATGGTGTAGTCATCGCCGCACATATAGCGGTTATGCTCTAAATGTTTATCTAATACGTCAAGCTGGCGTTTTACTTCCATAGCAAAGCGATTAATCGGGTATTCAAACTTTTCTGGTGCGTAAGCATAAAAGTGACCAAAGCCACCTCCTAAGAATGGGCCACTACCCACTTGCCAAAATAGCCACGATAAACATTGGGCTCTGCCGGCAACATCTTTAGGAATAAAGGCATCAAATTTTTCAGCTAAGTGCAATAACATCGCGCCTGATTCAAATAGACATAAGCGCTCTGAACCGGAGTTATCAACTAGTGCAGGTATTTTTGAATTTGGGTTAACGTCAACAAAACCACTACTAAACTGATCGCCTTCAGAGATATCAATTAAGTAAGCATCGTATTCCGCTTCTTTAATGCCAAGCGCTAATAACTCTTCAAATAATATGGTCACTTTAACGCCATTAGGGGTTGCTAATGAGTACAGCTGGAAAGGGTGCTTACCTTTTGGTAATTCTTTTTCATGTGTTGCACCAGCAATAGGGCGATTAATATTGGCAAACTTGCCACCATTGGCACTGTCCCATTGCCAAATTTTAGGAGGAGTGTAACTGCTGTCGCTCATATGGAAATCCTATTATTAAGTGAAATAATTAAAATATTTAAATTAAATATACACATTACTGTAGCCTATTTATTTTCTATAAACCGCAAAATAAGCCGACAAAAATGCTATTTATCTGTAACATAAACAAAAACATACTAAGTAGACCGAGTTCATGGATAAAAATTTGCAACAAGCGTATTTAAATACTGATTACATCATTGATGATGAACTAGGCTTTTGGCAAATTAATATTGGCGATACCGACAGAACATTAAGTCGTTACTTACACACCTTCGATTTACCTACAGCAGCATTTATTACCGCTGACAATCCAATGAGTAAACGTTTGAGTGAGAGCGAGAACAAAAAGCGTCATCAGCAATTAATTAGCGCGGTAAAAAAACTAAATTTAACCTGCCATCAAGGGTATGGCGCAGGGCCAAAAGGTGACTGGCCAAAAGAGGCAAGTTTGTTAATTACCAATATAAGCAAACAACAAGCAACTAGCTTAGCTAAACAATTTAAGCAAATGGCGTATGTGTGGTTAGACGATAAAGGTTTAGTCAGCTTGATTGAAACTAAGTAACTTAGATATTTAGTTACTTTCTCTAGCTATTTTTTAACTGATATAATGTTATCTGTACCTCTTGTGGTATTTAACATGTGATATTTGTAACTAACCTGTAACAGACAGAGCATTGGTAAGGTTAAGTCTGTAAAATAGTGATTATATAAAAAATCATATTAGGTAATTAGCTATGAATATATTAATGACTTTAATTAAAAAGCCTTTCTTCTACAAAGTCGATGCGATAGATATAAATGACAAAGTAGTAACGTCTCATTTTTGTCATGCATTAACAAAATCATTAGCCTGTAATAAAGCTTTGAGTGCGCTGACATTAAGATATGGTATGTTGACGCCATTTAAATTTAAAGCCAAAAGAGCGTAACTTAGTTAACGAATAGCTAAATTTTAGCTATCTTTAAGTATCAATAACCAAAATGCATTTATCATCGATAGAAATATGATAAACAACAAACTCAGAAAGATTTCTTACATCTACTAAAAAAGAAGATCATTATGCTTATATTTTTTATTTGCTTAACAATACTGTTTCTTGGCTATAAGTTTTATAGCCCATTTGTTGAGAGGCAGGCTAAGTTAGACCCGAGCTTAAAAACACCACAGCAGCGTTTAGCTGAAGGCGTGGATTATGTACCAATTCATCCCGTTAAAGCGTTTTTAATTCAATTTTTAAATATTGCCGGTGTGGGTCCTATTTTTGGTCCTATCTTAGGTGCTATTTATGGTCCGGTTGCATTAGTCTGGATAGTTCTAGGTAATGTGCTTGGCGGCGCGGTTCATGACTTCTTTTCGGGCGTAATGAGCATAAAAGAAGACGGCAAAAGTTTGCCAGAAATTGCAGGTAAATACTTCAATGTTTTCTTCAAAGGTTTAATGCTGTTATTTACGGCAATGTTATTATTCTTTGTTGGTGTTGTCTTTATTATGAGCCCTGCAGGCTTATTAAGTAACTTAAGCTTTTTTGAAGGAACAGTCTTTTCTGGCAATACCTTCTGGGTATTAGTTATTTTAGGTTATTACTTCTTAGCAACATTATTGCCTATCGATAAAATCATCACTAAATTTTACCCTCTGTTTGGTTTGTTAATGATCGTGATGACCGTTTCTATGGCTGTTGCATTGCTGTTTAACGCACCGCACTTACCTGAAATAAACGATTTCTTTGGTTATTTCTCACATAGCCATTATGAACATGAATTTCTTCAACCAAATCCAGACGGTGCGCCAATTTGGCCATTATTGTTCTTAACCATCACTTGTGGTGCCATTAGTGGTTTTCATTCAACACAAGCGCCAATTATGGCTCGATGTTTAACCAACGAAAAATATGTGCGCCCTGTTTATTACGGTGCAATGATTTCTGAAGGTATTGTGGGTTGTGTTTGGGCTTTAGCTGGTATTGCCGCGTTTCCTGGAGGTTACCCTGAACTGCAAGCGTTACTGGCGCAAGGTGGTCCAGGACTTATCGTTAACCACATAGCAACCAGTTACTTAGGTGTTTTTGGTGGCATTATGGCAATTATTGCCGTAGCCATATTCCCAATCACCTCAGGCGATACAGCGTTCCGCTCTTTACGTTTAACCATAGTAGATGCGTTCAATATTCCGCAATGTATGCGTAATCGAATTTTATTAGCGCTACCAATTTTAATTGTTGCCTACTTTATGACGAAGATTGATTTTAGTTTAATTTGGAGATACTTCGCTTTCTCTAACATGCTGCTTTCTACCAGCGTATTGTGGCTAGCAACTAAGTACTTATTCGACCGTGGCACGTTCCACTGGATTGTAAGTATTCCAGCAGTAATGGCAACTGGCGTAACGGTATCGTTTATTTCAACCGCGGCTATAGGTGTTAATTTACCATTAGATTACGCGCCAATGATTGGAGCGATAACTGCGGTCATTGCCTTAATCTTCGTGATAAACGCACACAGCAAAAATAAAAGTGTAGTAGCTTAACTTCTAGCTTTTACCTTTATAGATAGCAAAACAGCTTGCGAAAACGTAAATACGTTATCCAAGCTGTTTTTTTATATTCTATTTTTATGTAGCTACGTCTACTTACTCTTCGTCGTTCCCGTGACGACGGGAATCCCACTTTATGTAGATGAGTCATACTTACTCTCGTCGTTCCCATGCTCCCGATTCGTCGTTCCCATGTCGACGGAAACCATGCTTTTATTCGTCGTTCCCTAAACGTATTCGTCGTGCCCATGCTCCCGACTCGTCGTTCCCTCGAAGGAGGGAATCCATTCTTCCGCTTCACCCAAGCCACCCAAAAAAAAGCAAAAAAAAACCACCTACATAATAGGTGGCATAAAAAAATATAGCATTTCAGGGAGCAAAACTATGAAAGTTATACCGGATCAAGTCCGGCATGACGGTGTATGTAAATCTAAATTAGCCAATAATACATACAAACCAAATGTAATACTGTGCAATAGTTTGTTGTAATAAATTGGTTAATATCTTTAGTTAAGCATGTTAGGCTTTAATTAATCACCACCCATACCAGATCCCATGCTCGAACATATTTTTCTATTTTTCATCAGCTTAGTCGCCAACACCTTATCCTCACTTGCTGGTGGTGGAGCAGGGCTATTACAACTACCCGCGTTAATATTCTTAGGTCTACCGTTTGGCGTTGCATTAGTCACCCATAAAATCGCCGCAGTCGCACTAGGCGTTGGTGCTTCAGTTAAACATTTAAAACATGGCGGTTTTAAATGGCAGTTAGTCACTATTATGACCGCTGGCGCATTACCTGGCGTTATTCTAGGTGCGAACCTAATACTCAACATTCCAGAACATCTCGCTATGGTCTCCCTAGGCTGTTTAACCATAGCTCTTGGCGTTTATTCAATCCTTAAACCAAGTCTAGGCATGGTAGATGGCTTAAAAAACCTAAACCTTAAAGGCTACGTAATTGGCGGGCTAGGTTTATTTTTATTAGGCATACTCAATGGTTCATTAACCTCAGGTACTGGTTTATTTGTCACCATATGGCTTATTCATTGGTTTGGTATGAACTACGCCAGAGCCGTTTCATATACTTTAGTTATGGTTGGTATATTGTGGAATGGTACGGGAGCTATAACCTTAGCACTGCAAGAAACTATAAAATGGGATTGGCTACCTGCTTTAATATTAGGCGCGCTAATAGGGGGCTATGTAGGCGCTCATTTAGCCATAGCCAAAGGCAATGTATTAGTGAAAAGAACCTTTGAAATAATGACAATACTCACCGGCATCGCACTGCTGTATAAAGCGTTTTAAAACCTTCATTTGTTCTCGTTCACTAAACTAACTCGTCGTTCCCGTGACGACGGGAATCCATTTTATTTGGGTACGTCATGCCGGACTCGATCCGGTATCTTTCTTTTGTTGCTTCAACAGTTATAGCCTTATCCACAACTCACTCGTAGTTCCCGTGTCGACGGGAATCTATTCTTTTGCTTTGCCAAAACAATCAAAAACAAGCAAAAAAATAACCACCTACTGAATCGGTGGCATAAAAAATATAGCATTTCAGGGAGGAAAACTATGAAAGTTATACCGGATCAAGTCCGGCATGACGGTGTACGTAAATCTAAATTAGCCAATAATGAATAGAACCAAATGTAAAACACTGCAACACTTTGTTGTGAATGTATTGTTAATAAATACTATGATCGCCTATATCAATCAATAAAATCTCACCATTATCAAGGTATTTAAACGTTAACAAGATCCTATATTGCATATTAATCGAAACAGAATAACAATCTTTGCTTTTAACCTTATGCAACCTAAGTGCTGGATGCATAGGATCTAAAGACAATAATTTAAGTGTTTTTATATATTGGTTAATTAACTGTTTTCGGCCCTTAAAGAACCTTTGCTCACGTTTACTGTAAGAGGCGGGTTTTATAATTTTTAACATAATTAAAGGTTATGTAATTGCTTAGCTAAAGCATCAAAATCTTTAACTTCTTCTACATCACCAACGTCATAACATGCTTGAGCTTCGGCAATCGCATTATCTAGTTCATATTCTCTAAATTTATCGTAGGCAGCAATTGGCAAGATCACATATTTAGATCGACCTCTAACATCAATTGTCACTGAGGCATCAGAGGAATCTTGTATTGCTTGCTCTATAACCGTAACACCACCACGCTTTAATTCATTTGCTGTCAAATGTGTCATTATCTATCTACTATAAAAGCACTGTTAATGGCGCTAATTATAGAGCTGTTAATGGTGCTTTACAAGTTGATGGACTATTTACTCTCATATTTACTCTCATATTTACAGCCGTTACACAGTCATACTGGCGTCGGCCAGTATCTTTCATTTGTTGCTCTAAACATCTATTTGTCATACCTGCGAATCGTTGCATGGACGCAACTAATTAGAACGATCCAAGGAGCATGCCTCACATCGTCATACCGGTGAATGCCTGTATCTTATCTCGTCGCTCCCTCAACTCACTCGTCGTTCCCGTGACGACGGGAATCCATTCTTTCGCCTTACCCCAACCACCAAAAAAAGCAAAAAAAAACCACCCAAAGTAGGGTGGCATAAAAAATATAGCATTTCAGGGAGGAAAACTATGAAAGTTAACTGTGTTTAATATTAAACTAAGCCTGATAAATTACCGTTAACCAAATGTAAAACAGTGCAAAAAAATGTCGTTAAAAACTTGTTAATTTAAGGTTATTTTTCACTGCTAAATACAACATCTAAGCTATATCAACTCTACAGCCATTTTACCCCTCAAAAACCAATAACATTTG
>JAQWHD010000059.1 GCA_029237915.1 Thalassotalea sp. | reverse complement strand
CGGTAGCTTTTTTGGACTCTTGAGATTGTTTCATAATTTTATGTTTTCATTTACAATATTATATTGTAAAAAATAAGATTTAATGGTTTCAAATAACGGCTTGAATGTTGACTCAAGTCAACACTCAAACTCTGATATATTTTAGGTCAAAGACCAGTTTTGTTCTGAGGCAGACGAGTTAAAATACAGGGCTTCTTCTGAAAACGCCCTATCAATGGGCTCTTGAGCAACGTTTCAATCCAGATCAGCAGGATTACCTGTTGACTCTAGTCAACAGCCAAACTCAGGTTTATTTATGGGTTGAGACGAAAATTGTCGTCATTGAGACGAGTTAAATCCTCTACAATAAGCTCAAAAAGCCCATATATAAAGGCTTTGAGCTATCTACACCCTATTTCGTCCAAGAGGTTTTTCTACTTGCTCTTGTACTCATAGTTGTAATAGCCATAATCGCCATAGTAGCTGCTGGCTTTCTTTTCAACGGCGTTGAATATAACACCTTTGATGTCGATACCGTTTAAATCGAATCGGTTTGCTGCTGCTGCAATCTCTTTTAAACTTGATTGGTCAAAGCGAGCAAGTAAGAAACTTGTACCTGCATGATGCCCTATAATTGAAGGGTCGGTTACGGCAAGAATTGGCGGTGTATCGATAAGGACTAAGTCGTAGTCTTTTGATGCTTGCGCTAACATTTTCGTAAAGTTTTCACCCATTAATAACTCAGATGGGTTTGGTGGTACTTGGCCACGCGTGATTAATGTTAGGTTGTCTATTTCAGTAGAACTTGCTGCTTGTGCAAAATCGATATCGCCAACTAACAGTTCGGACAAGCCATCTTCAACTTTATGGTTAAACACTTTATGGGTGTAACCTTTACGCATATCTGCGTCGATCAGTAATATTTTTTGCCCTGCTTGAGCAAGTACTGCGGCTAAGTTTGATGAGATAAATGATTTACCAACCCCTGGGCTTGCACCAGAGATCATGATCACATTATTTTTAGCTTCGAGCATGGCAAAATGTAATGATGTTCGAAGTGAACGAATGGCTTCGATAGCTATATCTGTAGGGTTTTCTTGAGCAACTAGGATTTCTTTGGTTTTAAGTTTTTTGCGCCCTAATTTTTGCCCCATTTTTTCTTTAAGCTTTTTCTTATCTAAGAATTTATTTTGCGTATCACTTACCGGGATAGTGGCATAAACCGTTAAGCCAATATCTTCAAATTCTTGAGGGTTAGTTACACCTCTATGGAATGCCGCTTTAATTAAGACAAAAGCAACTGAGAACATACCACCAAGTAAGGTTGCTAATACTACAATTAATGGCTTTTTAGGTTTAACAGGTTTACGGCCAACAACCGCTTGGTCAACAATATGAATATTGCCAACGGTACCTGCTTTAGCTACTCGTAACTCTTGGTTTTTGTTAAGCATGTAAAGGTAGATCTCTTGATTTACTTCTACATCTCGCGCTAAACGAAGAACTTGTTGTTGAGTTGCTGGTAAACCTTCTACTGATTCAGTAAGTTTAGCTTTTTGGCCAAGTAACTCTTGTTTCTTTTTATTTAGAGAAATATAGCTCGGGTGTTCTTTAGTGAATCGCTGCGCTAACTCGGCTTCTTTAAACGATAGTTCATGAATGCGCGTGTCTAACTCTACTACTTGCTCTAAAATTGATTGCGTTTCAATAGATAAATCTACCGACTTATTCTCTAAACGAAAGTTATTAAGTTTCGCTTCGGCTTGGTCAAGTAGGTCTTTATATATTGGCAATTCAGATTTGATGTAATCGATTGAGTTTTGAATTTCTACCGACATACGCTGTACGTTCTGCAGTAAGAAACCTTGGGTTATAGAGTGGAGTACATCTTCAACGTGTTGTTTATTAGTACCTTCATAAGTCGCCGTTAAAATGCCAGTATCTTTACCTTGCCCTGCTACCGATAAAGTTGTTTGTAATGCACCGATAATGTCTTCACGGTATAAACGTTTAATATAAAAGCCAGTGCCTATATCTGATTTAATATCTGTTACTAGTAATTCAATAGAGCCTGACTCTGTTTGTGCTAGCTCGTTAACTTTACCCTTTAATATTTGCTCTTCATCAAGGGTTAAAGCGTAAGCGCCACTGCCGAGGTTAGTTAACTCAAAAGTTTGATCTAAGTAGCTTGGACTAACGTTAAAGGTTGTTACTTTAATTTGCTCGCCGCCCCAGGCGTAAGAGTCGTCAAATAAGTCCGCTACCATAGGCTGATTAAACTCTTTGCCTTCAACGATACTGCCGTAACGTCTGGCAAAGAATTTACCTAAACTGCCTTTGTGCTTAGGCGAGGTAACGATTTCTAAATTAAGTTCATCAACGGCATAACTAAGTACACGTCGGGACTTAAGCAGGGCCATTTCAGTTTCAGGATCGTGTTCACCGCCTAGCATTTCTTCTAGGTCGGCAACGCCTGGCAAGCCACTGGATTTTTCTTCAATTTGAATTAATGAATCGGCTTTATATACTGGAGTAGCCATTAGTGCATAAACAATACCTACAAAGGTAAAGGCTGCGGTTACGAATATGATCAACCATTTACTGTCGAGCAATAAGCCAAATAACCGAGCTAAATCGATTTCATCGTTTGAGTTGATATTCTCGACTTTTACTTTTTGTGTATTTTTTTTTGTTTCTGTCATGTTTTTAAAGGAGCTAGGAACGAGGAACTTGGGACTAGGAACTATGACCTAGTTTACAGTTTCTGGTTCTACTTATACTCAAATCCTTTTTGTTTATTCTATTTAAGATTCTGGCCTTCGCCAGAATGACATTAAAATATTGGATCCCGCAGCGACAATGCTCTCTGCATTGTTCTAATTAGTTAGAACAATGCGTTTTCCGCGAGGAAGACGAATACTTTTAGATAAATACGATGATTTAACCTAAGCCTTATATTTATTATCTGTAGTCTTGGTTTACGTCACTTAAATTACGGATACTAGTAAACGTTGGTAATAGTTGCTGTATTACACGGTTCCAACGGGCTACTGGTGCAGATGTTACGTAAACAATATCCATTGGTTGTAATTCAAACTGGGTGCTAAGTAGTAACATTGCGCCGTTTGATGCATCTAATTGGAAAACATCCACTAACTTGTCTTCTTCAGTACTTGCTCTAAGTACAAAGATACCACTCATATCACCGGTAGTTTCACTTGTACCACCCGTGTTGTTTAATGCTTCAGCAAGGGTTAAACCGGCTCTGGTAAGTACTTGTGTTTGCGCTTGTTTAACATCACCCATAACAAATACTTTTAAGGCATCGTTACGTGGTACGTGAATAATATCGTTGTGTTTAATTAAACGGTTTTGGCTCATATCGCCTTTTTGATAAAGAGCGTACAAATCGAGCTTTTCTTCTTTAGCACCTTGCGCTGTTGTGCTAGTTAGACTAACTGAACGCCAATCCGCTAAAGGACTTAAACCGCCAGCACTGTTTAATGCGTCTAATAACGTTAGAGGGACATTAGTAATTGGTAGTACTGTTGGTTGTTTAACTTCACCAGTAATGTAAGTACGTTTAGAGCGATAGGCAGCAACCGATACGTCTATTTGTGGTGATTCAATATATTGGGCTAATCGAGTCGCAATTAAATATCTAACATCGGCAATATTGCTATTTGCTACTTGCACTTTGCCAATATAAGGATAAAAAATAGTACCATCGGCGTGTACTACATTACCTGACTCGCCTGCACTTCTGAATTGTCCTGCAGGGATAGTAAGCTCTGGGTGATCCCACACCGTTATATTTAATACATCGCCTTTACCTATGATGTAGGTGTAATCTTCCATTTCTTGATCTAAAGGCAGATTATTTGAGGCTATTGGCTCTGCTGACTTTAACTCGGCCAATACCTTTGGGGTAATAAACTTTGCATTTATCTGCGGGCTTATATCAAACGCTTCTTCGTTGTCAGCTAGTTCTACGTCTTCAACGTGGCCGCCAGGTACAACAGTACAGGCTGTGGCTAGGGTTGATAAAAGAGCGATGGTTAATATTTTAAATTTAGTATTCATTTTATTTTTTATGTAGGTCCGATATACGAGATGGATCCTAAATGCCCTGTGATTTTTATATTATATTAAAATTAATTATTATTTTTATGTAGTTTAATCGGTTTTGAGTATAACAGCTAAAAGCTGGATCCCCGCCTACGCGAGGACGACGAATTTTTTGCTATTTCAGTTTTTGTGCCCAGGCTTGGCAGTTTTGTTCTATTAATTTGTATGCGTGTTCAAATGCTTCTGTGCTTTTTCGGTATGGATCTGGTATTTCTTGTTCATTATTCCACTTACCTAACAACATTATTTTGCCTGATGCTGATGGGTATTTTTTCATTAACACCTGTTGGTGTTTCTTTTCCATTACCAAGATAAGCTCTGCGTTGTTAACTATGTCGGTGCTTATTTGGCATGCTTTATGGTTTTCGCTGTTAAAACCGTTTTGGTCTAGCAGCTGCGCTGCATTTGTTTCTATTTCATGATCAACTAATGCGCCTATGCCTGCGCTTGTTAGGCTTTTGCTTGGTAATAACTGTTGTAATATACGTTCAGCGCTGGGGCTTCTACAAATATTACCTATGCATACTATTAGGATGTTGTTGAACATGGTTTGTCTTAAGTTATGGCTACAGGTTGTGAGTTAGAAAGCTAAGAGTAAATACTGGATCCCCGTATTCACGAGGAAGACGAAATCAAATTACAAATATAAAGTTAAAAAAGATCCTGAATCAAGTTCAGGATGACGATATTCTTCGCTTGGATGACGAAAGAGGCTTTTGCTTTTAGGCACGCTTCCGCCCATTGGTTTGGCTCCAAAAGGCATATAAAGTCTGTTTTATGGTTCACCGCATTTGCGACGATGACTCAAATATTTATCGTATTTGAAAGCCTATGGATTCCCTTCTTCAAGGGAACGACGAGAGTGTTTATCGTGATGACTAAATACTTTCGTTTAGCTTTCTTCTTTCTGACTTAAGATCCTGAACTAAATTCAGGATGACGATAATATTTATCGTATTTGAAAGCTTATGGATTCCCTTCTTCAAGGGAACGACGAAAAAGAGAGGCTTTCTCCTTTAAGATCCCGTATCAAGTACGGGATGACGAAAACAAATGGATTCCCGTTTCCACGGGAACGACGAAATGCTTTACGCTTTCTTCTTTCTAGCTTTCTTCTTTCTAGCTTTCTAACTTTCTAACTAACTAGATTTTTCAAACTCTTGGTTGTTTACAACAACTTGATTATCTTGGCCTAACATTTTTACCATTAATATGCTTCTTTCTAATCCATCTTTGGTTTGATATATAGCCTGCAAACCTTTAAAAGGTCCGGTTGTAATTTCTACCTTTTCACCTTGGCTATAATTGAGCAATTCATCTAATGTTTTCTCTTGTTCACCAGTATTCAAACTTTGCTTTATGCTCATTATGATACTGTCATCAATTGTCGCTTGGTTCATACCAAAACGGACAAAACTGCCAACACCTCGAGTAGAACGAATGGCATTGAAGTTTGCCACCTGTTTATCTAGGAGTATAAATAAGTAATTAGGGAATAGTGGTTCTGAAGATACCGCTTTAATTCCTTTTAATTTTTTTACCTTGGCGATTTTAGGTAAAAAAGCCTCATAGCCTTGTGAGGTTAAGTTATCAAATGCACGTTGTTCTTCCCTTGGTTTGCTGGTGAGTACAAACCACTGTGCATTACTATCCTTAGCTAACATAATAAATCTACTTCTTTGGTCAATCTAAATTAAAAAATAGAGTTAGCAACCTTGTTACTCTATCAAAATCTATCTATTTATCTATTTATCTATTTATCTATCATAAACGCACTATAAACAGAGCTTAGATACATTTTATTGTGACGCATTATATAGCGCTCAAAGGCGATTAATCAACGTTTTTTTGTAAAATGAAATTTTATTACACTTTATCGTACAATTTAAATACAATGCCAATTGTAACTTTTTTATTAGCTAAATATGGTGTGAATATTTCCGATATTATTACATTATATATATCAGCGACTTATGTATATCATATATAAACAAGCAGGTACTTTACTCTTCGTTGATACTGAAACCAATATAATATATTGGTGGTTCAAAAAGTTTATTAAAGGCGGCGTAGGAATCTTTTAAGTGTCTCCGGATTAAGCAGCATTGTGATGTGACGCTTAAAATGTCGCAATCGGCCAATTGAAATTGAGAATAAGCCTTTTTCACCATAAGCTGTGCTTATGCTTTCTTTTTTATAGCCTCTAAGTACAGCAAATAAGTGTGCAAAAGGCTTGTAAGTTCCCTGCCTGTTTTCATACTTAGCCATACAATTGGCAATATGTTGCTGTGACATCTCGTCATCCGTATCCGTTAGAGCGTTTGTCTGCTTAAAAAAAATTGCACATGCAAGAAGTAAAGCATTAAGGGACTCTGGTTTATTACAGCGATTAAAATGCTCTGAAATCACTTGCCAATTAAGAGTGTTTGAGTAGTGTAAAATAAGAGCATAAAGGTTTAATAATTGACGCCAATCTATATGTTGTTCTTCATAGCCTTTGTGAGATAACTCACTATGGGCAACCGATAAAACTACTTGCTGATTTGGCTCCATTTGTAAAACTTGTAACGTGTCACTTAGTTTTAAAGGGATTGCTTTAGCCCACACTTCATCTGTTGATAGGACATCACTTACTGATTTTTTTAATACCCAGCGGTGTAGCTCAACGCAGCAGTGTCCGCCTTGTTTTCTAAATAATGCTGGTGCGTGATGGTGTCCTGCCATAGGTGTAGCGTGCTCATCTTCTTTTGGAGCATAACCAGCAGCAGTTAAAATTTCATTTGCTATTTGCTGTTTATCTTCAGGCACGAGTAAGTCAACATCGGTCATAAAACGGCTGCTTATTGGATTAAATACACCATTAAATAAGCTAGCTCCACCTTTAAGCATTACTACTGGAATTTGAGCGTCTGTTAACAAGTCACAAGCAAATATAGCTTCTTGTTTTATACCTTCACTTCGTTGTTGATAGAAGTCGTTTAGTTCAATTAAATAGGCTTTAAGCTCTTCGTCAAGTTCTTGCCATACATTGCTTGCTTTTAGGCTGTTATAGAGTGCGCCGCCTAACCAATATTGATTTACTAGTTTAATTAGTGGTAATCGAGCATCTTCATCTTTTAAAGTTACTAATTGCTTTAAGTTATGATCATTTGGGTGTGTTAACCACATACCTAGATCATAAAAGGTTTGTTCGGTGATTTTTTCTTGTTTAACGTGCTCTGTTACTGCTGACATAGCTCTTCCATTAATATTAATGCCTGTTCGCTGTTTGCGTAGGTAATTTGATACGCGTTTATTTGCTCACAAAAATGTAGCAACTGTTCTACTCTATCATGTGATAGTTCTACGCCTAATTGGTAACCGCCTTCGGTGACTAAAGTTAGGGTATCTATTATTGAAAGTTTAGTGGCTTTAGGGTTGGCGTTAGCGTTAAAGTTAGGGCTAAGTAATAGTGTATTACTATGAGGTGTAATTTCTTTGTTTAGCTGTTCTTCCTCATTAGCACGGTCATTATCTTTCTCGATATCTTGTGCACACACCTGATGTGATTGCTCTGCACACTTTTGCGGCCATATGTATTTTAATATACGGCCATCTGTTCTATGCCACTCTGTCTGGTTAGCAATTTCAGGATATAGACTTTCGGTAAGTTGCCAGCTACCTGATTTAATTGCCATAGGTAAGTTAATCGCGGTGAGGTTAAGCTGATTATTTAATGCAATTATTTCATCCGAATACACTTGGTAACCTCTTACTGACAATTCAGCCGTTAAGGTTGACTTACCGGCCCCTGATACGCCTGGGAGTAGAATGGTTTTGTTGGTGTGCTTGTATTGTGGATTCCCGCCTTCGCGGGAACGACGAGATAAAAAAGAACGACGAGATAAATGTGAACTATGAGTTATTTCATCGTCATCCTGACGCAGGCCAGGTTCTTGCTTTTCAATTCCACTCACGTCGTCATCCTGACGTAGGCCAGGTTCTTGCTTTTCAATTCCACTCACGTCGTCATCCTGACGTAGGTCAGGATCTTGCTTTTCAATTCCACTCACGTCGTCATCCTGACGTAGGTCAGGATCTTTCTTTACCAATGCACCACCATGAAAACCAAAACAGTAATCACTTTGCTGGTACGCTAGTATTTGTAACCTGTCTATAAACACTGGCATTACTTGTGTAAGAGTTAGGTTACTCTCTACTTGCATGTCATTTGAATAAAGTGAAAAAGTAGAGTCTTTTTCTTGTTCTATTTCAAAGCGAAAGTCTACTTCTTCATCTGCTAACGAACTTATACAAACGTGTATTGGCTGTAATAATTGTTTTATTTGTTTAAACAAGGTGTCATCTGCACAACTAATGGTAAAAGATGATTGTGCAACTTGGATTATAAAATCTGAATTTATTGCTGTTTGTTTAAAATGGTTTTGTAATTCTGGATAGACACCATCTTTATAACTACGTTCTACTTCCTGGTATTTAAATAGCGGCGATACTTGTAAAAAGCTTGGCAGGATCTGCTGCTGCGTTAAACCGCTATATTCTTCTATACGCTTTAAGGTTTGCTGTTTATTATTGCCTTCATCTAAAGCAATAAATAACGCTAAGCTTAATGGCTCTAATTTAAATAAGCTTTTTAAACCATGATGAAATACCAGGCCTTGCTCATCAGATAACCACAATGATAAGTGCTCAGTATAAAGGGGAAGTTGTTGTAGTTGGGCCATTAAAGTTTTTTAAGTCTATTTAAAAGTAACTGATTTAATATTACCTTTAATTTCTGTTACATCACATCATTTATAATAAAAAAATTTAATAATATTTTTGTGTGGATTCCCGCCGACACGGGAACGACGAGATATTCGATATTTGATTTATTCCTCGATTCATCTATTTTTTATTTTTTATTTTTTATTTTTTATTTTACTATTTTTCTATTTTGGGCCAACTACCATTTTGGCTATCAAGCTAGTAATGATACCTACATGATATTATTGTTAATGCGCCGTTATCAACAGCATACACCAACCTATTTGTATCATCTATTCGTCTTGACCAAAAACCAGATAGGTTCTCTTTTAATTGTTCAGGTTTTCCTATGCCTTCAAATGGAGAGCGTTTTGTATCAAGGATGAGTTTATTAATACGTTTAAGTGTTTTTTTATCCTGACTTTGCCAGTAGGCATAATCAGACCAAGCTTCATCTGTCCATGATAAAAGTAACTTACTCACTTATGAGATCTCTTTTAACAGTTTTCCCTGCCTTGTATTGAGTAATAGATTTATTTAAATGTTCGGCATTTGCGGGGGAGCGAAGCAAATGTACGGTTTCCATTAAGCTATTATAATAATCTAATGACATAACAACCGCATCCTCAGAATCCCTACGAGTAATGACCGTAGTATCGGCATCATTTATAACACCATCTAAAACTGATTTAAGCCCATTTCTAGCCTCGGTAAATGAAACTATTCTCATTATTCACTCCTACATGTTCAATATTAGATACAAGTATAGTGAAAAACAGTTAGTTGTACAACTAAGAGGACAGGTCTTGGTGTGTGCCAATTAATACAGCAACAATTAACGCCAAAAGAGCCACTTTTTTAGTTATTAGTTCATCTTTCAGTTATAGGCCAGTTTCCATGAATTTTATGGTATTTATCAAGGCTTGGGCTTTTATAATCACTTTTGTTATAGCGTTCTTTTACGGTATGGTGAATATACGTTGGGTTTACTTTAGGATCGGGTATGCTGCGGATATGTTTACCTAGTAACTTATACTTGCCTTTGTATTCGTTGTGCCCTGTGGCTAGTGCGTTTATTTGTACTGTAGTGAAATATTGCTCGAATGCTAAGCCACTTGTTTGTGCTTCATTCATTAGCCAGTGTTTAGGTATATCGGCTAATGTAGTGTTATCTTGATCAGACGCATAACTGCCGCCAATATCTGAGTGGTTACCTGCAAACCATACTTGTTTCATATCGACATTTGGTTTGTGCTCCCAAATGGTCGGTTCAAAGTCACCTCGACTTTCATCAAGGGCCAGTGCATGCCGGGCTTTGATTATATTGCTGCCAATTTTTCTGTCATAAAATAAGTGCTTGTCTTTGATCAAACCAAATATGGTGAACGGTAAGCCCATGGAGCCAACTGTATCCCATACACCAACAAAGTTAATTTTGACTTGTGGGGCTATGGCATATTCTTGCCTCCAGTTTGTTGAGAACTCCCCTTTCGGCTTTTTCGATTTGGTTTTGTAAATATCAAAGGCTTGCTCTACTAGGTTACCATGCTGGCTTTTTAATATGCTGCAGTTATTTATTAAGCCACACAGACTTCTTACCGTGTATGCGCCGCGGCTAAAACCAAACAGATATATTTCATCGCCTGGTTCATAGTTGTGTACTAAAAAGCGGTAACCGTCCATTACGTTTTTCTCTAGGCCTTTACCAAGGCCACCACCTGTTAAGCTGTCGTGATATGAGCCTATACCCCAGTCATAAAACACCACTTGTTTAATGTTGTTTTGATCTTTGGGTGCTATCGCACGGGCAAATTGCAATACGTTGGTGGGGTATTGTTTTTTATTGAGTTGCTCTGGGCGGTTCCAGGTTCCGTCTGCACAAATTACTATACGTTTCATGATCTTCCTTGGTTGGCTTTACTGACTTAAAGGTAATAGATGAGGACTAGGTGTCAAGGTTTAGGCTTCGCCTGTGGATTTCCGCATGCGCGAGGACGACGAATTTACTCGAGCGTATTGTCTATCAAAACATTGTGGATTCCCTCCTTCGAGGGAACGACGAGTAAAACTAGGGAACGACGAGTAAAACTAGGGAACGACGAGTAAAACTAGGGAACTACGAGTGAATAGCAGGAGCGACATTGAGTACTGGAACGACAGTGAGTGTAGAAAATTAATTATTAATTATTAATTATTAATTTCGTCGTCCTCGCGCATGCGGGGATCCATATCTATAATCAAGATTCATTCATTGAAAAGGATTTCAATATGCAACAGCCATGTATTTATATTTTAACAAATAAGAAAAATGGGACTCTTTATATTGGAGTAACCAGTAACCTACCCCAAAGAATAGAACAGCATAGATCAAAGTTAGTAGTTGGCTTTACTGCGAAATACGATTTACATGTTTTGGTCTATTTCGAATCTTATCCAACTATCACTGAAGCGATAATACGTGAGAAGCGTTTAAAGAAATGGAATCGACAGTGGAAGATCAATTTAATTGAGAAGTTAAACCCTAAATGGGAAGATATTTCTTATTTGTTGGCGTAGTAAAAGCTCAAGCATGGATCCCCGCATTCGCGAGGACGACGAGTAAAACTAGGGAACGACGAGTGTAGGTGATGGATCCCCGCATGCGCGAGGACGACGATTATAGTGCATATTGCAAGTGAATGCTGGAACGACGTGTAAGTGCATATGGCAAGTGAAGATACAGCAGGAACGACGGGGATTGCTATAGAAAAATAACGGGTAGAAAACAAAAGCGGCGCTAGTGCGCCGCTTTTAGGTATTACCAACTTGATTAATTAAATTGGTATATTTTCTGGGTTAAACTTTTAGTTAACAACGATTGTTAGTGTTGCACTAACAGCAGCATTAACGCCGTCAGATACGCTTACCACAAAAGTGTTAGTACCTTGGTTTCCACCTTTAGGTTTACCGGTTAAGCTACCGTTGCTTGCCACTTGTAACCAGCTAGGGCCAGATACTTTGCTGTAGCTTAAGGTATCGCCATCTGCATCACTAACCGAGCTTGTAAGGCTTTGGCTGTAGTTAACGTTTTTACTTGCATCTAGTGCGCTCAATGGATCGGCTGTAAAGACTGGCGCACTGTTAGCACCAGGGCTAACATTTATCGTTAACGTTGCCTCAACCGAGGCATTTATGCCATCACTTGCGCTAAGCACTACCACATTAGCGCCAGCATCTGCGCTAGTAGGCGTACCGTAGACTTTACCGTTAGCTTGTACCATTACCCAAGCAGGGCCACTCACTTTACTAATGGTAATTGGATCTGCTTCGTTGTCGGTTATGCGCCACGCATGGAATGTTTGATAATAAACATCGGCTGTCGCATCACTACTAAAGCTGCTCTCTTCCCATACAGGAGGTAAGTTGCCAGAGTTTAAGCTTACCGACTCTACCGTTGATGCGGTTGATTCGTTCCAAGAGCGATCGCTAGCACTTACATAGTAGTCGTAGCTGTTACCTTCTAGTACATCTACATCGCTATAGCTGTTGATGTATAACCCTTGCGTAACGGCTGTAAAATTACCACCGTTAACGGCGCGGTAAACGGTATAAGTTTGAAAGGCATCGTCATTATGAGCATCCCAGCCTAAATCAACTCGGTCGGTGTTTAAGGTTGCACTCAAACCGGTTAACACGTTAGGCGGAGTCGTGTCTTTAACCGTTTTAAAGTATTCATTACCTACTGTAAATTGGCCTGTGTATACCTCAAAACCTGCGGAAAGTTGTTTAACGTATAAATCGGAGGCATTAACTTTTTCTGCCGCAAGTGCCACTTCTTCAGCTGTTAAGTCCATGTATTGCAGGTATTCGCTACTTGCATCAATAAAGGTTTTTAACGGATGATCTATATAAGGAGCAACATTGTCGTTATCTATTGGAATAAACTTAATATGTACTTTATCGTTTTTGTGTTCATTAACATTACCAGGCAAGTAATTAAAAAACTTATAGCGTGGTGCCCAATGGTAGTCTTGGCCATCAATATTCAAGGTAAATGGTATTAATGAACCATCTGGGTTGCGCGGATAATACCAGTGAAAACTGTTCTCTCTTATTTCACGATCTTCTAAATTATCTTGAGCGAAACGTTCAAGTTGAATAACAATATCGAAATCGCGATTATCTGGGACAGGCTCTGAAGTTGCCGAGCCGTTATCAAATAATACATTGATGGTTGCCCACCATTTGTCATCGGCATCTAACGCGTCTATTTGAAACGTATCCCACTGAATACGAAGCGAGTTATCTATGTTATCGATTAACTCTGGCATACCGGTTAGATTGTAATCACTTGGGTACCAAGTGCCACCAGTTTTGTAGCCGCCAACAATACCACATAAGTAGGCATCCATAGAGCTATTGCCAAACACACCTGGGTCGGTGTAATCGGCAGAAAAGGCGGAGCCATTTTGTTCAACTAACGCGGGATCGTACGACATAGGTACGCCATCATCAAATAAGTTATTGGCCAGTAAATAGTGATCGGCTTTGATGGCGGTATTGGCTTTGGTTACGGTAACCTGTTCGGCGTGAGCAAATTGCGTTAGTGAAAGCGTCGCAAATAACGCGGTAGTAGCATTTAATTTTAAGTTCATCTATTAGTCTCTTTATTATGGTTATTATTAATAGAGGTAAACTTCCTGTAAGTTATTAACTGGCCAAATAGGCAGTTGATATGTTTTCCTGAACGGTCTATTTTTCTTGTTGTTTTTATTATTGTTTTTGCGCATTGTTTTTGCGCGTTGTTTTATTCGAGCTCTTTTAAGGTAAGTTAAAATACCAACGTTGTCAAAATAAAAAACAAAGGAAAACAGACTGTTAAAATAGAGTTGCGGAGTAAAGGTTTGTTTAAAAATTTAGCGAGTGCTATTAAGCGATTTATAACCACGTCGTCCTCACGCATACGAGGATCCATGTTTTAGCTTCGCTGTGGATTCCCTCCTTCGAGGGAACGACGAGTGGCGAGCTGAACGAGGAGTGATGAGCTGAACGACGAGTGGTGAGCTGAACGACAAGAGCTGCTGAGGAAGGCTAATAAACTCGTCTTCCTCGCGCATGCGGGGATCTGTAGTGGTCAAGTAAATCTGGCCACAGTTTTATGGCTTCACTGTGGATTCCCTCCCCGACAATTACACCATGCATTGTTCTAATTAATTGCATCCCTGCAACGATACAAGGGAACGACGAGTGTGGTGATGGTTATCACTATGGATTCCCTTATTCAAGGGAACGACGAGTGAGTGTTGGAACGACGAGTGAGTGTTGGAACGACGACTGAGTGTTGGAACGACGAGTGAGTGTTGGAACGACGAGTGAGCGTTATGTTGTTATTTTTTTGCATCAAACAGATTGATGCCATATTTAGAAAAGTGCTCATCAGTCGATATTAATTGCAGGCCTTCTGACTGTGCTTGTGCAATAAGCATCCGATCAAAGGGATCTTTATGGTGTGTAGGTAAGTTTCCTGCTTGTTCTGCATGGAACAGACTGATATTAAGTTTTTCAAAACCAAGCTCTTCAATTAGAGAATCTAAATCATCTGGGACTTGTAACTTACTCATTTGACGTTTAATCGACATTTCCCATATCGAAGCCGCACTTACATAGACTTGATTATGTTCATCAGCAATCATTTGTTTGGAGATAGGGCCTAGTTGGCTACTACCATTCATCCACTAAATCAATGTATGTGCATCTAATAGTATTCTTTTCTTTAGACACCAAACATTTCAAGAATTTCATCATTAGTCTCAATAGAATCAGAATCATCCGATAGAATGACTTTGCCTTTTAGTAAACCAAAGACTCTTTTTTTTGTTGGCTTACAAGGTATTAATTTAACCAGAGCTTTACCTGATTTAGCGATAATCACTTCTTCACCATGCATAGCGGCTTCTACTAACTGGGATAGTTTAGATTTTGCTTCGTGCATATTAGCTTGCATATTCATACCTATTAACTTAGCTAGACATTAGCTAATGTTAATCAATTTTGAATAATTAAGCGATTTCATCTTGCAAAACTCAACCAACGACATATTCCACTTGGTAGTATAGTCTTCCTCGCGTATACGGGGAACTAGCCTTTTATTTACGGCGGACTATGTGTGCAGGACAGCCAACTACGGTAACTTCAGGCGGAATGTCGTTAAGTACTACTGCGCCAGCACCAACAATTACGGTGTGTGATACTTTAATGTGATGGGTTAAAGTTGAGCCAATACCCACCCAGCTAAACTCCCCTACTCTTACTTCTGCAGCAATGTTAACGCCAGGAGATACGTGAACGTATGGGTCGATAACACAGCCGTGATCTATAGTAGCGCCAGTATTGATGATACAACCTTCACCAATTTTAACGCCGTAGTTAATGGTTGAGTTGGCAACAATTAATACTGCGTCATTAATTTCGGCGTACTCACTAATAATTGCGTATGGTGAAATAAGGGCTGTTGATCTAAAGCCTAAGTCTTTTAACTCGTTTAGCTTTAGCTTTCTTAATTTGTTATGGCTTAACGCTACAAAAATGGCGTCATAGCTTGAACCGTGTGCTTTTAAGTCATCTTCATTGCCTACTACATCCCAATGGCCACATTGTTTTATTTGTGGATATTTATTATCAAAGAAGAATACTTGGTAGCCATTTTGCTCTGCAATTTCTGCAGCAACTTTGCCGTGGTCGTCGATGCCTAGAATGGCGATGGTGTTTGGATGAGTAAGCACGTTTGATCCTTGAGAATTTTTATTATTGTTAAATAAGTTGGTGTGCTTTATTTATACTGGTTAAAGGGGCTATGAGTCAAGGGGTTTAGGGGTTATCGTTGGTGCGAAATTTTTCGCACGTTCTTAATATGATAGTCAGCTATGTTTTGTAATGGTGCTAGATAATTAATAAGTTGGGGGTTGTTACTTTGTTTTATTGCGATTGCTAGCTCTGCCCAAACTAAATGAACTTCAGGGCTGTTTTTACCAAATGAGTGGGCATTTTTAAGGTAGCGTTTTAGCTCGTTATCGAATTCGTTTAGTTGCCATTTGATTAACGCGAGTGCTGCCCATGTGCCAGGCCAAGTAGGCCTTAGTTTGGTTGATTTAAGGTACAGTTCTTTTGCTTGGTTTAGTGATTTTATATAATCAGGTTCAAGTTTGTGGTGTGCGCCCCACTCGATTATTTGCGCTTTTTTTTCTAGGTATTGCGGGTTGTTGTGCAAGGATATTGCTGTGGTTATTTTATTTAGCGCTTGTTGGTAAAGGGCTTGTTGCTGGTTTTTGTAAGATCCTAAATCAAGTTCAGGATGACGGTTTGGACGTTCTGGATGAACGCCTTGACGTTCTGGATGAAGAGCTATTTCATCGTCATCCTGACGTAGGTCAGGATCTTTTGGTTCAGCCTTATGGTTTTGTGGATTCCCACCTTCGTGGGAACGACGAGGTGAAGAGGAATTATAAGAAAAAACATCGTCATCCTGACGTAGGTCAGGATCTTTTGGTTCAGCCTTATGGCTTTGTGGATTCCCACCTTCGTGGGAACGACGAGGTGAGGAGGAACTATGAGAAAAAATATCGTCATCCTGATGTAGGTCAGGATCTTGTTCTTCTTGCTTCAGCTTTGAATGATAGTTGTTTAATTCTATTAACTGGGTGTGCAATTGCTCTGCACGCATAAACGTTAGGCTGGCTATGCCCCACTTACTGGCGATAACAACCAAGGTTAATAGTGCGCAAATTAAAACGGCTTTAATGATTCTTTGTTGGTTTTGTTTAACCGCTTTTAGCATAGGACTCTGCAATTTTACGAGTTATAACCGTATTGATCGTAATAGCCAGAAAACTCTTCGTAATCCATGGCTTTCTGTAAGTTAACCTGGTTTAGTACTATTCCGCCAATCTTAATATTCGATTGCTGTAAGCGTTTAAGGCTAGCTTTAATTTGGCTTTCTTTAGTGCTAGAGGCTCTTACCACATACACTAAAGTATCTGCTTGTTTGGCGACTATCATAGCGTCACTTACCGCGAGTATTGGCGGCGTATCAATGAGGATTTTATCGTAACGTGTTTTAAGCTCATTTATTAAGGCTTTAAATTGATTCGATGCTAGCAACTCTTGTGGATTAGGCGGCAAGGTACCTGCGGTGATAACATCGACGTTCCCTTGTTTGTCATGCTTGATACAGTCATCAAGGCTAACATTACCTGCAATATAATCAGATAAACCCAGGCCGCTTAATTTAAAGTTTTTAGCGACTTTAGGTTTACGTAAATCGGTATCAATAATAATGGTTTTTTCTAATTGCGCCGAGGTAAACGCTAAGTTACTGGTGACTAATGTTTTCCCTTCACTTGGAATGGTTGAGGTAACGGCTATAACTTTTACTTTGTTGTCTAAACTTAACAATTGCAAACTTGTACGCAGCGTTCTTAGTGCTTCAGAAAAGGCATGGTCGTTGCCATTAAAGTAATAATAGTGGTCAAGCTTTGCGATTAACTTTTTCTGCTCAGCCTTTGACTCTAAATGGCTGCCAACCAGCGGCACTATACCAAGTAAGTTACTGTGCAGTTTTGATTCAATATCTTCAACCGTTCGAATGCTACTGTTAAACGCTTCAAGCAGTAATGTTGCGCCCACGCCCACCATTACACTTAACATAAAGGCTAATACTACGATAAGTTTTTTATTCGGTTTACTTGGTGAAAACGGTACCGTCGCGGGGTCAATAACACGACCTACAGAAGTTTCAAAACCTTGTAA
>JAQWHD010000057.1 GCA_029237915.1 Thalassotalea sp. | reverse complement strand
AGCTTTAGAAAAACTAAATTATCCTAAACCTAATGTTCTTACTGGGCAATTGATCCGAGAATATGCAACTTCGGCAATCGATGTATCAGATGGCTTGTTAGCCGATCTTGAACACATCTGTCGAGCTTCAGGTTTAGGTGCTGTACTTAATTTAGAAAATATCCCACTATCGGATGTTATGAAGAGTAATCTAGAGCCAAAGCAAGCGCTAGAAATGGCATTAACTGCAGGAGATGATTATCAATTAATCTTCACCGCTTCTGCGACGAATAAAGTGGGTTTAGAGACTGCTATGACCCATGCTGATATTGAATACTCTTGCATTGGACAGTTAAATAAAGGCAATGATATAAACCTAAGCTTAAATGGCAAGCCATTTATTTTAACCCAAGTCGGTTATCAACACTTCTCAGAGAATAGTTAACATGGAAAAGAAATCCGCAAGCCAGCTGTTTAACATCAAAAATCCTGTGCATTTCTTAGCATTAGGCTTTGGCAGCGGATTAAGCCCAAAAGCGCCCGGTACCATGGGCACTCTTGCGGCAATTCCATTATTTCTACTTTGCTCTCAACTGCCCCTTACAGCTTTTATACTGCTTACCGTCTTTATATCTGTAGTGGGTATCTGGATTTGTGATAAAGCCTCTAAAGACGCTGGCGTGCACGATCACGGCGCAATTGTTTGGGATGAAATCGCAGGATTCTTCATCACCATGATCGCCATCCCGGTTAGTTTAGAAACTGTCGCGGTAGGCTTTGTCTTATTCCGAGTGTTTGACATCATCAAACCTTGGCCAATAAGCTGGGCTGATAAAAAAGTTTCAGGCGGTTTTGGCATCATGCTCGACGATGTCATCGCCGGTATCCTTGCACTAACTATAATGCACCTGGCATACAACCCTAGCTTCACTTTGTATTAAACATTTCCCTAGCTATACCACCCTCGTCATTGTGACGCAGGTCGCAATCTTACTCTTGCTGACCCTACTTGGGTCATTGTGACGCAGGTCGCAATCTTAAACATAAAAAGAAAGATACTGGTCTACACCAGTATGACGATGGGTTACTAACCAACCCGCTTGGGTCATTGTGGCGAAGGCCGCAATCTTATTCTCGTCGGCTCCTATTGGGTCATTGTGGCGAAGGCCGCAATCTTAAACATAAAAAGAAAGATACTGGTCTACACCAGTATGACGATAGTTAAGTATTCATATGAAAACACTTTGTCATTGGGCAGGGCGTAGGTCGCAATCTTAATCTCGTCGCCCCGCTTGGGTCATTGTGGCTAAGGCCGTAATCTTATAACATAAAAAGAAAGATGCTGGTCTACACCAGTATGACGATGGTTTACTAACCAACCCGCTTGGGTCATTGTGGCGCAGGTCGTAATCTTACTCTTGCCGACCACGCTTTGGTCATTGTGACGAAGGTCGCAATCTTATATTTGCTATCTAGCAAAACTTGGACAAAAAAATGGACTCTAAAAAGAGTCCATTTAAAAATAACTTAATCAGTAGTCAGAAGTATTACTTCTCAACAATACCTTCATGAGCAGCTGTTACAGCAATCTCTTCATCAGTACTTGGTACATGCTCACCTTCAGAGCCGTGCATCCACTCAACAAGCTTATTAGCACTTAAGAATATGATAACGGCAGTGATTAATGCAGCAAGACCAACACCCATAAAGATAGTGCTAGCATTTTGAACTTGCTCAGCACCTTCACCAATGAATGAACCAATAAAACCAGCTAATTTATTAGATAATGCAGTGAATAAGAACCATGCACCCATTAATAAAGAAGTGAATTTAAGAGGAGCAAGCTTAGATACTAGTGACAAGCCAATTGGTGATAAACATAACTCACCTAATGTATGGAAAAGGTATGCAAAAACTAAAAACAGCATACTTACTTTAACTGAGGTATCGCCACCTTGAACCATAGTAGCCCATAACATTACGAAGAAACCTAACGCTAAAAACACCATAGCTAACGCAAACTTTTTCGGTGAAGTAGGTTCATTAGAGCCCATTTTAACCCAAATAGATGCGATTACCGGAGCCAACATGATAATAAACATAGCATTTAATGACTGGAACCAAGACGCAGGAACTTCAAAGCCCATTACATTACGGTCAGTAAATTCAGAAGCGTAGATGTTGAATAAACCACCAGCTTGCTCAAAACCTGCCCAGAAAATAATAGAGAAAAGACTCATGATTAAAATAACTTTAACTCGGTCTTTTTCTTCTTTAGTAAGAGGAGCAGCAACTTCGTCTTTGCCTTTATTCTTTTTAGCTGAAGGTACAACGCCAATCTCGCCAAGGTATTTATCAGCCATAGTTAATTGCATAGTTAAACCAATTAGCATACCAACACCTGCAGCAATAAAGCCATAGTGCCAGTTAACTTGCTCACCTAAGTAACCAACGATTAATGGTGATAAGAATGCACCTAAGTTAATACCCATATAGAAGATAGTAAATGCACCATCACGACGGTGATCGCCATCTTCATATAAATCACCAACAAGGCTAGAAACGTTAGCTTTAAATAAACCATTACCAATAACGATTAAACCTAAGCCAATATAGAAAACAGTTTCTTCCATGCCTGGTATCATTGTTTTAGGAATACCTAAGGTAAAGTAACCTAATGAGAAGATAAGGCCACCATAGATGATCGCTTTACGTTGACCAATAAAGTTATCAGCTAACCAACCACCTAATACAGGCGTTAGGTAAACAAGCATGGTAAAAGTACCGTATAAACCTAGGGCTTCGCCCGTAGTCCAACCAAAACCACCATCTTCAACTGTTGCTACTAGATACAATACCAATAGGGCACGCATACCGTAATAACCAAAACGTTCCCACATCTCTGTACCAAAGAGTAAGAACAAACCTTTCGGGTGACCAAATAAAGTACCCGGATTTGAATTCGACATTAACTTTCCTTCATGTAATTCTTATAATTAAAAACCCCTCGTTTATACCTAGGCTGTGAGGTAATTGCAAGGATATTGCTAAATCTGTAACAATTTGTGCGAAAAGATTACTGTACAATTTTTTACAGGTTTCGTTTTTTAATGGGATGCTACATTTTTGTTGGTTTGTGGTTGCATTCGATTTAGAGTGATGTAACTTAATTTCGTTAAATTGTAATAAATATTGTGCTTTGCCTTTAAAGTTTCTAATATCTTCCCTATAATGACAATGTATTTGAATATGATCTTGATTCTTAAGTATCATATTCAAATGCTTAGCAATATTCGAAATTTTATACTAAAAGCTAGGTGTCTAATTAATGCCAACATTATATTTAATGTTATTTCCGGCTCTCACAGCATTTTTATTTGCATTTATCGCAATTAAAGTTATGAAACCTATTGCTCTCGAAGTAGGCTTAGTTGATGCCCCCTCAGATAGAAAAAAACATAGCGGTAATGTGCCTTTAATCGGCGGGATCTCAATATTTTTAGCCGTATTGGCTGCTACTGCTATTTGGATGCCAAACACACAAGAATTGCGTCTTTATCTCATAGCTTCTGCAATGATGGTATTTATTGGCGCAGTTGACGATAAATATGACTTGAGTGTCGGTGTAAGACTAGTGGGTCAACTTATCATTGCAAGCTTAATGATTTATGGTGTTGGCGCTTACATTCAAGATTTAGGGAATATTTTTGGATTAGGAACTTTGGATCTGGGTTGGTTCGGCATTCCTTTTACTTATTTTGCTATTATTGTTGCCATTAATGCATTCAACATGATTGATGGTATAGATGGCTTACTTGGCTCATTAAGTATAAATACATTTACAGCCTTAGCTATATTATTTATTTACCATGGCCAAGATGGTTTCATAAATTACGCGTTGATCTTAGCTACAGCTATTTTACCATACCTACTATTTAATCTTGGTATTCCACTTAAAAATACTAAAAAAATATTCATGGGTGATGCCGGAGCTATGTTTATTGGTTTAAGCGTTGTTTGGTTACTATCTGAAGGCTCACAAGGCGCAACACGCTCGTTTAGTGCTGTTACTGCACTCTGGATCACGGCAGTTCCTCTTATGGATATGCTTGCCATTGTTATTCGTAGATTGAGAAAAGGCCATTCACCATTAAAGCCAGACAGAGATCACATCCACCACATTCTTTTACGCCTTGGTTATAACCAAAGCCAAGCACTTGTTATAATATCAGTTTTAGCTGTGTTTTTATCTGGAATAGGTATTGTAGGTGAGGTTTATTCAGTACCTCAAGGCCTTATGTTTGCTTTGTTTTTAGCGATGTTTGGTTTGTATCACTATATACTTCGAAATACTAAAAGACATACATACCTTCTAAAAATATTCCCTAAACATAAGTTTTAATTTATTTAAATCAATGCGTTATATTTTTCAATTTTCTTGGAAGATTTCACTTTTCTGATGTACACTCTTTATAACGTATATGACTTTATCTATTAGAGGTATTGAACCTTTAGTAACTAGTCCCTATTTAGTAAAAAATTATAATAAATATGACAATTTTCCCTAAAACAATTATTTTCCTAACTCTATCCATTTTATCGGCTTGCTCATCGCCACCGCCTGAAGTAAGTGCTGAAGTTTCTTTAATCAACTATGAAAATATTAGCCACAATCAAGCGGACACTATACCTCAAGATTTATGGAGCCATTTTAATAATGCTCAAGTAGGAACTGAGTTTATGTCTGATTATGGTTTGTTCCAAATTAATAACACTTACGTTTCTGCTTTAGGTCATAGCTGTTTAGCTTTTACTTTGACAGAAACTAAAGTTAAAAACAGTACATCTAAAGAATTTTATCCAAAAGATAAGTATTATTCACAAGATAGGCGAGCTTGCTATAACAATAAAGAATGGTTCTTTATTTCTCCGATAATGAAAAGAAATAATGGAGGTGTAGAATAATGAAAGCTCCATTAATTATTGGTTTGTTACTATCTTTTTGTAGTTTGATTACTGAAGCCGCTTTACCTAAATCGGCTAAAATTGATGCGACAAACCAAGCGCTTGGTTCTGCCATGACTCCTAATCAAGCATTAGGACAGCTTAATTCTCCTGGTGCTTCACAGGCTGATATTGAATCGTATAACGCACAAACTTACTCTACTGATTATCGACAAGGGGCTTTATTGCCTGGTGAACAAACTATAGAGAAGTTACTTCCAATTGTTGAGCCCGGCTATCCAGCACCTTATGGAGCTAATATTTTTGCTGGTGGTTATGAAAGTGAGCGTATAGATGGTGTAAATGACGATTACCTTATTGCTCCTGGCGATAAAATATCTATTTGGTTATGGGGAGCTATAAATTTTGCCGATGTTACTACTGTTGATAATCAGGGGAATATCTTTATTCCTGAAATAGGCCCGATTCAAGTAATAAATGTACCAGCTAGTCAAGTGAATAAGCTTGTGACATCAAAATTACGTACTATTTATAAGCAAAATGTACAGATTTACGTTAATTTATTAACGAGTACGCCTATTAGTATTTACATTGCCGGTCCTGTTATTCGTCCTGGACAATATGCCGGTATGGCATCCGATAGTATTCTTTATTTCCTAAAGCGTGCCGGCGGTATCGATGCAGAACGAGGAAGTTATAGAAAAATCAATGTAGTACGAAATGGCAAAAAAATAGTTACTATTGATTTATATGATTTTTTGCAAAATGGTGTTATGCCATCAGTTAATTTTAAAGATAAAGACGTTATTCTTGTAGAGCCTCAAGGTGCTACTGTTGTTGTAACCGCAGGTGTTAAGAACCCATTTCGTTTTGAATTTACAGAGAATAGCGCATTCGGCAATGAGCTTATAAGTTATGCTAAACCATTAAGTCAAATATCTCACGTTGGCGTATTAGGGAACCGAAAATCTGGCCCATTCTCAATATATTTACCAGTAGAGAAATTTTTACAATATACCTTAAAAGATGGCGATAAATTATTTTTTAACGATGACTGGGAAGATAATGTACTTGATGTCAAACTAGAAGGTAGCTTCATTGGTCCATCTTACTTTACAGCAAGAAAGCCAACTAAATTATACGACTTATTAAATCATGTTCAAATTGATCCTACTCAAGCTAATTTTAAAAATGTTTATATTTTAAGAGAAAGCGTAGCTGCTACTCAAAAAGAGATGATAGACAAAGCATTAGATAGATTAGAGCGAAGTGTGTACACAACACCAGCAATATCTTCAGGTGAATCTGCAATTCAAGTGCAAGAGGCTTCACTTATTTCTAGTTTCGTAGCAAGAGCTAAACAAGTTCAGCCACTAGGTAAAATTGTTGTTTCAGATAATGGTAAAGTTGCGAATATCAGCCTTGAGCAAGGTGATACTGTAGTTATACCTCAAGTTACGGATTTTGTTCATGTCGGTGGAGAAGTTTTAATGCCTCAATCTGTACTATATAACCCTCAAGCAAATATAACTGATTATATAGCATGGTCAGGAGGCTATACTGACAGGGCTAATTATGAACGGATCATGATTATTCATGCAAATGGCATGATTAACTTTCATGAGGTTGATAATGATAGTTGGGTGACTAGTGGAGCTAAAATACCAACACTAAAGCCAGGTGATCAAGTTCTTGTATTACCTAAAGCTATAGCTAAAACAATGCAAAACGTGAAAGACATTACCCAAATTATTTATCAAATAGCCGTAGCAGCTGATGTGGCATTAAATTAGTATGTCCCTTGTACAAAAAAGAACACGTATTCAAGTGTGGCAAGATGTAATTTTTGCAATATTTGTTAGAGAAATTAAAAGTAAATTTAATGACAAAGTAGGAATTAGTTGGGCAATCATTAATCCATTGATTTTTATATTCGTTCTCTCATTTCTACGTAGTCAGCTAGGTGGACCAATAACTCATACAATGCCTACACTAATCTTTATGATGTTTGGTATGTTAATAATTCAATTATTTCTTTCTACTTTTAACAGTGTTTCCTCATCTATAAAAAAAAACAAAGCTTTATTTGCATTTAGACAAGTACTACCTATTAGTGCTGTTTTAGCTACTGGTTTATTTGAGCTATTATCGAAACTTGTAGTGATTGTAGTTTTATTACTCATTATCTATTTAATTGATGTTGAATTTCGATTAGATGACCCGTTGTTAATATTATTTTACATATTTCTTGTTTGGTTGCTTTCTGTATCGTTGGGATTGATTTTTGCTATAGGTAAAGCGTTTGTAGGAGAACTCTCTAAAATTGAAGCGTTACTTCTACGGCCAATGTTTTTTATCTCAGGTATATTTTTTAGCTTGCAAGACATACCCAAGCAGTATTGGCCTTATTTAGATTGGAATCCTTTTTTACATGCTGTTGAGTTAGCAAGAGATGCTTCGTACAAAACATTCGGTGCACAAGGTGTTAGTATTGAATATTTGCTAATGTGTACTTTAGTTTCATTATTTCTGGCTTTGTCTTGTTATCGAGTATTTTGGAAACAGGTATTAAGTAGATGATAAAGTTAAAGAACTTAACTAAGTATTATCCATCAAAGATTGGCCGACAGTATATTTTTAAAGGTATTAATTTTGAAATACCGTCTAATCATAATATTGCAATTTTGGGACAAAATGGGGCAGGTAAATCGACCTTATTTCGCATGCTAGCAGGTAGTGAATATCCTAATAAAGGAATGATTATTACCGATTTGAATATTTCTTGGCCGGTGGCTTTAGCTACAGGGATTCACCCTGAAATGACTGGTAGGGAAAATACTCGGTTTATAGGTCGAGTTAATGGTGTTTACGATTTAGATGAATATGAATACGAAGTAAGGAATTTTGCTGAATTAGGTCAAAAGTACGATTTACCTGTAAAGACATATTCAAGTGGTATGAGATCAAGATTGGCATTTGCTTGCTGTATGTCAGTTGGATTTGAAGTTTACTTAATCGATGAAGCTACATCGGTGGGAGATCCTAAATTTAAGAGAAAGGCTCGAGCTGCATTATTAGATAAAAGTAAACAAGCAAACGTGATAATGGTGAGTCATGATATTAAAGAACTAAAAGAGTTTTGTGATAGTGCTATTATAGTTCACAAAGGGCAATTGGAATTTTTTAACGACTTAGAGTCAGCAATAGAGAAATATCAAAATTTATAAATATGAAAAATATAGAACAGTTAGAAACTAAATTTGAGCAATTTAAAGAATCAACTAGTAAAGATGAATGGGCCTCTCCTGAATTTTTACGAGATGAAGCTATTGATGTGGAAAATAAAAACCTAGAGCTTGCATATATGATAATGCAAAGAGCTAATCTATTAAAACCTCAAGGACCATTTATTGCAAAAAAATTACAAGATTACAAAATAGAATTACAATCGAAAAAATCTTATATATTTGTCTCTGAAAAAAGTGATGTTGTTAAGAGTAAAGAAAGTAAAAAACTAATTATAGAATCTTCGTCCTATCAGCAGATAAATGTTTATTGGGCAAAAATACCTGGTTGGTTAAAATCAAAAATTTCCATATTCGTAACTTGGCCTTTGCTTATCTTTGCTTTGTATATGATTTTTTTGGCTTCTCCTAGATATGAAAGTCAATCGCAATTAATCGTTAGACAGCCAGATAACATGGCGACGTTAGATGCATCTATGGCAATTCTAAGCGGCTTAGGTATGCCAACTTCAAATACTGACACTCAATTAGCTGAAGCCTATATTTTTTCAAATGATATGATTTTATATTTAGAAAAAGAGATTGCTATAAAGGAACATTATTCAAATATTGATAATGATTTTTTTAGTAGATTTAATGATTGGAAAAGTAGAGAGGATTTTATCCTATACTATCAAGATAAAATAACTATTGAAATTGATGATGTTTCCTCCGTTATCACTGTTAAAACACAAGCTTTCACTCAAGATTATGCAAAAATAATTAATGATAAAATCATCACTCGTGCTGAATGGTATATTAATGATGTAGGGCATCAAATAGCGCAAGAGCAATTAAAGTTTGTTCAAGGTGAGCACAATTTAGTGGCAAGTCGATTAAAAGCTGCAAAGAAGGAATTATTAGATTTTCAAAGAGAACATAACCTTCTCGATCCCTTAGCTGAAGGCATCGCGTATCAACAAATAGCCTACACGATAGAAGGGCAAATATCTGCTAAGAAAACCGAGTTATATGCTTTACAAGCTACAATGTCTGAAAACTCACCCAAACTTCAAAGTACAAAACGAGTAATTGAAGCTCTAGAGAATCAGCTTGAAGCCGAAAATAGTAGATTGTCTGGTAATGCTAAAACATCTGGCTTAACTGTAGGTGAAAAAGCGGCTAAGTTTTCAGATTTGAAAATTGAACTAGAATTGTCTCTACAAAGTTATGCATCTTCTTTGGTGTCTTTAGAAAAATCTAGGATTGAAGCTTACCGTCAGTTACAGTTTTTAGTAGTAGTTGAAACACCCACAACACCTGAAGATAATAAATATCCTGAAGTGATCTATAATTTAACTTTATTTGCAGTTATTTTATTAATGGTGTTTGGTTTAGGCAATATAATAGTTGCAACGATAAAAGAATTAAATTAGTAAATAGGAATTATTTTAATATGAAAGTTTTAACCGTTTTTGGGACTAGACCTGAAGCAATAAAAATGGCGCCGTTAGCTATTGCATTAAATGAAGACGTTCGTTTTAATCATAAAGTATGTGTTACCGCTCAACATAGAGAAATGCTTGATCAAGTTTTGGATTTGTTTGAATTAACTCCCGAATATGATCTTAATATAATGAAACCTGGACAATCTTTGAGTGATGTTACTTGCAATATTCTTAAAGGTATTGAAACCGTTTTATCTGAATTTAAACCAGATATTATTCTTGTACATGGAGATACTGCGACTACCTTTGCTTCTAGTTTAGCTGCTTATTATCAACAAATACCAGTAGGGCATGTTGAAGCAGGGTTAAGAACGGGCAACATTTATTCACCTTGGCCTGAAGAAGCAAATAGGAAATTAACGGGAGCCATAACTGCTTTACATTTCGCACCAACAGAAACTTCTGCTAATAATTTACGAATAGAGAATGTTGATGAAAATACAATCCACATTACGGGCAATACAGTTATTGATGCATTGGTTCAGGTTGTTGATAAATTAGAAAATGATACAGAACTTGCCGCTAAGCATGCTGAACAGTTTTCATTTCTTGATTTTAATAAAAAACTTGTGCTGGTTACTGGACATCGTAGAGAAAGTTTCGGCGGTGGTTTCGAACGTATATGCGAATCCTTAGTAAGAACAGCTAAACAATTCCCAGATATAAATATTGTTTACCCAATGCATTTGAATCCTAATGTTAGAGAACCTATTAACAGATTATTATCAGGAACAAATAATATTTTCTTAATCGAGCCTTTAGACTATTTACCATTTGTATATCTTATGAATCAATCTAGTATTATTTTAACTGATTCAGGTGGAATTCAAGAAGAAGCACCATCATTAGGCAAGCCTGTACTGGTTATGAGAGACACAACTGAACGCCCTGAAGCTTTAGTTGCTGGTACAGTTAAGCTCGTTGGTACCAATGTGGATAAAATTTATAAAGAGCTTTCAATATTGCTAACAGATGAAAAAGCATATAATGAAATGAGTTTTGCTCATAATCCCTATGGTGATGGTCAAGCCTGTGCTCGCATTGCTAATGCTTTAATAGAATTTAGTAACAATAAAAAATAGAGGAATTATAATGAGTTTTAAAACAATATCTGTTGTGGGCCTAGGATATATAGGTCTGCCTACTGCCGCGGTATTTGCATCTCGTAGAATTAATGTTATAGGGGTCGATGTAAATCAACATGCCGTCGATACTATTAACAAAGGTGAAATTCATATCGTTGAACCAGAATTAGACATAGTCGTCCGAGCTGCAGTATCTGAGGGGTATTTAAAGGCGACCACTAAACCTGAGCCTGCTGACGCTTTTTTAATTGCAGTTCCAACTCCTTTTAAAGGTAATTATGAACCTGACTTAGCATACATAGAGTCAGCAACTAAAGCTATAGCCCCAGTATTAAAGAAAGGGGACCTAGTGGTTTTGGAGTCAACATCTCCTGTCGGCGCTACAGAACAAATGTCCGAATGGCTTGCTGAAGCTCGCCCAGATTTAACTTTTCCGCAGTCACATGGCGAATCATCAGATGTGCGAGTAGCACATTGCCCTGAAAGAGTATTACCAGGTCATGTTATTAGGGAACTTGTTGAGAATGATCGTGTTATTGGAGGGTTAACTCCTAAATGTTCAGAGCGCTCAGTTGAATTATACAAAATTTGTGTTGAAGGTGATTGTGTAATTACTAATGCGCGCACAGCAGAGATGGCAAAGTTAACTGAAAATAGCAGTCGAGATGTAAGTATTGCTTTTGCTAATGAGTTATCTATAATTTGTGATAAGTTAGATATAAATGTATGGGAGTTAATATCTTTAGCTAATCGTCACCCACGAGTTGACATTTTACAACCAGGACCTGGTGTTGGAGGACATTGTATTGCCGTTGACCCTTGGTTCATCGTTAGTAAAACACCTGATGAAGCTAAATTAATTCATACTGCTCGTTTAGTAAATGATAGTAAACCTACTTGGGTAATAAGCAAAGTTGAGAAAGCTATTTCAGACATTGTTCATAACTCGCCTAAAACACTCGCAGATATCAAAATAGCTTGTTTTGGTGTTGCATTTAAACCAGATATAGATGATTTAAGAGAAAGCCCTGCATTAGATATTACAAAACAGCTATCTCAAAAGTACCCTAATCAAGTGACAGTTGTTGAACCTAATGTTCCAGATTTACCTAAAGCTTTAACAGAAAGTGGTGTTACTCTTTCAGTCTTAGAACTTGCGATTGAAAGCTGCGATGTACTTGTAATGCTTGTTGATCATAAAGAGTTTAAGCAAAAAAAATTTACTAAAGCTGAACATCAATTATTAGTAGATACCAAAGGTATTTGGTAAATTTAGATAAAAAGAAGGTTACAAATGTTTAACAAATTAACTGTTAATTTAGGCTCAAATGCTACAGCGCCTGTTATTAAAAAAAGACTTAAAAAAACACCTGAATCAATATTTATCAATTCTAATGAAGGTAGTGTGACTGTCCCTAGAGATTGGCATTTACGCTGTGTTAATAAAACAGATGCTTCTATTTTTAATGAAAATGGTATTTTAAAGTTATCATTGACTGGTTCAGGAAAACCTGTGTTTTTATGTCAAAATCCTACACAATTTAATTTTCAAAAACTGAAACTTAATGAAGGAATGTTAGTAAACCATAAGGGGGTCTATTTATTCTCAGTACATGGTAATTGTTCTAGTTCGATTGCATTTCAAGCAAGTATTTTAGAATTCGATATTGAAGGTAAAAGAATTGGAATAGAAAGCTTTAAACTTAACAATATTTGTACCTATAAGCCTAATCTTGCTGTTTCAAGAGTTATTCTAATTTTAAGATTAGAAGGAAAAGGTGATTGCTTTATAGAAAAAGTTCAACTTGAAACTGGCGTAATTGGTGAAAAAAATCCAATTTTATCAGCTGTTAAGGCGGGTGCCACTGACCAATTCAACACTTCAACAGCAAACGTAGGTAATACACTAAATAAATCCCTATGCCAATTAGCAGAACAAATACCACAAAGTAATGGTACGCAATTTTATAGTAAAATTCCCTTAAAAGTAGGGATTATAACTGATCTTTATATGTTTAATTTTTATAAAGATGTATTTGAAAAAATAGTGTATTTAACACCTGATAACTACCAATCTGAACTTAACGAACCGTTAGATATAATTATGTATGTATCGGGTTGGGAGGGTATTAATAACGAAGAATGGAAAGGAATTAAATATAGAGAAAAGCCTAAAACAGCTTTTGAGAATATAATCACACATGCAAAAAATGAAAATATCAAAACGGTTTTTCAAACGATTGAAGACCCAAGTAATTTTGATTATTTTTTACCTTTAGCAAAGCAATTTGATTATATTTTTACATCAGATTCAGATTGCATTGAAAAATATAAAGATGAATGTGGTCATACAAACGTCTATTACGGTGAGTATGGTGTAAATCCTATTTTTAATAATCCAATAGGTTGTCGAAATAACATATTTAATTCATCTTTTTTTGCCGGCTCTTATCCTAAAAGATATCAAGAGCGTTGTAACGATATGGAAGTCGTATTCGACTCTATCATTGATTCAACGGGGGAACTGGTAATAGCAGATCGTAACCTTCATTTAAAAAATGAAGACTTAGCTTTTCCAGCAAGATATCAAGGCACGATTATGCCGGCGGTACCTCATAAAACGTTACAGTCTATGCATAAGTTATTTCGCTTTAACTTAAATTTTAATTCTATTAAAGCTAGTCCAACAATGTGCGCTATGCGAGTCTATGAATTGCAGGCGCAAGGCAGTGGATTAATATCAAATTACGCTAACTCAATTTTCAATCAATTTCCCGAAGTTAGAATTATTCCGTTTAAAGAAAACTTGTCCTTAGAATTGGAAAAAGAGGCTGATTTAGATGAATATAAAAATAATATGGACTGCATTAGAAATGTAATAACGAATAAAACCAGTTATCACGTTGTTTCAAGTTTGGTTGAAAAAATAGGATTTAGTGTTCATCTTGAAAATGAACCGTGTATATGTGTAATTACTAAAACAAACAAAACACATTTGGGTTTTGATAAACAATCTTATAGTAATAAGTTATTCTTAAGTGAAGAAGAGCTAATAGAACGCTGGGATGAATTACAAGCTCAACATAAAATTGAATATTTTACTTGGTTTGATGATAGTTATGATTATGAAAAAGACTACTTAACAGATTTACTAAATGCCTTTAAATACACTGATTCAACTTTCATCACCAAAGATGGATATTTTAATGATAAAGAATATATTGCAGGCGTAGAGCACGATTATGTAAATAGTTTTAATGGTATAAACAAAACTTTATTTAAAGCTGATAACCTAAACCCTAATGATTTTTCAAATTATGGATTAGCAGACAAAGTTGACTTTGATAATGGCTATTCTATTGATCCATTTCAGCTTAATTATAATAAATATTTAACTAATAATATTACAGACCCCAAGAGTTTTAAATATACAGTAATCGTACCTGTTTATAACAATGGGCGTTTCCTCGAAACTAAATGTATTCCTAGTTTAAAGAGAAACGAAACATTCGATGAAATGGAAATTATATTAGTCGACGACGGTTCACCTAATCAATCGTCGATTGATATTTGTAAAAAATTAGAACTAACACATGGAAACATAAGCTGCTTTTTCTTTAACGATGGTGGTAGTGGCAGTGCATCTAGGCCAAGAAATAAAGGTATAGAGCTTGCAACAACAGATTGTATAACATTTTTGGATCCTGATAACGAGATATGTCCGAAAGGTTATGATGTATTATTTAAGTTATACGATGAAAACGAAGACCTCGATTTTGTTAGTGGATACCACGTCAAAGTTACCGAAGTTTCCACTATAATTGGCAAGCACACTGACGAAAGTTTATATCTAATTGATAATCCCAAAGAACGATTTTTCAATAACGGCAAATTCCCTGTAGTTTCTACTCAAGCCGGATTGATTAACAAGAAACTTTTTGACGACCCAAGCTTTAGGTTTGTAGAACGTTCTGCTGGTCAAGATTCATTATTTGGTTGGGAATTACTTTGTAGGGCTAAAAAAGGGGCGTTTACTGCGTCTTCATATTTAATATATTATGCGGAAAGAGATGATTCAGTTACAAATATGGTTGATTCCAATTACTTTTCTAAAAAGCTGATCCTTGAAGAGGCACAAGTTAAAATATTAAAAAAATTCGATATTTATGAATATTATAAAAAATTTCATTTAGTACATTTTTTGACTAATTGGTATTTGATCAAACTTAAAGTCACCCCTATTGAAGAACGAAGAAATTCTATTGAAATAATCCAAAAGGTCCATGTTTTATATGGAGAGTCATTAGAGTCATTAGAGTCATTGGGATACAAGTCCTTGCTAGAGGAGTTAAAGTAAATGGGAATAGAACAAGTTAACCGACTCGTAATGAATCCTCGCAAAAGAGCAGTTTATTATCGATTTGCTCATGTGGTTTTAGAATTATTAAAAAAGCATAATATAGAATGTTTTGCCCACTCGGGTACTTTGTTAGGTATAGCAAGGCATGAAGGTTTCATTCCCTGGGATGATGATATTGATGTCATGGTCCCAGAGTCATATGAAAATGAAATAGAGGCTTTTTTACAAGATATTGAGAATTATGGATTAAAACTTGGAACTTCAAAAACATTTGAATCAGGCTTAATACAGTTAGTTCCTAATAGTAATATTATTTTTGAGAATGGTTATCCATATTTTATGGGGTTCGATATTTTTATTGGTATTAAAGAAGATATATCAGGCAGAGAATGTTACTTCTATAAAAGTAAAGATTTTCGACGTTGGTTTAAAAAGAATTGGATTCCCAGTGAAGATGTTTACCCTTTAGAAGAATATAAATTTGGCCCTTTGAAAATGATGGGGCCTAATACTTTCGACACATACTTCAAAAATTCTGGTTTTGATTTGAATTCAGCAATTATAAAGGTTCACAAAGCTACCAAGGAAATTGCTGAAGAAGTGGTAAATATTCTTAAAGATAATGGAGACTACCCAATTACCAATAAAGAAATACTATGTATGGAAGCTCCTTACGATCCTATTAAATTAGAAAGTTTGGAATTTTATAGGGTGCTTAATAAGAAAAATGATAAGAGTTTTTTTGAAAAGCTTTTAGACAAAATTGTTAAAGAGCGTGTTTCTAAGTGAAAATTATAATCCACTGTGGTGCTTATAAAACAGGATCTTCTAGTATACAAAACTTTTGCTATCAAAAGAGAGATTTGTTAGTTAATCAACACAATATCTTATATCCAAAAACAGGACTTTTCTATAGCAAAGAAATAGGTTATAGACATGCGAAATTTTTTACTCTTATGGTAAACCCGAGTGGGACAAATTCATAGAAAATTTAAATATTGAACTCAAAGATATGGAGTCTAAAGGAGTAAAAACAGTTGTGTTTTCATGTGAGGCTTTGTCCAACCCAATTATGCATAACAGCTTAAGTGCTTTTATCAGTATTTTGAATAGTTGGGGGTATAGAGATGTATCAGGCATTGTTTATGTACGAAATATTTATGGTTATATAGTTCGGCACTATAGGGAATTTACCTTTAGGCATAAGAATAGACTTAATATTGGCTCTTGGTTGGCAAAACATCGAGGTATGTTTGACTACCCTAGTGTATACCCTGCTCTTAATGACATCTTTGGCAAAAAACTTTCTTTTCATGTGTATGAAGAAGTAGGAAGCGTGTTAAATCACTTTTTGAAATTTATGGGTCTAAACCTTAAATCTGATGAGAGAGAAAGATCTAATGCAGGTGTTGCACCTATTGATATTGAATTCTATAGACAGGCAAATATTAAATCTTGTGTTCATAGGGGATTAAACCTTTCAGAGGAATTAAAAAAAGAATATGGCTTGTTATGGAGTGAAAAAATTTCTGAGTACCCATCGCTTTTAACCTATGAAAATATAATGGAAAATTTTGATTGGAAAAAGTTAAAATTAGAGTTTAATCTTTCAGATGAACAGCTAGATTTAATACAGGAAAACCCAAATAGACATAATGATATTGATGTTTATAAATTGAGCGATTTATTATCGTTTTTGGTAGAAAATATGGTGAAGAAATGAAGACAATAATTACATATGGAACTTTTGATCTATTTCATGTCGGGCATATTAATTTATTAAAAAGGCTCAGTGAGCTTGGTGATAGATTAGTTGTTGGCTGTTCAACAGACTCTTTTAATAGTTTAAAGGGTAAAACTACTGTTTATCCTTATGAACAGCGCAAAGCTTTGCTTGAAGCTTGTCGATATGTTGACAATGTTTTTCCTGAAGAAAATTGGGAGCAAAAAAGAGCTGATATTACACGAGAAAAGGCAACTTTGTTTGTAATGGGCGATGACTGGGCTGGGAAGTTTGATAACTTATCCGATCTTGTTGAAGTTTTTTATATTCCTAGAACACCAGACATTTCCAGCACTGAAGTAAAAACCTACCTAAAAGTCAGAGATGAAGAAAAAACAGTTGAAATAAAAAATTTACTATCTAGAGCTATAGAACTACTTGAATCTTAGCTAGGTAATCTTAATTTTAAATTATTCCCCATGATTAAAGTAGAACATTTAACTGCATTTGGTTAAGGGGACTAAACTGGCAAGAATTACAACATAATAATCTAAATAGACTTGTTTTTATTACGTATATATTACGATGTAAACCAGTCTATTGCTGTGTTAATTAAAAATTTAATCGTGGGAAGTGTTGCCTAAAAAGTTTATTAATGGATGTAACAAATGGTGTGTTCTACTAAGAGGGAAATTATTTTGTAGGGTAATGAAAAAAGTTCAACTAACTTCTAATTAAGAACGAAAACTTGCAATAGACATAATAGTCAAGCTACATAAATTGTATAACTTTTCATTAGAGCCCATAAGATATAAAAATATTGTAGAGGAGTAAAATAGTGAATAAGGTTAATTTAGTAATAATAAATATGGGGCTTGCAAGAACCGGAACTACTTCACTCCATCGTTATATGGAAAATAATAAGGGAGTATCAGTTCCTACAAACATAAAAGAAATAAAGGCTTTTTTAAATAAAACACCCACGTTCGATTTTTATAAAAAAAAATTTGATTTTAGCTCTGCAAAAGTCTTATTTGAATCTTCTCCTCCTTACATGCACCTTGGGTTAGATGTTTTTGAAAATGTATTAAGTAATATTGAAACATCATTTGGTAATGAAGTTGATTTCAATTTTATTTTTAGTCTCAGACCTGTTTTAAATCGAGCGTTTTCTCATTACTGGCATGAAATAGGTAGCCATTACGCAATCTTTGGTCGTAGGTGGCTAGTTAAAGAAAAAGATGATCCTAAGCGGTTCAATGAAACGTTCAACTATAGTTTTGGAGATGTTTTAAATGGAAAGTCATTTAAGAATAATTATTTGCCTGAATACGCATCTATGATTGAAAAAACTTATTTAAAATTTGGACAAGATAAAGTTAAGGTGATTGTGTCATCAAATATTGAATCAGGTGTATCAAATATATTTAATAGTAAAGGATTAGATTCAAATAATTTTTTAAAAAAAATAAGAGTTAATCAAGCAATTTTTCCTAATTATCTAATCTCAGGGGAACGTGCAACATTGATACAGGTAGATACATCACACGGACCTAAGTTAGTTAAGTTACCGAAAAACTCACTATTTATTTCAACAAAACATGGAGCTGAATTGATTTCTGACGGCTCATTTGATATTAAAAAAGTATATAATGCTTCTGTTGCATGGGAAAGAAAATATAATACAGACCTTGTTTCAGAATCAATTAAACATTTTATTAATGAACAAGCTAATATTTTAGATAGGCTACCTGAGGACATTTTTTATGGTTGCGATAAAGGGGATGTTGTTAGTAATCAAAGGTTTAGCCCAGAAACTCTTGCTATTAAACCGAGCGGTATTCCCATTGAACATCTACAAGAGTTTAATTTATTGGAAGATCCAGAAAAATACTAACTTACTTATTTTTATTCACAATATTAAATGTTTTTTATTATTTAAGTGTAATGTTTAGTAGTACCATAAGAAGATATAAAGCACTATAGCTACTATAATGCTAAATTTAATTGCATAATCAACACTTTTGATTAAAGGGATATGGAAACTAATGATGTATTTTATAAATGTAAAAATGACGCCTTGTTATACAACTTCATTAAGTGAAAAGTTTGCTACAAACCGCTTGGCATCAGCACCAGAGTACAGTAAGAGAATTGATGGTACTAAATAATAATATGGTACATCACACAAAAGGATCTGGTTCTATTAATAAAGAAAGGGAGATTACCCTAAAGTTAGATGCTTTAGAGAGCGAAATGTCTAAATTGAAGCTAAGCAATTCTTATAAATTAGGGTGCTTAATTTCTGATGAATCAAAAACCATAAAGCAATTAATTCTCTTACCATATAAAATATTAAAGTTTATTTATAAAGTTAAATTCTCCAATCGAAAATTACTAGTACCAAGAAAGCAAAAATTTTCAACTGTAGATTCTAATACTGCATACTTAAAAGAAACTGATCAAAGTGTCCAAAATAATTTAATTGATGGGATCAGCGTCATTATTCCTGTTTTTAAAGGACAGTCTTACATAAGTACTTGTCTGCAATCTTTGTCACAACAATCTCTTTATCGTGCTTTGTTTGAAGTAGTATTTATTATAAATGGTGAAAAAGATCAAACAGAAGAGTCAATTAAATCATTTATGGATACCCATAAAGATATGAGTGTTCTAGTTTCCAATATAGAAATTGCTAATGTTTGCGCCGCAAGAAATATTGGAATTGAAAAGGCTAGTCGAAAATATTCAGTATTTGTAGATGTAGATGACGAATTAACTGAAAATTATTTGGAAAATTTATATAGTCAGGCTGCTGCTAACTCAATTGTCTTTTCTAATATTTTTGACATTGTGGAAAACCAAAGAATAAAATCTTCATTATCTAAAAAGGCAATTTTATCTACTCAATCTAACAATTTGAATTACAGTGACGTTACATCTTTGATTACGATGAATGCTTGTAAATTAATACCTACGTCATATCTAAAAGAGATTGAATATAAAGTGGATTTGAAAAGTGGTGAAGATGTTGTTTATTTCACTGAACTTGTTGCAAAATTTAAACCTCAAATTAAATTATGTACAGATTATAGTGAAACGGTTTATTTACGACATGTTATTAACGACTCAATAAGTCGTAAAGCAATTACATTTGACTTTAATGTATTACAAAGACTTGATGTAATAAAATATCTAGATAAGATTCTAATGGCTTCTACTGATGAGCTAGTAACGTCTTTTACCGAATCCAAGATCATTGCTCAACTGAATTTTATTTCAGCGTATTTAAATTCAAATATAAGCCAGTATTCGCTATTAATAGGCGCAGTAAAAGATCGACAAATCAGCTTCGATGTTTGCAAGCGAATAGCTGAACAAATATCTACATCATTGGTTATTTCATATTGTTTCCCTCCTTATGCGGATACTAGCGCTGTTGTAATGGCTAAAAGAGTAAGGGACTATGGTTTCCCTATAGATGTTATCTATAACAAAATGGATCGAGTAAGAGATAAAGACGCCAATTTAAACGAATTAATAGAAACTTATATAGGAAATGTAAAGGAAGTCACAACGTTTACAAGTTTTTCCAATTGGATGGCAATAGAAAGATTTTGTAATTCAGCAGAGAAACAAGTTCAAGAATGGCAAAGTTTTGGCAAGAATTACCAAACCGTTCACAGTCGTTCAATGTGGCCAGCGTCTCATTTTGCGGCAGCGTTGATAAAAATTAGAAATCCTGAACTTAAATGGACCGCTGAGTTTTCAGATCCACTTTATTTAGATATACATGGTCAACCAAGAAAAGGTGATATCAATAAGAGTTGGCTTGAAAATAATGGTTTTATTGCTTTGTTTTCGGAATTAAATATTAAAATTCCAAATACCAAAGAACTATTTTTTTGGTGTGAATATTTGCCATATATACTTGCGAACGAGTTATTGTTTACCAATGAAAATCAGTTTCAATATATGTGTTCTTATTTAAATGATAAAGAACTTATTAAACTCATTGAGAGTAAGGCTGTAATTTCAAATCATCCAGAGCCAATAGCGTCAGATTATGATCTTCAAACTTTTGAATATAATTTTGATAAAACAAAAATCAACTTGTGTTACTTTGGAACATTCTACGCAACTCGTGGTTTAAACGAAGTATTTGAGTCTATTCGAAAGCTAACATCTCAAGAGCGCTCTAAGTTAGCTGTTCATATTTTTACAAATGAGCAAACAAGGGCGTTTATCGACGATCAGCTATTAGACTTAGAAGACGTTATAATCGTCAACTCTTATGTGTCGTATTTTGAGTTTTTAAATATTTGTAAATCTGCAGATTGTTTAATTGTACGAGATGCCGAAACCAAAGGAAGTAAAATTATTAACCCTTATCTCCCGTCTAAACTGAGTGACTATTTAGGCAGTGATAGTAATATTTGGGCTATTTGTGAAGATGGCAGTGTTATGAGTCAAAAATCTAAGGCAGATACTCGAATATCATATTCAACTGAACTGTTTGATATCGATAGTGCTACTAATGTATTACGAAACTTGATAGAAAGAGTAAATTAATATGACTACTATCTATCTGCATATTGGTCAAGAGAAAACAGGCACCACAAGTATTCAGCAATTTTTAGTTTCAAACAGAAAGTTTCTATTTGATACTTACGGAATTCTATATCCCTATAATAAGAAGATAAGCACTGACAATAAATCTTTTTTTAATCATGCAAAGTTTACCGGTAGTTTCTTAGACTACAAGGAACGAAGCTTCGTAAAGATGGAACGTTTGTTAACTGTCAAAGATTCTATTGAAGAGCTAAAATTAGTAATTAAGAAGAAAAAACCTAAAGCAATCATTATCAGTAGTGAGCATTTATCTTCACGCTTAAATGGCGAACATATTAAAGAACTTGCCAAACAATTGGATTCTTATGATGTAAAAATAATTTGTTATGTACGCAGACAAGATGATTATCAAATTTCAAGGTTTTCAGAATCGTTAAAATCGGGTGCCAAAAAATGGTTAAAATTAAAAGCAAATTTTTCAAAAAATAAACGACTTAACTATTTAGATAATTTATCCCCTTGGCTAGATTGGTTTGGACGTGAATCTATTATTTTATGTCCTTTTGATAAAAAGAGGTTTGTAAATGAAAGTTTATACGATGACTTTTTATCAAAACTTGGTGTTTCTGAATTTAGTAAGTTTATCGTTCCGGATAGCAGTAATATAAGTGTTAGCAAAGAAGAGGCTGATGTTTTACTGGCATTAAATAAAGTTTTACTTACTTGGGCTGATGTGAATAATGACGTAACGTTAGCCAAATTTAGACGCTCACAAGAGATACGAAAAGAAGTACTTACTATAATGCAGACTAATAGAGATATTAAAGTTCATACCGCATTAAAAGATAGTTTTAGTAAAAAAGATAAAGAGCACTTTATGTCCCACTTTATTGATTCAAACCGCAAATTATCTGAATTATATTATAACAGAAAAGAATTATTCCCTCTTCAAAAGAAAGAAAGTTAGCTCTTGGATAATATTTTGATATGGATATAAATATTTTAATTTCTACTTATGCCAATAGAATTAGCCAACTAGACACTGTCTTATTGCCTTTACAGGCAGGAATAAAGTACTGCATTGCTCATCAAGGTTACTATTCACATGAAATGCCTGCATTTTTAAATAGAAAAGATATTAGCTATTTTCCGATTGAAAGTTTAGGAGTAACTAAAAGCCGAAATTTTTTAATAAAGAAGTCATCCGGAGATATCCTCTATTTTTGTGATGACGATATTACTTTACCATCTAATTTTTATAATATATTGGTCAACGCGCATAAACAGTATATGGCAGATGTAATAACTTTTCGTATCGAAGATGAATATGGTAAATTAAGAAAAAATTATTCAGCCAATACTTTCGAACGGTCCAAATTAAGTATACTCTCAGTTGGTACAATTGAAATATCAGTTAAAGCTTCCGAATCGAATTTAAACATTCATTTCGACGAAGAAATTGGTGCAGGCACAGATTTACCTTGTGGCGACGAAGCTATTTATTTATCTAAATTTCTACATAGAAATAAAAAAATTATTTATGTACCTGAAACCATAGCTATCCATCCAATAGAATCATCCGGTATTGCTACTAATACAATGAACAGTCGTGCTCGAGGAGTAACTTTAAGACGGGTATTTCAAATATGGGGGGTGTTTTTATTATTACCTTTTTATATTAAAAATAAAAATTTATTCAGAAATGACATTCAACATATTAAAGAATTTATATACGGTTTCTTTCAAAATAAATAACCATTGGTAATAATTATATGTGTAAAGATAAACCAAGCGTTTCAATTATTATGGCGACTTTCAATTCGTCTTTATATTTGCTAGAAACTGTACAGTCAATCATTAATCAATCATATGAGGATTGGGAGTTACTGATCACAGATGATTGTTCAACCGATGATACTTATGAGCACTTACTTAAGTTAGCTAAACAGCATGAAAATATCTATGTAATGAAAAATAGTGTTAATTCAGGAGCTGCAGTAGCTAGAAATAATTCGATTGATAAATCTAAAGGCCGTTATATAGCGTTCTTAGATTCGGATGATCTATGGTATCCAGAAAAACTGAAACATCATTTGAGTTTTATTGAGCAGAATAGTGCGGCCTTATCCTTTACAAGTTATGCTCTAATCAATGAGCATTCAGAACCCCTTGATAAAGTTGTTGATAAAGAAGATCTAGGTTGGATCAATTATGAGGACTTATTAAGAAAAAAAGCAACTTTGGGTTGTTCTACTGTCGTTGTTGATCGCAAGAAAATAGGTGATTTTAAAATGCCGTCACTTCGGACGGGACAAGATTATGCAACGTGGTTACAACTGATAAAAATTTCTGGAGCAGCCTTACATTATCCTAAAGTGTTAACGAGTTACAGAATTACACCAGGATCCATTTCAAGAAATAAAATTAAGAAAGCCAAAAGACAATGGCAAATTTATCGAGTTCAAGAGCGCCTAAATGTCTTCAAGGCTACAATATGTTTTTGTTATTATGCTTTTCGTGCTGTTTTTAGACGATAATTTATTAATCTTTACGAACTATAATCAAGGGAAAAATTTTATGCATTACGATGTGTTTAATGGCGATGCCGACGGCATCATAGCGCTTATACAATTAAGGTTAGCAGAGCCGATAGAGTCAACTTTAATAACGGGTGTAAAAAGAGATATATCTTTAGTTAAGCAAGTAGACTTAAGCTTGGCTAAAAGCGTTACCGTTTTAGATATTTCTATGGAAAAGAACACTGAAGCAGTTACTGCATTACTTTCTGAACAAGTACCTGTTTTTTATGTTGACCATCATCGAACGGGTGACGTTCCTGAATCTTCTTTTTTAACTTCTCTAGTAAATACATCTGCAGATGTTTGTACAAGCCTTCTTGTTAATGATTATTTAAAAGGCCAACATCACTTATGGGCTATAGCTGCTGCTTATGGAGATAATCTTAAAGCTGTAGCAAATCGACATTGTCAGTTGAAAGGGCTTTCAGCAAGTTTGTCGACACAGCTAGAGTCACTGGGTACTTATGTAAACTACAATGGCTATGGCCGAACAGTTGATGACTTACATTATGCACCTGATGATTTATATAAAAAATTACTCAGTTACGAAACACCTGAAAACTTATTTTCTCAAAAGTCATCTTTATTTTATGACTTAGAGTCTGCTTACAATCAAGATATGAGTATGGCGCAGAATGCCCAAGTGTTATTTGATAATGAGGTTTGTAAAGTATTAGTCCTTGATGACGCTAAATGGTCGAGAAGAGTTAGTGGTGTGTTTGGTAACGAACTAGCTAATCAGGCTCCTAATAAAGCCCATGCGGTGTTAACTAAAAATTTAGATGGTAGCTATACTGTTAGTGTAAGAGCCCCGCTAAATAACAAGCAGGGAGCTGATGAAGTATGTATCCAATTTCCAACTGGCGGGGGGCGTGCCGGTGCAGCAGGTATCAATGCATTAGGTGAAGAGCAGATTGAAACTTTTATTTCAGTTTTACATAATTATTACGACTAGAGTTTGGATCCTGCTCTGTAATGGGATGACGATTTACTTATCGGTTGTTATTTAAAAATAAAAAAATTCTGGCCCCGACAATTGCTCCATGCATTGTTCTAATTAGTTACATCCATGTAACGATTCGCTAGAATGACTGTTGGGCGATATTAGCTCTCGACAGAATAATGAGAAAATTATGAGTTTATTAATTACCGGCGGTACCGGTTATATTGGCAGCCATACGGTTGTAGAATTATTAAATACCAATCAAGATGTGGTTATTGTCGATAACCTTGTTAATTCATCGACTAAATCATTAGATAGAGTTGAGCAGATCACAGGTAAAAGGCCTGTATTTATCGAAGCTGATATTTGTGACAAAGAAGCAATGCGTAAAGTGTTTACTGAGCATGATATCTCTGCTGTTATTCACTTTGCGGGTTTAAAAGCTGTTGGTGAGTCAACTCAAATACCACTGAGTTATTATCATAATAATGTCTCAGGCACGGTTATGCTGCTAGATGTTATGAATGAATTTAATGTGAAGAATATTGTGTTTAGTTCATCTGCAACGGTATATGGTGAAAATAATGTTTCGCCACTGGTTGAAACTATGCCTACTTCAGCCACTAATCCTTATGGCCAGACCAAGTTAATGGTTGAGCATATCTTATTTGATTTAGCTAAAAGCGATCCTGACTGGTCAATAATTTCACTACGTTATTTTAACCCTATTGGTGCTCATAAATCAGGTTTAATAGGTGAGAACCCAAATGGTATTCCTAATAATTTATTACCATTTGTTGCCCAGGTTGCAGTAGGACGTTTACCTGAGCTAAATGTTTGGGGGGATGATTACGACACTGTTGATGGTACCGGTGTGAGGGATTACATCCACGTTGTTGATTTAGCTTTAGCGCACTTAAAAGCAGTTAATACGTTAACTAACTTGCCAGGTTGTACTGCAATTAATATCGGTACGGGAAATGGTACTTCAGTTTTACAGATTGTTAATAAATTTAAAGAAATTAGCGGTGCAGCTATACCGTTTAAAATTAGCCCTCGTAGACCTGGTGATATTGCTACTGTATTTGCTAAAGCAGACTTGGCAGATGAATTGTTAGGTTGGCAAGCTGAACGTGATTTAGATGCTATGATTGCCGATACATGGCGCTGGCAGTCTGAAAATCCTAATGGCTTTCAATAAAAGATGCTGATCCTCACCAGCATGACTTATTTTAATCCTGAGGATTTAGGGATACAGGCCGTGCATTTCTCCATGCATTGTTCTTATAAGTGACATCCATATCACGATTCACCGTATGACAATTACTAGTATGCAGGCTCTAGCTCAAAACAAGGTAAGTCGAAGTTGAATAAAGTATTCTTCTTCGACTTTATCACTTCTGGCTTGTCAAATAAGAAGCCTTGAAACAATTCAAATCCTAAATTGATGGCAAGTGTATGCTCTTGCTTATTTTCAACCTTTTCCGCCAGTAATTGGATATCGGGGAAGTCTGTTAAGTGTTCTATTAACTCTAATATATCTTCATGACCCGTTTGTTGGAAATCTACTTTGATAATGCTGATGTATGGGAAAAAGTTGTGCCAGTCTTGATGATGAATGAAATCATCAAGGGCAATTTGATAACCTAATGAATGTAAATTTTTGCAATGCTCTAATAGTTCTTGTGATGGCTCTTCAGTCTCTAATAATTCTACTATTATGTGTTCTTGTTTAAATTGTAATGGGTAGCCTTTTGACAGTGTCTCTAGCGTAAAGTTTATAAATGCAGGTTTGTGTTTGGTGATTGTTTTGCTTTGCCTACTAGCTAGGGTGGTTTCGATAACTTGTACTGTGGCAAAGTTTGCGTCTATTTTGGGGAAGACGTTTATTAAACTATCTCGAAATAACATTTCATAAGCGAAAACGTTATTATCTTTATCTACAATGGACTGCCTGGCCGCAAAACGGTGCATCGATATTTTCCTGTTAAATCTTAAACCTAGTTATTTTTATATTCTGGTTTAAGGCATAGTTCATTTAGTAAGATACCATAGTTAAGGGATTAAAAAAGTAAAATTAGGCGAAACCCTTTTCACTATCTACAGCACTGTTAATAACAGAATATTCCTTAAATTAGGATGTTTATTATTAACAATGACTTGTAGAGTTTTAGCTGGCTGTAAATCATTGAGTAAAAATATGGTAATGTGGCACCATTTTGTCATATCATAAGCAAACTTTTATATTCAATTATTATTAATATTTAAAGTAACTTTTCTTTCTACTTAAGTTATTAGAATATTATTTTGAAATTAAATTCATTCTTTTTCATTTGGAGCTTACTTTGGCTTTTGGAACCATTTTTTCTTTAGCGATATATTTTATCGTAATGATAGCTATTGGCTTATACGCCTATAAAAAATCAACCAGTGATGTTTCTGGTTTCATGCTTGGCGGACGAAACTTAAGTCCTTCGGTTACTGCGCTTTCTGCTGGTGCGTCTGATATGAGTGGTTGGATGCTTATGGGCTTACCTGGCGCTATGTACATAACAGGTTTAAGCAGCATGTGGATAGCTATAGGGCTTGTTATAGGCGCTTATGCTAACTACTTAATTGTTGCTCCTCGTTTACGTACTTATACCGAATTAGCCAATGATTCAATCACATTACCTGACTTTTTTGAGAATCGCTTTAATGATGATACCCGTGTGTTACGTATGGTATCTTCGATTGTAATTGTGCTGTTTTTTACTTTGTATACTTCATCCGGTGTTGTTGCTGGCGGAAAGTTATTTGAAACATCATTCGGTTTGAATTATGAAATTGGATTGTATGTCACGGCTGGTGTTGTGGTGTTATATACCATGTTTGGTGGTTTTTTAGCGGTAAGCTTAACCGATTTTGTGCAAGGCTGTATTATGGTTGTTGCCTTGGTGTTAGTACCTATTGTTGTAATCAGCAACATAGGCGGCGTAGACGTTATGCAAACAAGTATTGACACAATTAACCCGGATTTATTTAATATGTTTAGTGGTGTTAGCTTTTTAGCTATATTGTCAGCAATGGCATGGGGACTAGGTTATTTTGGTCAGCCACATATCATTGTGCGTTTTATGGCGATTCGCTCCGTTGAAGATTTACCTGTAGCAAGACGTATAGGTATGACTTGGATGATAGTGGCTATTTCTGGCGCGATGGCAACGGGTTTTGCTGGTATTGCCTATGTCGCTAAAACCGGTGCTAACTTACAAGATCCTGAGACAATATTTATATTATTGTCACAAGTGCTATTTCATCCTCTAATTGCTGGATTTTTATTAGCCGCTATTCTTGCTGCAATTATGAGTACAATTTCATCTCAATTGTTAGTGACATCAAGTTCATTAACTGGCGATTTTTATAAAACTTACTTCAATAAAGAAGCATCTGAAAAGCAACTTGTTACCGCGGGTCGTATTTCAGTATTGCTAGTGGCGTTAGTTTCTGTATTTTTAGCGTACGATCGTGACAGTTCTATTTTAAGTTTAGTCAGTAATGCTTGGGCTGGATTTGGGGCCGCATTTGGACCATTAATTATTTTGAGTTTGTACTGGAAGCGAATGAATAAACATGGTGCATTAGCAGGTATGCTAACGGGTGCTGGAACGGTACTTGTTTGGATTTACGCACCGATAACGATTAATGGCAATAGTTTAAGCTCGATAATGTATGAGATAGTCCCTGGTTTTATATTTTCAACTATCGCTATTATTTTAGTTAGTCGATTAACTAGTGAGCCAAACAATGACGTGCAACAAGTATTTGATGATGTTGTAGCTAAGCATAGTTAAATCTAGTTAAATCTAGTTAAATTAAATCGAACTTGATTAACGCAGTAAATATTATTTCTAATATTTACTGCGTTTTTGTTTTGGTTCTATGTTGATTGTTACAAAGGGCTTTGTCGAATAGTTTTAATAGTAAGATTGCGGCCTGCGCCACAATGACCCAAACGGGGCTGACGAGAGTAAGATTGCGGCCTGCGCCACAATGACCCAAGCGGGGCCGACGAGAATAAGATTGCGGCCCACGCCTCAATGACTAAATAAAAGCGACAATGACTGACTAGGCTACTTAGTCATAAATACCGTCATACTGGTGTAGACCAGTATCTTTCTTTGTATGTTTAAGATTGCGGCCTGCGCCACAATGACTAGGTAATGTTCTACCACAACACTAACGTCATACTGGTGTAGACCAGTATCTTTCTTTGTGTTTTTAAGATTGCGGCCCCGACATTTGCTCCTGCAATGTTCTTATAAGTTGCATCCCTGCAACGATTCGTCACAATGACTATATAAAAGCCACAATGGCTTGAGTTAGTTAGGCGACATTAAATAGACCACTTGATTGATGAATCTATTTTTTCTTGCCATAAATCTAAGGATTCTTTTTTATCACCCATAATGATCACCTCACCATTAGCGTATTTCTTGCTGATGCCTTGTACTGAGTCATCACTAAATTTATCATTAAATGCTAAGTGTTCAGCTTGAGGGATAATAAAAACAGTGATGTTATCGTATTCACCTTCAAAGACTAAGTGCATTGAACTCATACCATCGAAGAAGCAACCGTCAACCGATATTAAGCGTCCTACTTTTTCAATAAACCCGACATTTAAATCTTCCATTTGGGTATTGAGACTTGCCAATGAAAAGTTCGCACTAGCTACTTTAGGAAAACTTTCCGCTTCATGGTGATAATGAGCTAAAGAATAATCGGCTACCGAAGTATGCGCGGGACTAAAGTTTATATAAGTAACACCAAGGCCAACAATAAATGCGACAGAAGCGGCCATAGCTAAGTGTATTCTAGATTTTCTCTTTGTTAGCTGATGTGAATGCAAGCTTTGGCGCAATATCAGTTTGTTCGCTAAGTTCTCTGGTACATCAATATTTAGGGCAGAAGCGATTTTATCATCAAACCGTTTAAGTTCATCAGCGAAGTCTTTGCTGTTTTTATCATCAGCAAGTGCTTGCGCTAATTCATCACTTTCATCATTAGGGTTAGCGTATAAACGACGGCGTAGCTCTAACTCATCCATTGTTTCGCTCCTTAAGTTCATTGTCTTTTTCAACCGCATCTCGTAATTGGTTTCGTGCTCTAAATAATCTAGTCATAACTGTGTTCTTGTTTAAATTTAATTGTGACGCTATCTCTTCACCACTATAGCCACCCAGTACTTGTAATACTAACGGCTCTCGATATTCTTCAGGTAGTTGTGCTATTTTTTCTCGCAACCAATGGTTTTCTAATTGCTGCTCAGTCGTTGAGCTGATGTGGTCAATTATTGCTGGCTCATCATATTCACTCATTTCAAAACGTTTGCGCTCAAACCTGCGAGCATTTTCTCTACGTAATATGGTGATTAACCAAGACTTTGCTGCCTTTTCATCCTTTAATGAATCAAGCGAGCGCCACGCACGAAGAAAGGTTTCTTGCACCAAATCTTCGGCAACGTGTTTATCGTGTACTAACCAATAGGCGTAACGATATAAGTCTCCATGAAGAGCTTTAACTAACGCTTCGTATCTGACTTGCTTACTTGCCATGTAATATCACCATCTTAAGTTACCTGTTTGTTGTTTAATAACAGCATAATAGTAAAGACCTATGAAGGGGGAATTTTATTTCGAATTATTTTAATATTTATTAGATTGCCGCTTCGACACATATTGAAACCGTCATGCTGACGAATCGTGACATGGATGTCACTTATAAGAACAATGCATGGAGCAATTGTCGGGGGCAGTATCTTATCTTTAGAGTTTTATTATTCACAAAATAACAAGAATAAGATTGCGGCCTTCGCCACAAAGAAAGTATTTTAGATTGTGGTCTAGATAACTGCTCCTGCGTTATTCTACCTACATACTTCCTGTATTAGTGCAGTGTTCTTATAAGTTTCGTCCATGCAACGATTCGCCACAAAGACAGTGTTTTAGATTGCGGTCTCCGCCACAAAGACGTGAGAAGTGTGTGCCCCGACACTTATCGAAATTGTCATGCTGACGAAGGTCAGTATCTTATTTTTACCATGTTAAATTTTTCACTCAATAATAAAAAAGACCTTTAGAGTTTAATATCTCCAAAGGCCTTTACTGTTCTTAACTAAGTTTTAAGTCTTAGTTTAAATGTTCGGTTTAAGTTAGGGATTCAAAGCAATCTCAACTTGTTGTGCTTGTTCGGTTTTGGTTTGCAAACGTGAAATAACTCTAAAGAAGTCATTACCATTCCAGCTACCTTTATCGGCTGAGTAATAGCTTTTTTGTAGTTGCTGTAATGCTTTTGAAAAATCAAGATTATTAATCTTTGCATCAACCTGATTCAAGTTAGTGAATACTTCACCAGGGAATAAATCACTTGCCCAAAGTGGTAATAGTTTTAACACTTGTTCGCCATCATTTTTCGTACAAGCGGCCATTAATTTTAAGTAAGTTTGTTTATCGCTTGCTGTGAACGTTGCTTTATTTAAGCCAATTTTACCTTTTAACTGTGCCATATAAAGCCAAGCTAATGCGGTTAAGATCCAACCCGCTAAGAAAATCCACTGTAAGGTGGTGTTTTGCTCAGTGATAACTTGCACGGGTGCTGCTTGTATCGGTGCTTATGTCACTAGTGGGGCGGCAATGCCGACAATAGTAATTGTTTTTGCTGGGATAACGGCTATTGCTGCACGGTTAAGTTTAGTGTTCCACCAAG
>JAQWHD010000046.1 GCA_029237915.1 Thalassotalea sp. | reverse complement strand
TTAAAGTAAGCTCGAAAAAAAAGACCGCAAGGTCTTTTTTCGTTTCTGACGTTTGATAATCCCCCACAAAACATAAAAAATACACCGTCATCTTGTGCGAGCCAAAGCGAGACACGAGATCTCCTTCAGTATGCTGTTACTTAAATAAATGTCGTCAGGTCTTATTTCGTTTTTAGCATTTGAGAATCCCCCTTTTTTACCGAAAAATACCGCAAATATCCTATCTATATCAATTCTTTGTTGTTTTTATTTATAAAACGGTATTAGTTGCTATATAATCAGTTAACGAATTTACACACTCTGGTTAAAGGCATTTACATTGGCTAAAAAACAACACAGTTCAGATGAACAACAAGCTTCCTACGATTTTGATGCAATTATAATTGGCACAGGTCCTGGTGGCGAAGGCGCGGCAATGAAGCTAGCGAAACTTGACCAAACAGTTGCTGTAATTGAACGCTATAAAAAAGTTGGTGGTGGTTGTACACATTGGGGAACTATTCCTTCAAAAGCTTTGCGTCAATCAGTAAGTCAATTGATCCAATATAATTCAAACCCATTATTTGCCAATGTTGAAAAGCCAAAGCATTTAACTTTTCCTGATATTTTAGGGCACGCGTCTTCAGTAATCGATAAGCAAGTACGCTTACGCTCAGGCTTTTATAATAGAAATAGAATAACCAACTATCATGGCCAAGCAGAATTTGTAGATGCTAACCATGTAAAGATCACGTTAGAAGATGGCTCAATTGAGGTGATCAGCGCTAGCAATATTATTATTGCCACAGGCTCACGTCCTTATCATCCTGATAATGTAGACTTTAGCCACCCTCGAGTATACGACTCTGACAGTATTCTTTCGCTAAAGCATGATCCAAGACAAATCATTATTTATGGTGCCGGCGTTATTGGCAGCGAGTACGCTTCTATCTTTAGAGGACTCGATGTTAAGGTCGATTTAATTAACACTCGCGACCGTTTATTATCATTCCTTGATGATGAAATGTCTGACTCATTAAGTTATCACTTATGGAATAACGGCGTTGTTATTCGCCACGGTGAACAAATTGAAAGAGTTGAAACTACTGATAACTCTGTAATTGTGCATTTAGAATCAGGTAAAAAAGTCAAAGCCGATTGTTTACTTTTTGCTAATGGACGTACTGGTAACACTGCCGAGCTTAATTTAGAAGCCGCTGGGTTAACTGCCGATGGCCGTGGCCAAATTAAAGTGAACGGCGCGTATCAAACACAAGTTGATAGCATCTATGCTGTTGGTGACGTTATTGGTTACCCAAGTTTAGCAAGTGCTGCTTACGATCAAGGCAGAATTGCTGCCAGTGCAATTTTCAACAATGATACCGCAGGTAGATTAAATGCAGATATTCCAACCGGCATCTATACCATCCCTGAGATCAGTTCAGTAGGTAAAACTGAGTTAGAGCTTACTGAAGCGAAAGTTCCTTATGAAGTTGGCCGCGCACAATTTAAGCATTTAGCTAGAGCGCAAATAGCCAATAGTTTGGTTGGTTCGCTTAAAATATTATTCCATCGTGAAACCAAAGAAATTCTCGGTATTCATTGTTTTGGTGAAAATGCGGCTGAAATCATTCACATTGGCCAAGCAATCATGCAACAAAATAATGGTGGCAATACCATTGATTATTTCGTTAATACAACGTTTAACTACCCTACTATGGCTGAAGCATTCCGTGTTGCGGCATTAAATGGCTTAAACCGTTTGTTTTAATTAATACTATTGTATACGTTAATCAATAAAGCTAAGTTAAAAAAAAGACCGTAAGGTCTTTTTTTGTTTATGGCGTTTAATTAGAACAAATAAACATAGCCTGCTCTCGCATCAAAGCCGATATAGAAGTAAAATAGATTAACTCTTCAATCACTCTCCCACATTTTAAGGACACACCAAATGTCTAATTCTCGTTTATTAGCACAACCTATTCATATTACAGAGCAAGTCAGCGCTAAAAACCGATTATTTAAATCTGCAATGAGCGAACAATTAGGAGATAAAGAATATGCGCCAACAGCCGAATTAGTTCATTTATACAATGTATGGGCGAATGGTGGCACAGGCTTGCTTATTACCGGTAATGTCATGGTTGATAGAACAGCTCTCGGTGAGCCAAAAAATGTGGTACTTGATCAACAATCTGATTTATCTCTATTCAAACGCTGGGCAGAGGCTGGTACGCAAAACAATACCCAATTATGGATGCAGCTAAATCACCCAGGTAAACAGATCCCTAAATTTCTAAGTGTTGAGCCTGTAGCTCCATCAGCGGTGCCTTTAGCAAAAGCTTTACAGAGTGGCTTTAATACACCACGTGCGTTAACCGAGAATGAAATAACAGATATAATCGAACGTTTCGCCGTTGCTGCCCAAAAGGCTAAAGAAGCTGGTTTTACTGGTGTGCAAATTCATGGTGCGCATGGCTATTTGGTCAATCAATTTTTATCACCGCATCATAATCGTCGTGACGATAAATGGGGTGGTTCATTAGAAAATAGAATGCGCTTTGTTCGTGAGATTTACACACAAATTCGTAAGCTTGTGGGTCCTGACTTCCCTATTGGCATTAAATTAAACTCTGCCGATTTTCAAAAAGGTGGTTTTAGTGAAGACGACTCTATAAAAGTGATGAGTACACTTCAAGATGACGGTATTAACTTAGTTGAAATCTCTGGTGGTAACTACGAAAATCCAAGCATGATGGGTGCAAGAGTCAAAAGCAGTACGTTAAAGCGCGAAGCTTACTTTTTAGATTTTGCCGAAAAAGCGCAAAAAACATTAACCATTCCATTGGTGGTAACAGGTGGTTTTAGATCAAGTGCCGCGATGGAAAGCGCTTTACAATCGGGTGCTACAGATATGATAGGTATTGCTCGGCCATTGGCTGTTGAGCCTAACTTATCAAATAGACTACTCATCGATGAAACAGCTCAAGTAGTTTTAAAAACACTAACCACTGGCGTTAAAGCACTGGATTTTATGGCTATGCTTAATATTACTTGGTACGAACACCAACTTAACTTTATTGGCCATGGCAAATCGCCAAAGCCGAATTTAAGTGCTTGGGTATCTGTATTCAAAACCTTTGCAAGCATGGGAACGACTGCTTTTAAGAAGCGCCGTGCATAATTCATTTCAAATAATCAACAATATTAATTTTTATTAATGTTTATCACTATAGCTTGTTATTTAATTTCCAAATTTCAACATCTTAAGCTAACTTAGTAGAAGAGCAACCAACTTAATACGAATGATAAGGATCTTTATATGCTTGAATACTTTGCTTTGTTTTTAGTGTTTTTTGTACTCATTGTCGTTTTTTACGGAATTATCGTTGTTCATGAAATCCCTTATGATATGGCGGTTAAAAACAATCACCCACAAAAAGATGCCATACATGTTGGTGGCTGGATTAGTCTATTTACCGTTGGCGCTATTTGGCCATTCCTGTGGATTTGGGCCAACTTGAAATATGACAATGATGGTAAGCTTGATAACTCTTCAAAATCTGAACTAGACACGCTGACAAACGAAGTTAACTCGTTAAAAAACGAGTTGGATACAATAAAACAACAATTAAATAAGGAGAGCTAAGATGGATTTACTGATCATACTCACTTATACCGCTATTTGTATCTGCGTTTTTAAAGTATTCAATTTACCATTAAATAAATGGACTGTACCTACCGCTGTACTTGGCGGCGTCGCTATTTTATCAGCGATTATGCTAATGATGAACTACAACCACCCTTACGCTAAATATGCGAAAGATTATTTCGTTACTGTTCCTATTGTTCCGCAAGTAACAGGCACAGTTGCAACCGTTGATGTTCTGCCAAACGTTAAAGTTAAAAAAGGTACTGTGTTATTTACCCTAGAAAACGATCAACAGCGTATTGCTTTAAAGCAAGCTGAAGCCGCGTTAGCTGAAGAGCAAAATACAGTATTGCAAAAAGATGAATCATTAATTGCCGCTACAGCTAAAGTAAATAAAGCTGAATCTGAACGTAATAGAAGTAAAGCAAGTTACGACCGTGTTAAACAAGCGAATGATAAAGCAGGTGCTAATTCGCCTTTTTCACAACAAGAAATCGACAACAAATACAATTTCTATTTATCTGCTGAAGCGACATTAAGTGCAGCAAAATCAGAAGAGCGCCGTTTACGCTTGATCACCGAGTCAAAAATACAAGGTGAAAACACTAAAGTTGCACAATTACTCGCGGCAAAAGAAAAAGCCGAGTTAGATTATGAACGCACTATTATCAGAGCTCCAGTTGATGGTATGCCATCACAAATTGCGATAAGACCTGGCACTAGAGCCACCTCGTTACCGCTAGCTCCGGTAATGACCTTTATACCTACAGAAAAACGTAGAATTGCCGGCCTGTTCTTTCAAAATTCATTAAAACGATTGGAAGTTGGCTCTGATGCCGAGGTTATTTTAGATGCTATGCCTGGGCAAGTTTTTACCGGTAAGTTGGTGAGTGTAGTGCCAGCAATGTCTGAAGGACAAGTACAAGCGGTCGGTTCATTAATGTCGGCAAGTACCATAATGAGACATGGCTTTGTTATTGGCGTAATCGAATTAGACGAAGACTTAAACGACTATAACCTCCCTCTTGGTGTACAAGGTCAGGCGGTTGTTATTAATGCTGACCATGACATCCTGCATGTTTCACTCGTTAGAAGAATTCTTCTACGTATGATGGCTTGGTTAAAATACGTTTATCCAATTAAATAATATATATTATTGATAACAACAAAGGGTTACTTACAATTAAGTAACCCTTTTTATTTTAATCCTTAGCATTTTTGAAAGGTATGAATTATGCAAAAAGTTTACTGCCATGAATCACTAATAAACGTGCACCATGTTAAAAATTGTTTAGAAAGTGCGGGCATTGAATCGATACTAAAAAATGAATCTTTAACATCACTTGCAGGTGAAGTGCCAAGCTTTGAATGCTGGCCCGAGCTATGGGTTAATGAAAATAAAGTCGAGTTGGCGACTCAAGCAATTGCTGAAATTAAACTACAGCAAGATGCTATTGCCAACGAAGAGCCTTGGCATTGTCATAGTTGTAAAGAAGACATAGCTCCCGAGTTTGAATTATGCTGGCAATGCGGAGCAAGCAAGCCCTAATTCGATGCGATCAAAAAAGCCTAAACATTAATAAACGAATACTTAGGATGTATTTGTTCTATTTAATGATTCAGGCTTTATTATTTTATAAAAAGTAAATATTACTATTTAGCTAATTTACTTTTTGCTTCTTCTACTTTAGAAAAATCTAAACCTAACTCGTCAACAGCTTCTTTAATTAAATCAGGGTTAGTCATAATGGTCATAATTAACTCCTGTAATTTATCCTGTGGAATACCAAGGCCTTGAATAAGTGCCATTGCCATCATAGGGTTATCTGTTAACGCTTGAAATAACTCACTTACTTTATCATCACTGATATTGAATTCTTTTAACGTTTTGATAATTGGATTCATTGTTTTATTGACCTTGTTTACAGTTAAATTTGTATTTAATACTCTATTAAGTATTTGGCTTTGAATTAGGTGTTGGTATAACGATCATTTGTTCAAAATAGTCTTTACCATGCTCCGCTATCATTTGTAAGTTAGCGCTGCTTGTAGACACCGCAAGAGCCGCAAACTTATCGAAGTTGGATAAGTACTCAAAAATAGTTTCAGGGGCGACATCTTCTCCTAACACCGCGATCAAGTTTGCGATAACGTTATAAGAAAACTTTATTCTGTCTTTTTCTGGGATAACCTCTTTGTTACTGGTCATAGCTTGGTATACTTATTTGAACGATTATTAATAACGATTGTTTATCTATATATGGTCTTCTGTTGAGTTATCAATGGATGTAGCGCATAAAGATTTAACTATTAACAACATTTGTAAAAAATCAGGAACACCATGAGCATAGAATTAGGCAAGTATCAGCATTTTAAAGGTAATTACTATCAGGTTTTACATATCGCTAAAGACAGCGAAACTGAGTTAGAAATGGTTGTGTACCAGCCTTTGTATGGTGAACGCGGAATTTGGGTAAGACCGCTAAGCATGTTTAGTGAAGTTATTGAACGTGATGGTAAAACTATGCAACGCTTTAAAAAAGTAGAAGATTAATCGCTAGCTACAGCTATAATTGTATAAAAATCAGCTTGTTAAAATAATTAACAAGCTGATTTATTCAAAATAGATCACTCGACAGCTAAAATATACTTACCAATATTTTTGTTGGCTGCCATCAATGAATGGGCTTTATCAGCCTCTAACCATGGCAGTACTTGTTCTATCACAGGTTTTAATTGGCCATTAGAAAAACCACTTAAAAACTTAGCTGAAAAATCGCTTACCAATATAGCTTTATATTCATCACTGCGATTTCTTAATGTTGAGGCGTGTAAGTTGATCCGTTTACCGAGTAATTTTGCAAAATCAACTGGGTCACTAAAACGACCGCCAAGCATAGCCAGCATTACAATGCGGCAATCTAAACCTGCTACATCTATATTCTTCTTCAGATAGTCTCCGCCAACCACATCTAAAATCACATCAAAGCCTTGCTTAAAATGCTCTTTCTTCCAAGCGACAAAGTCTTGCTCGGTATAAATAATGACATTATCCGCACCAAACTCTGTACAGGCATCAGCCTTACTTTGGCTGCTCACTGTGGTTGTTACATTACAACCTATGGCTTTTGCTAATTGAATCGCGGCACTACCCACGCCACTGGCACCAGCATGAATAAGTACGTTTTCATTGGGTTGTAGCTTGGCAATAGTGAATAAACTTTGAAAGGCGGTAAGGAATACTTCAGCAATCGCTGCGCCTTGTTGATAATTTAAGTGATCGGGCAGCTTAATTAAATGATCGCTATTAATAGTGGCGTATTGTGCATAACCACCACCAGCGACTAAACCTAAGACTTTGTCGCCAACTCGCCAATTTGATACAGCAGAGCCAACTTCTACCAGTTCACCACACACTTCTAAACCTAAAATTGGTGATTCACCAGGAGGCGGCGGATACTTGCCTGCCCTTTGTAATAAATCGGCTCGGTTTACGCCAATAGCATGAACTTTTATTAAACATTGCCCTGCTTGTACAACAGGCATAATAGTATCATTCACAAATAAATCTTGTGATTCATTAATATCAATAAACTGCACGTGTGTTCCTAAAAAAAATGATTACTTATACCAATTGAGATAAGTATCTGTTCGGTTTATTGCTGAGGGAAAATGGATTAGTACAAGGCATGAAATTTTATAAGTAGTTATTCTACTTTTAAATTTTATAACGCAGTAATCATTCATTTTAACCCGCAAGAATGAGCAGATATTTATTTCACTTGGTATCTTATTAACCTATAGAAAAATGATTGATGTCTCTGGTATTGGTTTGGTTTATTTCAACCGACTCAACATCTGCTTCTTCAGGCCCTACTTCTAACCATTTGAGCATTTGTTGAACATTGTCGTTTTCGCCACAAACCATGACTTCTACACTACCATCATCTTGATTATGTGCATAGCCACTAAGACCATGATCTATGGCCTGATTTTGCGCTGAGGCTCTAAAGTAGACCCCCTGCACCGTACCGGATACTTTTGCGATATAGCAAACTTTCATATTTAATCCTTTGTTATTGTCGCCTGATTGAATCTAATGCCCGCAACGCGTACAATCAGTGCACTTTTTCATTCTTAATAGAAATAATAGTATGTCCGCGAGAATAGTGTTAAATCCAAGTAGAGAAAAATCTCTACTACGTCGTCACCCTTGGATATTTTCCAAAGCGGTTAACAAAGTAATTGGTAATCCATTAAGCGGAGAGACTATTGATATATATGATAGTAAAGGAAACTGGATTGCAAAAGGTTCTTATTCACCTAATTCACAAATTAGAGCAAGAGTATGGACTTTTAATGAAAAAGAAAGCGTTGATGATACCTTTTTCAAAAGCCGAATTATTGCAGCACAAGCACTGCGAGCTAAGCCAATTTTAGATGGTGGTTTAACCGGTTACCGTTTAATCGCCGGTGAATCAGACAATTTACCTGGTGTTACTATCGATATTTATGACGATATTATCAGCTGCCAATTATTAAGTGCTGGTGCTGACTTTCATCGCCACGCTATTTTCCGTGTTCTACAAGAGCTCTACCCAGATTATGCAATTTATGAGCGTTCAGACGTTGATGTCCGTAAAAAAGAAGGTCTAGGTTTAAGCAAGGGCTGGATAGCGAACGAAAAAGAGTCAACCGAAGTGACTATTATTGAGCACGGCATTAAGATCAAAGTCGATGTAGATAAAGGTCATAAAACTGGTTTTTATTTAGACCAACGTGACTCGCGCATTGCTGCAGGTCGTTATGCAAAAGATAAAACCGTATTAAATTGTTTTTCTTATACTGGTACATTTTCTCTGCATTGCGCTAAAGCCGGCGCTAGCGAAGTAACGAATGTCGATGTATCACAAACAGCTCTTGATTTAGCTAAAGAAAACTTAGCACTTAATGGTTTAGAAGATTGTAACGTTAACTTTGTTAAACAAGATGTATTTAAGTTGCTAAGACAGTATCGTGAAGAAGGTAAAACCTTTGATATGATCATTCTTGACCCACCAAAGTTTGCCGAATCTAAAGCACAGTTAAATGGTGCTTGTCGTGGTTATAAAGACATCAACATGCTTGCCATGCAATTACTTAATAAAAACGGTGTGTTATTTACCTTTTCTTGTTCAGGTTTAATGGAAATGGGCTTATTTCAAAAGGTTGTTGCTGATGCAGCACTTGATGCCAAGCGCGAAGGTAGAATTATTGAACGTTTACAGCAGGCTGCTGACCACCCTATCTCACTTAACTATCCTGAAGGTTATTACCTTAAAGGCTTGATCTGTCAGATGGATTAAAGCAGGTATAAGCTAGGGACTAGAAACTAGAAACTAGAAACTAGAAACTAGAAACTAGAAACTAGAAACTAGAAACTAGAAACTAGAAACTAGAAGTGTAAAGCTAGAAACGATAAAGGCAAACCCTAAGTAATTAGTAGTTTGCCTTTATTATTTGGGATCTGTTGCTAATTAACATTGAGCTTATTAACACTCAGTTTTTTAAGCAGCTATTCGCAATCAAGTATTTCAACTGCTAGTAAGAATAACTCGTCACTTTCAACTTCACAGCGTTGTACACGGCCTCGGCAATGCATTAAAGGTACCGACATTTGATCATCACAATCTAGATGGATTTTAATTAATGTACCAACATCTACCGGATGGCTTATTTCTAACGCCACCCCAGTTTCACTGATATCTCGGCAATTAGCCGCTACTTCTAAATTATTTTCATCATCAATTAACGTAATCGTTAACTCCTGATTTATCATAGTGCGAAAGCACGCTCTTCCTTCATCAAACCCTTGCTTAAAGTCTTGCATAGGTACCTCTAAATGAATAACAACCTGTATATTTATAGGGTTTTAGCTGAGTAATGTCAATAAAATCAGTTAACTATCTAAAATAGAATACCGTTAACCGTCGATTGCCGCTATCGCATTTTTTATGCGTTTCAACGATATAGGAGCTGATGTACCTATGTTTTGGGCGAATAATGACACTCTAAACTCTTCTAGCATCCAACGAATATCTAAAACATCTGAGCTTAAAGGTTGGTTTTTCGGTTGTTGATTTAATAGTGCTTTATATAAATCTGTGGCCTTTTCAACATCAATTAATTTTAATCTGTCTTGGTTAGGATCAATTGGAAGTTTTTCCATACGGCGAATAAGTGCTTTAAGATACCTAAGAATATTATCGAGCTTTTCGACACCACTGGCGCTAACAAATCCTTTAAAGATCAAAGCTTCTAATTGTTGTTTAATATCGGCGTGTGCTTGTATTACATTAAGGCCAATACTGCCTTTCATTTTTTTAGCTATTTCATGGCGAAGTGACAGTATTTGCTCAAGCTTAATAGCGCTGGCTAATACTTTATCTGCTATTTCGGCTCGAATTAAATCTCGGGCTTTATCAAAACCTGCCTTATCGTATGGCAGCTCACCACTGTCTTTGATCAGTTGCTGAGCGCAGCCTTCAATACAATCATCAAGTAAGTCACTAATTTTACCAAACGGATTAAAATACAAACCTAGCTTAGCTTTATTAGGTAATTTAGCCTCAAGATATTTAATGGGTGAAGGGATATTTAACAATACCATTCTGGTTAAGCCTTTGAGCATAGCCTGCTCTGCTTGGCTTTGATGTTCAAATAGCTCTATTGCGACATCTTTTTTATGATCAACAAGTGCCGGAAATGCTTGAATAGTAATATTGGCGGCTTTCTTTTCATACGATTTAGGAATGGCTTTAAAATCCCATTCTTTAATATTTTCACGCTCAATACCTTTATCGGCAACCTGCTTAATTGACTCTTTTACTTTACCTTGCAGCTCATCTTTTAATTGGCTTAAGTCTCTACCTTGCTTAAGTAACTTACCTTTATGGCTTACTACTTTAAAATTCATTTTTAAATGTTCAGGTAAGCTTGACCAATCAAAGCAATCTTCAGGTAAACGTACGCCTGTCATACGTAACAGCTGCTTAGCCATGGCATCAGTAATACTACCCGAAGATGCATCTATGGTATCGAAACAAGCTTGTGCATAATTAGGCGCTGGGACAAAGTTCTTACGATGTTGCTTGGCAAGGCTGCGAATTAACGCCGTAATAAGCTCTAACCTTAATGCCGGAATTAACCAATCAAAACCTTGTTCATTTATCTGATTTAAAATGCCAACAGGGATATTAACGCTTATCCCATCATCAACGTCCCCTGGCGCAAAGTTATAGGTTAATGGCAGTGTCAGCTTGTCTTGTTGCCAAGTTACCGGGTAATCTTTAGCACTGAGTTTTTGATCTTGCTTTAATAACTGCTCTTTAGAGAAGTTAAGTAACTGTGGATTTTTTCTTTTCGCCTGTTTCCACCAACTTAAAAAGCTCACCTGACAGACAACAGTCTCTGGTAATATATCTAAGTAGAACTGCACTAAATCATCTTCTTCTACTAAAAAGTCTTTGCGACGAGCTTTATCTTCTAAATCTTCAATTTGAGCAACTAACGCATTGTTTTGCTGTAAGAATTTTTCATTGATTGTGGTATCACTGTGAACCAGAGCTTCACGAATAAATATTTCACGACACACTACAGGGTCGATTTTAGAAAAGTTAACTGCCCTTTTAGCAACAATAACCAAACCATAAAGGCTTACTTGCTCAAACGCGGCAATTGCGCCTCGTTTCTTTTCCCAATGAGGCTCAGAGTAATTACGTTTAATTAAATGCACGGCAAGCTCTTCAAGCCAAGCCACATCAATTTTCGCACACATACGAGCAAACAAACGGCTAGTTTCAACAAGCTCTGTCGCCATTAACCATTTCGGTGATTTCTTAGCCAAACCTGAGCCTGGGAAGATATAAAACTTACTGCCCCTTGCGCCTTTGTATTCACGGTTTTCATCTAAGTTACCAATATGGCTTAATAAACCCGATAAGATTGATTGGTGTAAATTATCGTACTTACTATCTTCATTGCTCTTGTCACTGCTCTTGTCATTGCTCTTGTTATTGTTCTTGCCAGAGCTCGCGTTATCAGCCGCTACAGCCTCGGCATCAAATGACATGTCAAAATCAGGCCAACTCCATTTATTTTCGATAAATGTTTGTTTAAGTTGATTAAAAATATCCTGCCACTCACGTATTCTTAAATACGATAGATATTCCTTCTTACACATCTGCCTAAATTGATTACTACTAAGCTCTTTCTGCTTTTGCTTAATATAAAGCCAAAGGTTTAATAAGCTAATGTAGTCTGAATTTTTGTTCTTGAAACGGTTATGGCTTTGATCAGCGGCTTGTTGTTTCTCCATTGGGCGTTCACGAGGGTCTTGGATACTTAGCGCGGCAACAATGATAGAAGCTTGCTGTGCACAACCATTCTGCTCTGCTGTAATAAGCATTTTTGCTAAACGCGGATCAATTGGAAAACGCGCAATATTACGACCCGTTTGCGTTAATTTAGGTAAGTCTGTTTTCGCTGACTCAATTGCAGCGATCTCTTCTAACAAGCGCATACCATCGCTAATATTGCGGCTATCTGGCGCTTGCACAAATGGGAATTTATGTATTTCCCCCAAGCCAAGAGATAACATTTGCAGTATTACCGTAGCTAAATTAGTGCGAATAATTTCAGGGTCGGTAAATTCTGGACGCGATAAGAAGTCTTCTTCACTGTATAAGCGGATACAAACACCCGCAGCAACACGGCCACAACGACCAGAGCGTTGATTAGCACTAGCTTGGGAAATTGCTTCAATAGGTAAACGTTGCACTTTAGTGCGGTAGCTGTACCTTGAAATACGAGCAGTTCCTGGGTCGATAACATATCTAATACCAGGCACTGTTAGTGATGTTTCGGCAACGTTAGTCGCTAGAACGATATTTCGGCCTCGATGCGGGGCGAAAATTTTGTTTTGTTCGCTAACCGTTAACCTTGAAAACAGGGGTAATATTTGAGTATCACGTAAGTTTTCTTTTTCTAATGCGTGTGCAACATCACGAATTTCTCGCTCACCATTAAGAAATACCAAAATATCCCCCATAGGCAATGAGTCGAGAGCGTCAACCGCTGAAATAATGCCACTGACGTAATCGCTATCGTTCTCAGATAAAGGTTGATAGTGAATATCTACAGGGTATGTTCGCCCGGACACCTCTATAATGGGGGCATTATTGAAATGTTTAGAAAACTTTTCAGGATCTATGGTTGCCGAGGTAATAATTACTTTTAAATCTGGGCGCTTTGCTAATACTTGTTTTAAATAACCTAAAATAAAATCGATATTCAAGCTACGTTCGTGCGCTTCATCAATAATAATGGTGTCGTACTGGCGCAACAACCGGTCTTTTTGCATTTCAGCAAGTAAAATACCGTCGGTCATTAATTTAATGTAGGTATTGTCACTTACTTGGTCTGTAAAGCGAACCTTATAACCAACCTGCTCACCTAACTTACTGTTGAGCTCTTCAGCTATCCTAGTGGCAACAGTTCGAGCGGCAATACGCCTTGGTTGAGTATGGCCAATAAAGCCTTCAACACCACGGCCAAGTTCTAAACAAATTTTAGGTATTTGCGTGGTTTTACCTGACCCCGTCTCGCCGGCAATAATCACTACTTGATTGGCTTTTATAACTTCTTTAATGCGATCGCTACTTTGACTTACCGGTAATTGCTCCGGGTATTCAATTTTAGGAATGGCACTAAGTAATTGCTGCTTCTTGGTGATGGATAAGTCGATAGCTTTTGAGATGTTTGCAATGGCAGATAGTTGTTTTTCACTATTACTAATTTTTTTAGTGTTGTGCAGCCTTTTTTTCAATAAAAAATGGTCACAACGTCTAACTTTTCTAAGTTGTTGAAATAGAGGATCAAATAAAGATTGGATATCGTTAGAAATGCTAGACAAAATATGCTCAAAAGACGTTTAAAAATTAATGGGATTTTAACAGTTATGGCCAAAACATTAAATATAGCCTTGCTGTATATTTAAAATAAACTTGTAAATATTAAGCAAGCTTGCACTATTTGCACTATGGCTACTATTTATTGTTTCAATGTTTATAACTTTAAAAGCCAAAAGGCAGCTATTGCTGCCTTTGGTTAATGATAATCACTTAGGGACTAACCTGTTTTCGTCGTTACATGAAAACTATCTTTAATCGAGCAATCAATTGCTTTTAGTACATTATTACGACTTATGGTACCAAGTAAAGATCCGTCATCAGCAACAACTGGATAGACTTTAGGTTTGGCTTGTAACATTGTCTGCGCTAGCTCTACAATACTTGTATACGGCTTCATAGTAAGCACATCGGTTCGCATTAATTGATCGACAGAACTAACATGTTCACTGTAATAACCCGTTTCAAGTATTTTAGCTAACAAATCAGATTCTGACAGAAACCCTACTAATAAACCGTGGTCATCTACAACCGGGCCTCCCAACTGACCTGAATTAATTAGTAATTCTGAAGCTTCTTCTATTGCCATGTTAGCTTTAAAGGTAACAGGATGGGTGTTCATATAGTCTTTAACTTGTAATGATTGCATATCATTATCCCCAAAAAAGTTGTCATTGTTATGTTTGCTCTGTATCTAATTAAAGATTAGTTCAAAATATAAAAAACAAAAGTTTAATAACCGTTTATTCTTCATAAATATCTAACAATTTTTCTATTATTAAATAATAACTTACCCTTGTAGCACAATTATTATTGGCAACGTTAAAGCCTTAATATATTGCGGCCCTGAGGTAAAAGACAAGAAAAATTAACCACAGACAACCTAGCGGTGATTATTTATTCACTTTAAGCGATTTAAAATTAAAAAATATTTTTTTAGTTTTTGCGTTTTAAGCCATAAAGACAATTTCTATCTGTTTTTATAATGAAAAAACGTCAATTTACACACACTCCACACAACTAAGCACCTAACTAGCTGATTCTTAACAATTCATATAGATATTAAATACCTATTCCTCATGTTTTTATCAGGTTTTTAATAACAAAAAAAGCTTTAATTAATGTGTTCCAGCAGCAATAACAAATAAAAAATTTAAACAAACAAATTAATTAGACACATATATAGGAAAACAAATTATGAATACTTATAAATTACTAGTAACTACAGCAACTACAGTTTTAATGTTAGGTTCAATTAATACAGCATCAGCTGAGCCAGCAATGTCGAGCTATATGGAAAATGCTTTAATCGATGTTTGTGTAGCAGCTAAATCTAATAACACGATACGTTTTAATAAAACAGTTGATAGCTATCGTTTAAAAACCAAAACAGTTGCTTTAAAAGTAGTATGTAACGGTGAAAATATTGCTGACTTTGCCGCAAATAACGGCGCGTTTAAAACATCAGACAAATTAAATGATAGTTTAGGTGGTGTTAGCATTGAAGATGTTGCTTTAAACAATGAAAAGATTTTTGTTAATTTTTAATCTTTAATCTTTAATCTTTAATCAAATTGAAATAAAAAATCACCATAGTAATATGGTGATTTTTGCTTTTATATAATCAAGCCGTTAAGCTCCCCGCTAGAACTTCAGACCTAGAACTTCAGACCTAGAACTTTAAACATATAGCTTCAAACATATAGCTTCAAACACTATAAAAGCACCTCTACTCCTTCCCTCTAGGGCAAAAAGCTAACTAAGGCTGATTGTTCTCATATTGCAAAACAAAACTACAAAACAAAAAGACAAAACACAGCACCTTAAAATATCACAAGTAAACTGTGCATCAATGATTGTTTTATACATTAGCTAACGTATGGCAGCACCTGGGTGATGATTATTTAGGTTTAAACATAGAAAGAGTCATAGACCTTATAATAACTTGTTATAAGGTCTTAAGTGCACTGCGCTGTAAATTAAGTGAGTGGTCTATATGGTTAATCCATTGCGGAAAGTTAATGTTATCTTCTAACTGTTTTATCGCTGGGTGAGGGCCTGCATAGAGTTCATCATACCAATGTAACCAACCACTATTTAATGCAGAGGTGAACTGCTCTACCGCATTATCTTTATCGCCTAATGACAAAGATAATATGACATCAGCAATGCCATAGCCAAGGTAGCCTGAACGATGATTAGATTTTATGTATGATTGCAGCGATGTTGCAAGCTTCGCGGCTTTTGTTGTGTCACCGGTAATGGCCAGTAACCACACATAATCTACTTTGTGGGTTATGTATACTTGATTATCAATTGCACTGAAATCATCATTTATGTCCGCTAATAATTTGCCATAATGCAACTTAGCATCTAAATATTCCCCTTGTAACATCAAATTACGTGCATAAATAAATTTACTGCTACTGTTGCGCTGTGCCTGTTTACACGCAGGGTTAGCTTGTTTATTCAATCCTTGCAGCATTAATACCTCACATTGTTTTTTATAGGTGAGAGTTAAGCTTGTTGTTATTTCTTTAGCCTGATGCAGCTCAATAGATTTTTGCGGTAAATTTAAATAATAATAACTATCGGCTACGTAATCTTGTAGCTGCTTACTTATTACCTGATCGGATATTGAATTTACAATAGCAATCGCCCTAGCAAAAGAGCCTAAGCTCATTTCAATTTCAACGAGCAGTTGATAAAGCTCAAACTCCTGTGAGTAATTAACTAGGTATGCTTCAATTAAATTGATTGCTTGTGAGTTGCGCTGCATTGAGCTGTGCAGCTTTGCTAATTGTAATGTCGCTAGGTAGTAATTAGGCTTAAGGTTAAGGGCTAAGTTAAATAATTTATTTGCTTGTTCCTTTTCGCCATTAATAAAGTAAAGGTTTGCCAGTAAAGTAAGAATTTCCACATTATTACTATCAATAGCAATGACATCTTCAATCTCTGCAATTGCTTGTTGCAAGGTTATCGACTTATTTCGCCAATTCATCACGGCTTCAACACTTAAATACACGCTATCTTGCTGATTTAACAACTTTAGTTTATCGAGCAAATTAGTAATTATTGCATTATGTTCAATGTTTGCTGTTTTGGAGTTAATGCCATCAAATAATAAGTAACTTAATGCCAATTCAGAAAGCACTTTAAACTCGTTAGGATAAATTACAGAAGCGTTTTCAAGCATTTTAATAGCAACACTTATATTGTCTTTCGAGCCTATATATCTAAGCTCTTTAGCTTGATGTATTAGTAACGCCGCTTGTAGATTTTTTAAAGACAACTGGCTCAGTTCTAAATTATCTGCATAGGCCACCGACATAAAGTAATCTAAGGTACTACTTATATTATCAACAAGCTGGTGCCATTCGCCTTTTGGCCCGGCAAATGATTGACTCCATAGTACGTTTCCAGTGTCAGTATCAATAAAGTGTACGTTAACTTTATACTCATTATTGAGCTCTTTAACACCACCACCTATGATAAAATCAGCCTTTGTAAGCTTACTTGACCCTGCGTCATCACCATTAAGGTTTATATTGGTTGCATCTGAATTACTTAATGTTGTGATTAACTGTTCAGATAAAACCCTAGCAACCATAGCACTTGAAGGTAAGTTGTCGAATGCATCAAACTCATCAATCCTTAAATTTATTGGTTGTTTGTTAACTACTTTAGCGGTAGTAAACTCAAAACCAAGGACAATAATTAATACCAATATAGATACTAAGGCAATAATAATTGCCGCTATCGGGCTGATAATTTTGTTAATTTTATTAACGGTAGATAGTGAAGGCTGGTTAGTGTTTTCAAGTTCATTAGTTGGCACATTACTAATAATGTCAATGTCATCATATTCAAGAATATAGCCGTGTTTAGGAATGGTTTTAATAAATTTATGTACACGACCGGTGTCGCAGAGTTTCTTTCTCAGGACTGATATTGCCCTAGTGATCACTTCGTCTGAGGCAAATTTTGTTTGCCAGACTTTCTCAGTTAACTCTTCCCTACTAACTACTCGATTGGCATTAATGATCAGATAAACTAATACCTCCATGATCTTTGGCTCAAGATGAGTTATTAGGTTATCTCTTTCTATAGAAGATTTATCAGGGTAAATATGCCAATCTTCTAGGATATATTTAACATCTGGGTCTGTCACAAAAGATCCTTTAGCGTTTCTTAAGAGCAAAATAAACGAGCTTATCTAAATAGGTAAAAAATAAGCTAACGTTATGAACGATTGTTATTATTATGCAGGCTGAAAAATGTATTTGATCTAAGGCTTAAGTTTAGTGAGTTTTTGCACGTTCGCCATACAAAATAGCAAAGTAGTAATGAGTATTATTTACACTCACGTTATGAGCGTAAATAATACTTAATGAATCAGTGAGTTAGGTTAAATCGATTTAATTAAAGCTTGTTCATAAAGATCAATATTAATTGTAAGATTATATTTAGCAATCAAATCTTCAAGCTTTTGTTTTTCTGCATTTAATGAAGAAACCGTAATGGTATTGTCGTCTAGATGATATAACTGTCCGCAGGCTTGATAGTAAAAAGTCAAAATAATTATCGCATCAACATTTTTCTCATCAAATGCCAGTTTCTTCACTTTAGCCAATTTACGGTGGATATAATTAATTTGTTTTTTCATCTCCCAAACGTATAAAACTTCTGTCATAAACAGATGATTTTTAAAGCGATTGACTAATGTAAGGACAATCAAAAAAGCAACCGCCACGCCAGAAAGATTAAACCAGAAGTTATCTGCACCGGGTGCACTAAATAAGCTAATAAATAGCTGTCCTAATAGAACGGCTAAGATCAAAAAGCTTGCTATAAAAGCAACCATAACCACATTAAAGTGCTTACGATAGCGAACTTTATCGATTTTTTGTAATTTCATTTGTTTCCTATGTTGTATCTACAATGTAAATACGTCTATTTTAACGCATCAAGTAAGCGTTTTGTTAAGCCTGAAGCTCTTGATACTTTTGTTCTTACCGCCGATTGCCAAACATCTTTGCTAGTGAATATTTGCAGATGACTTTTGGCCCTAGTAATACCTGTATATATTAACTCGCGAGATAATAATCGATTTTTACCTGCATTGGGTAGTACTAACGCAACATTATTAAATTCAGAGCCCTGAGTTTTGTGGATAGTCATCGCATAGACCGTCTCAAAGGCAGGTAGACGAGCAATTGATAACGCTCGATAACCATCACCTACAATATCACCTTCAGCATTACTATTACCATCAGCAAAATAAGCCATTAAACGTCCTGCTTGATCATTAAACAGCAAACCAATATCACCGTTAAATAAGCCCACGCCATAATGGTTTTGGCTGATCATAATAGGTTTACCATGATAAAGTTCGTTGCTGGCCTTGATACAATTTAATTTAGTTAATTGCTGTTCAACCAAGGCATTTAAGTTTACTAAACCGGTTTCACCTTCTCTTGTTGGGGCAAGGATGCGAAAATTATCTAAAACTTTAAATGCGTCACTGATAGATTGAGCTTTGAAGATCGGTGCATAGTACTGAGTAGTTAGTTGATTTATATAATCAATAATTGACTTATTGCCTACATAGCTCAATTCATCACTGTTACTAGCACTGAGTTGTTGCCATGAATTATCAGCCTCGCCGGCAATCACTAATTTGGCTATTTTACCTATACCCCCTTCACCAGAAAAACGTCGACTGAAGGTTAAATAACTTAAGTAATCAATGCTAGTGTCTTGTTCAAAATAAGGTAAAGTTTGGCCAGTAACCTGCTCTATATAATCTTTGTTAGCATGACTATATTGCGTGCTTGGCCATGGAGCTAAATCGGCTAACACACTGCCCGTTGCCACTGACGGTAATTGGTCTGCATCGCCAAGTAAAATCACTTTACAATGAGTCGGTAACGCCCTAAATGTGCGCGTCATCATTGGCAGGTCGACCATAGAGACTTCATCAATGAGCAGCACATCACAGCTTAGCTTGTTTTCTTGGTTATGACGAAAGTTTGGACTGTTTTTGATCACACCGAGTAATCTATGTATTGTTGAGGCGGTGCTTGGGATTCTATCTAAAATATCAGAGTTAATAGCTCCAGCCTTTTTAAAGGCAGAAACCGCAGATATAATCGACTCAGTCAAGCGTTGAGCGGCTTTGCCTGTAGGTGCAACCATGGCGATATGGGCATCCGGTTGCTGCATTAACAAGCCGGCTAATAACTTAGTTACCGTATAGGTTTTACCCGTGCCGGGGCCACCAGCGATTATTGCAAAATTTTTGTTTAAGGCATTCGCCACACTGATTAATTGCCAATCAATGTCTGGGTTTTGTTCACTGAACAAGTGCTTGATTATTTCTCTACACTTGGTGTTGTCGCCAGCGCTAACATGCTTTACTTTTTCACTAAGAAAGTTGGCAAGTTGTTGTTCAAATTGCCAATAACGACGTAGGTATAATTGCTCAAACTCTAATACAACTAGTAGTTGCTGACTGTCTTCACTTCGGCTATAAGGCGCTAATAAAGATAATAAGCGTTCTAAATTGGGAAAGGTAAAACCTGATGCCATTTCGGTTGTTTGCTCAGCATGTGTTGCTGACGCGCCGCTATATTCAACATCAAGGTCACTGCCTTGCCACAAAGTGCTGCCAGCAACCTCTGCTAAGTCAAGGCAACTGTGACCATTGCGTTGACTTTCACTTAGCGCTAAAAACAGATGAAACAACACCTCTATCTCACTGTCATCATGATGTATCGAGCTTTGTTTAAAAATTGACTGCGCCAAATAAAAATCAATGGCTTCAATACCTGGCAAAGCCTGCTGTGCTAAATAAAAGTTAGAATAGACAAGCATACCTTTTTGCTTACTCATAATGGTCTTCCTTAACGTCTGCACTTATCTCTATACTATTTAATGGCGGTTTTGTGCCAGAGAAAATAGCATCTAATTGTTCAAGTATATCCACCGACAAGCTGTGATAAAAAACACCGTTAAGATCCTCACTATCGGCGCTCATACCGCGTAAATATAAATAATATACGCCGCCAAAATGTGTCGCTATCGAGTAATCATCTATTCGTGTTTGCAAATAACGATGTAGAGCCAAGGAATAAATCAGGAACTGTAAATCATAAAAGTTGGCAACCACATGACTGGCAAGCGACTGTGGGCTATAGTCAGCAAAAACATCACCTAAGTGGCTAGACTTATAATCGCTGACAAAATATTTACCCTCATCAACAAATATTAAATCGATAAAACCATGCATCATACCTTTTAATTGACCAAAGGCTGGCAATTCATGGTCCACAGCGTTTAACTGACTATTTGTTAATAAGCCTTGCTGACAAAGTGATTGTCTAAACTGCTTCAGTACCTTCTTTAATCGATATACATCAACACCTTCCATTGGAAAGTAAAATTCCGCTTCTCTAAGTGTTGCCGCAACAGGTAGTGAGCTTAACGTTAAGTTTTGAGAGTTTAATGGTGCTTGCAGAGTATCCTCTAACCAAGCAAACACATCATCACTGCTAAAACCTTGCGGTAACTCGCCAAATTTAGTTAAGTTATATACCGCCTGTTGTTGCCAGTTAGGCTTAACAAAATCAATATTTTCAAAAATATCGTGCAATAAATTACCGGTACGAGCGCCTTTGACAAACGCAAAGCGAATTAAATCTTTCTTCAAAGGCTTAGCAACATTAAGCAAGTCGCCATCACGGTCACGTTCGGTTTTACCGCCGTGAATAATGTTACGAGTAAGGGCAGAGAATGAACTTAACCACCAATCTCTTTCAATGCGGCCATTAAAGTCTGCCGTGCCGTACTCTTCACTGCTCTGCTGTGCTAAATGAGTGGCCCCTTTAAATTCATCACCATGTAATGAGTGCAAACCAATCGCGTTGGGCGCGGCGTTAATTAGTGGCTGTAATGCTTGCGAAAAATCACTCTTTATTGGCATTTTTAGGGCGTGGCCAAGGGGGGACAAGTGATATTCTTGTGCCTTAAAACACGCTAAATAACAACGGTGCTTAGCCCTAGTAATAGCAACGTACAATAAACGTATGTCTTCGGCATAACCTTCATTAGCCATACGCTCTCGACCATCGCTATCTTTGCCTAAATGCACTTTAAGAGCGCCGCTATCATCATGATAACGCAGCACTTCTTTATCGACTTTGCCAAACTTAACCGGGTTTTTATGAATACTGGCAAATGGTACAAACACCACCGGGTATTCAAGACCTTTAGAGCCATGTTGAGTAATAATTTGGATCAAGTCGGCATCGCTTTCTAAACGCAGCTCTGCTTCACTTTGAGCAGGGTTTTGACACTGTTCAACTAAATAAGCCAGTAACTCTTGTGGTTGCTTTAAGCGCTGACTGGTGGTTTGTAATAACTCAAACAAATGAATAATGTTGGTTAAATTTCTCTCGTTATCCTGACTGGCGCCAGGATAGTGGTTGTGCAATAAATTAAGCGCCATTGCCATAAAGCCACGCTTAAACCAAGTTGTTCTTAATTGATTAAACTCACTGCGTAAGTCTTCCCATTCGCGCTCATCATTTTGTACTTTAAACAAACGCTCACTGTCAAAAGCAAAATACGGCCCCGCAAGTGCGGTAATGAATGCCCTATCATCTTCAGCATTAATAATGGCACTGAGCACCACGACAAAGCTTTTCGCCACGTCACTTAAAAATAAATTTGAGCGTTGTGATTTATAAACACAAGCTAAACCTAGATCACTTAACGAACGTTTAATTATTTCAGCTTCTCGGCCATCACGCACGAGTATCGCAATATCACCGGCTTTAACTGCTGTTGACGAGCCATTTTCAACTAACTGCGTAGAGGTTAATAACCTGCTTATTTCTGCCGCTATCCAGTTGGCCATTGCCGATCTAAACTCGGTCTTTATATAACCATGATGGATATACTCATCAGGCGCGTCAAAGTCGATAAACTGTAATGCTTTAAAGTTATCCTCACCGGCATCGATTAATTGTTGCTTATCGGCAATCGCACTAGGTTTAACTGGCAAATAACTAATACCAAAGCCAAACACATCAACACTGCTTACCTTATTAGTTGGTTGTGTTTGCTCAGGGATGGCTTCACCATAAAACAGCTGATTGTAACCGGCGATCATATTGCTAGATGAACGCCAATTGGTATCCATCATCCATTGTTGATCAACTTGTTTACCAGCATTTAAATAGGTAAATATATCACCACCACGAAAACCGTAAATGGCCTGTTTTGGATCACCAATTAGATACAAGGCAGTTTGCTTGCTTTGCTCTGTGTTTAGCTCTGTACTTTGCTCAGCGCTTTGCTGATACTGACTAAAATAAAGCAGCTGTAAAATATTAAATTGCTTTTGATCTGTATCTTGAAATTCGTCAATTAAAGCGATTGGATATTGCTCAATTAAAGCGTTAGTTAGCGGTTTATCATGGCTGTCCTGCTCTTTTGTTAAAGCTAAATCTAGGTTAGTGATTAAGTCATCAAAGTTTAACAAGCTTAACAGCGCCTTTTGCTCAACAACCATAGCTTTTATGGCCTGCACAGCATTTACCACTAACGAATAGCTCTCACACTTAAGTAACGCGTTACCAAAATCACCGATAATTTTAGCCAAATCGTTGCAACTAGCAAAGGCATTTTTAAGTTTGTCTTTTTCAGCAAAGGTTTTATAGCGCGCGGCACTAATAAACTTAAAATCAGGGGCGCTTTCTAACAGCTCATCAATTGATTTATGCCCTAATGACAACTCGGTTAGAAATTCAAGTAACTGTTCAAACTCGCTAATTCGAGTATCTCTTGCTTTAGCTTTTTTCGTATCAATTAGTGCAGCATAGATCATATCTTCTGCTGCTAAAATTTGTTGTTTCGACTTAGCCGCAAGAGCCGCTAATGAGTCAGTTAAACTTTGCTTATTACTGACATTGGGTAAGTGTTCATCATAGAGTAAATTTTTAAAACTCGAGATAAAATCATCTGGTGTTGGCCAATGTTCAACAAACAATTTGTAAGCTTGTAGATCGGCACTTTGCGCTAACAAGCGATAATGGTCTTGCGTTGCTTGGCTTACTATTTCACTATCATCGGCTTCCATTTTAGCGTTAAAATTCATACCAGAGGCAAACGCTTGCTGTGACAGTACCCTTTTACAAAACCCATGGATGGTATATATGGCCGCTTCATCTAAGTTCAGCAATGCACTCTTGATCAAAACTTTAGCTTCAACCTCAGTGACTTTCTGCCCTAAAGGGTAAAAAAATTCATCGCTGACATCTGCTGTTAATGTTGACCAGTTTGCCAAAGTCTCTCTTAAAAACTCATCAATACGGCCTCTGATCTCCTCAGTAGCCGCTTTAGTGAAGGTCATAACTAAGATGTTTTCGGTGCTTATTTTACGCTCTAACAACATGCGCAAATAAATGCGGGTGATATTATATGTTTTACCCGTACCTGCACTCGCTTCAATAAGGTGCTTACCATAAAGCGGTAAAGTCTGAGCTTGCAGAGGCAGTGCCGTTGTCTGCACAGTGTTAACTTCATTATTGCTGCTCTGCAGCTCTTGATTGCTCTCGTTATTAACACTCATCAGTAAGCTCCTCGCTATTAGCACTCATGCTGCTGGCAAAAATGTCTAGGTCTTGCTCACTCATGGTTAAATTTTGATAAAGCCCTTGATAAAGCGAGCGTATATGTAAAGTATGCTCTGCAATAATTGGGCATTGTGGCCAAAAATAATCTAGGTATGGATCAGTATCTAAACCAGGCGTATATTGCGTGCTTTGCCACATCTTTGTAAATTCCGCTTGGCTAATGTCATTATCTATATACTTGCCCACTCCGCGACTAAATTTCCACAACAGCTTGTGGGCAATATTACTATTGACGAGTTTTGGTGCTAATAAGTTTTCCTGATAAGCAATTAAAATGGCTTGTAGCTTGGCTTTTGCATCGTCAATAAAATTAAAACTTACCGTTTGTAACTTAGCTGCCTTTTTGTCATTACCTTCACTAATATAAAAACCAACACTGGTTATCTCAAACCCTTGTGGATAGAGGCTACAGGCAAGTAAGTGGTTAAGGTATAAACCAGTGAGATCTTTTGCTTTAACACTGGCATTACGGGCGCTGAACTGCATTATCTGCTGCTGGTGTTTGTACAAGCTAAGATTGCCATCGATTAACCATGTTTGTGCTTGACTCTCTTCAGTGCTTGTAGGTAAATCTACGTTTATCTGCTGGTGCTGTAAGATGTCTTGCTCAAGCACACTAAGCTCCTGCTCCGTAAGGCCAAGTTGACTTAAATAGACTGCTTTTTGACTAATTACCGCATTCGAGAAATTTGCCATACTCGCTTGCCATTTATCTAATGTGCCAGCAAAAACCGGGGTATCAGGGAAATCCCCCGATAGCAGTGCTTGTTGAGCAAATGTTTGCTGCGAAAGCGCTTCAACACCTTGTTTAGTCAGGGCTTGGCATTTAAGCTCATGTTCAAACACTTGTTGCTGAAACAAATACTTATCTAAATGGTTAAACGTAAATGGCTCAACATCGGTTAACTTCTCATCGTCTTTATTAAAGAAGAGTTTTAATCTTTGCTGGGCAAACACTTGCGCAGGATTAGTTAAAAAACGGTTTAAGTCGGCTAAAGACACGTTAAGTAATTGATCTGACGGTACATCAAGCGCTTTTATGCTTGTTTCATCCGGCGCATTATCTTTGGCTAACATGCCTAAATCTAACCATTTTTTATCAAAGCTCTGGTAAGGGTTTTGTTGAGTAAAGTTATCAGCAGAAAACACCTGCAACGGCAGTTGTCTTAGCTGCGAGTTGTCATCCTCTTTGCTAAAGTCCCATTGATAGGCATTTACTAAGTAATCCATTAACTCACGCAGCACAATGGACGGTTGCCGCTCATTGTTATTGCGAATGTCATTACCTTGATAACTTAAATATAAGCTATCACGTGCCGATATTAACGCTTCTAAAAATAAATACCTGTCATCACCTCGGCGTGATCTATCCCCTGGTTGTAATGAGGTCATCGACATAAGATCAAAGCCAAGTGGCTGTCTTTGTCTTGGAAACTCGCCATCGTTTAAACCAAGTACCGCCAGTACTTTAAAAGGGATTGAGCGCATAGGTAGCATAGAGCAAAAGGTAATTTGGCCGATCATAAATTGCCGACCAGGATCTGGCTGAGAAAAATGGCTGTTTAAATATTCACGAATAACCGCAAGTTCGATCTCCCCTTCATAACCCGCTTGGCTGCAATACAGCGCCAATGACTCTATGGCATGATTAATAATAACCAAACCATTATCGCCATCTTTGTCTAAAAATAATTGCTCAATGAATTTTTGTAATGACTCTTGCCACTGTTTCGCTGTTTTAGCTGTGTTAAAGCTGATGTTCATCAACTTTAATTGCTCACACAGTAATAAAACTTTACCCAGAATTATGGCATTACTGCCTTCAACCCAAGGTAACATTAAGTCATCGTTTACTATACTGAGCTCATCACCGTAAGCAAAGCCATGCAATAACCTGTCTAAGCCTTGTTGCCAAGTAAATTGCGAATTAGAGCTAGTGCTGTTTAAGACTTTATCTTTATGCTCATTGTCTATGCCCCAATGTATATTGGCCTTATCTAACCAGTCACTAATAAGCTCAATATCAGATTCAGCTAAGCCAAAGCGCATTTGCAGTGGCAGTAAACGTAAAAAACCAAGTATTTGACTGACACTAAATCGGCTATCAGGTAAGGATAGCAACTCACTAAATGCTGCAACTAATGGCTCAGAATCCTTAGATACCCTATCGGCAATAGAACAAGGCAATGGCGGAATGGACTCACCAATATTTTCCCAACCGCGAACAAAAACAGAATCAATATAAGGTGCGTATTGCTCAATCTGCGGACACATGACTAAAACATCTTTTGGCGTTAACGATAAGTCATTATTAAACTGATGCAATAAGTAGTCATGCAAGCCTTGTACTTCCCGTAGCGCACTATGCGCCGAGCTGATGGTAATACTGCCATCAATATGCTGAGTTGGCGTTTGCCTTTTGTCGCTTAAGGTTAAAATATCCTTTTGGATCTGCTTTAACACACTGGGTTTTGTTGATGTTGAGTCACTTTGTAGAGCTTGCTCATCAAATAACTCATCAAAAATAGGAATTTCGATATTAGGAGCATTATGTAAAAGCGATAAAAACTCCCTGCCTTGCTGACCAAGGTTCGCTAATAGTGGATTGGCGCTATCATCTTGCACCGCATCTTCTGGCCATTTATCAATTTGGCTTAAATAGCCTTGTTTGGCTTTTACTTTGTCTGTTTTTATATCGGCCCAATATTCATAACATGGATTTAAGTGATAAAAATGTACATCAATAACGTTTGATAATGAGGTTAAAAAATCTACCCACATTGGCGCCAGCGCGTTGATACCAAAAATTGAAACCCGCTTAGGCAACAAATGTTTATAGGTCTCTATATTGGCGCTTGCAGTTTTAAATAGCTCAAGCGGATTATATGCCGACTCTTGTTGCAGCAAATACCAAATATAACCTTGCCATTTAGCTTGTTCATTGGCATGTTGATCAAAGTCGCTAATGGAATTGCCATTCGCCCAAGCATCAATCCATTTAGGCCGATAAATAAGGTATTGCTCGTATAAATCTGCTAATTGCACCGCCAGTTGAAAACGCTTTAACGGATCGGTTTTACCGTTTTTACACCAATAGTTAGTTGCCTGTGCACAATCGTCATTGCCAGTAACTTGTTCATTTTGCAAAAGATTATCAATTCGCCAAGCTAACACTTCACGCGAATATGGAGATTGCTCCGGTACCGCTTCGCCGCAGAGAGTACGCAGTTGCTGCCAAAGAAATTGTGCCGGAAGTACAAACTTAGCGTTCATACTTATGCCCATAATTTGTGCTTGTTGCATATTAAGCCAATGTTGCATCCCTGGGTTTTGTACCAATACCGTTTCTTGCTCAAGCACTGGTAACGTTGAGGTTTGCTGAACTTTAGCAAATAAAGTAAGCAAGTCTTCCATACGATTAGCTGGGTAGATATAAATCAAAGCAAATCCAAAGCAGTTAAATTGTTATTACTTTGATTTAATCATAAAGAAAGCTGATTAACTAGACGTAATATAGGGTATTTTTGATAAGCGAAGCTAACTGGCGGTTATTCAATCAAGCGGTTAAATATTTGCTAATAAAACTTAGCTAAATTTACCAAATTGCTGATCTTGAGTCATAATAAATAATAGCTACAAAAACTTTGGCTATCCTAAGTTAAATGCCAATGAAAATATCAAGTTAGAAAACTCGAGGGCAAGCTTTGCACAACAAAGTTATTAAAATAAAACCGAACAGTAAACGCCACAGCCTATTTTTGATTAGCTTAGGTATTTTACTACTAGGAATAAGTTTTACTCTAAATTCTTGGCTTTGGGATGACTTTAAGATCCAACTGACCATAATAATGTTTGCCAGTTTTGTGGTGCTGTTGGTTGGCATATTAAAAACACTTGAGCCTAGTTGCGCCTATAAACTCACACCAGAGCAACTTACGTTTTATCATCGCAGTGGCTCGTGGCAAATTAAATGGCAAGATATCGTGCGTATAGGCAATGTAAAATCGAATTTACAAGGCCAAGTTGTTGAACTCGACTTCATCGGCATTAAATTAAACAATATTCAAGCCATTGCCGAAAGCATTTCTCCAAGGCTAGCAAACCGATTAATACATGAACAAAAAGAGCTTGTTGCCTTAGCTGTGAGCTCTAAAGAATTATCCCAACAACAAGCAATCATAGATTTCGCACCATACTCTTTAGAAAATAACACATACAAAGGCCCTATTGCCGCGTGGTTGTATCGTAGCGAGCAATTAGTAAAAGCTTATGGTTATCACCTATATTTGCCTGAGGATAGTTTTGATCGTGAGGTTGGCGATTTTATCGTGTTATTAAATAATTGTCTTGAATATAGCCGCCAACATGCAAATGATTAAAGTTAAAATCTATAACGCTCCAAAAATAACATCTTCATGATTGTCTAACCACAAAGGATATTTGGCCATCACCTTGCTAAACATAGGACTTTGCAAATAGTTATTGAGCCATTGCCTTACATTTGGATAAGGTGACTGTAGATACCACTGTCGCTCTACCCGTGCAAACTGGCGAATAAATGGCAATAATGCAATATCCGCAAGGCTTTCTCGGTTAGACATTAAAAAAGAATGCTGGGTTAAGCGCTCCTCAAGTTGTTGTATGTAAAACTCGCAGGCTTCTCTGCATTGAGTAATATTTGTTTCTTGGTAGCGTTTTGCGCATTTGTATTGTTCTAAGCAGGTCTTAAATTGACTATCAAATTCATCTATTAAAGCAAGCATTGCTGATGAAGTATTTTGTTCAGCCTGGTTATGCATTAAATCATCTGGATCTTTGCTATTTAACGCCCACAACATAACGTCTAAGCTTTCTTCTATTACCCTACCATCTGCTAATACCACCACAGGCACAGTACCTTTAGGAGATGCGATTAGCATTTCGTCTGGTTTATTACTAAGCACCAAGTCACGTAACAACACAGCTTGTTTTGATTTAAATATAGCGATCCTTGCGCGCATTGCATAAGGGCAGTTTCTTAGAGAATAAAGAACTGGTAGCGCTGTAGTTTGATTAATACTGATATTCATTAAGGTATATTACACAATCATTGCTAGTATTTAACGTTATTAAAGTAATTAAATGGCTTTTACTGTATTCATCGCTAAGTTATATGCGTAAAATCCCCCCACTGAAATTTAACAGCCTAATTGAAGGCTAGAGTTGTAGAATGAGTCATAAAATAGAATTATTAGCGCCAGGTGGCGATATCGATGCAATTAAAGCCGCAATTATTGCTGGTGCTGACGCCGTTTATTGTGGTTTAGACACCTTTAATGCGCGAAATCGAGCCGCTAATATTTCTTTTGATCAGCTCGTCGGTATTATCCGCCTTGCTCACCAGTACGACTGCCAAATATTCTTAACATTAAACATTGTTATTTTAGAACGTGAATTTAAAACTCTAACTAAGTTATTAAGTAAGCTGGTTAATACCACACTTGATGGCGTTATTGTGCAAGATATAGGTTTGCTGTACATCCTTAAAAAGCACTTCCCTACATTAGATGTTCACGCTTCTACGCAGTTAACCACGCATAACGTTGGACAAATCCCTTTCCTTAAAAAGTTAGGTGTTTCGCGAGTTAACTTATCTAGAGAGTTAAACTTAAGAGAAATTACCGCAATTACTGCCGTTGGGCGTGATCAAAACGTGCTAAGCGAAGTATTCGTGCATGGCTCATTATGTGTGGCGTTTTCCGGTTTATGTTATTCAACTTCAGCCAGTGTCGGTAATTCGGGTAACCGCGGCCGTTGTAGCCAGGCGTGTCGTGAAGAGTATGAAACAACCGAGTCAGGTAATAACTTCCCATTAAATGTTAAAGACAACTCGGCATTTTTCGATTTACCGGCACTCATTGAAGCCGGCGTACATTCATTTAAAGTCGAAGGTCGCATTAAGGGCGCGAGTTATGTGCATACAGTGATTGATAGTTTTCGTAAACAAATTGACGGTTTCATTAGAACCGGTGAATTGCTAGAAGATGGTGAACGTCTTTATAAAGTGTTTAATCGTGATTTAACCAATGGCTTTTTAAAAGGCGATTTGAACCAAAACATGTTCATAGAGAATCCGCGCGATAACTCTAAATATCATGCCATTGATAAAAGCAATGCGATATCTGTAGTACAAATTCATGACGTTGAAGAAAACCTCAACAATGAAAAAGCAGAAATGTACTCAACGGTATTTGAAAAAATTGAACACTTAAGTATAGAAAAACGACCGTTAAGCTTAATATTTAGTGGTGAAGCTGGCAGCCCATTAACATTAACGGCATTGACGTCGGACTATGAGCAAGGCAAAACAACATCACAAGAGCAAACATTTGTTATTCATTCAAATAGTATTTTAATAGCAAGTGACAAAAATTGTATTGATGAAGAAGCCATTGATAAACGCTTTAGATCCTTTAATAATTCGCACTTTAACTTGACTGAAATAAACGTTGATGGCCTTGAACAAAGCGTAAGCTTGCCATTTAGAGATATTACCACGGTAAAAAATCAACTTACCGAATTACTCAATAGTAATGACTCGGTCCACCCTGAAGTAATACTACCAAAACTAGAGCGCCACCCGAAAGTGATTGCCGACGACAAGGTAAAAGCTAAGCTGTCACTATTAATCTGTGATGATACCGATTTAGATCTTGCCAACGTAACTAACGCCGATATTTATTTTAAACTGCCTGACGCATACAAGCGTGGCTGCACTAAGTATGTTGGTTTCTTAAAGGACAACCCACGACTTATACCTTGGTTCCCTCCGGTATTAATTGGTAAAGATTTTGACGTTGCTTTAAATATTTTAGAACAAGTAAAACCAACCCTAATCGTCACTAACAATACCGGTATTGCTAACCGTGCATCTGAGCTTGGGATCAAGTGGATAGCAGGCCCGTTCTTAAATACCACGAACTCATACGCGTTATTAGCAATGAAAGAGGAGTTGAACTGTGCAGGTGCGTTTATTTCAAATGAAATAAATAGGCAGCAAATACAAACCATCGCACGACCTGAAAACTTTGAGTTGTTCTACAGTGTTTACCACCCTATTTTATTAATGACTAGCAGACAGTGTTTCTTCCAGCAAAGTGTTGGCTGTGAAAAACCGCGTATCGATAACGGCTGTATGCTTTCTTGTGATAAATCAACAAGCATAACCAACCTTAAAGGCGCTTCGTTTGCTATTGATAAGCAAAAAGCAGGTTATCCAAGTATTTATAACCAAGATCAGTTTTTAAATATGGAGATAATTAACGACTTATCCAAGTTATTTGATGGCTTTATGATTGATTTAACTAACATAGGTGCCGGTGATAAAGAATCACCAGATAAAACAGTATTGATCAAACAGTTTGAGCAATTACTTGCCAGTGACAGTGATAAATTAACGGGTCAACAACACGCCGAAACTACGCTAAATGATTTAGTACCTGAATCGACTAATATTCAATATCATAATGGGCTTTAAGCTTCTGTCAAAGTTGTTATAGCACACACACAACCTCGATAACGCCGGCAGTATAAAAATGCAGCCGGCTTACCTATCATAAATAGTTTCAATTCCACCTCGTCAAGCATCCCTTTACTGGCTATCGAGCAATAAAACAGCATGAGAACATGATGTAGCTCAAAAAAATTGTTCTCAACCTGTAAATAAATAGACCAAATATGTAATTTTAAGATAAAATTACGGCAATGATTAACAACAGTAGAATAGAAATTATGTCTGTACACGAACTAACCCACCCACTAGTAAAACACAAAATAAGCTTAATGCGTAAAGCCGATATGAGCACCAAAGATTTTCGTCAGCTTTCAGCTGAAGTTGGTAGCTTAATTACTTATGAAGCCACCAAAGATCTAGAAATAGAAGAATTCCAAATGCAAGGTTGGGACGGTGAAATCACCGGTCAGCGCATTAAAGGTAAAAAAATCACGGTTGTACCAATTCTTCGAGCCGGTATTGGCATGTTAGATGGCGTATTAGAGCTAGTACCTAGTGCAAAAATTAGTGTTGTTGGTTTATACCGTGACGAAGAAACACTTGAACCTGTGTCTTACTTTGAAAAACTCACTAGCAACATTGACCAACGTATCGCTCTAGTAATTGATCCTATGCTGGCAACAGGTGGGTCAATGAACGCCACTATCGATATTCTTAAAAAGGCTGGTTGTAAAGATATTCGCGCTCTTGTATTAGTTGCCGCGCCAGAAGGCATTGCTAAGATGCAAGAAGAACACCCAGACGTTCGCTTATATACCGCAGCTATCGACAGCCACTTAAATGAAAAAGGTTATATCATTCCAGGCTTAGGTGATGCTGGCGATAAAATCTTTGGCACTATTTAATCGTAATTAACTTTTAATAAATCATAAAAAGAGAATATTTTGAATCATTCTATAATGACTAATGGCAAAACAGTATTAGCCGGTTTGCAAATGCTGTTTGTTGCTTTCGGTGCGCTGGTACTCATGCCTCTAATTACTGGCTTAGATCCTAGTGTCGCTTTATTTACAGCCGGTATCGGCACCCTACTTTTTCATATCGTAACTAAACGCCAAGTCCCTATCTTTCTAGCGTCTTCGTTTGCTTTTATTGCGCCAATAACTTACTCAGTACAAACTTGGGGTATGGCTGCAGCCATGGGCTCTTTGTTCGCAGCTGGTGTTTTATATATGATATTAGCGGCTGTTGTTGCTGTGCGCGGCTCTGGCTTTTTACATAAGATAATGCCACCGGTAGTAACGGGCCCTATCATCATGGTGATAGGTTTAGCACTTGCGCCAATTGCAGTGAACATGGCCATGGGTAAAACTGGTGACGGTGCAATCGAATTATTCGCCTACACTGATGCGCTTATTGTTTCTATGTCAGCATTAATTACCACTTTATTAGTGGCAACCTTAGGAAGTGGCATCTTTCGCTTAATTCCTATTTTAGCCGGCGTTATTGTTGGTTATATCGTAGCCTACTTTATGGGCATGGTTGATACTCAAACAGTTAGCCAAACTACTTGGTTTGCCGTACCTAACTTTACTGCACCAGAATTTAATCTAGCGGCCATTTTGTTTATGTTACCAGTAGCGATTGCCCCAGCGGTTGAGCATGTCGGCGATATATTGGCTATCAGTAATGTGACAGGTAAAAACTATCTGAAAAAACCAGGTTTACATCGCACCCTACTTGGCGATGGCTTAGCAACATCGTTAGCATCATTATTTGGCGGCCCACCAAACACTACCTATTCAGAAGTTACCGGCGCAGTAATGTTAACTAAAATGTTTAACCCAGTAATTATGCTTTGGGCAGCATTCTTTGCCATAGTGTTAGCCTTTGTTGCTAAGTTTGGTATTGCACTGCAAACCATACCAGCACCAGTGATGGGTGGCATAATGATCTTATTATTTGGCTCTATCGCCGGCGTAGGTATGAATATTTTGGTAAAAGCCAAAGTAGATTTAGCTGAGCAACGAAATCTAGTCATTGTTTCTACTACCCTAGTATTTGGGATCGGCGGCATGTCTATTGGTAACGGTGACTTCAATTTGCAAGGCGTAAGCTTATGTGGCGTTATTGCAATAGCACTGAATCTATTACTACCTAAAGCTAAAGCTGATACAGAGACTTTAGAGCAAGAAAAACTCATTGTTGATGACATCATTGAGCATAATAAAAAATAGACTAAGCCCTACTTTAAAATAGTAAAATACAAAAGCCAGTTTTTATGAACTGGCTTTTTACTTTCTCAATAATTAACTTGGTGTATAGTATACTTTGTTACTTTGGTAAAATTAGTAGCCTCTAGCTGCTTCACAGGTTTATAAAAAGACGCCAAACCTACAACATTAACCTTTTAACATTTGTTTTGGACTAACAACTATGGCTTATACATGGAAGAAAAAAGCAATTAAGAAAGAATATCCAGTAACACCCGAGCGGATCTTCAGTTACTCAGTGTGGCTTTTACAACGAGCCGATCAGACACTTGCTCGCCTTACTCAAAAGTTAAACTTTAAATTTAATGAACATCCTGAATTAGTTAGTGACTGCATTAAAAAGTTAATCGATATGGATTATGTAAATGATGCTAGGTACATAGAACGCATTACCGAGTCACTGTTGCAGAAGAAAATAGGCATTAATAAAATAAAGCAAAAGTTATACGAGAAACAATTTCCAAAAAACCTTATCGAGCAAGTAAGTGAAAAACTTAACGAGGCTGACTATTCAGATAAAGCACTAGAGCTGGTATCAAGAAAGTTTAAAGATAAACCCATAGATGATTTTAAAATGAAAGTGAAAGCCCAGCAGTATCTTGTTGCCAGGGGATTTTCATTTAAAGAAGCCATGGATGCCGTCAATCAATACATGTCTGAACAACAACAAGATGAAGACTACTAGTAATACTTGGAGTAGAGTTTTAAATTCTTTGATTTCAGGGATTTTGTTTCTGCTCTATGCTAAAGTTATTTTTTGAATATTATACCAATTTGACTAATTAACTTGGTATTACACAGACAACAATTGTTTTATAAGAACATAATGACCAATAATAAAACTTCAACAAACACCACAAACCAGCCAACTATTTTTTGGCACGATTATGAGACTTGGGGGATATCCCCTAAGCTTGATAAACCTTCGCAATTTGCCGGTATACGCACCGATCTTGATTTAAACATTATTGGCGAGCCAGAAATGTTTTACTGTCAACCGCCATCAGATTACTTGCCTAATCCTGGTGCTTGTATGGTTACTGGTATTACGCCGCAAAAAGCGCAGCGTGATGGTGTAACTGAGGCTGAGTTTGCTGCCCGTATTCAAAAACTG